>NZ_MULI01000026.1 GCF_002939385.1 Streptomyces sp. MH60 | reverse complement strand
GCGTACACCGGTGGGCCGGCCGGCCCTGCCTGCCACGGTCGCCCGGCCGCCGCGGGTGGGGGCAGCGCTGTGCGGGCCGACCGCCGTGGGGGCCGTGCCGTCCCCGTCGGTGCGCGGTCGTGCGCCAGGGTCGCCGGCGGCGGCTCCGCCGCGTCGGATCGTTGGTCCATAGGCCGTGCATCGCCCGTCGCCCCCCTCACAGTCTGAGATGTCCATCCCCGGCGCCGTACGGTGCGCGGCGCGTCCCCTGTCGGACGATACACCAGTCTCGTCACTCAGGGACATAGGTTCTCTACGCTCCGTGACGACCAGCGGATATGCGCGCACCCACCGCATCCGGGGGGTCGCGGAGGGTGCCCGAAACCGATTACGCGCCCGTCGTCAGGATCACGTTGCGCAGCGGCTCCCGGTTCACGAACCGGCTCAACTGGCCCACCAGCAGCCGCTTGGCGCGCGGCAGGAAGGCGGAGGTCGGACCGCCCGCGTGCGGGCTGACGACTATGCCGGGAGCATGCCACAGGGGGTGGCCCGGCGGCAGCGGTTCGGGGTCGGTCACGTCGAGGGCGGCGGTGAGGCGCCCGCTCTCCAGTTCGGCGAGCAACGCCTTCGTGTCCACGACCGGTCCGCGCGCCACGTTGACGAGCAGGGCACCGTCCTTCATCCGGGCCAGGAACTCGGCGTCGACCAGTCCCCGGGTGGCCTCGGTGAGCGGGGTGGACAGGATGACGACGTCCGCCCGCGGGAGCAGGGCGGGGAGTTCGGTGAGCGGGTGCACGGGGCCGCGCTCCGTGGTGCGGGCGGAGCGCGCGACGCGCACCACCGGCGCGACCTCGAACGGCACGAGCCGGTCCTCGATCGCGGCGCCGATCGACCCGTACCCGACGATGAGGACCGTCCGGTCCGCGAGCGCGGGCCGGAAGCCGCCGAGCCACTCGCCGCGGTCCTGCGCCCGCACGAAGTCCGGGATGCCGCGCAGCGACGCCAGGATCAGGGCCAGGGTCAGCTCCGCGGTGCTGGCCTCGTGCACGCCGCGCGCGTTGCACAGCCGTACGCCCGCGGGCAGGTGCTTCAGACCGGGCTCGACGTGGTCGATGCCCGCCGAGAGGGTCTGGACGACCTGGACGGAGCGCATCTCGGGCAGCGGGCGTACGCCGATCCCGCTGGGCTTCATGTAGGGGACGACGTAGAACGCACAGTCGGCCGGGTCGGCGGGATAGGTCTCCTGGCCGTCCCAGTGGCGGTAGGCGGGACCTTCGGGAAGGCCCTCGATCTCGTCCGGCGGGATGGGCAGCCACACGTCAGCAGTCATGGTCAGGAGGCTATGTCAGGGGGCGGAGAGGCAAAGGTTAGGTTGGGTGGTCCGACAAGGGAGGGTCACGACCGGTGGAGCGCAGGACGATCGGCGCGACGGCACTCGC
This sequence comes from Streptomyces sp. MH60, assembly GCF_002939385.1. Lineage (GTDB taxonomy): Bacteria > Actinomycetota > Actinomycetes > Streptomycetales > Streptomycetaceae > Streptomyces. The sequence goes on along the minus strand of NZ_MULI01000026.1, from coordinate 84,136 downwards.
GGTGGGGGCCGTCGGACTGGGGTGCATGCCGATGAACTGGGCGTACAGCGCCTCGCGGCAGCGCGGTGACGAGTCGCTCAGGGCGGTGCACCGGGCCCTCGATCTCGGGTCCTCCCTGCTGGACACGGCGGACATGTACGGCCCGTTCACCAACGAGCTGCTGCTGGGCCGGGTGTTGAAGGAGCGGCGGTCCGAGGCCTTCGTGTCGACCAAGGTCGGGCTGCTGGTGGGGGAACAGCACATCGTGGCCAACGGCCGCCCCGGCTATGTGAGACGTGCCTGCGACGCGTCGCTGCGGCGGCTGCAGACGGACGTCATCGACCTGTACCAACTGCACCGTGCGGACCCCGAGATACCCGTCGAGGAGACCTGGGGCGCGATGGCGGAGCTGGTGCGGGCCGGGAAGGTGCGGGCGCTCGGCCTGTGCGCGGTCGGGGCGCGCTCGGCCCGGCGGCCGGGGGCGCGGCTGCACGACGCGACGATCCGCCAACTGGAGCGGGTGCAGCAGGTCTTCCCGGTGAGCGCGGTCGAGGCCGAGCTGTCGGTGTGGTCGCCGGAGGCGCTGCGGACCCTGCTGCCGTGGTGCGTCTCGCGCGGCGTCGGCTTCCTGGCCGCGATGCCGCTGGGCAACGGCTATCTGACCGGCACGCTGACGCCCGGCCAGGGCTTCGAGCCGGAGGACCTGCGGGCCCGGCACCCGCGCTTCACCGCCGAGATGATGGCCGCCAACCAGCCGATCGTGGCCGCGCTGCGCCGGATCGCGGCCCGGCACGGCGACGGGGTCACCGCGGCGCAGGTGGCGCTGGCCTGGGTGCTGGCGCAGGGGCGGCACGTGGTGCCGGTGCCGGGCACCAAGCAGGAGCGCTGGGTGACGCAGAACGCGGGGGCGGCCCGGCTGCGGCTGACCGAGCGGGACCTGGCGGAGGTGCGGGCGCTGCCGCCGGCACAGGGTTCCTGGGAGTGACGCGGGCGGTCGCCCCGGCCGGCCGCCGCCGGACCCGGTCACGGCCCCGGTCCCGGGTTCGGGATGCGCCGATCGGGAACTCGGACGGCCCGTGCGGTGTATGACAAGGAGAACCCGCCGCGTCGAAGGGACCAAGATCGTGCAACGTCGAGCCGTGCCGGCCGTGCTGGCCGCCGCTCTCCTGCTGACGGCCGGCTGCTCCTCCGGCTCCTCCGGCGGCGCGGACCCGTCCGGAGCGGACGGCAGCTCCTCCCCGGCCAGTACGGCGGCGCCGTCCTCGTCCGCCGGGTCGCCGGCCGAGGAGACACCCCCCGCGAAGGGCTCGGTCAAGGTGCTCCGTACGGTCGCCACGGGGCTGGACAGCCCCTGGGGTCTGGCCCCGCTGCCGGGCGGCGACCTGCTGGTCTCCTCCCGCGACGAGGCCACGATCACGCGGGTCGACACCGAGTCGGGCAAGAAGACCGAGCTGGGCGAGGTGCCCGGGGTGTCCCCGTCCGGCGAGGGCGGTCTCCTGGGCATCGCGCTCTCCCCCGACTTCGCCTCCGACCACCTGGTCTACGCGTACTTCACCTCGGCCTCGGACAACCGCGTCGTACGCATGCTGTACGACGAGAAGAAGCCGGCCGGCCAGCAGCTGGGCGCCCCGGACACCGTCTTCCGGGGCATCCCGAAGGGCGTGATCCACAACGGCGGCCGGATCGCGTTCGGCCCCGACAAGATGCTCTACGCGGGCACGGGCGAGAGCGGTGACACGGGCCTGGCGCAGGACAAGAAGTCCCTCGGCGGCAAGATCCTGCGGATGACCCCGGACGGCGCACCGGCGCCCGGCAACCCCTTCCCCGACTCCCCCGTGTACTCGTACGGCCACCGGAACGTGCAGGGGCTGGCCTGGGACGGCAAGCAGCGGCTGTTCGCCTCGGAGTTCGGCCAGGACACCTGGGACGAGCTGAACGCGATCAAGCCGGGTGACAACTACGGCTGGCCCGAGGCCGAGGGCAAGGGCGGCGGCTCCGGGTTCCACGACCCCGTCGCGCAGTGGAGGACCGACGACGCCTCCCCCAGCGGCATCGCCTACGCCGAGGGCTCCGTGTGGATGGCGGGGCTGCGCGGTGAGCGGCTGTGGCGGATCCCGCTGAAGGGGACGGAGGCCGCGGCCGACCCGCAGTCCTTCCTGGAGGGCGAGTACGGCCGACTGCGCACGGTGGCCCCGGCGGGCGGCGACAAGCTGTGGCTGGTGACCAGCAACACGGACGGCCGCGGCGACCCGAAGGGCGACGACGACCGGATCCTGGAGCTGCAGGTGAGGTAGGCGACCGGCTACGCGTCCTCCGGGGACGGGGTCCCCGGGTCCTCCGCCTCCTCGTCGGAACGCGGCCGGTGGACGACGACCTTGCCCGACGTGAGGTCTATGGGGCCGTGACCGGGGTCGCCGTCCCCCACGTCCTCGCGGGTCAGTTCGAGGCGGTTCTGCTCGTCCTGGGTGTGTTTGCGGCCGGGGGAGAACAGTTCCTCGAATGCGTTGAACATCGTGCCTCCGTCGGTCGGCGTCCTTACAGCGTAAGCCTCACTCCGCCGAGCGGGACGTGAGCGGTTCGGCGGGGAACAGCGCCAGCCGGTGGGCCACCGCCGCCGCCTCGCCCCGGCCGGAGACGCCGAGCTTGGCCAGGATGTTGGAGACGTGGACGCTGGCCGTCTTGGGGGAGATGAAGAGTTCCTCCGCTATCTGCCGGTTGGTGCGGCCGTCGGAGACCAGCCGCAGGACGTCGCGCTCCCGGCCGGTCAGGCCGAGGGCCTCGACGGGGTCGGCGGGCGGGGACGCGGGGTCCGGTGCGGCGGCGCGGCCGAGGGTGAGGCGGGCGCGCCGGCCGAGTTCGGCCACGGCGTCGGCCAGCGGACGGGCGCCGAGGTGGTCGGCGACGGTGCCGGCCAGGCGCAGCAGCTCCGTGGCCCGGGCACGCTCGTCCTCGCCGCCGGTCGCCAGGAGGGCGCCGGCCAGCCGGTGCCGGACGCGGGCGAGGTCGTAGGGCCGCTCCAGGCATTCGAGGGCGGTGACCGCCTCCGACCAGAGCCGCGGGGTGTCGCGGCCCCGGGCGCGGTGGAGTTCGGCGCGGACCCACCGCTCGTGGGCGACCCAGACCGGGGCGCCCGTCGTCAGGTGCTTCGCGGCCCCGGCGAGGCGTTCGAGGATGTCGGCGCGTCCCGCTTCGGCCTCCGGCAGGGTGCGCGCGTCGGCCTCCGCCGCGGCGGCGGACAGCAGCAGCGGCCAGCCGTAGCGCTGGGTGCCGGGCGGGAAGCCCGTGTCCAGGACGCGGGCGAGTTCGGCGCGGGCGTCCTGGAGGCGGCCCTCGGCCGCGGCGACGCCGACGGTGAGGGCCGCCAGCGGCAGACGGTGCTGCGGCATGGGGTCGTGGGAGCCGTAGGCGGCGCGGGCCTCGGCGAGCAGCCGGGCGGCCTCGGCCCGCTCGCCGCGGGCGAGGGCGACGGCGGCGCGCTTGAGTGCGGCGCCACCGCGCGGTGCGGGGCTGCGGCCCGGTGCTCCGGCCCGGTCCGCCGCTTCCAGGGCCTCGTCCCAGCGGCCCAGGGAGATCAGCGACTCGGCGAGGTTGCCCCAGACCCAGGCCTCGGACTCCAGCAGGCCCGTCCGCCGGGTGAGTTCGATGCCCTCGCGCAGGATGCCGAGCGCGTCCCGCGAGCGGCCGACGCTCTCCAGGGCCGAGGGCAGGTTGACATGGCTGCGGGCCACCACGACGGACCGGTCCTTGGCCACCACCAGATCCCTGACCTGGAACATCTCGGCGAGCCCGGCGTCGATCTGCCCCGCGTCGACCATCAGGCCGCCCAGGGTGAGCCGGGCGTTGAGCTCGATCTCGTCGGCGCCCACCATGCGCGCGTACTCGACGGCCCGTTCGGCTGCCGTCATGGCGTCGGGGCCGGGGCAGTGGAGCATCGACCAGTTGGCGGACATGGCCAGCACCTCGGCGTGCACCTGGGAGGGTGGCAGGCCGCGCACCAGCTCCTGGGCGATGCCCAGTTCCCGCCAGCCGTCGCCGCGGCCCTGGGCCTGGACCAGCAGGGAGCGCTGGGTCCAGAACCAGGCGGCGCGCTGCGGGTCCCGGCCACCCGCGCCCGCGCCCGCGCCGGTGTCCTGTTCGTCCAGCAGGCGCAGCGCCCGCTTGGTGATCTTCATGGCGCGCTCGCGCTCGCCGCACAGCCGCCCGGCGACAGCCGCCTCGGCCATCAGGTCCAGGTAGCGCAGGGGTGTGGTGGCGGGGTCGCAGCCGCAGGGCGGGTAGACCTCGGTGTAGTCCACGGGGCGCAGGGTGGCCCGTACGTCGTCGGGCACGGAGTCCCACAGCTCCATCGCGCGCTCCAGCAGCCGCAGCTGCTCGGAGTAGGCGTGCCGGCGGCGGGCCTCGACGGAGGCGTCCAGGACGGCGGGCAGGGCCTTGGCCGGGGCGTGGGCGTGGTACCAGTAGCTGGCCAGGCGCATCACGCGCTCGGCGGCGGGCACCAGTGTGGGATCGGCGTCCAGCGCCTCCGCGTAGCGCCGGTTGAGGCGGGAGCGTTCGCCGGGCAGCAGGTCGTCGCCGACGGCCTCGCGGACCAGGGAGTGGCGGAAGCGGTAGCCGTCGCCGTCGGGCGCGGGGAGCAGGATGTTGGCGTTCACCGCGGAGCGCAGCGCCTCGATGAGGTCGTCCTCGGCGAGCCGGGCGACGGCGGCGAGCAGCCGGTACTCGACGGTGGAGCCGCCCTCGGCGACGATCCGGGCCACCCGCTGGGCGCTCTCGGGCAGGGCTTCGACGCGGACCAGGAGCAGGTCGCGCAGGGAGTCGGTGAGGCCGGTGCAGCTGCCTTCGTGGGCGGCGACGGCGAGTTCCTCGACGAAGAAGGCGTTGCCGTCGGAGCGTTCGAAGATCGCGTCGACCTGGAGCGGGTCGGGCTCGTGGGCGAGGATCCCGGCGATCTGGCGGCCCACCTCGTCGCGGGTGAAGCGGCCGAGTTCGAGGCGGCGGACGGTGCGCAGCCGGTCCAGCTCGGCGAGCAGGGGGCGCAGCGGGTGGCGGCGGTGGATGTCGTCGGAGCGGTAGGTGGCCAGGACGACGAGGCGGCCGGTGCGCAGGGTGCGGAAGAGGTAGGCGATCAGATGGCGGGTGGAGGCGTCGGCCCAGTGCAGGTCCTCCAGGACGAGGACGACGGTGTGGTGGGCGGCGACGCGCTCCAGCAGGCGGGCGGTGAGTTCGAAGAGCCGGGCCATGCTCTCCTCGTCGTGCCGGCCGGTGCCGGGTCCGGTGGCGGCGCCCTCGCCCAGTTCGGGCAGCAGCCGGGCCAGCTCCTCCTCCTGCCCGGCGGCCGCGGCGGCCAGTTCCTCGGGCAGTTGGCGGCGCAGGGCGCGCAGCGCGGTGGAGAAGGGCGCGAAGGGCAGCCCGTCGGCGCCGATCTCCACGCAGCCGCCCAGCGCGACGACGGCGCCACGCCGGTCCGCCGCGGCGGCGAACTCCTCGACGAGGCGGGTCTTGCCGACGCCGGCCTCGCCGCCGAGCAGCAGGGCCTGGGGCTCTCCCCCGGTGGCGGACGCGCGGGCGAGCGCCTCGTTCAACGTGTCCAGTTCGCCGGTGCGGCCGACGAACACGGGACTGACGGACCTGGTCTCCACGGACCCGAGCATCGCACGGGGGTACGACAGCGGGTCACCGGTTTTCGGCAGGTGGACGGCGACGGGAACGACGGCGGGGAGGGAGGCCGTGCGGCCTCCCTCCCCGGCTCCCCCGTTCACGCGGCCCGGGGGAACCGGTGCCGGTGCTGTCGCGGCGTATGGCTCTCCGCCTCGGCGGCGCCGTGGCGGGCCGCCCGGCGGGCGGCGCGCCGGGCCCGGACCGCCTCGCGGGCCAGCCGGGCCTCGTCGGCGCGGCGGATCAGCTCGGCGGAGCGATACCGCTGGATCTCGTACTCGTACATGGTGTGCCCCTCGGTTCCTCTTCGGTTTCGGCTTCGCTCGTTTGCGATGCCTCAACCTTCGTCTCCCAGGGGGGTGGGCCACATCGGGTAAGTTCCGCATCTTCGGCGCCGCGGGGGGCCTTAGACATCCGTGAGGGGTCTTAGGACGCGCGCCACAGGCGTGCGATGGCCCTAAGACCCCTCAGAAGGTGCCTGGTCAGCCGGCGGAGGGCAGCCCCAGCAGGACGTCCGTGTACTTCAGGACGGCCAGGAGCAGGCCGATGACGCCGAGGGCGACGCCCGCCCAGGCGACCGACTTGATCCACGGGGCCTGCGGGCGGCCCGGCGCGCCGAACGCGGGGCGGGCCAGCACGACGACGCCGACGATCAGCGCGACCAGGGCGAAGATGCCGCCCCACATCGCGGTGGCCTGCCAGGCGTTGCCGTAGCCCTTCTCGATCAGCGTGCCGACGTTCGACGACGAGGAGGTCTGCAGCTGGCCCATCAGCGACTCGCGCGCGGAGGCCACGGTGCCGACCCAGCTGCCGGTCAGGGAGACGATGCCGAGACCGGCGGAGACGACGGCGCCCGCGCCCTGCCCGACGCCGGTGGGGCCCGCCCCGGTCCCTTCGGTGCCGTCCGTGTCCTCGTCCGCCGCCGCGTCGGCGCCCTCCGGGGTGTCGGTCTCGGCCGCCTCGGGGGCCTCGGCCGCCTTGGTGACCTCGGTGGACCCGGCGGCGTCGGTCGCCTCGGTCGCCTCGTCCGTCTTGTGCTCGTCGGTCTTCACGCCGGTCTCGTCCACTGTCTTCGTTCCCATGCCTCGCACCGTACGGACGCTGTCTGAGAGGTCCCTTAATGATCCTTGTGAGCGGCACGCGCGCGTGCCTCGCGTGCCGCACGCCACTCGGGTGCGAGCACCGCCCACACCTCCATGTCCTGGCGCGTGCCCCGGTGGGGGAAGCTCTCGCGCAGCACGCCCTCTCGCATCATGCCGAGTCGCCGCGCGGCGTTGACACTCGGGGTGTTCGCCGAGGAGGCGTACCACTCCACGCGGTGCATGCCGCGCTCGTCGAAGGCCCAGTCGATCAGCACGCGGGCGCCGCGGGTGACCAGGCCGCGGCCCGTTGCCGCGGGCTCCAGCCAGCAGCCGATCTCGCAGACGCCGGTGGCGGCGTCGAAGACCCGGTAGAGCAGGCCGCCGACCAGCGTGCCGTCCAGCCACAGCCCGTGCAGGAAGCCGCTGTCGGCGGCGTGCCGGTCGGCGTAGGCCTGGAGCACCTCGCGCGCCGAGTCGACGTCGGTGGCCTTCGCCCCGAACGGGATGTGCTCGGTGATGAAGTCCCGGCCGCGGTCCAGGTGGGCCAGGAACTCCTCGGCGTGCCAGGTCTCCAGGGGGCGCAGCTCGGCTCCGTCACCCAGTGGTATCGCGTACATCCCGCTGTCGTTCCTCCTTTGCGAGGACGTCCGCCACCTCGGCGTCCGTCACCGCGGCCAGCCTTTCATGGGCGGCCCGGCACTCGGGCGGCTCGATGCTGATGCGGGGCAGGAGGGCGTCCAGGCGGCGCGGCAGCCACCAGTTGGCGCGGCCGAGCAGGTGCATCAGGGCGGGCACCAGGAGGGTGCGCAGCACGAAGGCGTCCAGGGCGACGGCGGCGGCGAGCGCGATGCCGAACATGGCGATCACCCGGTCGCCGCTGAGGACGAAGGCGAGGAAGACCGAGATCATGATGACGGCGGCGGAGTTGATCACGCGGCCGGTCTCGGCGAGTCCGACCCGGACGGCGCGGCGGTTGTCGCCGGTCTCCAGCCACTCCTCGTACATCCGGCTGACGAGGAAGACCTGGTAGTCCATGGAGAGCCCGAAGAGCACCGAGACCATGATCACGGGCAGGAAGGGTTCGATCGGCCCGGCGCTGCCGAGGCCGAGCAGTTCGCTCCCCCAGCCCCACTGGAAGATCGCCACCACCACGCCGAAGGCGGCGGCCACCGCGGCCACGTTCATGGCGGCGGCCTTGAGGGGGATGCCGACGGAGCGGAAGGCCAGCAGGAGCAGCAGGCAGCCGAGCCCGATGACGACGCCGACGAAGAGGGGCAGCTTGCCGATGATGACGTCGGCGAAGTCGTCGTAGCCGGCCGTCACGCCGCCCACGTGCACGTCGAGCGCCGTACCGGCCTCGGCGCGCGGCAGCACCTCGTCGCGCAGCCGTTCGACCAGGTCGCTGGTCTGCTGCGACTGCGGCGCCGACTCGGGTACGACGGTGAGGTACGCCGCGTCGCCGCCGGAGTTGTACATCACCGGTGTCACCGAGGAGACGCCCTCGGTGGTGCGCAGGGTGGCGTCGAGGTTGTCCAGGGCGAGGCGGTCCTCGGCGCCGCGGACCTCGGTGACCAGGGTGAGCGGACCGTTGACGCCGGGGCCGAAGCCGTCGGCGAGGAGGTCGTAGGCCTGGCGGGTGGTGGTGCCCTTGGGGTCGTTGCCCTGGTCGGAGGTGCCGAGGCGCAGGCCGAGGGTGGGCAGGGCGATGACGGTGATGACGACGAGGGCGAGCACGCCGAGCAGTTTCGGGTGACGCTCGACGAAGGCCGACCAGCGGGCGGCGAACCCGGTCGGCACCTCGGGCTCGGGACCGTGCTCGGCGAGCCGGCGCCGCTCGCGCCGGCTCAGGGCGCGCGGGCCGATGTACGCCAGCAGGGCCGGCAGCAGCGTCACGGAGGCCGCGACGGTGAGGAGCACGGTCAGCGAGGCGGCGAGGGCGACGCCGTTGAGGAAGCTGAGCCGGAGGATCAGCATCCCCAGCAGGGCGATGCACACGGTGGCACCCGCGAAGACGACGGCTCGTCCGGTGGTCGCCACGGCGTCGGCGGCGGCCTCCGCGACCGACAGCCCCCGTTTCAGTCCGCGCCGGTGTCGGGTGACGATGAACAGGGCGTAGTCGATGCCCACGCCGAGTCCGATGAGGGTGCCCAGCATGGGAGCGAAGTCGGCGACGGTCATGGCGTGGCCGAGGAGCGTGATGCCGGCGTAGGCGGTGCCGACGGAGACCAGCGCGGTGGCGATGGGCAGCAGCGCCGCGGCGACGGAGCCGAAGGCCAGGAACAGGACGACCGCGGCCACGGCCACGCCGACGGCCTCGGCGAGGTGGCTGCCGCCGGACTCGGTGAGCGCTATGGCGCTGCCGCCCAGTTCGATCCGGAGTCCGTCGGTCTCGGCCGACTCGGCGGTGTCGACCACGGCCCGCGCCTGGCCCGCGTCGATGTCCTGGGAGGCGGCCCCGAAGGTGACGGTGGCGTACGCGGTGTCGGCGTTCTCGCTGATGAGAGGCGAGTCGGGGTCGTGGTACGGGTTGGTGACCGCGGCCACCCCGGGCAGGTCCGCGATGCGGTCCAGGGTGCGGGTCATGGCCTGTTCGACGTCGGCGGCGCGGACGGTGCCGGTCGTGGTGTGCCAGACGATCGTGTCGCTGTCGCCGCCGAGGTCGGGGAAGCGGGATTCGAGCAGCCGGGAGGCGCGGTCGGAGCCGGTGCCGGGGATCCCGTAGTCGTTGGAGTACGCGGAGCCGGTGACCGTGGCGGCCGCGGCCACGCCGCCGAGGGCGAGCAGCCAGAGCAGGACGGCTACCAGGCGACGTCGAACACACCAGCGTGCGAGGGCTGCCACGAACGTGCTCCCGGGGGTGTCTGATTGTGGATCTTTGACCGGGAACACCCGGAAAGCCGGGAACACCGGGAACAGACGTCCACGGTGTGAATCGCCCGCAAAGAACGCATGAGCAATGCGGAATCACTCTTGCAGGCAGAAGTGATCCTTTGCGGACTTAGTGGCCTTATTCACAACAACGGCCCTGGGGGGACACGCCGCGGTCGGCGTGTCCCCCCAGGGCTCGTGGTGTGACCGGATGTCAGCCCTCGGTGACGCCCAGCTTCTCCAGGATCAGCTCCTTGACGCGGGCCGCGTCCGCCTGGCCCCGGGTCGCCTTCATGACCGCGCCGACCAGGGCGCCGGCCGCGGCCACCTTGCCGCCGCGGATCTTGTCCGCGACGCCCGGGTTGCCGGCGATGGCCTCGTCGACGGCGGCGGTCAGCGCGCCCTCGTCGGAGACGACCTTCAGACCGCGCCGGTCGACGACCTCGTCCGGCGTGCCCTCACCGGCGAGGACGCCCAGGATGACCTGGCGGGCCAGCTTGTCGTTCAGCTCGCCCTTCGTGACCAGTTCGGCGACGCGGGCGACCTGGACCGGCGTGATCGCCAGCTCGTCGAGCGTCTTGCCCGACTCGTTGGCGCTGCGGGCCAGCTCGCCCATCCACCACTTGCGGGCGGAGGCCGCGTCGGCACCGGCGTCGATCGTGGCGACGATCGGGTCCAGGGCTCCGGCGTTGAGGATGGACTGCATGTCGTTGCCGGAGATGCCCCACTCCTCGCGGAGCCGGTTGCGGCGCACCAGCGGCAGCTCGGGCAGGGCGGACCGGATCTCCTCGACCCACTCGCGGGACGGGGCGACGGGCACCAGGTCGGGCTCCGGGAAGTACCGGTAGTCCTCCGCCTCCTCCTTCACGCGGCCGGAGGTCGTGGACCCCGTGTCCTCGTGGAAGTGGCGGGTCTCCTGGATGATCGTGCCGCCGTCGTTGAGCACGGCGGCGTGCCGCTGGATCTCGAAGCGGGCGGCACGCTCGACGGAGCGCAGCGAGTTGACGTTCTTGGTCTCGCTGCGGGTGCCGAACTTCTCCCGGCCGTGCGGGCGCAGCGACAGGTTCACGTCGCAGCGCATCTGGCCCATCTCCATGCGGGCATCGGACACGCCGAGGGCACGGATGAGTTCGCGCAGCTCGCGGACGTAGGCCCGCGCGACCTCCGGCGCCCGCTCGCCCGCGCCCTCGATCGGCTTGGTGACGATCTCGATGAGCGGGATGCCGGCGCGGTTGTAGTCGAGGAGGGAGTGCGAGGCCCCGTGGATACGGCCCGTGGCGCCGCCGACGTGCAGCGACTTGCCGGTGTCCTCCTCCATGTGGGCGCGCTCGATCTGGACGCGGAAGGTCTCCCCGTCCTCCAGCTGCACGTCGAGGTAGCCGTCGAAGGCGATGGGCTCGTCGTACTGGGAGGTCTGGAAGTTCTTCGGCATGTCCGGATAGAAGTAGTTCTTCCGGGCGAAGCGGCACCACTCGGCGATCTCGCAGTTCAGCGCGAGACCGATCTTGATCGCCGACTCCACGCCGGTCGCGTTGACGACCGGGAGCGCGCCGGGCATGCCGAGGCAGACGGGGCAGGTCTGGGTGTTCGGGTCGGCACCCAGTGCGGTCGAACAGCCGCAGAACATCTTGGTGTGGGTGCCGAGTTCGACATGGACCTCAAGGCCCATGACGGGGTCGTACGACGCGAGTGCGTCCTCGTACGACACCAGGTCGGTCGTGGTGGTCACGGTGAAACTTCCCTCTCAGCCCAGCAGGACGTCGTCGTCGCCGAGACGCTTCAGCTCGCGGTACAGGATGGCGAGGTTGGTGACGACGGCGGCTCCGGTGACGACGGCGTCGAGCAGTCGCAGCGTGTCGCTCTCGCCACGGGCCTTCTTGATCTGCTTGTAGACCCCGACGGCGCCGAACGCCGACGTGGCCATCGAGACGTACAGACCGGACTTGGACTTCTTGAAGCCCTTGGCCTTGGACAGTGCGTTCACAGCGACGGTGCCTCCTCGATCAGCGGGTGGCCCCACTTTTCCACGAAGGCGGCCTCGACGGCGGCGCCGACCTTGTAGAGCCGGTCGTCCTTCATGGCGGGGGCGATGATCTGCAGACCCACCGGCAGGTTGTCCTCGGGCGCGAGGCCGCAGGGCAGCGACATGGCCGCGTTGCCCGCCAGGTTGGTGGGGATGGTGCACAGGTCGGCCAGGTACATCGCCATCGGGTCGTCGGCGCGCTCGCCGATCGCGAAGGCGGTGGTCGGGGTCGTCGGGGAGACGATCACGTCGACCTGCTCGAAGGCCCGCTCGAACTCCTGCTTGATGAGGGTGCGGACCTTCTGGGCGCTGCCGTAGTACGCGTCGTAGTACCCGCTCGACAGGGCGTACGTGCCGAGCATGATGCGGCGCTTGACCTCGGGGCCGAACCCGGCCTCGCGGGTCAGGGAGGTGACCTCCTCGGCCGAGTGCGTGCCGTCGTCGCCGACGCGCGCGCCGTAGCGCAGGCCGTCGAAGCGGGCGAGGTTGGAGGAGCACTCGGAGGGCGCGATCAGGTAGTACGCGGAGAGCGCGAGGTCGAAGGACGGGCAGTCCAGCTCGACGATCTCGGCACCCAGCGACTTCAGCAGCTCGACGGACTCGTCGAAGCGCTGGACGACACCGGCCTGGTAGCCCTCGCCGCGGAACTGCTTGACGACGCCGACGCGCATGCCGTCCACGCTGCCGTTGCGGGCCGCCTCGACGACGGCGGGGACCGGCGCGTCGATGGAGGTGGAGTCCATCGGGTCGTGCCCGGCGATCACCTCGTGCAGCAGGGCCGCGTCCAGGACCGTGCGGGCGCAGGGGCCGCCCTGGTCGAGGGAGGAGGAGAAGGCCACCATGCCGTAGCGGGAGACGCCGCCGTACGTCGGCTTGACGCCGACCGTGCCGGTGACGGACGCGGGCTGACGGATGGAGCCGCCGGTGTCGGTGCCGATGGCGAGCGGGGCCTGGAAGGCGGCGAGCGCGGCGGACGAACCGCCGCCGGAGCCGCCGGGGATCTTGGTGAGGTCCCAGGGGTTGCCGGTCGGGCCGTAGGCGCTGTTCTCGGTGGAGGACCCCATGGCGAACTCGTCCATGTTGGTCTTGCCGAGGATGACGACGTCGGCGGCCTTGAGGCGCTTGGTGACGGTCGCGTCGTACGGCGGGATCCAGCCCTCGAGGATCTTCGAGCCGACGGTGGTGGGGATGCCCTCGGTGGTGAAGATGTCCTTGAGCGCGAGCGGGACACCGGCCAGCGGGCCGAGCTTCTCGCCGCGCTCGCGCTTCTCGTCGACGGCGCGGGCCTGGGCCAGCGCGCCCTCGCGGTCCACGTGCAGGAAGGCGTGCACCTTCTCGTCGACGGCCTCGATGCGGGCCAGGTGGGCCTCGGTGACCTGGACGGCGGTCAGCTCGCCGGACGCGATCCTCGCGGCGATCTCGGCCGCGGTGAGCTTGATGATGTCGCTCATGGCTTACTCCTCCCCCAGGATCTGCGGCACCTTGAAACGCTGCTGCTCCTGGGCCGGGGCGCCGGAGAGCGCCTGCTCGGGCGTGAGCGACGGACGGACCTCGTCCAGCCGCATGACGTTCGTCAGCGGGAGCGGGTGCGAGGTCGGCGGTACGTCTTGGTCGGCGACCTCGCTGACGCGGGCGACCGCGCCGATGATGTCGTCCAGCTGTCCCGCGAAGTGCTCGAGCTCTTCGGGCTTCAGCTCCAGACGCGCCAGCCGGGCGAGGTGGGCGACCTCCTCGCGCGTGATGCCAGGCATGCAGCGTTCCTCTGGGTGAGTGTTGGTCGGGGCACACCGGCCGGGGCGAGCTGCTCGTCCCGGTCGATTCGGCCCAATGGGTTTGGCCCAATCCTATGGGGCGGGGCCCCGTGGCCGTTAAACGGTTTCCCCCGGGGCGGCCGCGCGGCGCCGCGCGTCCCAGGCGCTGCTGCGCAGGAAGTGGTTGTCGTAGAGCTCCTGGACCTCCAGCAGGCTCTCCCTGGTGGCCTCGCCGAGGGCGATGCGCTGGAGGTGGCGGAAGTACTCGAAGCGCTCGACGCCCGGGGTGAGGACGATGAGCAGGTCGGCGTCGGTGCCCGGCACGGCGGCGAAGGCGTGCGGCTTGCCGGGCGGGACGACGACGAGGTCGCCGGGGCCCGCGGTGAGGACCTCGTCGCCGGAGAGGATGTCGGCGGCGCCGTCGAGCAGGAAGAACATCTCGGCGGAGTTGTCGTGCCAGTGCGGCGCGGCGCCGTCGGCGCCCGCGGTGAGGGTGACGCGCTGGGTGGACAGGGCGCCGCCGGTGGCGCTGCTGTCGGCCAGCAGGCGCACGGTGGTGGGCGCGCGGCCGACCACTTCGGCCTCGGCCTCGCGGACGACCACGGACTCGTCGAACTTCGGAACGAACAGCGACATTCTCGAACCCCCTGAGACGGTACGGCGGACGGGCGCTCAGACCGCGAAGAGCAGTCCGGCACTGATCAGGACAACGACCGCGGTGGCGAAGTGGATCCCGAAGGCCACCGCTTTCGTACCCCCGTGGCGCAGCACTATGAGCGTGTCGGCAAGCGGCACGAGGGCGACGCAGAGCATGAACCACGCCTCGGGGCGGGCGCCGGCGAAGGACAGCAGCGCCAGTCCCACCACGCCCAGCGTGCCGTCCCTGACGCCCTTGATCGTCAGATAGGTGCCGGCGTCGCCGCCGGGGTCGGCCGGGACGCCGTAGCCCGTGGCGGCCGCGCCGGGCTGGAACAGGAAGCGGTATCCGAGGAAGAGGCAGAACAGGTTGAGCACGATGGCCAGGGTGTACGCGGTGACGGTCACGACGACTCCTTGCTAGCAGCGCTAGGGACAGGAGTGACGCTAGCAGAGCAGCGACAGCATGGCTAGCGCTGCTAGCATCGCGGTCATGACGATTCAGGCGCGCCGGGAGCGCGAACGAGCGGAACGCGAGCGGCTGATCGTGACGGCCGCGGGGGACCTGGCCGAGGCGGAGGGCTGGGACGCGGTCACCACCCGCCGGCTGGCCGCGGAGATCGAGTACAGCCAGCCGGTCCTGTACAGCCACTTCAAGGGCAAGGGCGCGATCATGGCGGCGGTCGCGGTACGGGGCTGCGAGGAGCTGACGGCCGACCTGCGGGCGTCCACCGCGGCGGCCGAGGGCGCGCACCGGAGGCTGGCGGCGGTCGGCCGGGCGTACACGGACTTCGGACGGCGGCGGCCCGCGCTCTATGACGCGATGTGCACGCACTTGGTGGACCTGCCGTTCGCCACGCCCGAGGCCCCGGCACCCCTCCAGGAGGCGTTCGGCGAGCTGCTGCGCGCCGTCGAGCCGGTCGCGCGCGAGGGTGACGACCTGGCACTGCTCACGGAGACGTTCTGGGCGGGACTGCACGGCCTGGTGACCCTGATGCGCAGCGGCCGACTCCCTCAGGAGTCCCACGACCACCGACTCGCCCTGTCGATCGAGCGGTTCGCCCCGCAGGACGACGGGACGCGCTGAACGCAACGACCCGAGCTGCGCCGAGCCGCCCGGCCCGCGTGAGACCGGCCGACCCGGGCGGGGCGGGGCCAGGTGCGCCGGGCAGACGGGCGGTGCGCCGACGGCAGGGGGCGCGTGCCGCGGTCGGCCGGGGTCAGGTCACTCGTCGGTCGCCGCCGCGGGCAGTGCGGCGGCGGCCCGGACCCAGCCGCGGGAGCCGCGGGCGAGCAGCCAGGCGGTGGTCTCCTCCGGGGGCATCGCGGCCGCGACCAGCCAGCCCTGTACGGCGTCGCAGCCGAGGTCCCGCAGGCGCTCCCAGGTCTCGTCGTCCTCCACGCCCTCGGCGACGACGAGCAGGCCGAGCGAGTGGGCGAGGTCGACGGTGCAGCGCACGATCTCGGCGTCCTCGGTGTCGATGGCCAGCCGGGCCACGAAGGAGCGGTCGATCTTCAGCTCGCTGACGGGGAGCCTGCGCAGGTGGACGAGGGAGGAGTAGCCGGTGCCGAAGTCGTCCAGGGACATCTTGACGCCGTGTCCGGTCAGCGCGTTGAGGGTGTCGGCCGCCCGCTGCGGGTCCTCCAGGAGGACGTGCTCGGTGATCTCGAGTTGGAGCGCTCCCGCGGGGACTCCGTGCCGGGCGAGCCGGGCGGCCACCGAGCCCGCGAAGCCGGGGGTGTGGACGTCGCGCGGGGAGACGTTGACCGCGACCGGCACGAACAGGCCCTGGGCGCGCCACCGGGCGACCTGGGCGAGCGCCGTCTCCAGGACGTACTCGGTGAGGTGGGGCATCAGCCCGGAGGACTCGGCGATGGCTATGAACTCGTCCGGCGGCACCTTGCCGCGCTCGGGGTGCACCCAGCGCACCAGGGCCTCCAGGCCCGCGACCTGACCGTCGAAGCGGACCTTGGGCTGGTAGTGCAGCTGGACCTCGTGGGCGTCCAGGGCCCGGCGCAGGTCGCCGAGGAGGCCGAGCCGGTCCGGGGTGTTGGAGTCCCGCTTGGACTCGTAGACCTCCACACCGGTGCGGTCCCGCTTCGCCTGGTACATCGCCACGTCGGCGCGGCGCAGCAGCCCCTCGGCGTCCAGCGCGTGGTCGGGGAAGACGGCGACGCCGGCGCTGGCCTCCAGGACGAGGGTGAGCCCGTCCAGGTCCATCGGGGAACTCAGTTCGGCCACCAGCCCCCGGGCGATCCGGGTCGCCGACGTGGTGGAGTCGGCGACGGGAAGTAAGACGGCGAACTCGTCACCGCCGAGCCGCGCGGCCTCCGCCCCGCGCGGCAGGGCCTGCCGCAGCCGGTCGGCGGTCTGCAGCAGCAGCCGGTCGCCGGCGAGGTGTCCGAGGGTGTCGTTGACCGACCGGAAACGGTCGAGGTCGATCAGCATCAGGGCGGCGCGGGCGCCGATGCGCTCGGCGTCGTCCAGCGCGGTCCAGGTGCGCTCCAGGAGCCACTGCCGGTTGGGCAGGCCGGTGAGCGGGTCGCGCAGCTGCTCCTCGGCGCGGGCGCGGGCGATCCACAGCGTGGAGTCGAGGGCGACGAGCGGGATGGCGAACAGCGGCAGCAGCAGCGGCTTGGCGACGGCGACGACGCAGATCAGCGGGGCGATGCCGAGCAGGGCCACCGCGACCAGGCCGTGCCTGACCAGGGCGGTGCGGGCGGCGGTGGGCAGACCGGGGCGCGGGGTCTGGATGTACCACAGCAGGGCGCGGGTGACGGCGAGGTAGGCGACGGCGACGAGCACCACCTTGGGCGCCGCGTACACCCCCCAGGTCTCGGGGTCCCAGGGGTGCTCCACGGACGGTACGGAGCCGCAGACGCCGAGGAGCACGGCGCCCGCGGCGATGCCGAGGATGTCCACCGCGCCGTGCAGGACGCCCTGCCGCCAGTGGCCCCGGCGGGCTATGCCGACCAGGACGACGACGGTGAGGCTGACCATGCCGGCCGGAATCCAGCCGTACAGCAGCAGGACGGCGAGGGTGAGGGCGGCGCCCGAACCGGTGCCGCCCCACCAGCGGGAGCGGCCGAGCATGACCAGGTGGCCGACGACGATGCCGGCCAGCACGGCCAGGGACCAGCCGACGGTGCCGGCCGGGAAGAGGGCGTGTCCGTCGCTGAACGCCCGGTAGAACCCGGCGCCCAGGACGAAGGCGGCCGTCGCCACGATCGCCGCGGGCAACGCGGGCCAGGACAGGTGCCGTTCGCCGTCCGGGTCGGCCGGCCCGTGGAGGTGTCCGGGGGCGCGGCCGGCGGCCGGCGGCAGCCGGGTGCCCGTCGCGGGATGCGGGACGCCACCATCGCGTTGCCCGAGCCACCGGCTCACGTGCCACGCGTCCACCATGCGACGCAGGCTCAGCCGTGAGCCCGCGGCGGCGCTCTCGGTCGGTTCCATTCCCGTCCCTCTCACAGCCGGCGGTGCCCACGCCACGCGGCCCCCGCCTCGACCACCTTCAACGGCTCCGCGTGGGAGACCCCTTCCCCTGTCACTCGGGGCAGGGGGGTGCCCCGACCGCAGCTGGGCACGGCGGGCGCACACCTCAACAGTAGGCCGCGGAAGGCTTCCAGGGGCACTGGTCGTCGACGGTTGCCCGAATGCCACCCGGCCACCCGTATGCATCTGATATGCGCCGATCGGGTGGCCTTCAACCGCTATTCCTCAGCCGAAAGCGCGACGTCCGCCGCCGCTTCGGGTCCTTGTTCGAGCAGAACGGCGAAACCGTCCTCGTTCAGAACCGGCACTTTCAGTTGCATCGCCTTGTCGTACTTCGAACCGGGGTTGTCACCGACCACGACGAACGATGTCTTCTTGGACACCGATCCGGTCACTTTGGCGCCCCGGCTCTGCAGGGCGTCCTTGGCGCCGTCCCGGGTGAAGTTCTCCAGGGTGCCGGTGACGACGACGGTGAGTCCTTCGAGCGGGCGCGGTCCTTCGTCCTCCCCCGTCGACCGGTCCTCCAGGGGAACCCCGGCCGCCCTCCACTTGCGGACGATCTCGCGGTGCCAGTCCACGGCGAACCACTCCTTGACGGCGGTGGCGATGGTGCCGCCGACGCCGTCCGTGCTCGCCAGCTCCTCCTCGGTGGCCTGCTCGATGCGGTCGATGGAGCGGAACTCCCGGGCGAGGGCCTGGGCGGCGACCGGTCCGACGTACCGGATGGAGAGGCCGTTGATGAAGCGGGCCAGCGGGCGGGTCTTGGCCTCCTCGATGTGCTGGAGCAGCGCGAGGGTGTTCTTCTTCGGCTCGCCCTCCTTGTTGGCGAAGACCGTGGCGATCTTCTCCTCGCCGGTCTTCGGGTCGCGCTTGGGCAGCCCGCTGTCCGGGTCGAGGACGTACGCCCTGATGGGCAGCAGCTTCTCGACGGTGAGGTCGAAGAGGTCGCCCTCGTCCACCAGCGGTGGCTCGGACGGCTCCAGGGGCCCGGTCAGCGCGGCCGCCACGACCCCGCCGAAGTGCTCGATGTCCAGGCACTCCCGGCCCGCGAGGTAGGCGACCCGCTCGCGCAACTGGGCCGGGCAGGCGCGGGCGTTGGGGCAGCGGAGGTCGATGTCGCCCTCCTTCAACGCCTTCAGCGGCGTCCCGCACTCGGGGCACTCGGCCGGCATCACGAACTCCCGCTCGCTGCCGTCCCTCAGGTCGGCCACCGGCCCGAGGATCTCCGGGATCACGTCACCGGCCTTGCGCAGCACCACGGTGTCGCCGATGAGCACGCCCTTGGCCTTGACGACCTCCTGGTTGTGCAGCGTGGCGAACTCCACCTCGCTGCCGGCCACCGTCACCGGCTCGACCTGCGCGTACGGCGTGACCCGGCCGGTGCGGCCGACGCCCACCTTGATGTCGACGAGCTTGGTGTTGACCTCCTCCGGCGCGTACTTGTAGGCGATGGCCCAGCGGGGCGCGCGGGCCGTGGAGCCGAGCCGGCCCTGGAGGCGGATCTCGTCGAGCTTGACGACGACTCCGTCGATCTCGTGCGCGACGGAGTGCCGGTTCTCGCCGTAGTACGCGATGAACTCCCGTACACCGTCCAGGCCGTCGACCACCCGGTTGTGCGGGGAGGTGGGCAGGCCCCAGGTCTTCAGCAGGTCGTACGCCTGGGAGAGGCGGGTCAGGCCCGAGTAGCCCTCCAGGGTGCCGATGCCGTGGACCACCATGTGCAGCGGGCGGGAGGCGGTGACGCGCGGGTCCTTCTGGCGCAGCGAACCGGCCGCGGCGTTGCGCGCGTTGGCGAAGGGCTTGTCCCCCGCCTCGTTCAACCGGGCGTTGAGTTCCTGGAACTTCTCCATCGGGAAGTAGACCTCGCCGCGGATCTCCACGAGGTCGGGGACCTTGTCGCCCGCCAGGCGCTCGGGGATCTCGGCGATGGTGCGGACGTTGGGCGTGATGTCCTCACCGGTGCGGCCGTCGCCGCGGGTGGCGGCACGGACGAGGCGGCCGCGCTCGTAGGTCAGGTTGACGGCGAGTCCGTCGACCTTCAGCTCGCACAGGAAGTGGTACTCCTGCTCGCCCAGCTCCCGGGCGATGCGCTCGAACCAGGCGGCCAGTTCGTCGTCGTTGAAGGTGTTGTCCAGGGAGAGCATCCGGGTGGGGTGCTCCACGGCCGTGAACTCGGTCGCGTAGGAACCGGCGACCTTCTGGGTCGGGGACTCGGGGGTGCGCAGCTCCGGATGCCGCTCCTCCAGCTCCTCCAGGGTGCGCAGCAGCCGGTCGAACTCCGCGTCGCTGACGACGGGCGCGTCGTTCACGTAGTACCGGAAGCGGTGCTCCTCGATCTGCTCGGCGAGCTGCGCGTGCTGCTCCCGTGCCTCGGCGGGCACGCTCGTCGTCTCCGCCTGCTTGTCGCCCTGCTTGTCGCCGGCCACCGTATGGTCCTCCCGTTACTCTGGGTTGTCCGCGAGAGATCTTGCCGCCCGGGCACAGTGGGCGAGCGCGCGCCGGGCGTAGTCCGGGGAGGCACCCGCGAGTCCGCACGCCGGAGTGACGGTGACCGCCTCCGCGAGCAGCTCCGGACGCAGCCCCAGCCTGCGCCACAGCGTTCTGACACCCATGACGCTACCGGCAGGGTCCGACAATGCCGTGTCCGTGCCCGGCACGACACCGGTGAAGAGCCGGGTGCCGCCCTCGACGGCCTCGCCGATCGCGTCGTCGTCACGCTCGGTGAGAAGCGAGAAGTCGAAGGAGACGCCCGCGACGCCCGCCCGCCGCAGCAGGGCGAACGGCACGTCCGGCGCGCAGGAGTGGACCACGACGGGCCCGCCGTCGTGCACCCCGGCGACCTCGCGGAGGGTCGCCTCCACGACCTGGCGGTCGACGGCGCGGTGGGTGCGGTAGCCGCTGGCGGTACGCACCTGGCCGCGCAGGACGGCGGTGAGGGAGGGTTCGTCGAGCTGGAGCACGGGCCGGGCGCCGGGCACCCGGCGGCGCAGCTCGGCCAGGTGCAGGCGCAGGCCCTCGGCGAGCGAGGCGGCGAGGTCGCGGCAGGCGCCGGGGTCGGACAGGACCGCCTCGCCGCCTCGCAGTTCCAGGGCGGCGGCGAGGGTCCACGGGCCGACGGCCTGGACCTTGAGCGGGCCCTCGTAGCCCTGGGTGAACTCCTCCAGGGCGTCGAGGTCCTGCCCGAGCCAGGCCCGGGCCCGTTTGGTGTCCCGCCCCGGCCGGTCGCCGAGCCGCCAGCCACTGGGCTCCACGCGCGCGTACAGCTCGACGAGCATGCCGGCGGTGCGGCCGATCATGTCGGCGCCGGGGCCGCGGGCGGGCAGCTCGGGGAGGAAGGGGAAGTCCTCGAAGCTGCCGGTGGCGGTCTTGGCGGCCTCGCGGGCGTCGTGGCCCGGGAGGCTGCCGACGCCGGTGGCGGGGGCGAAGTTGTCGTTCACGGGGCAAGCCTACGCAGGGGCGCGTGGCTGGATCACCGCCCCGGGCGCACCGTCAGGTCGTTGACCTCCGCGTCCCTCGGGAGGTCCAGGGCCATCAGGATCGTGGTGGCGACGGACTCGGGGTCGATCCACTGGGCGGGGTCGTACTCCTTGCCCTCCTGCTGGTGGACCTTGGCCTGCATGGGGCTGGCGGTGCGGCCGGGGTAGACCGAGGTGACGCGGACGCCGTTCGCGTGCTCCTCCTGGCGCAGGGCGTCGGCCAGGGCCTTCAGACCGTGCTTGGAGGCGCCGTACGCGGCCCAGCCGGCGTGGGCGCTGAGGCCGGAGCCGGAGTTGACGAAGAGCACCTGGCCCTGGGCGACGCGGAGCTGGGGCAGCAGCAGGCGGGTCAGCTCGGCGGGGGCGACCAGGTTGACGTTCAGCTGGTTGAGCCAGGTCTTCGGGGTGAGGTCGCCGACCGCACCGAGGTCGACGACCCCGGCGATGTGCAGCAGCGAGTCCACCCGGTCGGGCAGGCTCTGGTGGGAGAGGGCCCAGGACAGCTTGCCCGGGTCGGCGAGGTCCCCGACCAGGGTCTTCGCGCCGGGGAGCGCGGCGGCCAGTTCCTTGGCGCGGCCCGCGTTGCGCGCGTGCAGCACGATCTCGTCGCCGCGTTCGTGCAGGCGGCGGGCGACGGCCGCGCCGATGCCGGAGCCCGCTCCGGTGATCACATGTGTAGCCATGCCCGCCATGCTCGCACCACCGGTGTCCTACTCGATGCCCTGGCTCTCCTCCAGGTAGGCGAGCGCGCCGACCGGCTCCTCGGCGAAGAACACCAGCTCGGTCAGGGGGCGGGGCAGGAAGCCCTCGTCCTCCATGCGGCGGAACTGCTCCCTGAGGCCGTCGTAGAAGCCGGCGGTGTTGAGCAGGACGACCGGCTTGTCGGTGTGCCCGTGCTTCTTCAGCTCCAGGATCTCGGTGGCCTCGTCGAGCGTGCCGGTGCCGCCCACCATGATGACCACGGCGTCGGCCTTCTCCAGCAGCAGCCGCTTGCGCTCGGCCAGGTCCTTCGCGATCACCATCTCGTCGGCGCCCTCGCGCGCCCTGTCCGCCAGGAAGTCCACCGAGACCCCGAGCAGCCGTCCGCCGGCCTCCTGCACGCCGTCGGCGACCACCTTCATCAGGCCGACGTCGGAGCCGCCCCAGACGAGGGTGTGCCCGCCCTTCCCGAGCAGTTCGGCGAACTCCTTGGCGGGGCCCGTGTAGCGCTCGTCGAGGTCGGCGGCGGAGAGGAAGACGCAGATTCTCATGGCCTCCACCGTACGGCCCGGTCCGGAGGGGAAGAACCCGGCCGCCGGGGACGCTGTAGTGACGTGACGGAGACCACTGCCACCAGGAGGACGACCGTGACCAAGGGACTCAAGGGACACATCATCACCGTCGAACCAAGCGGCCGGCACGTGCGCGTGGTGCACGGCGGGCAGGTGCTGGCGGAGAGCGACGGGGCGTTGGTGCTGCACGAGACGGGCTTGCCGGACCGGTACTACATCCCGCCCCGGGACGTACGCCTCGACCTGCTGACGCCGTCCGACACGCAGACCCACTGCCCCTTCAAGGGCGACGCGTCCTACTGGTCGCTGCCGGACGCGGCGGACCTGGTCTGGGCGTACCCGGACCCGAAGCCGGAGGTCGCGGAGATCAAGGACCACCTCTGCTTCTACGACGTCGAGGTGTCCTGAGCGATGAATTCCGTGCCGTGGTGCAGTCTGCACAGGCATGGAGAAGACGACTGTTTCGCGTGACGGCACCCGCATCGCCCATGAACGCTCCGGACGGGGACCGGCGGTCGTGCTCGTCAGCGGCGCGATGTCGACGGGTGCCACGACGGCGCCGCTGGCCGCCGCGCTGTCGGGGCGTTTCGACGTCACCGTGTACGACCGCCGGGGGCGCGGCGAGAGCGGCGACACCGCGCCCTACGCGGTGGAACGCGAGATCGAGGACCTGGCGGCGCTGATCGAGGCGGTGGGCGGCGAGGCGTCGCTGTACGGCATGTCCTCGGGCGGCGCGCTGGTGCTCCGGGCGGCGGCGAGCGGCCTGCCGGTGCGCCGCGTCGCCGTGTACGAGGTGCCGTACGCCATGGACGACGCCGCCGCGCGGGCCGCGGCCGAGTACACCGAGCGGCTGACCGAGGTGCTGGGGCAGGGCCGGCGCGGGGACGCGGTGGAGCTGTTCCTGCGGCACACCGGGCTGGGCGAGGAGATGATCCGGGGTGCCCGGCAGTCCCCCATGTGGGCCGGGATGGAGTCGGTGGCGCCGAGTCTGGCGTACGACGACGCCGTGCTGGGCGACAGCCGGGTGCCCACGTCCGTGATCGCCTCGATCAGCGCTCCCCTGCTGGTCCTCGCGGGCGGCGCGAGCGACGCGTGGTGGCACGAGGCGGCCCGCGCGATCGCGGAGGCGGCCCCGGAGGGCACCTACGGCACCGTGCCCGGACAGACCCACATGGTGGAGCCGGGCGTACTGGCGCCGGTGCTGGCGGAGTTCCTCGCCGGGTGAGCCGACGCCTGGGCGGTCGCCGCCGTGCGCCCCGGCCGACGGCTCAGGCCGCGCCGGCCGTCGCGCGCGTGGTGGACGCGATCGTCGCCGAGCCCACCACGCGGGTGCCGTCGTACAGCACGATCGCCTGGCCGGGGGCGACGCCGCGCACCGGCTCGGTGAACGTCACCTCCAGGGTGCCGTCGACCAGTTCGGCCCGTACCCCGGTCTCGCCGCCGTGGGCGCGGAGCTGGGCGGTGTAGGTGCCGGGGCCGGTGGGGGCGGCGCCGCACCAGCGGGGCTTGATCGCGCGCAGGGCGTCGACGTCGAGCGCCTCGGCCGGGCCGACCGTCACGGTGTTGTCGACCGGGGAGATGTCCAGGACGTAGCGCGGCTTGCCGTCGGGGGCCGGGGTGCCGATCCTGAGGCCCTTGCGCTGGCCGATGGTGTAGCCGTACGCGCCCTCGTGGGAGCCGAGCCGGTTGCCCGCCTCGTCGACGATGTCGCCCTCCGCCTTGCCGAGACGGTCCGCCAGGAAGCCCTGGGTGTCGCCGTCGGCGATGAAGCAGATGTCGTGCGAGTCGGGCTTCTTGGCCACCGCGAGGCCCCTGCGCTCGGCCTCCGCGCGGATCTCGTCCTTGGTGGTGACCGTGTCGCCGAGCGGGAACATCGCGTGGGCGAGCTGCCGGTCGTCGAGGACCCCGAGGACGTAGCTCTGGTCCTTGGCCATGTCGGAGGCGCGGTGCAGCTCGCGGACGCCGTCCTCGCGCAGGATCACCTGCGCGTAGTGGCCGGTGCAGACGGCGTCGAAGCCGAGGGCCAGCGCCTTGTCCAGCAGCGCGGCGAACTTGATCTTCTCGTTGCAGCGCAGGCACGGGTTGGGGGTGCGGCCGGCCTCGTACTCGGCGACGAAGTCCTCGACCACGTCCTCCCGGAAGCGGTCGGCGAGGTCCCACACGTAGAACGGGATGCCGATGACGTCCGCGGCACGGCGGGCGTCGCGCGAGTCCTCGATGGTGCAACAGCCCCGGGCGCCCGTGCGGAAGGACTGGGGGTTCGCGGAGAGCGCGAGGTGGACGCCGGTCACGTCGTGCCCCGCCTCGGCCGCGCGGGCGGCGGCGACGGCGGAGTCGACTCCGCCCGACATGGCGGCGAGGACGCGGAGGGGACGGGTGCGCTGCGGAGTGTCAGTCATAGCCCCTCCAGAGTACGGGGAGGCGGGAACCGGAGCGCGCGCGTAGGCGTTGAAGATCGTATGGGGGCGAAGCAGGGATCCACGAGCGGGTCCACACCGGGCGGGTCCGGGGACGCGGACCGGCGCATCGGCCGCCGCGCGCTGATCGTCGGCGGTGCGGCGGCGGCCGTGGGCACCGGCGTGCTGGCCCGTGACGAGCTGTCCCGGCTGTGGTGGCGCGTGCCGGGCGTCGAGCGACCCCGCGAGGAGGGGGCGGTCGACTTCGCGGGCGCGCGCTGGGTGGCGGCGTCGGACGCGAACTGGCGGCGGGCGGACCGGCCGGACGACTTCGGCATCGACATGGTGATCGTCCATGTCACGCAGGGCAGTTTCGACAGTGCGGTGCGGGCCTTCCAGGACCCGGGGCACAAGGCGGCCGCGCACTACATCGTGGGGCAGGACGGGCGCGTCACCCAGATGATCCGCGAGCTGGACGTGGCGTACCACGCGGGCAACCGCGACTACAACGAACGCAGTGTCGGCATCGAGCACGAGGGCTTCGTGGACCGCCCGCGGGACTTCACCGCCGCGATGTACGCCGCCTCCGCGCGGCTGACGGCGGGGATCTGCGCGCGGTACGACATACCCGTGGACCGGAAGCACATCCTCGGCCACGTGGAGGTGCCGGGCACCGACCACACCGACCCGGGGCCGCACTGGGACTGGGACCGGTACCTGAAGCTGGTGCGGCGGGCGGCCACGAGCACCCCGTCGAAGCCGCCGACCAAGGCGTGACCCCGCCGATCGAGGTCTGACCCCGCCACCCGGGCCTGACGCCGACCAGGGCCTGCACCCTTACGACAGCCCCGCCGCCCGGGCGCGTTCCACCGCGGGGCCGATCGCCTTGGCGAGCGCCTCCACGTCGGCCTCGGTCGAGGTGTGGCCCAGGGAGAAGCGCAGGGTGCCGCGGGCCAGGTCGGGGTCGGTTCCGGCGGCCAGCAGGACGTGGCTGGGCTGGGCGACGCCCGCGGTGCAGGCGGAGCCGGTGGAGCACTCGATGCCCTGGGCGTCGAGCAGGAGGAGGAGCGAGTCGCCCTCGCAGCCCGGGAAGGTGAAGTGGGCGTTGGCCGGCAGGCGGCCCCCGGGCGACGGGTCGCCGCCGAGGATCGCGTCCGGGACGGCCGTACGGACGGCGTCGACCAGGTCGTCGCGCAGGGCGCCGATCTCGCGGGCGAACCACTCGTGCTGCTCGGCGGCGAGGCGGCCGGCGACCGCGAAGGAGGCGACGGCGGGGACGTCGAGGGTGCCGGAGCGCACGTGGCGTTCCTGGCCGCCGCCGTGCAGGACGGGGACCGGGGTGTACTCCCGGCCCAGCAGCAGCGCGCCGATGCCGTAGGGGCCGCCGATCTTGTGGCCGGAAACGGTCATGGCGGCGAGCCCGGAGGCGGCGAAGTCGACCGGGAGCTGGCCGACGGCCTGGACCGCGTCGGCGTGCAGCGGCACGTCGAACTCGGCGGCCACGTCGGCGAGTTCCCGCACCGGCATGATCGTGCCGATCTCGTTGTTGGCCCACATGACGGTGGCGAGCGCGACGTCGCCGGGGTCGCGGGCGATGGCCTCGCGCAGCGTCTCCGGGTGCACCCGGCCGTATGGGTCGACCGGCAGGTACTCGACGGTGGCGCCCTCGTGCTCGCCGAGCCAGTGGACGGCGTCGAGGACCGCGTGGTGCTCGACGGGGCTGGCCAGGACCCGGGTGCGGGCCGGGTCGGCGTCGTGGCGGGCCCAGTACAGGCCCTTGACGGCGAGGTTGTCGGCCTCGGTGCCGCCGGAGGTGAGGACCACCTCGCTGGGGCGGGCGCCGAGCGCCTCGGCGAGGGTCTCGCGGGCCTCCTCGACGGTGCGCCGCGCCCGGCGGCCGGACGCGTGGAGGGAAGAGGCGTTGCCGGTGACGCTCAGGTGCGCGGTGAGTGCCTCGACTGCCTCGGGAAGCATCGGGGTCGTCGCGGCGTGGTCGAGGTAAGCCATGGTGCGGCCGATTCTACGGGGCGGTTCCGCCCCGTCTCAGACCAAGGCCGGTCTCTTCGCCCGACGGCCGGGACCGAAGGGCGCGGTGGCTCACAGACTCCACGACATGGTGTTGTCGGCGGACATGAACGCCACCAGGACCAGCAGGTCGGCGATGCCCAGGCCGAGGCCGAGGAGGGCCCGGCCGCGGCGGGCGGTGCCGCGCCACAGGGCGATGCCCGCCAGGGCGATGGCGATCGGGCCGAGGAAGACGTTGAGGACGAGCAGGCCGAGCAGACCGAGGACGAACGAGGCGACGGCCATGCCGTCGGTGTCGTGGATACCGACCCGACGGGTGGTGCGGGTGGTGTCGGTGCCGCGGTGGGCCGGTGCGGTGAGCTGCATGGTGTTCTCCCTGCCGTGCGTCGGTGGACCGTGCGCCGGTGGGCGCGCGTCAGTGGGCGGAGGTGCTCCGTCGGCGGCCGTGCCGCTCGCGGACCGCGAAGATGCCGAGCCAGACGGCGATGACCAGACCGGCCGCGACGGAGAAGGTGAGCGGTGCGTGGGCGACGGCGCCCAGGACCACACCGAGGAGCAGGAGTGCGACGACGAGAAACAGCATGGAGCGGATCCCCCAATCTTCGGTGAACGGTTGTGGTTACAGTTGTTCACTGACTTTCTAGTCTAGCGCGCCGCACGGCTTTTCAATTCCGGAGAACAGTTGTTAACTGCATGGCATGAGTCACACTCCCGGCGTTCGGCAGGCGCAGAAGCAAAAGACCCGGCAGGCGCTCCTCGACGCGGCGCTCGGCCTGCTGGAGGAGCAGAGCCTGAGCAGCCTGGGACTGCGTGAGGTCACCCGCGCCGTGGGCGTCGCCCCGACCGCCTTCTACCGGCACTTCCACTCCACGGCGGATCTCGGTGTGGCGCTGGTCGAGGAGGCGCTGGGCAGCCTGCACCCGATGATCCGGACCACGATGTCACCGGGCGAGGACGACGACGAACGCATCGCCCGCGCGGTCGAGTTGATCGCCGGTCATGTGGCCGCGCACCCGGCCCACGTCCGCTTCGTCGCACGGGAGCGGCACGGCGGGGTGCAGCCGGTGCGCCGGGCCATACGGGAGCAGCTGGCGCGGTTCGCCGAGGAGGTGCGGGCCGAGCTGGCCACGGACGCGTCGGCGGCGGGCTGGAGCGAGACCGATCTGCGCATGCTGGCGGGCCTCTACGTCGACCAGATGCTGATCACGGCGTCCCTGTTCCTGGAGACCCTGGACGCCCCGGAAGACGAACGCCGCCGGGCCGTCGAGACGGCCCGGCGGCAACTGCGGCTGATCAGCGTCGGCCGCAGGCACTGGCTGGACTGAGGAACTCCCGGGTCAGCCGAGCCGGACCCGGGCCAGCTGGCGGGACTGGGCGACCAGGCGGTCGGCGCTGTCCCAGACCTCGGCGTCCTCCTCCAGGAAGCCGCCGGCGAGGTTGCGGGTGGTGATGGAGACCCGCAGCGGGCCCGGCGCCGGGCGGCACCGCACGTGCGCGGTCAGCTCGACCGTCGGCACCCAGCCCTTGAGCCCCAGCTCGAAGGCGGTCGGAGGCAGCGCGTCCACCGCGAGCAGCAGCGAGATCGGGTCCGCGTCGCGGCCGTCGGCGAGGCCGAACCAGGCCCGCATCTCGCCCCGGCCCGAGGGCTGCCCCAGCGCCCAGCCCAGCGTGGCCGGGTCGAGCTTGAGCATCAGCCGGTCGGCGATGGCCGAGCTGCCCTCGACGGGGGCGGGTCCGTCCTCCGGGCCGAAGCACTGGTCGAGCGGCGGGATCGCGGGCGGCTTCGCCGAGGTGCGGACGTCGTCGGGCAGCGTGCCGAGGTCGCCGTAGGACGCGAGGACCCGGATGCGCTCGACCTCGTCGCCCTCGTCGTCGTACTGGAAGAGGGAGGCCTGGCCCGTGGAGAGGGTGCGCCCGGTGCGGACGGTCTCGGTGCGCACGACCGCCGGGCCCGGCCGGGAGGCGGTGAGGTAGTGCGCCGAGATGGTGAAGGGGTCGGGGTGCGGGAGCGCGTCGCCGAGGGCCCGGCCCAGGACGGCCAGCAGATAGCCGCCGTTGACGGCGTTGATGATCGTCCAGCCGGCCGACAGGACGAGGTCGTAGACGCCGGGGGCGCGCGGGGTGACGGCGGTGTCGCGGTCGAACTCGCTGTCGCCGATGGTGGCCCGGGTGGCCGCTGCGGAGGCTGCTTCTGGCATGCCTGCACGGTACAACAGGAAACTACTAAGCGGTAGCTTTCTCTTCTCGCTCGCGCGTGCGCAGATACGTCTCCAGCTCCGCCGCCCCGGTCACCATCGCCCGGCCCCGGGCGGAGACCCGGTCGTGCCACTCGCGCAGGGCGGCCTCCAGCGGCTCCAGCCCTCCGGCCGACCGCACCCGGGCGAGCACGGACGCGATCCGCTCCAGCGGATAGCCGCCCCGCCTGAGCTGGTGGGCGAGGCGGGCGTCCCGGACGTCGGCCGCGTCGTAGCGGCGGTATCCGGTCGCCGGGTCGCGACGTGGGCGCACCAGGCCGGCGCGCTCCCACTTGCGCAGGGTCGCGGGCCGGATGCCCAGCTCCCCCGCGAGCGCCCCGATGAATCCGCCCGTCGGCCCCGGCGCACCCCCGTCGGACTCGGGCACCAGGTCCCGTAGCGCGCCCTCCACGGCCTCCAGTGTCCGCCGGTCGTCGAGCAACTGGGCGTGGCTCTCGTCGATCAGCCGAAACGCCTCGTCGAGCGCGCCCTCGTTCACGCCCCGCATCACCGCGGCCGCCGTCCCGTGGCCGTGGCCCGCCACCAGGGCGAGGAACGCGGCCAGGGCCCTGGCGTGCAGCGTGGTGTAGCGGCGGTATCCGTGGGCCGTGCGAGCGGCGGCCGGGAGGATGCCGGCCGCCTCGTAGTTCCTGACCGCCTGCGCCGACAGACCGTGCGCGCGGGCCAGATCGACGGGCCTGAGGCTTACCCCTGTTTGAAGGTTGGCGGCCACCAATCCCACGCTCCCAAGCACAAAGTCTCAACCGAAGGTTCAACGATACCGTTGAAGCCATGGCTGAACGCATCCAGGACATCGCCCGTCCCCTCGACGCCGCCGCCGTCATGCGGTTGCGGCCGGCCCCGCCCCGGCTGCTCGCCCTCGGCGAGCCCACCCACGGCGAGGACACCCTGCTCGACGTGCGCAACGACGTCTTCGGGCAACTCGTCGAGCGGCACGGCTACCGGACGATCGCGATCGAGAGCGACTGCCTGCGGGGGCTGGTCGTGGACGACTACGTCACCTGGGGCACCGGCACCCTCGACGAGGTCGTGGCGCACGGGTTCAGCCACCCCTGGGGCCCGAGCGCACCCAACCGGGAGCTGGTGCGCCGGATGCGCGCCTACAACGAGGACCGGCCCGCGCACGAGCGGCTCCGCTTCGCCGGTTTCGACGGCCCGCTGGAGATCACCGGCGCCGCGAGCCCCCGGCAGGCGCTCACCGCGCTGCACGGGTACCTCTCGGCACGGGTGGACGCGGACCTGCTCCCCTGCACCGGTCGGACACTGGACCGCCTGCTCGGGGCCGACGACCGGTGGACCGAGCCCGAGGCGATGACGGACCCGGCACGGTCCGTGGGGCGGTCGGCCGAGGCCGGGGAGCTGCGGACGCTCGCCGCCGACCTGGTGTCGCTGCTCGACGAGCAGACGCCGCACCTGCTCGCGACGGCCTCGCGCGACGCCTGGGACCGGGCGCGTCTGCACGGACGTACCGCCACCGGGCTGCTGACGTACCACTACTGGATGGCCGACACCTCCCCGGCCCGCATGGCCCGGCTGCTGGGCGTGCGGGACCGGATGATGGCCGACAACCTCCTCGCGCTCGCCGACCGGGGGCCGACGCTGGTCCACGCCCACAACGCCCACCTCCAGCGCGAGAAGAGTTCGATGCGGATGTGGCAGGGGCCGGTGGAATGGTGGAGCGCCGGTGCCCTCGTCGGCGCCCGGCTCGGCGGGGAGTACGCCTTCGTCGCCACGGCGCTCGGCACGATCCGGCACCAGGGGGTGGACACCCCGCCGCCGGACACCGTCGAGGGGCTCCTGTACGCGCTTCCGCGGGACCCTTGCGTCGTCGACGCCGGACGACTGGCCGAGGCCCTCGGCGACCCGCGGCCCGCACCCCGGGTGTCCCCCTGGTTCGGCTACGCCCCGCTCGATCCCGCCCACCTGGACTCGGTCGACGGCGTCGTCTTCGTCAAGGACATGCCGCGGCCCTGAAGCGAGCCGGGGGTCAGTCCCGCTCCACCACCGTCGACCGGCGGTTCCAGGCGCGCGGTGCCCGCCAGTGGAAGCGCAGCGCGAGCAGCCGCAGGACGAAGGCCGTGACGACCGCGAGCCCGCTGGTGAACGGGGTGAGCGCCTCGTAGCGGATGCACAGCGCGACCATCGCGGAGCCGACGATCGCCGGGACGGCGTACAGGTCGCGGTCCCAGCGCAGCAGTGAGGGCACCTCGTTGGCGAGCACGTCGCGCAGGACGCCGCCGCCGACCGCGGTGGTCAGGCCCAGGCAGGCGGAGGCGGTCAGGCCGAGGCCGTAGTCGTACGCCTTGGTGGTGCCGGCGACGCAGAACAGGCCGAGCCCGGCCGCGTCGAAGATGTTCACGCCGGTCTGGAGGCGCTCCACGTGGGGGTGGAGGAAGAAGACCAGCAGGGTGGCCAGCAACGGGGTGAGGAAGTACCCGAGGTCGGTGAAGGCGGCGGGCGGCACCGCGCCGATCACCAGGTCCCGGAACAGCCCGCCGCCGAGCGCGGTGACCTCGGCGAGGACGGCGATGCCGAAGACGTCGAAGTTCTTGCGTACGGCCAGCAGCGCGCCGGAGATGGCGAAGACGAAGATGCCGACCAGGTCGAGCGTGTGCTGGACGGTGGGGCTGAAGAGTTGCTCGTACACCCTTCTATTCTTACTCGACAGCGAGCCCCTGCCTTACAAACGAAGGCAGGGGCTCGCTGTCGGGCGAGGTGGACGAGGTCACTTCTCCTTGGCGGGAGGCTCCTCGGTGGGAGACCCCTCGGCGGCCGGCTCGTCACCGTCCGACACGGCGCCCTCGGACGCCTCGGCCCCGGACGCCTCGGTCTTCGCGGCCTCGGTCCCGGAAGCCTCGGTCTCCGACGCCTCAGTCTTCGCGGCCTCGGTCCCGGTCGCCTCGGTCTTCGCGGCCTCGGACGCCTCGACCTCCGCGGCCACCGCCGCCGAGGTCGCCGCCGACTCGGCCAGCGCCTCCTCGGACACCAGCTCTGCGGCCTCCTTGGCGGCGCTGAGGAGGACGACGTCCTGCGGGGCCTGGTCCTCGAAGTTCTCCGGGTGGTGGCAGGCCACCTGCTGGCCCGGCCGCAGTTCCTTGAGCGGCGGCTCGGTGGTCGTGCAGATCTGCGTCGCCTTCCAGCACCGGGTGTGGAAGCGGCAGCCGCTCGGCGGCGAGATCGGCGAGGGCACGTCGCCCTTGAGCAGGATGCGCTCGCTCTTGGCCGACTTGCGGGCCGGGTCCGGGATCGGGACGGCCGACATCAGCGCCTTGGTGTACGGGTGCATCGGCGCCTTGTAGAGCAGGTCGCGGTCGGCCAGCTCCATGATCTTGCCGAGGTACATCACCGCGATGCGGTCCGAGACGTGCCGCACGACGGACAGGTCGTGCGCGATGATCACGTACGTCAGACCCAGCTCGGTCTGGAGGTCGTCGAGCAGGTTGACGACCTGGGCCTGGATCGACACGTCGAGCGCCGAGACCGGCTCGTCGGCCACGACCAGCTTCGGGTTGAGCGCGAGCGCGCGGGCGATGCCGATGCGCTGGCGCTGGCCGCCGGAGAACTCGTGCGGGTAGCGGTTGTAGTGCTCGGGGTTGAGGCCGACCACCGACAGCAGCCGCTGCACCTCCTTCTTGACCCCGCCCTCGGGCTGGACGCCCTGGAGCTTGAAGGGGGCGCTGACGATCGTGCCGATGGTGTGGCGCGGGTTCAGCGAGGAGTACGGGTCCTGGAAGATCATCTGCACGTCGCGGCGCAGCGGACGCATGCCGCCGACCCCGAGGTGGGTGATGTCCTTGCCCTGGAACTCGACCTTGCCCGCGGTCGGCTCCAGCAGCCGGGTGATCAGCCGGCCCATGGTCGACTTGCCGCAGCCGGACTCGCCCACGACGCCCAGCGTCTCGCCGGCCTTGACCTCGAAGTCGATGCCGTCGACGGCGCGGACCGCGCCGACCTGGCGCTGCAGCAGGCCCTTCTTGATCGGGAAGTACTTCTGCAGCCCGGTCACCTTCAGCAGGGTCTCGCCGGGACCGGCGTCCTTGGTGAGGGTGGTGCCGCTGGTCTGTGCGGGGATGGTCACCGCTTTGTCCTCTGCCTGGTCGCTCACAGCTTCGGCGCAATCTCTTCGGTCCAGATACGCTCCCGCTGCTCCTGCGACATGTGGCAGGCGGCCCAGTGCTTGCTGCCGACCTCGGTCAGCTCGGGGCGGACCGTGCGGGTGACGTCGTCCTTGGGCACGTCGGCGTACGGGCAGCGCGGGTTGAAGGCGCAGCCGGACGGGAGGTTGATGAGGGAGGGCGGCGAGCCCTTGACCGGGATGAGGCGTTCCTGCTGGTCGCGGTCGAGCCGCGGCATCGAGCCGAGCAGGCCCCAGGTGTAGGGGTGCCGGGGCTCGTAGAACACCTTCTCCGCCGGACCGCGCTCCACGCACCGGCCGCCGTACATCACCAGGAGGTCGTCGGCCAGTTCGGCGACGACGCCCAGGTCGTGGGTGATGACGATGACCGCGGAGCCGAACTCCTTCTGCAGGTCCCGGATGAGGTCGAGGATCTGCGCCTGGACGGTCACGTCCAGGGCGGTGGTCGGCTCGTCCGCGATCAGCAGCTCGGGGTTGTTGACCAGCGACATCGCGATCATCGCGCGCTGGCGCATACCGCCGGAGAACTCGTGCGGGTAGCTGTCCACCCGCTTGTCCGGCTGCGGGATGCCGACGCGGTCGAGCATCTCCACGGCGCGGCGCTTGGCGGTCTTCTTGTCCACCTTGTGGTGAATGCGGTACGCCTCCACGATCTGCTGCCCGATCGTGAAGTACGGGTGCAGCGCGGACAGCGGGTCCTGGAAGATCATCGCCATCTCGCGACCGCGCAGCTTGCGCACGTGGTCGGGGTCGGCGGACAGCAGCTCGGTGCCGTCCAGCCAGATCTCGCCGGATATCCGCGCCTTGCGCTTGCCGTACTGGCCGGCGGTGTGCAGGCCCATGATGCCGAGCGAGGTCACCGACTTGCCGGAGCCGGACTCGCCCACGATGCCGAGGGTCTTGCCCTTCTCCAGCTGGAAGGAGAGCCCGTCGACGGACTTGACCAGGCCGTCGTCGGTCGGGAAGTGGACCTTGAGGTCGCGTACTTCCAGGAAGGCGGTCGGCGCGGGCGAGGCACCGGTGGGCTCGCCCACCGCTGCCCCGCTCTTGCTCAGTTCGGTCATGCGAGCCTCACTCGGGGGTCGATCACGGCGTACAGGACGTCCACCACGAGGTTGGCGATCAGCACCGCGAGAGAAGTGATCAGGACGACGCCCAGGATAAAGGGCAGGTCGTGGTTCTGGATCGCGTCCAGCACCTTCTGGCCGAGGCCGGGGAGGCTGAACGTGGTCTCGGTCAGGATCGCGCCGCCCATCAGGGCGCCGAGGTCCATGCCGAGCATGGTGAGCAGGGGCGTCAGGGTCGAGCGCATCGCGTGCTTGCTGATGACGACCTGTTCCTTGAGGCCCTTGGCCCGCGCGGTGCGGATGTAGTCCTCGCCGAGGATCTCCAGCATGGTGGCGCGGGTGATCCGGGCGTACATCGCGGCGTACAGGAAGGCCAGCGTGATCCAGGGCAG
Source organism: Streptomyces sp. MH60 (assembly GCF_002939385.1). Taxonomy (GTDB): domain Bacteria; phylum Actinomycetota; class Actinomycetes; order Streptomycetales; family Streptomycetaceae; genus Streptomyces. The sequence goes on along the minus strand of NZ_MULI01000026.1, from coordinate 49,632 downwards.
GATCATGCCGCCGATCCAGCCGCCGAAGCTCTCCTCGAGCGGCACGAACTCACCGTCGATCCAGCCCAGTCCGTAGGAGAAGATCGCCAGGCTGAGCAGGCCGGTGAAGTAGATGGGGAGGGAGACACCCGCCAGGGCGACGACCATCGCGCCGCGGTCCCACAGCGTGCCGCGCTTGAGGGCGGAGAGCACACCGGCGGCCACACCGAAGATCAGCCACAGCACGGCAGCGCCGAGCGCGAGGGCCAGGGTCACCGGGAAGCGCTCGGTCAGGACCGGCCAGACGGACTGCTCGGTCTTGAAGGAGTAGCCGAAGCAGGGCGCGGCGCAGTGGGTCACGTCGCCGCCGGCCGCGTAGGTGCGACCCGCGAAGATGCCCTTGAAGAACTCCCAGGCCTGGACGAAGACCGGGTCGCCCAGACCCAGCTTCTCCCGCACACCCTCGACGGCGGCGGGGTCCGCCTGCTTGCCGACGAAGTTCAGGGCGATGTCGACCCCGGCCCACTTGGGGACGAGGAAGAAGATGCAGAAGACCACCAGGATGATGACCACGAGCATCACTGCGGCGGCGAACAGCCGCCTGATGAGGTAAGCGAGCACGGGTTGCGGCCCGCTGCGTCCCGCGGGCCGCCGGAGGTCTTCCGACGGCCCGCGGTCACGCCGCGCCGGCCTTCACCTGCCTTTCGTGCCGTACGGCGGGTGTACCGGTTACTTCTTGGGGTTCTTCAGGCCGATGTTCACGAAGTCGTACATACCGCTGTAGGCGTCGGTGGTGTACACGTTCGCGATGTTGCTGGAGCGCCAGTTGATGAACTTCTCGAAGACGAAGGGGAGGTAGTACCCGCCCTCCATCACCTTGTGGTTGATCTCCGTGGCGATCTTCTCCTTGCCCGCGTCGTCCTTCGCGGTCAGGTAGTCGGCGAAGAGACCGTCGATCTTCGGGTCGTCGATCATCGCGAAGTTGTTGTTCGCGCTGTCGAGGATGTAGTCGCTGTGCCACAGCGGCAGACCGTAGCCCTGCACGGACGGGAAGTCCGGGCCCCAGCCCATGATGATGATGCCGTAGCCCTTCTTCTTCACGTTCGTGGGGCTACCGATGACGCTGGCGTACTGCGAGCCGTCGTACTGGTCGATCTCGACGTTGATGCCGACCTTCTTCAGCGAGGCCTGGAGGGACTCGGCGGTGGCGACCTCGACCGGCTTGTTGTTGCGGACCGCGATGGTGGTCTTGAAGCCGTTCGGCTGGCCGCAGGCCTTCAGCTCTTCCTTGGCCTTCTCGATGTTGCCCTTCTTGTTGGCACCGGCCATCTCGTACGGGTCGTACTTCTGGCCCTCGGAGCCCGGGACGGCGGGCGGCAGCATGTTGGTGCCGATGTCGCCGCCGGCGACCGGGCCACCGCGCGCGGTCTGCAGGGAGACGTGGTCGGCCCCGTAGAGCACGGCCTTGCGGCAGTGGATGTTGTCGAACGGCTTCACGTTCTGCGGGAAGGCCGCGTACCGGATGTAACCCGAGACCGGGTTGTCCAGGTTCTCCTTGTGCTCGTTCAGCGCCGTGGTGCGACCCTGCGGGGACAGACCGGTCTGGGCCAGGTCGATGTCGTAGTCACCGGCGATCAGACGGGCGTCCAGGTCGTTGGCGTTGGTGAAGAACTTGATCGTGACCTTGTCCGGGTACGCCTTGCGGACCGGGTCCGAGCTCTGCTTCCACTCGGCGTTGCGGACCAGGGTCAGGTCCTTGCCCGGGTTGTAGGACTCGAACTTGTACGGGCCCGAGGAGAACGGGTGCAGGCCGTACTTGGACTTGGTGTCCTTGTCCTGGCGGACCGGGGACGCCGAGGTCAGCGCGAGCATCTCCTCGAAGTCCGAGTTGGCCTGCGGCAGGTGGAAGACGATCGTCTTGTCGTCCGGCGTCTCGATCGCCTTCAGACCCAGCTTGTCCTTGGACTTGTCCTTGTACGGGCCCTGGTACTCGTCCTTGGGGTCGAGCACCTCCTTGAGGTACGTCGGACCGCCGGACAGCACGTCCTGCGCCCACACGCGCTCGATGCCGTACTTGACGTCCTTGGAGGTGATCGGCTTGCCGTCCTCCCAGGTGATGCCGTCACGCAGGGTGTACGTGTAGGTCTTGCCGTCTGCCGAGACCTTGGCGACGTCGGTGGCGAGGTCGGGGGTGACCTCGGCGCCGGTCTTGCCCGGCTCCGTCTTGTTCGTGACGAGCTGGCGGCTGTAGTAGCGGGAGAAGTTCCACATGAAGCCGTAGTAGCCGCGCGTGGTGTCCCACGAGTCGGCGTCCTGCGTGCTGGCGTACTTCAGCGTGCCGCCCTTCTTGGCCTCGGAGGCCTGGGCGACCTTGTTGTTGGCTGCGTCGAAGCCGGCCGCGCCGTTCTTCGAACCGCTGCCGCCGTCGTCGCCGCCGCCGCCGCACGCCGCCGTGGTCAGCAGCGCGGCGACCACTGCGGCAGCGGCCAAAGCCTGCTTGCGCCGCCCTGAGGTGCGTTGGGTAGTCACGATCTCGGATCCTCCGGATTAGATGAGAGACCCCGTGCAGGTGCCACGGGTCGCTTTGCGGTACGGCAGGTCAGCGGGAACCCTTCGGGTCCAACGCGTCGCGCACGCCGTCACCGAAGAGGTTGAAGGCAAGAACGGTGATGAAGATCGCCACACCGGGGACCACCATGTACATGGGGTCCGACTTGTAGTAGTCGATCGCGCTCGAGAGCATCTGCCCCCAGGACGACGTGGGCGGCTTGACGCCTACGCCCAGGAAGCTGAGCGCCGCCTCGGTGAGGATGTTGGTCGGGATCATCATCGTGGTGTAGACGATGATCGGCGCCACCAGGTTGGGCAGCAGTTCCTTGAACAGGATGTAGAACCGTCCGGCCCCCAGCGACCTGGCCGCCTCGACGTACTCCCGTTCACGCATCGAGAGGGTCTGACCGCGGACCACGCGACCGATGTAGGGCCAGCCGAAGAAGCCGATGACCACGATCATCATCAGCAGACGCACGCCCGTGCCGCTCAGCCCCAGCATGGAGTCCGGCATCACGGAGACCAGGGCGATGATGAACAGGAGCTGCGGGAAGGCCAGCAGGCCGTCCATGATCCGGCTGATGAGGGAGTCGACCCAGCCGCCGAAGAAGCCGGCGAGGACACCCAGAACGGTGCCGATGACCACGGCGACCATGGCGGACAGGAAGCCGACGAGCAGCGAGATCCGGGCGCCGTGGACGATACGGGCGAAGATGTCACGGCCGTTGACCGGCTCCACGCCGAGCCAGTGGTCGCCGCCGACACCGCCCAGGGAGCCCCTGGGCGTGCCGAACAGCGGGTCGATCATGTCCTCGTTGTACGCGTTGGGCTCCTGCCCGTACAGGGAGGTGATCAGGGGCGCGAAGACGGCGACCAGGATGAGGAGCAGTACCACGATGCCGCCGGCGAGGGCCAGCCTGTCCTTCTTCAGGCGCTCCCAGGCGATCCGGCCCAGGGAGCGCCCTTGTACCGACTTGGCTTCGGCGCCGGCGACCGCCGCTTCCTCTGCCGCACTCGGGGCCGCTTCCGCGGTCGGCTCGTGCAATGGTGCCGTCATCTGGCAGGGACCCCTCTCAACCGGCGGTAGCCGGCCCGCACTTGCCGCTGTAGCGGCGTGATCAGTCCGTCGTACAAAGAGGCGAGCATCCACCCCTTGTTGCGGGAGTCTTCAACGCTTTGGCGATCTGTAGCCAGACTTGACGGGGAATGGATGCGCAACCGTGATGCTGTTTGAGGTGTTCCGTTATCCGGACAGTGGGTAACGGGGGCCGGACAGGGGCGAGTTGGGACATCGGGGACAAGCAGGCGCTTTACGCCCTCATCTACGCGCGAAGATCGCCTCTTCCGGCGGTATCCATCGGGCCTGCGGATCCCGCGGCCGTCAGTACCGGCTACCGGCCGGAGGGTATCCGTACCCGCCCGCCGGCGCCTGGGCGGGGGCCGCCGCGTGGGCCTCGCGGTCGTAGAACGGGCGCGCGTTGGCGCGCAGCCACAGGGCGACCGGGTCGTGGGCGTCGGTCATCGCCACCGTCGACACCGGCAGCCCGTCCGGCACCGCGCCGACGGACTGCTGCATCATCGCGCGCACCGCGTCGACGGCGGGCGGGGAGGTGTCGTACACGTCCAGGCCGATGGCGAGGTACGGCGCCCCCAGCGCCGGCTGCACCCAGGCGCGGCGCAGCGCGCGGACCGCCGGGGTGCGGTGGGCGTTCTGCGCGAGCAGGGCGTAGAACTGGGGGATCTCGATGGCCGGTTCGGACAGCCGCAGGGGCCCGGCGGGCTGCCGGTCCAGGCCGGAGGCGATGCGGCGCAGGTCGAGCCAGGGGATGCCGACACCGCCGCCGGGGGCGTGCGGGTTGAGCCACAGGCCGTAGTGGTCCGGGTAGAGGGCGCGGGCGACCTCCAGGCCGTCGACCACTTCGTACGACCGGTTCCAGCCACTGGCCGAGAGCTCCTGGGCGGAGGTCACGCAGGGGGCGTAGCCGTAGCCCTCGACCTCCATGTTCCCGTACTGGGCGTCCGGGGAGCCGGCCTGGCCGTGCCACAGCAGCATCCAGACCTGACCGGAGGTGGGGCTGGCGAGGGCGCGCAGCAGGGCCTCGTAGGCGTCGTAGCGCCCGGGCGTCACCTGGCGCAGCATGTGCTCGACCTGTCCGGTCGTGGTGCCGCTGGCGCTCACGCGTATCGCCCCTTCGAGAAGTTCCCCCGGTGTTGGAACCAGCTTAAGGCTCCGCCGGGTGCGGGGGGCCTTCCAGCTCGGGGTGTGCTGTCGTCTTGCGGGTGCGGGTGCGTCGTGGCCTGTCGCGCAGTTCCCGGCGCCCCTGGGCAGGTGTTCCCACCCGGTGTTTACAAGTCACCGTTGTAGAAGGGGCGGACCTTTTCCCGCATCCAGTCGCAGACCGGGTCCTGGGCCGCTTCCAGGAGGATCAGGTTGACCTGCCACTTCAGGGGGGACGTGGCGAGGGCGCGGCCGAGGGCGTCCAGGGGGAGGGCGCGGGCGTCGCCCTCCCAGTGGGTGAGTTCGACGCCGACGAACAGGACCGGGTCGGCGGTCTCGACGGCGGCCAGGCAGCGGCGCGCGCTGCGGACGACGCCGATGGCGGCGAACTCGGCGGAGGCCGCGGCCAGGAAGTCCACCGGGTCGTCCTGCCAGTCCGGCTCGAAGAGGCGGACCCGGCCGCCGGAGGAGGGCCCGTCCAGCGGGGTGTGTCCGGCCCGGCACAGCTCGGCCACGGCGGGCGGCGGCAGCGGGATGCCGACCACGCCCTCCGGGTTCACCGCGATGCCGACCTGCGGGGGCAGGCCGCGGGCGAACTCCGCGGCGGGGGCGATGGTGTACGCCATGTGCGCCCCGGCGACCTGGCGGAGCTGCTCCTCCGAGCTGAACACCGGCACATAGGCCTGCCCGTCGATCTCCAGCGAGGGCAGGTCGAGGGGGCCGCTGTGCGGGCCGCCGCCGTTCGGCAGGGGTATCCACAGGAAGCTGCGGCCGAGGACCTCCACGATCCGGCCACCGGCCGACGGGATGCCGAGGGAGGCGGACAGCACCTCCTCCAGCTCGTTGCCTGGCCATCCGCCGTGCGGGTGGGGGTGCGTCTGTGCCGGGAAGTCCATCTGCCTACCTACCGCCTGCCTGGTACCGCCGTTCGTGGCTGAAAGGCTAACCCGTTCGATCCCGGGGCCCTACCCTGCGTCACCCCGTGAAGGCGATGCGGCGGAGGGTGTCGGCCGCCGCCCGGTCGAGGACCACCGCGGAGGCGCAGCCGGCGGGCAGGGTGCCCTCGGTCACCGCGCGCAGCAGGCGGGAGTTGGCCGTGCGGTGCCGCAGGAACGCGTACCGCGAGACGCCCCGGCCGCGCTCGCGCTGGCCGGCCAGGGCTTCGCCGGGAGCGACGTCGAGGAGCAGCAGGTGCAGGGTGCCGTCCCGGCGGCGGGCCTCGCGGGCCAGCCAGCCGCGCACCCAGGCCTGGGTGCCGCAGTCGTGCACGACGACGCCCTCGCCGGAGCGCAGCGCGCGGCGCAGCCCCGCGTAGTGGGCAAGCCGGACGAGGGGGCGGTAGAGCGCGTACGGCAGGAGGCGCGGCATGCGGCGCTCCCAGCGGTCGCGGGTGTCCTGGGAGTCGATGCGGCCGCCGCGCACGGTGCGCCGCATCAGCGTGGACTTGCCGCTGCCGGGCAGGCCGGTGATCACCACCAGGTCCCGGGGTCCGAAGAGCAGGGCGTGCGGGCTGCGGCCGTCGCGGTCCCTCAGGTCGCGGACGACGGGTGCGGTCAGTGGGGCACATGCCTCGGGGGCCGGAGCGGCGGGCTGCTTGGGCAGCGCGAGTCCGGAGGTCGTGGCGTACGCCGTGGTCCTGTTCACCGTGATCGTCCTCCCCTGGGGCGGTACACGAGTACCTCCCCGTCGAGTGTAAAGAGAAGGTAATGCGCGGGTCTCGCGTTTTCGTTCGCTTACTGCCACAAGCCGGTTACAGATCACGGTCTGCCACGGATGGGCCAGGCGTGCAATGATGGCGGCGCCAACTGCATACCGGCCGTTTGAATCCGCGCGGGAGAGTCCCCGGCCGCGCCGGGGCGCCGAAGGAGCAAGTCCCTCCCTTGAATCTCTCAGGCCCCGTTACCGCGCGGGCGAGGCACATCTGAAAAGCGGACCGCCCCCGACGGCGGTCCCACCCAAGGTGCAAGCCCTGATCGCCGTACTCCGGTGGCCGTGGCGAACCTCTCAGGTTCCGATGACAGATGGGGAGGACCGACCTCGCCACGTCCTGTCCTGGGAGACGACCGACCGATGAGCAGTACCGAACCGCGCCGTACCGCGCTCGATGCCACGCATCGCGCCCTGGGCGCGACGATGACCGACTTCGCCGGCTGGGACATGCCCCTGCGCTACGGCTCCGAGCGCGAGGAGCACGTCGCGGTGCGCACCCGCGCCGGTCTCTTCGACCTCTCGCACATGGGTGAGATCACCGTCACCGGGCCGCAGGCGGCCGAGCTGCTGAACTACGCGCTGGTCGGCAACATCGGCAGCGTGAAGCCGGGCCGGGCCCGCTACACCATGATCTGCCGCGAGGACGGCGGCATCCTGGACGACCTGATCGTCTACCGCCTCGGTGAGACCGAGGCCGGGTCTTCTCACTACATGGTCGTCGCCAACGCCTCCAACGCCCAGGTCGTGCTGGACGCGCTGACCGAGCGGGCGGCGGGCTTCGACGCCGAGGTGCGCGACGACCGCGACGCCTACGCGCTGCTCGCCGTGCAGGGCCCGGAGTCCCCCGGGATCCTGGGCAGCCTCACCGACGCCGACCTGGACGGCCTGAAGTACTACGCCGGGCTGCCCGGCACGGTCGCCGGGGTCCCGGCGCTGATCGCGCGCACCGGCTACACCGGCGAGGACGGCTTCGAGCTGTTCGTGAAGCCGGAGCACGCCGTCGAGCTGTGGCAGGCGCTGACCCGGGCGGGCGAGGGCGCCGGACTGGTCCCCTGCGGTCTGTCCTGCCGGGACACGCTGCGCCTGGAGGCCGGCATGCCGCTGTACGGCAACGAGCTGTCCACCGCGCTGACGCCCTTCGACGCCGGTCTGGGCCGGGTGGTGAAGTTCGAGAAGGAGGGCGACTTCGTCGGGCGCGCGGCGCTGACCGGGGCCGCCGAGCGCGCCGCCTCCGAGCCGCCCCGCGTCCTGGTCGGCCTGGTCGCCGAGGGCCGCCGGGTCCCGCGCGCCGGGTACCCGGTCGTCGCCGGCGGCGAGGTGATCGGCGAGGTCACCTCCGGCGCCCCGTCGCCGACGCTGGGCAAGCCGATCGCCATGGCGTACGTCGACGCCGCGCACGCGGCCCCGGGCACGGAGGGTGTCGGTGTGGACATCCGGGGCAGCCACGAGCCGTACGAGGTCGTGGCGCTGCCGTTCTACAAGCGCCAGAAGTAGACACTGGGCGGCACCGGCCCCCTGTGTCCCGGGCGCCGTCGCCCCCGTGTGACGTACCGCCCCACCACCCCCTTCACCAGCCACTTCCTCGCGTACAGGAGAATTCAGGCCATGAGCAACCCCCAGCAGCTGCGCTACAGCAAGGAGCACGAGTGGCTGTCGGGCGCCGAGGACGGCGCCTCGACGGTCGGCATCACGGAGCACGCGGCCAACGCGCTCGGTGACGTCGTCTTCGTCCAGCTCCCCGAGGTCGGCGACTCGGTGACCGCGGGCGAGACCTGCGGCGAACTGGAGTCGACCAAGTCCGTCTCCGACCTGTACTCCCCCGTCTCCGGTGAGGTCACCGAGGTCAACGAGGACGTCGTCAACGACCCGTCGCTGGTGAACAGCGCGCCCTTCGAGGGCGGCTGGCTGTTCAAGGTGCGGATCACGGACGAGCCGGCCGACCTGCTCTCCGCCGACGAGTACACCGCCTTCACCGCCGGCTGAGGAGTCCCGACCGCATGTCGCTTCTGAACACACCCCTGCACGAGCTGGACCCCGACGTCGCCGCCGCCGTCGACGCCGAGCTGGACCGCCAGCAGTCCACCCTCGAGATGATCGCCTCGGAGAACTTCGCCCCGGTCGCGGTCATGGAGGCCCAGGGCTCGGTCCTCACCAACAAGTACGCCGAGGGCTACCCCGGCCGCCGCTACTACGGCGGCTGCGAGCACGTCGACGTGGTCGAGCAGATCGCCATCGACCGGGTCAAGGCGCTGTTCGGCGCCGAGCACGCCAACGTGCAGCCGCACTCGGGCGCCCAGGCCAACGCGGCCGCGATGTTCGCGCTGCTCAAGCCCGGCGACACGATCATGGGTCTGAACCTCGCCCACGGCGGGCACCTGACCCACGGCATGAAGATCAACTTCTCCGGCAAGCTCTACAACGTCGTCCCCTACCACGTCGGCGACGACGGCCAGGTCGACATGGCCGAGGTGGAGCGCCTCGCCAAGGAGAGCAAGCCGAAGCTGATCGTGGCCGGCTGGTCGGCCTACCCGCGTCAGCTGGACTTCGCCGCGTTCCGCAAGGTCGCGGACGAGGTCGGCGCGTACCTGATGGTCGACATGGCGCACTTCGCCGGTCTGGTCGCGGCGGGCCTGCACCCGAACCCGGTGCCGCACGCCCACGTGGTCACCACCACCACGCACAAGACCCTGGGCGGCCCGCGCGGCGGTGTGATCCTCTCCACGGCCGAGCTGGCCAAGAAGATCAACTCCGCCGTCTTCCCCGGTCAGCAGGGTGGCCCGCTGGAGCACGTGGTGGCCGCCAAGGCTGTCGCCTTCAAGGTCGCCGCGAGCGAGGACTTCAAGGAGCGCCAGGGCCGTACGCTGGAGGGTGCCCGCATCCTGGCCGAGCGCCTGGTGCGGGACGACGCGAAGGCGGCGGGCGTCTCCGTCCTGACCGGCGGCACGGACGTCCACCTGGTCCTGGTGGACCTGCGCGACTCCGAGCTGGACGGGCAGCAGGCCGAGGACCGCCTCCACGAGGTCGGCATCACGGTCAACCGCAACGCCGTCCCGAACGACCCGCGTCCGCCGATGGTGACCTCCGGTCTGCGCATCGGTACGCCGGCCCTGGCGACCCGCGGCTTCACCGCCGAGGACTTCGCCGAGGTCGCGGACGTGATCGCCGAGGCGCTGAAGGCGTCCTACGACGCTGAGGCCCTCAAGGCCCGGGTGAAGGCCCTGGCCGACAAGCACCCGCTGTACCCGGGTCTGAACAAGTAGACACCGCGCCCGAGGGGTGGGGCGCCGCATCCGCCACAAGCGGCCGGGCGCACCACCCCTCGGCACCCCTCCGCACCACCCCCGTTCTGAGGAGTCCCCGTGGCCATCTCGGTCTTCGACCTGTTCTCGATCGGCATCGGCCCGTCGAGCTCGCACACGGTCGGCCCGATGCGCGCGGCCCGCATGTTCGCCCGCCGCCTGCGCAACGAGGAGCTGCTGGACTCCGTCGCCTCGGTCCGCGCCGAGCTGTACGGCTCGCTCGGCGCCACCGGCCACGGCCACGGCACCCCCAAGGCGGTGCTGCTCGGCCTGGAGGGCGACTCACCGCGCACGGTCGACGTGGAGACGGCCGACGACCGCGTCGAGACGATCAAAACGTCCGGCCGCCTCAGTCTCCTCGGCGACCACGAGATCGCCTTCTCCTACGACGACGACCTGGTCCTGCACCGCCGCAAGGCACTCCCCTACCACGCCAACGGCATGACCCTGTGGGCGTACGACGCGCAGGGTGCCGAGGTGCTGACCAAGACCTACTACTCGGTCGGCGGCGGTTTCGTCGTCGACGAGGACGCGGTGGGCGCGGACCGCATCGTGCTCGACGACACGGTGCTCAAGTACCCCTTCCGCACCGGCGACGAGCTGCTGCGGCTGGCCCGGGAGACGGGCCTGTCCATCTCCGCCCTGATGCTGGAGAACGAGCGGGCCTGGCGCGACGAGGACGAGATCCGCGAGGGCCTCCTGGAGATCTGGCGGGTGATGCAGGCGTGCGTGGAGCGCGGCATGACCCGCGAGGGCATCCTGCCGGGCGGCCTGAAGGTCCGCCGCCGCGCCGCGAACACCGCGCGCAAGCTGCGCTCCGAGGGCGACCCGCAGGCCCTGGCGATGGAGTGGATCACCCTCTACGCGATGGCCGTGAACGAGGAGAACGCGGCCGGCGGCCGGGTCGTCACCGCCCCGACCAACGGCGCGGCCGGCATCATCCCGGCGGTCCTGCACTACTACATGAACTTCGTGCCCGGCGCGGACGAGGAGGGCGTGGTCCGCTTCCTGCTCGCCGCGGGCGCCATCGGCATGCTCTTCAAGGAGAACGCCTCCATCTCCGGCGCCGAGGTCGGCTGCCAGGGCGAGGTCGGCTCCGCCTGCTCGATGGCGGCCGGCGCCCTCGCCGAGGTCCTCGGCGGCTCCCCGGAGCAGGTGGAGAACGCCGCCGAGATCGGCATGGAGCACAACCTCGGCCTCACCTGCGACCCGGTCGGCGGCCTGGTCCAGATCCCCTGCATCGAGCGCAACGGCATGGCCGCGGTGAAGGCGGTCACGGCGGCCCGGATGGCGATGCGCGGCGACGGCTCCCACAAGGTGTCCCTCGACAAGGTCATCAAGACCATGAAGGACACCGGCGCCGACATGTCGGTCAAGTACAAGGAGACGGCGCGGGGCGGGCTCGCGGTGAACATCATCGAGTGCTAGAGAAATAGGCCGCAGCGTCGGCGCCTCCTGACCTTCGTCAGTACCAACGGCTTCCGGAAATAACTAGCCTTGCCGTCGTGAAAGGCTCAGCCAGCGCTCCCTCTCCGGACCGGCCCGGTGTTCCCGCCGCCGAGCCGCGGCGGCACGCGAGACGCCCGCTGGTCACCTCACTGCTCGTCTGGGCCGCCCTCAACGTACCGGCGACGCTGCTGGTCTCGGGTTTCCCGGAGGGCCTGAGCCCGTGGTGGCAGATCCTGATCGGCGCCGTCGTCACGGGTGCCGCCGTCGTTGTGCTCCGGTCGCGGCCCCTGGTCTCGTTCGTGCTGTGCCTGGCCCTGTGGTGGACCGTCGGCACGCTGGACAACGACCTCGGGTCCACGGTGCTCTCCCCGTACCTGCCTGCCGTCTTCATCATGAGCTTCGCGGTGGGACGGCTCCCGGTGGCTGCCCCACCGGTGCTGCTGGCCATCGGCGGCACGATGGTCGTCGGCTCCGCGCTCGCCGTCGCGGTCCACCTGTCCCTGCCGATGTGGTTCCTGCTGCTGACCGTCCTGATCTTCGCCTGTCTGCTGCCGTGGCTGACGGGCCGCTACTGGCAGCAGCGGCACGAATTGCAGCTCGCGGGCTGGGAGCACGCCCGCCAGACGCAACTGCAGCAGCGCATCCTGATCGACCAGGCCAGGTTGCGGGAGCGGACCCGGATCGCCGAGGACATGCACGACTCCCTGGGCCACGAGCTGAGCCTGATCGCGCTGCGCGCCGGGGCGCTCCAGGTGGCTCCCGGCGTGGACGAGAGCTTCCGGAAGGCGGCCGGTGAGCTGCGGGAGAACACCGGAAGGGCGATGGGACACCTGCGGGAGATCATCGGCGTCCTGCGCGAGGACGACACGGAGACACCGCTGGATCCCTCGCAGTCGGGCATCGGCACGCTGATCGACCGTACGCGGGTGTCCGGCGTGCAGGTGAGTCTGGAGCACGTGGGCGAGCCGGAGATCCTGCCCGCGATGACCGACAAGGCGTTGTACCGCGTGGTGCAGGAGTCGCTGACCAACGCGATCAAGCATGCCCCCGGTGCGGCCGTGACCGTGCGTCTGGAGTACCGGCCGAGCGAGGTCGTGGTGTCGGTCCGCAACGCTCCGCCGCGGGAGGAGCCGGCGGCCGACCGGCCGAGCGGGCGGCGCGGGCTGATCGGGCTCCAGGAGCGGGCCCGTCTCGCGGGCGGACGGCTGCACGCCGCCGCGCTGCCGGACGGCGGTTTCCAGGTGACGGCCCGGCTGCCCCGGGTGCCCGAGGCGATCAGGGCCGACGAGGATCCCGCGTGGCCGGCACCGGACGGCGGGGCGACGGAGGGAGGCCTCGCCGACGCGACCACGCACGTGCGTCGGCGCTTCATCACCGCGGTGGCGCTGCCCTTCGGCCTGTTCGTCCTGCTCGTCGTCGGGATGATCGGCTATTACGCGTATCTGTCGGCGTCCACCACATTGTCCCCCGGGGATTTCGACGGGCTCCGGGTCGGCCAGCGCACGGCCGAGGTCGACCGCGTCCTTCCGGACAACGACATGAACGACCCGCCCTCCGAGGAGTTGCCGGTCCCGTCGGGCGCGTCCTGCAGCTACTACCGTTCCAGCGATGCGCTGTTCGTCCAGGTCGACGTGTACCGGCTCTGTTTCGCCCAGGGCCGTCTGCTGACCAAGGACGTCATCACCGCCGAGTCCCGGGCTCCCGTGGACCACGGCTGACCGCCTCACCACCCGCACAGTGCCGTGAAGACTGGCAAGAGCACGAGGAGACGACCATCACTCCCATCAACCTTGTCCTGGCCGACGACGAAGCGATGATTCGTGCCGGGGTGAAGGCCATCCTGGCCAGCGATCCCGAGATCAACGTGGTCGCGGAGGCGGCCAACGGGCGAGAGGCGATCGCCTTGACGCTGGAGCACCGGCCCGACGTGGTGCTCATGGACATCCGTATGCCCGTCATGGACGGACTCGCCGCCACGGCCGAGATCAAGCGGCAGGTGCCCCAGACCTCGGTGCTCGTGCTGACCACCTTCTCCGAGGACGCCTACGTGGCTCGTGCGCTGGGCGACGGCGCCAGCGGCTTCATGCTCAAGTCCGGCGACCCGCGGGAACTGCTGACCGGCGTGCACGCCGCGGCGGCCGGCGCCTCCTACCTGTCGGCCAAGGTCGCCGAGGGGGTCATCGCCGAGCTGAACCGCGGTTCGGGCCGGCAGGCCGAGTCGCGCGGCGTCGCGGCGCAGAAGCGGGTGACCGCGCTCACCGAGCGGGAACAGGAGGTTCTCGCGCTGGTGGGCAGGGGTCTGTCCAACGCGGACATCGGCAAGCGGCTCCATGTGGTCGAGGGCACGGTCAAGAGCTATGTCAGCGCCATCTTCACCGCGCTGGGCGTGCGCAACCGGGTGCAGGCCGCGATCATCGCGTACGAGGCCGGGCTCGTGACCGACCGGGAGGCATGACACACGTCCGGGCCGGCCGGGGGAAACACAGGCGGGGATGCCGCGAGGTCATGCGTCGCGCTTGCGGAAGGCCAGGAAGCCGAGGGCCAGCGCGCCGAAGGCCCACAGCACGAGCAGCAGGAACCCGGTTCCGGCTCCGTACGGCGTGGTGTCCGCGTTCATGAAGACGGTGCCCGCCGAGTTCGGCATCCGCTCGGCGAGCTTCACCAGCGGATCGATGTCGGAAGCCTGGAGGACCACCGGCAGGACGGTGAGCCCGACGAAGACGATGGTGAGCGTGCCGGCGGCGCTGCGCACGGCCACGGCGACGGCGATCGTGAGCACCGAGACCAGCGCGAGGTAGACCCCGATCCGCAGGGCGCTGCCCAGCGCGTCGCCGCCGGCCGCTTCCGCCTTGTCGCCCAGGGACATCGCGGAGACCCCGACGCCGATCAGGCCGAACACGATGCCGGCGAGCAGGCTCACCGTGCCGGCCACCGCGGTCTTGGCCGCCAGAAGCCGGCCACGCCTCGGCACGGACTGCAGCGTCGTGTGCATGCTGCCGGAGGCGTACTCGGCCGTGATCATCAGCATCGCCAGGGCGATCAGGGCGAACTGGGCGACGTACACGGTCGACACGGCGACGTCGCCGACCGGGGCCGTGGTGCCCTTCTCCTTGTTGTTCGCCATGGTGGCGCCGATGATCGGGGTGGTGACCAGCATCAGTCCCGCGCCGCCGAGCAGGCACCACCAGGTGGACTTGACGGACCAGAGCTTGATCCATTCCGCTACCACGTCGCCGGGCAGTCCGCCGCCGGAAGCACGCACCGGCTGACCGGCAGTCGGCGAGGGCATTGAAGTCGTCATGACCAAATCCTTGTGCTTGTCAACGGTTCGACGCGGACGCGTGGGCTTCTTCCGCCACGAAGCGGGGTTCTGACGGGGGCGCGGTGCCGAGCGCCGCGGTGAGCGGCCGGTGCTGCCTCAGCCGTGTGACGGCCGCGGTGCCCGGCACCCTCATGATCAGCAGGAGCAGCGGGGCCAGGAGCACGCCGAGCAGGGCGCCGGCGGCGACGTCGTGCAGGTAGTGCACGCCGACGTAGACACGCGACAGCGCGACGAGCACGGCGAGCGGGAGGGCGAAGGCGGCCACGAGACGCCAGGTGATGAGGAACGTGGCCGCGGACGCGGCGGCGATCACGGAGTGGTTGCTCGGGAAAGCCCAGTCTCCCGACGCCGGGCATTCGGCGATGGTCCGGACGTCCGGGATGGCGCGGCAGGGACGTTCCTCGTGCAGCCACACCTTGGTGATCTCGCTCAGCACGTACACCGCCGCGACGGCCACCGGAGCGAGCAGCGCCAGCGCCATCGACCTGTCGTCACGGCCGCGCGCTCGCCACCACTGGACGACGAAGAGGGCGACGAAGACGAGGATGCCGAGTTCCGTTCCGACGTCGCCCGCGGTCTGCATCCATCCCGGCGTCGTGGCCGCCCATTGCGTGATCTCCCGGTAGACCCCGACGCCGTACTCGGGTCCGGCCTTCGCGAGCTGCACGGCGGGGCTCGTCATGTCCGACATCACGCCCCCGCACCCGGCTGCCGCTGGTGCCCGGAGGCGGCGCCGAACTCGACGCTGTCCGCGGTGAGTTCCATGTAGGCCTGCTCGAGAGAGGCCTCGATGCTGCGGACCTCGTGCAGCCGGACGCCCATCTCGAAGGCGAGGTCCGACACCCGGTCGACGGTGAGCCCCGTGATGTACAGCTCGTTGTGGCTCTCCCAGCGGGCGGGCACCGCCCACTCGTGCAGCTGGTCCATGAGCTTCTGGAGCCCGGCCTGTTCGGGGCCGCGTACGCGCACCGCGTTGAGCGAGCTGCTCTCGATGAGCTGCTGGACGGACGTCTCGGTGATCAGCTGCCCCTTGCCGATGATCACCAGATGGTCGGCGGTGAGCTGCATCTCGCTCATCAGGTGACTGGAGACGAAGATGGTGCGGCCCTCTGCGGCGAGCCCGCGGATCAGGCCGCGGATCCAGCGCACGCCGTCGGGGTCGAGCCCGTTGACCGGTTCGTCGAACATGACGACGCCCGGATTGCCCAACAGCGCGCCCGCGATGCCCAGGCGCTGGCCCATGCCGAGCGAGAACGAGCCGGCCCGCCGGTCGGCCACCTTGGTCAGACCCACGGTCTCCAGGACCTCGTCGACCCTGCGGACGGAGATGCCGTTGCTGCGGGCCAGCGAACGAAGGTGGGCGCGCGCGCTGCGGCCGGGGTGCACGGCCTTGGCGTCCAGCAGCGCGCCGATCTCCCGCAGGGGGTAGGCGAGTTCGGCGTAGGAACGACCGCCGATGAGCGCCTGGCCGGCCGTGGGGTGGTCAAGCCCCATGATCATCCGCATCGTGGTGGACTTGCCCGCGCCGTTGGGTCCGAGGAATCCGGTGACCTTGCCCGCCCCGATGGTGAGGGACAGGTTGTCCACGGCGGTCTGGCTGCCGTATCTCTTCGTCAGACCCTGAAGGGTGATCATGGATGCCTACTCCCAGCCGTTCCAGCTTCTCCGTCTCACTCCGAACGTAGGCTCCGGCCAGGCACGATCGCATCAGTCCATAGGAAGGCATCGACCCTTACTTTAGTCAGGCACAAAGGCGGTTCCAGCGAGCAGGAAACAGCCACCCTCGGCTCACTTCTCCGTCTCTCATCGAAAGGTCTTCCGCGCCGCCCGGAAACGTCTTGCACACCACCTGCGGGGCTCAGCGGTCGCGCGAAGCTGGAGCGCTTCTGTCGCGGGGAGCGCGTCATCACCGACGGAACGCACCGCCTGTCCAAAATCGCGAGTCAGGGCCGCGAGGTCGCGGTACACGGCACCTGCGAAGGGCTTCTGCGCGACGGGACGAATACTTCCGTGCGATGCGCCGATTTCTTCCGTGTGCATTCTGCGGGCGCCTTCTCCTTGCGCGAGACGTTTTTCTACGCACCGCTCTTCCGAGCCGGGCCCGAAAGAAACCCAAGGGATTTCTTCCGCCATGCGTGAATGCGATGCAACCGACGCCGAGCCCGACCGAACACCCTTCCCGTGAAGGTCTGGGTCAGCCGCGACTGCACGGCCCGGGCGGCACCGGCGGCGTGAGGTTCGCCGGGGAGGCGGGGACGTCTGGGCGTCTCACATCGTGACATCCGCTTTCCGAAAAACAAGACGGCTGAGATCGTTGCAGGGCCCATGTTTCGCGCGTGAAAGACCGAGCCATGCCCGCACCGGCCTCCGGCCCAGCACCTCAGACACCCGTCAACCCCCGGTCGCGAGTCCTCATCGCCAGCCTCATGGGCACGACGATCGAGTTCTACGACTTCTACATCTACGCGACCGCCGCCGTCCTCGTCTTCCCGAAGCTCTTCTTCCCGAGCAGCGACCCCACCACGGCACTGCTGTCGTCGTTCGCGGTCTTCGGCGCCGCGATGGTCGCCCGGCCGATCGGCGCCGTCTTCTTCGGGCACCTCGGTGACCGGCTCGGCCGCAAGAAGACGCTGGTCGTCTCGCTCCTCACCATGGGCATCGCCACCTTCCTCATCGGCGCGCTGCCGACCTACGCGCAGGCCGGCTGGGTCGCCACCGCGCTGCTCGTGCTGATGCGGCTCGCGCAGGGCTTCGCGCTCGGCGGCGAGTGGAGCGGGGCCGCGCTGGTCGCGACGGAGAACGCGCCCCGGGGCAAACGCGCCCTGTACGGGACCTTCCCGCAACTGGGCGCCCCGCTCGGCTTCATCATCGGCAACGGCCTGTTCCTGCTCATCGGGGCGCTGCTGCCCTCCACCGCCGGCGCCGACCCCACGCAGCCGTCCGCGGCCTTCGCGAGCTGGGGCTGGCGCATCCCGTTCCTGTTCTCCGCCGTGATGGTCGCGATCGGCCTGTGGGTGCGCTCGCGGCTCGTGGAGTCGACGGTGTTCGCCAGGACCCGCGAGGCCGGGAAGGTGCGAAAGCTGCCGCTGGCCACGGTCGTCCAGGGCCACTGGAGGCAGCTGGTCCTCGGCACCTTCATCATGCTGGCCACGTACGTGCTCTTCTACCTGATGACCACGTTCTCGCTGAGCTACGGCCGCGCCGCGAAGGACGCCGACGTGCCGGGGCTCGGCTACAGCTACACCACGTTCGTCCTGATGATGATCTTCGGCGTGCTGTTCTTCGCCGTCTTCACCCTGGTCTCCGGCCCGCTCGCCGACAAGTACGGGCGCCGCACCACCCTGGTCTGGGTCACCGCCGCCATCGTGGTCTTCGGCCTGGTCTGGGTGCCGTTGATCGGCCTGGGCACGCTCGGCGTGGTGCTGTGGCTGGTGCTCGGCTTCACGCTGATGGGCATGACATTCGGCCCGATGGGCGCGCTGCTGCCGGAGCTGTTCCCGACGAGTGTGCGCTACACCGGGTCCGGCATCGCGTACAACGTCAGCTCGATCCTCGGCGCGGCCGTCGCCCCGTTCATAGCGGTGGCGCTGTGGGAGGCCGGGGACGGATCGCCGTGGCTGGTCGGCGTCTACCTCTCCGCGATGGCCGTGCTGACCCTGACCGCCCTGCTGCTCGGCAAGGAGACCAAGGACGTCTCCCTGGACGAGGGCGGGCCCGACTCCGCCGAGGAGAGCCCACGGGCGGCCGCGGTCGCCTCCTGAGCCCCCTCGATCGGCGTTCACCATCGCCGTACGCCGAGCGCGTCCTGCCCGGCGTACGGTCACCGGTGGCTCAGAAGCCGCAGTTCGGGGCCGACCAGTAGGGCGACGGGTCGAGGGCCACGTGGGTGTGGTCGTTGTGGTCGGGGTAGCCCGGGCCGAGGATCTCCGAGAAGCCGTGGGTCCTGGCCTGCTGGGCGAGCCGGCAGAAGCTGGGCGAGCCGGTGAGGTCCGCGGCGTCGCCGTAGAGGTGGCGGCTGGTGGACGAGCCGCCCACCGCACTGTTGCAGGCCCGGGAGCGGAAGCCGCTGGAGATGGTGAGCGGCACGTCGCCGAGGGCGTGCCGCATCGCCTCCAGCTTCCACATGGTCTTCAGCGCGTTCGACTTGGCGGTGGCGGCGGAGACCGCGCCGCCGGACCAGTCCGAGTTGCACTTGTTGAGCTCCGCGTAGGTGAAGTGGACGGGCGTGCAGTCCGCGTCCTGGAGTGCGTAGATCTTGCTGAAGGTCGCGGGGCCCGCGACGCCGTCCGCGCCGAGGCCGTAGGCGGCCTGGAACTTCTTGACGGCGGCGGCGGTCCGGGCGCCGTACTGGCCGTCGTAGGAGAGCCGTTCGCCGGAGGTGACCCAGCCGGCGACGCGGATCTGGAGCTGCGTCACGTCGCTGCCGGAGGAGCCCTGGGAGAGGGTGCGGTTCCAGGTGTAGCAGGAGTCGGCGTGGGCGGCGCCGGCGGTGGCGCCCACCCCGACCGCCGCTCCAGCCATGAGCATGACAAATGAGAGAAGGAGACGTGACACGCGTCTGAACATCCCGGCCTCCCGACCGTCGAGTCGTCCGTGCACCGGAGCCCAGCGTGCGGTACCGCGCTACGCGCGTCAATGGCGCCCGGGCGAAGCCAAGTCGACGTTTCGGTCTCCGGCGGGGATCGCCCGTGCCATCGTGGGGAATAACCAACTCCCGTCCCCCCACTGCTCCTCAGGGAGGCTCCATGCTGCGTGGCATCGATGTCAGCGCCTACCAGTCCTCCAGCTACGGCACGGACGGCCTCTCCTTCGTCTTCGTGAAGGCGACGGAGGGCCGTTCGTACGTCAACCCCAAGCTCTCGGCCCAGACGAAGCGGGCCCGTGACGCCGGACTCGTCGTCGGCTTCTACCACTTCCTCTGGCCGGGCAACCTCACCGCCCAGGCCGAGTACTTCGTCTCCAAGGCCCCGGACCGCAAGGGCGACATCCTCGCCGTCGACTGGGAGACGAACGGCGAGGGCACCCATCCGAGCAACGCGGAGAAGGACAGCTTCATCCGGAAGCTGAAGGCGCTGCGGCCGGACAACAGGATCGTCCTCTACTGCAACCGGCACTTCTGGCTGAACGTCGACACCACCTCGTACGCCGGTGACGGCCTCTGGATCGCCGACTACGTCTCGGCGGGCAAGCCGCGCATCCAGGCCAAGTGGCGCTTCCACCAGTACACCGACGACCCGGTCGACACCAACGTGGCCGACTTCGCGAGCAAGGCCGCGCTGAAGGAGTGGGCCCAGAGCGCCTGAGGGCGGGGTCAGCCCCGGAAGGCCGCGGGCCGCTCCGGGGACGCCTGTGCCAGTGCCTGCGTGACGCCGTCGACGCCCTCACGCAGGCCGTAGACCGGGGTGTCCGGCTGCTGGCGCCAGGAGTCGTCGATGCCGCCGGCGTCGACGGTGTCGAAGCCCAGCCCGTCGATGAGGGCGCGTACCTTCGCCTTGGCCGCCTCGTCGTCGCCGGCCACCGGCAGCGCCATGCGGTCGGGGGCGCCGGCCGGACGGGGGCGGTCGAGGATGTCCTGGGCGTAGGTGCCGTTGAAGGCCTTGACCACCGGGTGGCCGAGGTGGCGTTCGGTCCAGCGGCTCTCGGTGAGGCCCTCGTCCTCGATGCCCGCGATCCTGCCGTCCCGCTGCTGCGGGTAGTAGTTGCCGGTGTCGATGACCGCGACGCCGTCGGCCGCCCCGTCCAGGACGCCGGACGGCAGGTCCGGGACCCGCTTCAGCGGGACCGTGACGACGACGATCTCGGCGCCGCGCGCGGCCTCCTCCACCGGTACCGGGGTGGCGCCGGTCTCCTCGGCCAGCGCGGTGAGCGTGTGCGGCCCGCGCGAGTTGGCGACGGAGACGTCGTGTCCGAGGGCGGTGAGCCGGCGGGTGAGGTTGCCGCCGATGTTGCCCGCGCCGATGATGCCGATCTTCATGATGCTGACTCGCCTGGCCCTTCGGAGGTCGTGTATTGCCGGTGAGCACCAGCAACCTCCGAGCCGGGCGGCCTATTCCGCCGCCGTCCGGCTTTCACTCCCCCGCAGCAACGTGCCCGGACGTCGAAGGGGCGCCCGCCGGGTGACCGCCGGGCGCCCCTCACCGTGTCGTCACTTGTTCAGGTGGGCCCAGAACTCGTCGAACGAC
Source organism: Streptomyces sp. MH60 (assembly GCF_002939385.1). Lineage (GTDB taxonomy): Bacteria > Actinomycetota > Actinomycetes > Streptomycetales > Streptomycetaceae > Streptomyces. The sequence continues at coordinate 28,923 of NZ_MULI01000026.1, read as the reverse complement.
AGCTGCTTGTCGCCGTCGAGGTCGCGGCCGGCGATGATCGCCTCGGCCACCGACTCGGTGACGTTCCAGTCGCCGCCCTGGGCGAGCGCGGTCTTGAACTCGGCCGCGGTGATGAGGCCGTCACCGTCCGTGTCGATCCGCTCGAACTGCTTGCGTGCTTCCTCGATGTCGGCCACCGGTCCGCCCCTCGTTCCGTGCATTGGGTCCATCTGACGCAGGTCAGATTAACCGGCCACCCGGGCACCCAGTGCGGCGACCACCCACCTGAACTGCTCCTCGTGGGCGGACGGCGGCTCCAGGCCGTTCACGATCGCCGACAGTTCCCGGTAGCGGGCGAGCCGGACGTTGGTCACCGCGGTGAGGCGTTCGAGTACGACGGCCGGGTCGGCGTCGCCGATCAGCGCGCGCACGATGTCGGCGGCCCGCGGCGAGTCCGGTGCGACGCCCTCGCGCAGCGCGTCGCCCGCGAGCCGCACCAGGCGGCTCATGAACCAGAGCGAGGAGCCCGCGGGGACGTCCGAACCCCGGTCCGCCGCGTTGAACTCGATCATCCGGCGCATCGTCGCCCGGAACTCCGGGTCCTGGATCAGTTCGGCCAGTTCCACCCAGGCGTCCACCTGCTCCGGCGTGGGGTCGTCGGGCAGGTCGGCCGCGGCGAAGCGCAGGCGGGTGCGGATGTCGGGGTCCGCGGTGTCGATGCCCGCGAAGACCTCCGCCATGAAGTCCTCGATGATGCGGCGCCGTTCGGCGGTGGACAGTCGGGCCAGCTTGTTCATCAGCGTCATCTCCTCGGCGGTCGAGCCGCGTCGCGCCACGGTGGACAGCACCGCGCGGGTCACCCTCAGCGAGCTGATCTGCGCGTCGAGCGCGCTCACGTGTGCCTCCGCGACCTCCGCGACCGTGGTCTCGCCGGCCAGGACGCGGCGTACGGCGTCCAGGCCGAGGCCCAGTTCGCGCAGGGTGCGGATCAGCTCGAGGCGGGCGACGGACTCGGCGTCGTAGAGCCGGTAGCCGCCCGCGGAACGGGTGACCGGGGGCAGGGCGCCCTCGTCGGACCAGTAGCGGATGGTGCGCACCGTGAGTCCGGTGGTGCGGGCCAGTTCGCCGATGGTCATGAGGTCGGTGCCGTCGTCGGTCATGTCTGGGAGTGTGTGCCTTCCAGTAGGTGGAGACTCAAGGAGCGCGGTGTGGCGGAGAGCCTGCGGGAGATTCTGGACGCGGCGGCGCGGGGCGTGTTCCCCGCGGCGGACGGCGGCACGAGCGTCGTGCCGCAGCTCGGCGGCCGGGACGCGGGGGTCGTCGCCTTCACGGCGCACTCGGTGGTCTTCACCGACGAGGACGAGGGGTGGGTGCGCAAGACGCTGGCGTCGCTGGGCTGCGACGCCCTGGCCGCGACGATGAACGCCCGGTTCCTGGCGGCCTTCGCGGAGCGCACGGGACGGACGACGGACACGATCGACGTGCTGCTGACCGGTGCGCCGCTGCCCGGGCACCCGGAAGTGGCGCTGAAGGAGGTCGCCGATCCCGGGCATCCCCGCGTGGTCGCGGCCCGGCGGCGGCGCGACGACGTGCGGGTGTGGGCGGCGGACGGCGGGGTGCTGGTGCTGGGCCACGGGGTGGCCGGGCGGCTGGAGGTGGCCGTGGAGGTGGCGGAGGGCGCGCGGCACGTGGGGCTCGGGCGGCGGCTGGTGACGGCGGCACGGCAGCTGGCCGGGGGTGAGGTGGTCTGGGCGCAGGTTTCGGCGGGGAACGCCCGCAGTCTGCGGGCGTTCCAGGCGGCGGGTTACCGGCCGGTGGGCTCGGAGGCGCTGTTCCTGCGTCCCTGAGCCAGGGCGGTCGGTGTCAGTGCCAGGGCTGGTAGTGCGGGTTGCTCTCGCAGTCGCTCATGATCTCGGTCTTGGTCTGCCGGTCGACCGGGCAGACACCGATGATGTACTTCCGCTGGACGCCGCCGGGGAAGGCGACCTCGACCTGGTCGGCCCACTTGTGGGTGTCGCCGATGGTCTTGTTGACGTCGATGCCGCCGGGGGCGTCGATGTAGTAGTTGTAGCCGGACTTGTACCAGGTCTTGTAGAGGTCGTGGTCGTAGCTGGTCGAGACGTACGGCGAGGGCTGGTTGACCAGGACGTACTTCTCGACGTCGTACTGACCGTTCACGACGTCCTTGGCGTGGAAGCCCTCTTCGAAGACGACCTGCGGGCCGCGGCTGTCGCTGCGGTAGAGGGTGCCGCAGGTGGTGCGCCAGACCGGCTCGGGGGTGATGCGGTCGACGTCGACGCCGCGGTCGGCGGCGGCCTTGGTCCTGTCGTCGAACTGGGGGCAGGCCGGGGCGGCCTTGGCGGGGGCGGCCGACGGGGCCGGGGCGGCCGTGGGGGCGGTGGCGGCGGTGGTGGCGAGGACCGCGGAGAGCGACAGGACGGCGGCGGCGGTCCGTCGGCGCAGGCGAGTGGTGATCATGCGGATACGATCCCGGCCCCGGAGGGGTGCGTTCCGGATTCTCACCCGTAGGTGGCGTGTCCGGCGAACCGGCTTGCCTTCGGCGGCAGATGGACTCTCAGCGGTCCACGACCCGCATCTCGAACCAGGTGGTCTTCCCGCGCGGCAGCAGGTCCACGCCCCAGCGGTCGGAGAGCTTGTCGACGAGGAAGAGGCCGCGCCCGCTGATGTCCGTCTCCTGCACCGGCATCAGACAGGGCAGTCCCCGGGAGGGATCACGGACCTCGACGCGGATCCAGCCGGGGCGGCGGCGCATGTGCAGGCCGAAGATCCGGGCGCCGGTGTGGCGTACGGCGTTGCCGACCAGCTCGGAGACGAGCAGGACGGCGTCCTCCGTGACCTTGGGGCCGAGCTGCCACTGGCGCAGGGCGACGACCTGGGCCAGCCGGCGGGCGGTGGCGGCGGACTCGGGGCGGGAGGGCAACGGAACCTCGCGCTCCGTCGGGTTGCCGAACAGTTCCAGCACCTTGAGCGCGCGTTCGTCCTCGACCGCCGGCGACCAGCGCGCCGCGGTCGCACGTCCGGCTCCCCGCGGCAGTTCCGTACCATCCAGCCCCGCCATGCCCCCATCATGGCCGCCCACGGCGGGCTCCGGGGCCGTTCCCGGGGAATACGCCCCTGCGGGAGCCGGGCCGGGCGACGGTCGGTCGGCATATGCCGCAGGCAGTTCGGGGCTGGAAACGGCCCCACTGACCTGCGTGAACGGCTCGGCCGGAGACAAGCGACGGACTCCCTCGACAAGGCGCGCTTAATGGTGCGTTAAGGCTGCCATAAACCGCCCCATCGAGGGAGCCGGATCAGACACCGCGTCAATTGCAAGGGTTACGAGGCGACTTCGGACGAGGCGACCTCGTCCGAGACACCGTCAGAGGAACTTGGCCTTGCCGGGCCCCTCCTCCACGAAGCTGCGCATCCCGCGCTCGCGGTCCTCCGTGGCGAACAGGCCCGCGAACCAGTTGCGCTCGACGGCGAGGCCGGTCTCGATGTCCGTCTCCAGACCCGTGTCGATCGCCTCCTTCGCCGCGCGCAGCGCGATGGCGGGGCCCTTGGCGAGCCGCGCGGCCCAGGCGTGCGCCTGCTCGTAGACCTCGGCGGCCGGGACCACCCGGTCCACCAGGCCGAGCGCCAGCGCCTCGTCGGCCTTCACCTGGCGGCCGGTGAAGATGAGGTCCTTGGCCTTGGAGGGGCCGATCAGCCGGGACAGCCGCTGGGTGCCGCCCGCGCCCGGGATCAGGCCGAGCAGGATCTCGGGCTGGCCCAGCTTGGCGTTCTCCCCCGCGATGCGGAAGTCGGCGCAGAGGGCGAGTTCACAGCCGCCGCCCAGCGCGTAGCCGGTCACGGCGGCGACCACCGGCTTGGGGATGCGGGCCACCGCCGTGAAGGAGTCCTGGAGGGCGCGGGACCGCGCGATCATCGCCGCGTGGTCCATCACCTGCATCTCCTTGATGTCCGCACCCGCCGCGAACACCTTCTCGCCGCCGTGGATCACCACGGCGCGTACGTCCTCGCGCCGGGTGACCTCCTCGGCCAGCTCCTTCAGCCGGTCCTGGGTGGCGACGTCCAGTGCGTTCATGGGCGGGCGGTCCAGGCGCAGCGTTCCGACGCCGTCCGCGACTTCGAGATGTACGGTCATGCTCCGCAGGTTAGCGGGCGTTCACGGGCGGTGGCAGTCGCCCCTTACGCCTTCCACTTCTCCCAGGACATGTTCCAGCCGTTGAGGCCGTTGTCGGGGGCGATGGTGGCGTCCTCGGAGTTCTTGACCACGACCACGTCGCCGACGATCGAGTTCTCGAAGAACCAGCGGGCCGGCGCCTTCTCGTCCCAGCCGCCGCGCACGTCGCGCAGGCCGATGCAGCCGTGGCTGGCGTTGCTGTTGCCGAAGACGTCGCCGCCCCAGTAGTTGCCGTGGATGAAGGTGCCGGAGGTGGACAGGCGCATGGCGTGCGGGACGTCCTTGATGTCGTACTCGCCGCCGTAGCCGACGGTCTCGCCGTTCATCCGGGTCACCGCGAGCCGCTCGGTGATGACCATCTGGCCGTTCCAGGTCTCGTAGCCGGGCGCTCCGGTGGTGACGGGGATCGTCTTGACGGTCTTGCCGTCCCGCACGACCTTCATCGTGTGCTTCTTGGCGTCCACGACGGAGACCTGGCTGCGGCCCACGGTGAAGGAGACGGTCTTGGCCTGCTCGCCGTAGACGTCCTCGCGGCCCTCGACGCCGTCGAGGTTCAGGTCGACGGTGACCTTCGTGCCGGCCTTCCAGTACTTCTCGGGGCGGAAGTCGAGGCGGTCGTTGCCGAACCAGTGGCCCTCGACCTCGACGGCCGGCTCGGTCTTGACGGTGATGGCCTTCTCGACGTCCTCCGGGTTGGTGATGCCCCGGGTGAAGCGGATCGAGAACGGCATGCCGACGCCGACCTTCGAGCCGTCCTCCGGCGTGAAGGCGCCGACGAAGGTGTTCTTCGGCGTCAGGGTGGTGAAGCGGGAGTCCTCGGCGGCGGTGCGGCCCTCGGAGTCCTTGGCCACCGCGTGCACGCTGTACGTGGTGGCGGCGGCCAGGTGGGTGGACGGCGTCCAGGCGGCGCCGTCCCCGGATATCTTCCCGTCGACCTTCGTGCCCTTGCCGTCCTTGACGACGACCTCGGTGAGCCTGCCCTTCGCGGCGCCGACCTTCAGGGCACCGCTGGTGTCGACGGCCTTGGCCCCGTTCGCGGGAGCGACGGTGACGACGGCCTCGGACTGCTTGCTCTGTGCCGCGGTGGAGTCCTTGCCCTTCTCCCCCTTGCCGTCCCCGGCCCCCGAGCCGCTCCCACCGCACGCGGTGGCGGTCAGCATCAGCAGCCCGAGTACCGCCCCCGCTATCGGACGCACGTTCACCTTGATCTCCCCTCGCCGGGCCTGGTCGGGCCCGCACCCCAGTGCGCCCGCGCGCACCGGCGCATCGTAACCGCAGGCCAGGGGGTCGAGGGACAGGGCAATTGTCACTGTTCCGTACCGAGTTGCGGGAGGGTGCCGCGCGGCGCGGCCGGTGTCAGTTCACCGCGCTGCCCGCCTTCCACTGCTTCCACTTCATGTTCCAGCCACCCAGCCCGTTGTCGGGGGCCACGGTTGTGTCCTTGCTGTGGACGACCTCGACGACGTCGCCGATGAGGCTGCGGTCGAAGAACCAGCCCGCCGGGGTGTCGGAACCGCCGCCCCTGTCGTCGCGCAGCCCGACGCAGCCGTGGCTGACGTTGGCCCGGCCGAAGGTGTCGGCGGGCGCCCAGTAGTTGCCGTGCAGGAAGGTGCCCGAGCTGGTCAGGCGGATGGCGTGCGGGACGTCGGGGATGTCGTACTCGCCGCCGAAGCCGACCGTGCGGCTGTTCATGCGGGTGACCTCCAGCATCTCGGTGATCACCATCCGGCCGTTGTAGGTGGGCGTCGTCGGGGCTCCCGCGGTGATCGGCACGGTGGCCAGCAGGGTGCCGTCCCGGCGCACCTCCATGGTCCGCTCGACCGCGTCGACCCGGGAGACCTGGCTGCGGCCGACGGTGAAGGAGACCTCCTTGTGCTGGAGCCCGTAGACGCCCTTGGCGCCCTCGACGTCCCGCAGGTCCAGGTCGACGGTGACCTCGGTGCCGGGCTTCCAGTACTCCTTGGGGCGGAAGTCGAGGCGGTCCTTGCCGAACCAGTGGGGGCGGACCTCGGTGGCGGGTTTCGCGGTGACCGTGACGGCGCGTTCGACGGCGGCGCGGTCGGTGATCTCCCGGTTGAACTCCAGGGAGACGATCATGCCGGTGCCGACGACCGAGCGGTTCTCGGGGGCGACGTAGGCGATGAAGCGTTCCTCGGGGACCTCGGTGGTGAACGTGGTGTGCCGGGCCGAGCGGTGTCCGCCGCCGTCCAGGGCGACGGCGTCGACCGTGTACTTGGCGGCGAGGGCGAGCCGGTCGTCGTCGGGCCGCCAGCTGAGGCCGTCCTCGGAGATCCGGCCGGGCACCGGGGTCTCCTGCGCGTCCTGCGACCGGACGACCTTCACCGACTCCAGGCGCCCGTCGGGCACCCGCACCGACAGCTTCTTCTCCGGCCGCACGGCCTTGCTCCCGTCGTCCGGGGTGACGCGGATGACGTCCTCGGCGGCGGGTTGTTTGCCGAACATCTCGCCGATGCCCGAGCCGATCCCGGACCCGGCGCCGCCGCCGTCCGAGGTGCATCCGGCGGCCCCGGCCAGCAGTCCTGCCCATGTCAGTAGGGCGGCCAGAGCGGCGCCCGCGCGCCGTGCGCGCCCGTGTACGTTCCTCACATCCACCCGTAACGACCGGTCGGCCCTGGGGAAACGTGAGTGCGAGCCACCCGGTGGGCAGAACTGTGGGGAGGACGACGCGACGGGGAGCAGCGGCCGGGACGCCGCACGCCCTCCTGCCGGACGTCGTTCCACGAGCCGTGGGAGGCTGACAGGTGTCCAGCGCAGCCGAGCAGGAGGCGGTGCCCGGGAAGCGGGCCGCCGCGGACGGCCACCCCGCCGTCGTGGTCAATGGCGCGCGGCGCGCCGTGCCGCCGCCCGCCGTGCCGGCCCGGCCGGGCACCCCGGTGCCGCTGGGCGCCCGGTTCCGGACCGGGCCCGACCAGGTGGCGGGGACCAACTTCGCCCTGTGGGCGGGCGGGGCGGAGGCCGTGGAGCTGTGCCTGTTCGACGGGCCGGGCCCCGGTGCCAGGGAGAGCCGGGTGCGGCTGACCGAGCTGACCCACGAGATCTGGCACGGCTTCGTGCCGGGCGTGCGGCCCGGGCAGCGCTACGGCTACCGGGTGCACGGCCGCTGGGACCCGTGGACCGGCGCCCGCTGGAACCCGGCGAAGCTGCTCCTCGACCCGTACGCCCGCGCCGTGGACGGCGACTTCGGCCTGCCGCCCGAGGTGTACGGCCATGTGCGGGACTGGCCCGAGCAGCGGGTGGCGGACACCGTGCGCGACGACCGGGACTCGGCGCCGTACGTCCCCAAGGGCGTCGTGGTGCACGACGACGACGACTGGTCGGACGACCGCAGGCCCAAGACGCCGTGGGCGGACTCGGTCATCTACGAGCTGCACGTGCGCGGTTTCACCAAGCTCCACCCCGGCATCCCGCCCGAGGAGCGCGGCACGTACGCGGGCCTCGCGCACCCCGCGGCGATCGAGCACCTGACGCGGCTGGGCGTGACGGCGGTGGAGCTGCTGCCGGTGCACCAGTTCGCGCACGAGAGCCACCTGCTGGACCGCGGCCTGAAGAACTACTGGGGCTACAACTCGGTCGGCTACTTCGCCCCGCACGCCGCCTACGCCGCCTCCGGCACCACCGGTGAGCAGGTCGGCGAGTTCAAGCGGATGGTGCGCGCGCTGCACGCGGCCGGCATCGAGGTGATCCTGGACGTGGTCTACAACCACACGGCGGAGGCGGGCGAGCTGGGCCCGACGCTCTCGCTGAAGGGCATCGACAACCGCGGCTACTACCGCCTCCAGCCCGACGCCCGCCGGTACGCCGACTACACCGGCTGCGGCAACACCCTGCACGTCGTCCAGCCGCACGTGCTGCGCCTGATCACCGACTCGCTGCGCTACTGGGTCACCGAGATGGGCGTGGACGGCTTCCGCTTCGACCTGGCGGCGGCGCTGGCCCGCTCGATGCACGACGTCGACATGCTCTCCCCGTTCCTCGCGGTGATCGCGCAGGACCCGGTGCTGCGCCGGGTGAAGCTGATCGCCGAGCCGTGGGACGTCGGCTCGGGCGGCTACCAGGTGGGGGCCTTCCCGCCGCTGTGGACGGAGTGGAACGACCGCTACCGCAACGCGGTGCGGGACTTCTGGCGGCACGCGCTGCCGGACGTGCGGGAGATGGGGTACCGCCTGTCGGGCTCCAGCGACCTGTACGCGTGGGGCGGCCGGCGGCCGTACGCCTCGGTCAACTTCGTCACCGCGCACGACGGTTTCACGCTGCGGGACCTCGTGTCGTACGAGCGCAAGCACAACGAGGCCAACGGTGAGGGCAACCGGGACGGCACCGACGACAACCGGTCCTGGAACTGCGGCGCGGAGGGCGAGACGGACGACGCGGAGGTGCGTGCGCTGCGCCGCCGCCAGCTGCGCAACCTGCTGACCACGCTGCTGCTGTCGACCGGGGTGCCGATGCTGGTCGCGGGCGACGAGATGGGCCGCACCCAGCGCGGGAGCAACAACGCCTACTGCCAGGACAACGAGACCGGCTGGGTGGACTGGAGCCTGCTGGACGACCCGGAGTGGCGCCCCCTGTTCGCGCTGGTCTCGCGGCTGATCGCCCTGCGCCACCGGCACCCGGTGCTGCGCCGCCGGGCCTTCTTCTCCGGCCGCGCGCACTCCGCGGACGGCCTGCGCGACCTGGCCTGGTTCACCGCGGGCGGCACGGAGATGACGGAGCGGGACTGGTACGCCCCCGCCGCCACCCTCGGCATGTACCTGTCCGGGCGGGACATCCCGGGCCGGGATGAGCACGGCGACCCGATCACCGACGACAGCTTCCTGGCCGTCCTGCACGCGGGCGAGGAGCCGGCCGGCCTCGTCCTGCCGGGCGCCCCGTGGGCGGAGCGGTACGAGGTGGTCGTCGACACCGGCCGGGAGGAGCAGGGCGAGGCGCCGGGCACCGTGCATCCGGCGGGCGCGGAGATCACGGTGCCGGGGCGGACGGTGCTGCTGCTGCGGGCAGGGTGAGGGCCTTCCCCGGGGGAGCGGCGCGGTCCGGTCAGCCGAGGATGCCCCGGTCGTACGCCGTCGCGACGGCCGCAGCGCGGTCGTTCACGCCGAGCTTGGCGTACAGGTGGGTGAGGTGGGTCTTCACGGTCGCCTCGCTGATGAACAGCTCCCGGGCGATCTCCTTGTTGGAGGTGCCGCGCGCCACCAGGGCGAGCACCTCGCGCTCGCGGGCGGAGAGGGGCTCGCCGCCGGGGGCCTTAGGGGCGCGGACGGCGGAGACCAGCCGGGAGGCGACCGCCGGGGAGAGGACCGTACGCCCCTGGGCCGCCGCGCGGACCGCGGTGAACAGCTCGTCGCGGGGCGCGTCCTTGAGGAGGTAACCGGTCGCTCCGGCCTCGATCGCGGGCAGGGTGTCGGAGTCGGTGTCGTACGTGGTGAGCACGAGCACCCTCGCGCGGGCGCCGCGCCGGGCCAGCTCCCGGATGGCGTCCACGCCCGAACCGCCCGGCATCCGCAGGTCCATGAGGATCACGTCGGGGTCGAGCACCGCCGCGTGTTCCAGCGCCTCCGTGCCGCCCGCCGCCTCGCCGAGGACACGGAAGCCGGGCGCGGACTCGAACATGCCGCGCAGGCCGTCGCGGACCACGGGGTGGTCGTCGACGATGAGGAGGGAGATCGCGGCGTGGGCGGTCGCGGTGTCGTGGGGCGGGGCGTCATCGGTCATGGCGGACCAACGGTACGCGAGCGGAGACGGCCGTGCCGTGCCCCGGTTCCGCCTCCACGGTGAGCGAACCGGCGATGCGCTCGGCGCGGGCCCGCATGCCGTCGAGGCCGAAGCCGCCACCGGGGGTGCGCTCCCGCGCGGTCAGCGGGTCGAAGCCCCGGCCGTCGTCGCGGACGTCGAGGGTGACCTCGTCGCCCATGTAGGAGAGGGTGACGCCGACCCGGTCGGCGGCGGCGTGCCGGGCCGTGTTGGACAGGGCCTCCTGGGCGATGCGCAGGAGCGTGGCGGCGACCTCGTCGTGGAGGTGCTCGGCGGTGCCGGTGACGGTGAACCGGGCCTGGACGCCGGTGCGTGCGCCCCACTCCGTCACCGTCTTCTTCAGCGCGTCCGGCAGTCCGTCCTCGGCCAGCGCGACCGGCGAGAGGTTGTGCACGGAGCGGCGGGCCTCGCCGAGGCTATGCCGGGCCAGGGCGACGGCCCGGTCCAGGTGTTCCCGGCCGAGCGCGGGGTCCGGGGCGGCCGCCACGACCTGGAGCTGGGCGATGATGCCGGTCAGGCCCTGGGCGAGGGTGTCGTGGATCTCGGCGGCCAGCCGCCTGCGCTCGTCGGCGACCCCCGCCTCCCGCGCCTGGACGAGGAGCTGTGCGTGGAGGGCGGCGTTCTCGTCGAGCGCCTGCTGCAGGGCGTTGTTGGTGCGCTCCAGTTCGGCGATGGTCTCGACGCGGGCGCGGCTGCGGGCCTCCTCCAGCGCGGCGAAGTGCGCGAAGAGGGCCACCAGCATGCTGTTGACGGTGAGGATCGCGCCGAAGAGCACCCAGCCCATGACCCCGTTCGGCGGCAGCCCGCCGGACTGCGAGCCCGCGAGGGTGACGGCGGTGGCGAACAGTCCGGCCCGGCACAGCCTGCGGGGCAGCAGGTACTGGGCGCCGAAGTAGCCGACGACCGCGTAGAAGGCGAACAGCGGGTTCAGCCAGGTGAGGGCGAAGCCGATGGCCCAGCGGACGGCGTAGTAGCAGGTGCCGGCCGGGGACGGTCCGGGGCGGGTGCGCGCCGCCCGGTTCCAGCACAGCTGCAGCGCGACGGCCGCGCCGATCAGTGCGCCGCTCGCCCGGCGTTCGCCGGTCGTCATGCCGATGGCGTCGGCGGCCGACCAGGCGACCAGGGTCCCGACGGCCAGCAGCGCGTACGGGCCCCAGCGGTGGAACGCCGCCCACCGCTCGTCGACCGCCGTCGTCTGCGTCATGGCGTCATTGTCGGACACGCCGCCGCCCCTCCCGTTCGCTCCCGGTCACCCCCGGTCACTCCCAGCGGAACCAGCGTGCGGCCGCCGCCGTGAGCAGCACCGTCCAGCCCACCAGCACCGCCAGGTGGGACCAGCCCGGCCAGTCGCCCGCCGCCGCCTCGTTGAGGGCCTGCGCGGCCGCGCCGAACGGGGTCCAGCCGACGATCCGGGCCAGCAGGTCCGGCATGGCCTGCACCGGCAGCCACACGCCCGCGCAGAACATCGCCGGGAAGAGCGCGGCCGACCCGATCGCACCGGCGATCTTCGTGGTGCGGGAGAGCGCGGAGAGCACGGCGCCCAGCGAGAGCGCGGCGAGCACGGCAAGGAGCAGTGCCAGGAGGTAGCCGAGGGGCTGCTCGGGCAGGCCCACGTCGAAGGCGAGCCGCCCGGCCGCGAGCGCGAGCAGCGCCGAGACCAGGGCGGCCGCGCCGCACACCACCATCTGCGCGGACAGCAGCGCCGCCGGGCGCACCGGCGTGGCGGACATCCGGCGCAGGATGCCCCGCTCGCGGTAGCCGGTGAGCACCTGCGGCATGCCCTGAAGGCCGCCGACGGTCAGGCCGAGCAGGACCGCCACCGGCACGTAGGCGTCGACCGGGCGCAGTCCGCCGAAGGAGGGGTCGGCCTCGCGGAAGGACGGGATGGACCCGAGGATCGCCAGCAGCAGGGTCGGGAACACCAGCATCCAGAACAGGGCGCCGGGTTCCCGGCGGAACAGCCGCAGCTCGGTCCTCAGTACGGCGGTGTCGAAGACGTCGGTGGTCATGCGGTGGCCTCCGTCAGGTCCAGGAAGGCGTCGTCCAGCGTGGTGTCGGTGACCCGGAGCTGGTGGGCGGTGACGCGGGTGCGGGCGAGCAGGGTGATGACGGCGTTGACCGTCTCGTCCGTGCCGGACAGGGTGACGCGGCCGTCCTTGAACTCGGCGGAGGCGAGTTCGGGCAGTGCGCGCAGGTCCGCCTCGTCCAGCGGCGCGGACGGGGTGAAGCTGATGACGGTGGCGCCCGCCGAGCGCCGGATCAGTCCGGCCGGGGTGTCCAGCGCGGCGACGCGGCCCCGGTCGATCACCGCGATCCGGTCGCACAGCCGCTGGGCCTCCTCCATGAAATGGGTGACCAGCAGGACGGTGACCCCGCCCGCGCGGATGTCCTCGATCAGCTGCCAGGTCTCCCGGCGGGCGCGCGGGTCGAGGCCGGTGGTCAGCTCGTCCAGGACGACGACGCGGGGGTCGCCGACCAGCGCGAGCGCGATGAACAGGCGCTGCTTCTGACCGCCGGAGAGCTTGCCGAACCGGGTGTCCAGCATCGGGGCGAGATCGAGCCGTTCGGCGAGCGGGCGCCAGTCGGCCGGCTTCGGGTAGAAGGCCGCGTACAGCTCCAGGGCCTCGCGGACGGTGAGCTTGGGCTGGAGTTCGCTCTGCTGGAGCTGGGCGCCGAGGACCTCGGCGACCCGCCGGTGCTCGGCGACGGGGTCGAGCCCGGTGACCCGGACCCGGCCGGCGTCGGGGACGCGCAGTCCCTCGACGCACTCGACGGTGGTGGTCTTGCCGGCGCCGTTGGGGCCGAGGACGCCGAAGATCTCACCCTCCTCGACGGCGAAGGACACACCGTCGACGACGGGGCGGCCGCCGTAGGACTTGCGCAGGTCGGTGACTTCGATGACGGGCATGGCACCAGCGTCCCGCCGGGCGGGCGTCCGGCACATCGGCCGACGCGCTCGAAGGCGCATCAGCCGATCGGTCGATGCGCCCGTACGACCCCGGTGGGCCCCCGAAACTCGGTGGGCAGTGTCAGTGGTGAACCGTAGGCTCGCTCCTGATGCCCACGAAACCTGCCCCCGCCACGGATCTCGCCCCCGACGCCGCTCCGGACGCCGCTCCGGACCCCGCTCCGGACGTCGAGGAGAAGCGTTCCACCGTACGTGCCCTGCTGCGGCTGTGGCCCTATGTACGGCCGGTGCGCGTGCGGTTGGGGACGGCCGCGGTGACAGCGATCCTCGCCTCCTGCGTGGGGCTGGTGATCCCGCTCGTCCTGAAGTGGATGGTGGACGGCCCGGTCGCCGACCGCGATCCGGCGGGCGTGTGGCTCGGGGCGCTGTATCTGCTGCTCCTCGGGCTGGCGGAGGCGCTGCTGTTCGGGTTGCGGCGGTGGCTGGTGGCCCGGCCGCTGGCGGGGGTCGAGGCGGGCATGCGCGCGGATCTGTACCGGCACCTGCAGCGTCTGCCGGTGGCCTTCCACGACCGCTGGGCCTCGGGGCAGTTGCTCTCGCGCGGGACGACGGATCTGATGCTGCTCCGCATGTTCCTCGCCTTCCCGCTGACGTTCCTGCTGGTCAACGGCGTGACGATTCTGGTCGGCGTGGGCATCATGCTGGTCCAGGACTGGACGCTGGGGCTGGTCATCCTCGTCCCCGCCATCCCGGTGATGATCACCTGCGGGATCTTCGAGAAGAAGTACTCGGCGGTGGCGCGGCGCGCGCAGGACCAGGTCGGGGACCTGACGACCGTGGTCGAGGAGAGCGTGCTCGGCATCCGCATCATCAAGGGGTTCGGACGGCACCGCAGCCAGGCCCGTGCCTTCCACGAGCTGTCGCACACACTGCGGGGCACGGAGCTGCGCAAGGCGCGGCTGCTGGCGGCCATCTGGGCGGTCATCGTGACGCTGCCCGAGGTGGCGATCGGGGCGGCACTGGTGGTCGGGGCGGTGCAGGTGGCGGACGGGGCGCTGTCGGCGGGGACGCTGGTGGCGTTCCTGTCGACGGCGCTGGCGCTGCGGTGGCCGGTGGAGTCCATCGGCTTCCTGCTGGCGATGAGCCAGGAGGCGGCGACCGCCACGGACCGGTATTTCGAGGTGATGGACGCGGAGGTCGAGTCGCCGGGGGGTGCTGGTGCGCCTTCGTCGGTGCCGGGGGGTGGAGAGCGCGGCCCGGCGTCGCGGGGTGCCGCCGCGCCCACCCGTGCCGCCCCAGCGGCCCGACTGCCCGCGGCGGCGGGGGCCGACGGCCTGCGGTTCGAGCACGTGCGGTTCCGTTACCCCGACGCCGCCCCCGACTCCACGCCGCTCCTGACGGACGTCGACCTGCACATCCGCTCCGGCGAGTCCATGGCCCTGGTCGGTGCCACCGGCAGTGGGAAGACGACGCTGACCGCGCTCGTGCCGCGCCTGCACGAGGTGACCGAGGGCCGGATCACGCTGGACGGGGAGGACATCACCGCCCTGTCCCGCGAGGAACTGCGCTCGATGGTCGCCGTGGCCTTCGAGGAGCCGACCCTCTTCTCGGCCACCGTCGGCCAGAACGTGCTGATGGGGGCCGCCGAGGGCGCCGGCGACGCGGAGCTGGGGCGTGCACTCGCCGTCGCCCAGGCCGACTTCGCGCACGCGCTCCCCCAGGGCACCGGCACCCAGGTCGGCGAGCAGGGCCTCAGCCTCTCCGGCGGCCAGCGCCAGCGCCTCGCGCTCGCGCGGGCGGTGGTGGGCAGACCGAGGTTCCTGGTCCTGGACGACCCGCTGTCCGCGCTGGACGTGCACACGGAGGCCGCGGTGGAGGCCGCCCTGCGGCAGGTCCTCGCGGACACCACCGCGCTGATCGTGGCCCACCGCCCCTCCACCGTCCTGCTCGCCGACCGCGTCGCGCTGCTCTCCGGGGGCCGTATCACCGCCGTCGGCACCCATCACGAACTGCTGCGCACCAGCGCCGAGTACGCCCATCTGATGTCCGGGCTCGACGGGCACGAGAACGACGAGGGATCCCAGGGAGGGGACGGCCGATGACCGCGCCCACGGCCACCGCGCCGAAGAAGGAGCAGCCGCAGGACCCGCGGCACGGGGATCCGGCCGAGGCGGCGGACCACGCCGCCGACGGCGGCTTCGACCAGGACGTCCTGCCCAGCCCGCCGGGCGCGACCGGTGCCCTGTTGCGCTCCCTGCTGGCGCCCATGAGGGCCCGGGTCGCCCTCACCGTCCTCCTTCTGCTGCTCCAGCAGGCAGCCGTGCAGGCGGGCCCGCTGCTGGTGGCGTACGCCATCGACCACGCCGTGCCGGCCCTGCGGGACGACGACCACGGTCCGCTGGTCGCGGTGGGCGCCGGCTATCTGCTGTGCTCGCTGACGGCGGGCGGACTCCAGTACGCCTTCATCGCCGCCGCGGCCCGGGTCAGCCAGGACGTGCTGCTCGACCTGCGCGGCCGCATCTTCCGGCACGCGCAGGCGCTGAGCGTCGACTTCCACGAGCGCTACACCTCGGGCCGTCTGATCTCCCGTTCCACCACGGACGTGGAGTCCCTGCGCGAGCTGCTCGACGAGGGGTTGCAGGAGCTGGTGACGGTCATCCTGTCCTTCGTCTACATCGCCGCGCTGCTGCTCTGGCTGGACTGGGGTCTGGGCGCCGTGGCGGTGGCGTCGTTCGTGCCGCTGTACGCGCTGGTGCGGCTCTACCAGCGGCGCGCGGGGCGGGTGTACCGGCAGCGGTCCACGGCGATCGCGGCGGTGATCGTGAAGTTCGTGGAGACGATGAACGGCATCCGGCCGGTGCGCGCCTTCCGCCGGGAGGCCGCCAACGACGCCGACTTCGCGGTGCTGAACCGCCGGCACGAGCGGACCAACGGCAACGCGCTGCTGGAGATGGCCCGTTACGTGGTCGGCTCCCGCCTGATCGCCAACACGGCCGTCGCGGGCATCGTGCTGTGGGGCGCCTACCGGGTCGCGGACGGCACGCTGGCGCTCGGTGTGCTGGCGGCGGCGGTGCTGTACCTGCGCCGGCTGTACGACCCGATCGACCGGCTGGGCATGTTCCTGAACTCGTACCAGTCGGCGGCGGCCTCGCTGGAGAAGATCGCCGGACTGCTGGCCCAGACGCCGTCGGTGCCCGAGCCGACCGCGCCGAAGGAGCTGCCGCCGCTGGAGTCGGAGCACCCCGGCCGCGAGGTCGTCTTCGACGCGGTGAGCTTCGGCTACCGCACCGGCGGCGAGGTGCTGCCGCGCTTCGAACTGACGCTCCCGGCCGGGCAGACGGTGGCCGTCGTGGGCTCGACCGGCGCGGGCAAGTCGACGCTGGCCAAGCTGCTCGCCCGGTTCTACGACCCCTCCGCCGGGCGGGTCCTGCTGGACGGCACCGACCTGCGCGACCTGGCCGTGCCCGAACTGCGGCGCGGGGTGGTGATGGTGACGCAGGAGGCGTTCCTGTTCTCCGGCACGGTCGCCGACAACATCGCCATCGGCCGTCCGGAGGCGACGCGGGAGGAGATCGAGCGGGCGGCGAAGGCGATCGGCGCCCATGACTTCATCGCCGCGCTGCCGGACGGCTACGACACCGACGTACGCAAGCGGGGCGGCCGTATCTCCGCCGGTCAGCGGCAGCTCGTGGCGTTCGCGCGGGCCCTGCTCGCGGACCCGGCGGTGCTGATCCTGGACGAGGCGACCAGTTCGCTGGACATCCCCGGCGAGCGGGCGGTGCAGCGGGCGATGACGACGGTGCTGAAGGGCCGTACGGCGGTCGTCATCGCGCACCGGCTGTCCACCGTGGAGATCGCCGACCGGGTGCTGGTGATGGAGCACGGCCGGATCGTCGAGGACGGCACCCCGGACGAACTGATCGCCGGTACGGGCCGGTTCGCGGATCTGCACCGGGCGTGGCGGGACAGTCTGGCGTGAGGATCGACGCGTACGAGGACCCCGGCACACCGGACCACCGGGGCGGCTGGCGGTACCTGGCCTGGCTGGTCCGGCGGCAGTGGCCCCGGTGTCTGGCGGGGGCGGTCCTCGCCAGCGCCTGGATGGTGCTGCTGGCGGCGACGCCGTACCTGATGGCCCGGGCGGTCGACCACGGCCTGGCGCCCGGCGACCTGGGCGCGCTGACGGGCTGGACGGGCGCCATGGTGGCCGTGGGCGGGGTCAACGCCTGGCTGGGTATGTTGCGGCACCGCACGATGACGAAGGTGCGCATGGACGCCAACTTCCGCACGGTGAAGGTGGTCGTCGGGCACGCCACCCGGCTCGGGGCGGCGCTGCGCGGGCAGGTGGGGGCCGGTGAGGTCGTCACCATCGGGGTGGGCGACGTGCAGACCATCAGCACGTCCCTGACGGCCGTGGGGCCGGGCGTCGGCGCGGTCGTCGCCTACGCGGCGGTCGGCGGGCTGATGCTGTCCGTGTCGCCCCGGCTCGCGCTGGTGGTGCTGCTCGGGGTGCCGGTGCTCGGGGTGCTGCTCGGCCCGCTCATGGGACGGTTGCAGGGCCGGGAGGCCGAGTACCGCGAGCGGCAGTCCGTGCTGACCGCGCGGATCGGCGACCTCGCGGGCGGACTGCGGGTGCTGAACGGGCTGGGCGGCAAGGGCCTGGTCGCGGACGCCTTCCGCCGGGACTCGGGCCTGCTGCGCGAGCAGGGCTACCGGGTCGGCGCGGTGACCAGCTGGATCCAGGCCCTCGGGGTGGGGCTGCCGGTGCTGTTCCTGGCCCTGGTGACCTGGCTGGGCGCCCGGCTGGCGGCGCAGGGGCACATCAGCGTGGGCGAGCTGGTGTCGGTGTACGGCTATGTCGTCGCGCTGGGCTGGCCGGTGGCGTTCCTCATCGAGATGGGCCACCAGCTCAGCCGCGGCGTGGTGGCCGCCCGCCGTGTCGTCGCCTTCCTGCGCCTGGAACCGGAGCCGGACACGGGCACCCGGAACGCCCCGGCGGAACCCTCGGTGCTCTACGACCCCGCCTCGGGCGTACGGATCACCCCCGGCCGCCTGACCGCCCTGGTCACCTCCCGCCCGTCCGACGCCAGCGACATCCTGGACCGCCTGGGCCGCTACACCCCGTCGGACGCGACCTGGGGTGACATCCCCCTGACCGACATCCCGCTGACACAGGTACGGGCGCGCATCCTGGTCGCGCACCCGGAAGCCGACCTCTTCGCAGGCTCCCTGAGCGAGGTAGTAGGCGCTCCGGACACTGACCTCGGGGGCGCGGGCAGTGTCGATGCGCGGCTCCGCCGCGTGGGCGCTGCCGGCCCCAACGCGCCCGCGGACGCACGACAACAGCTCGGGGCAGACGAGAAGGCGCACCTCACCGCAGCCCTCCACACCGCCGCCGCCGAAGACATCGTCCGCGCCCTCCCGGACGGCCTGAGAACCCGGGTCGCGGCGCAAGGCCGTGACCTGTCCGGCGGGCAACGCCAACGCATCCGCCTCGCAAGGGCCCTCCTGACCGACCCCGAGATCCTCCTCGCCGCCGAGCCCACCTCCGCCCTGGACGCCCACACGGAGGCCACCGTGGCCGACCGCCTCACACACGCCCGCCGGGGCCGCACCACCGTGCTGGCCGCCACCTCACCGCTCCTCCTCGACCGCGCGGACGTCGTACACCACCTGGTCGACGGCAAGGTCGCCGCCACCGGCACACACCGCGAACTCCTGGACACCGAACCGGGGTACCGCGCCCTGGTCGCGCGGGACGACGAGGACGCCGAAGAAGGGGAACCGGCCCGATGACGCAGTTGCCCGTCGCCGAGCGCACCGACGTCCGCCGCGCGGCGGCCGGCCTCGTGCGGGCCGACCGGAGGTCCTTCGCGGTCGTCCTGGGTCTCAACGGGCTGGCCGCGCTGGCCGGTCTCGCGGGTCCTTGGCTGCTGGGGCGGATCGTCGACGAGGTGCGCGGCGGGGGCGGGGTGGCCGCCGTGGACCGGATGGCCCTCGCCATCCTGCTGTGCTCGCTGGCGCAGTTGCTGCTGGCCCGCTGGGCGCGGTACGTGGGGCACCGGTTCGGGGAACGGACGCTCGCGCGGGTGCGGGAGCGGTACGTGGAGCGGGCGCTCGCGCTGCCCGCGTCCGTGGTGGAGCGGGCGGGGACCGGGGACCTGACGACGCGCGGCACCGCCGACGTGACCACCGTCGGCACGACACTGCGCGACGCCGGTCCCGAGCTGCTGGTCAACGCGGTGCAGGCGCTGTTCCTCATGGCCGCGGTGTGCGTGCTGGACCCGCTGCTCGGTCTGGTCGGGATGCTCGGGCTGACGCCGGCCTGGCTGGCGCTGCGCTGGTACCTGCGCCGGGCGCGGGCGGCCTACCTCGCCGAGGGCGCGGCCGGCTCGGAGGTCGCGGAGAGCCTGGCGGCCACGGTGGCGGGGGCCCGCACGGTCGAGGCGTTCGGGCTGGCGGAGCGGCGCGTGACGTCGAACCACGAGGCGCTGGAGGTCTCGCGGCGCACCCGGTTCCGGACACTGTTCCTGCGCAGTGTGTTCTTCCCGGCGGTGGACATCTCCTACGTGCTTCCCGTGGCGGGCGTGCTGCTCCTCGGCGGGGTCCTGCACGCCCACGGGGCGGCGAGCCTGGGGACGGTGGTGTCCTGTGCCGTGTACCTCCAGCAGCTGGCCGGACCGCTGGACGAGGTGCTGATGCGGGTCGAGCAACTGCAGGCCGGCAGCGCCTCCTTCGCCCGGGTGGAGGGGCTGGCGCGGGCCCCGCGGGCGGCGGCCGACGAGTCGGCGGTGCCCGCGGACGACCGCATCGACGTGTCCGGTGTGCGGTACGCCTACGAGCGGGGCGGGGAGGTGCTGCGCGGGGTGGACCTGACCGTGCGGCCGGGCGAGCGGCTGGCGGTCGTCGGTCCTTCGGGGGCCGGCAAGACCACGCTGAGCCGGCTGCTGGCGGGCGTCGACGCGCCGACACGGGGCTCGGTGACGGTGGGCGGGGTGCCCGTGGTCGCCCTGGGTCCGGAGCGGCTGCGCCGCCAGGTGGTGCTGGTCACCCAGGAGCACCATGTGTTCCTGGGGACGGTCCGCGACAATCTGCTGATCGCCGAACCGGGGGCCACGGACGAGGAGTTGTGGGCGGCGCTCGCCGCGGTGGGCGCCGAGGGGTGGGTGCGGGAGCTGCCCGGGGGCCTCGGCGCCGAGCTGGGTGCGAAGGGGCACTCCACGGACGGCTCGCAGGCCCAGCAGCTCGCCCTGGCCCGGGTGGTGCTGGCCGACCCGCACACCCTGATCCTGGACGAGGCCACGGCCCTGCTGGACCCGACGACGGCCCGGCACACGGAGCAGGCGCTGGCCGCCGTACTGAAGGGCCGTACGGTCATCGCCATCGCGCACCGCCTGCACACCGCGCACGACGCCGACCGGGTGGCAGTGATGGAGGACGGCCTGCTGACCGAGCTGGGCACGCACGAAGCACTGGTGGCGGCGGGCGGGGCGTACGCGGCCCTGTGGGGTTCCTGGCACGGGGCGCCGGTCGACCGGGCTACTGACTGAGCGGGCAGTCAGTAGCCCGCCGAGAGCACCGGCAAGCAAAGATTCCGTTTATCGAACGTGAACTCCCGGTCAACGGACCAATTCCAGCCAACTTGCTGACGCGCCCCTGACAAGTAGCGCTTTCTCCTGCCACTCTTCCGTCGGCCCTCCACAGTGCCCCCACAGCTTCCCCACGAGTGCTGTGCAGCGGCCGGCTCGTAGCACGTGGTTTCTGCGTACCGCACAGTTCCGCCCGGTCGGCCACCCGCCGGCCGGTCTCCCCTGGCCGCGTGACCCGCGGCCACGCAGAAGGAGTCAGTGTTGAGCAGCAGCACTCCCCACAGACGCACCTCCCACACCACCGCTTCCGCCTCCTCCCGCCATGTCACGCACCGGCGTGCCGCGGCCGTCGCGCTGGCCGGTGTCGCGGCGCTGATCGCCACGGCGGTCCAGTCCGGCACCGCCACCGCGGCCCCCGACCCGTCACCCGCGAAGGGCAACGAGCTGGTCGTACTCAGCCCGTCCCAGCGCGCCGAGCTGATCCGCGACGCCAACGCCACCAAGGCGGAGACCGCCGACGACCTGGGCCTGGGCGCCCAGGAGAAGCTGGTCGTCCGGGACGTGCTCAAGGACCGCGACGGCACCCTGCACACCCGCTACGAGCGCACCTACGACGGTCTGCCCGTCCTCGGCGGCGACCTCGTGGTGGCCAGTGAGGCGGGGAAGACGGAGCAGGTCGTGAAGGCCACGGCCAAGGCGATCAAGCCGGCCACCGTGACGCCGAAGATCTCCGCCGCGAAGGCCGAGTCGCAGGCGGTGTCGGCCGCGAAGGCCGCCGGAGCCGAGCAGCCGGACGCCGACCGCGCCCCGCGCAAGGTGATCTGGGCGGCGAACGGCACTCCGGTCCTCGCGTACGAGACGGTCGTGGGCGGCCTCCAGGAGGACGGCACCCCGAACGAGCTGCACGTGATCACGGACGCCGCCACGGGCGCC
This sequence comes from Streptomyces sp. MH60, assembly GCF_002939385.1. Classification (GTDB taxonomy): domain Bacteria; phylum Actinomycetota; class Actinomycetes; order Streptomycetales; family Streptomycetaceae; genus Streptomyces. Next base: position 7,559 of record NZ_MULI01000026.1, on the reverse strand, counting down.
AAGCTGTACGAGTACCAGGCCATCGAGAACGGCACCGGCAACACGATGTACAGCGGCACGGTGACGCTGGGCACCGCGCAGTCGGGGTCGTCGTACACGCTGACCGACACGGCGCGCGGCAACCACAAGACGTACAACCTCAACCGCGGCACCTCCGGCACCGGGACGCTCTTCACGGGGTCCGACGACGTGTGGGGCAACGGAACCGCGTCCAACGCGGAGACCGCCGCCGCCGACGCCCATTACGGGGCGGCGCTGACCTGGGACTACTACAAGAACGTGCACGGCCGGTCCGGCATCCGCGGTGACGGCGTGGGCGCGTACTCCCGGGTCCACTACGGCAACAACTACGTCAACGCCTTCTGGTCGGACGACTGCTTCTGCATGACGTACGGCGACGGGTCGGGCAACACCAACCCGCTCACCGCCATCGACGTGGCCGGGCACGAGATGACCCACGGCGTCACGTCCAACACCGCGGGACTCAACTACAGCGGCGAGTCCGGCGGGCTGAACGAGGCCACGTCCGACATCTTCGGCACGTCGGTCGAGTTCTACGCCAACAACTCCTCGGACGTCGGTGACTACCTCATCGGCGAGGAGATCGACATCAACGGCGACGGCACCCCGTTGCGCTACATGGACAAGCCCAGCAAGGACGGCGCGTCCAAGGACTCCTGGTACTCGGGGATCGGCGGGGTGGACGTCCACTACTCGTCGGGCCCGGCCAACCACTTCTTCTACCTGCTGAGCGAGGGCAGCGGCACCAAGACCATCAACGGTGTCACCTACAACTCGCCCACCTCGGACGGCCTCCCGGTCACCGGCATCGGCCGCGCCAAGGCGGAGAAGATCTGGTTCCGCGCGCTGACCACCAAGTTCACCTCGACCACCAACTACGCGGGCGCCCGCACCGGCACCCTCGCGGCGGCCGGTGAGCTGTACGGCACGAGCAGCGCCGAGTACACCGCGGTGGCGAACGCGTGGGCGGGCATCAACGTCGGCTCCCGGCCCGGTGGCGGCGACCCCGGTGACGGCACCACGTTCGAGAGCACCACGAACGTGAACATCCCCGACTACGGGTCCGCGGTGACCTCGTCCCTCACGGTCTCCGGCCGCACCGGCAAGGCGCCGAGCAACCTCAAGGTGGGCGTGGACATCGTGCACACCTGGCGCGGTGACCTGCAGATCGACCTGGTCGCGCCGGACGGTTCGACGTACCGCCTGAAGAACAGCGGCAACGACCCGGCGGCGGACGTGCACGAGACCTACACGGTCAACGCCTCCTCCGAGACGGCCAACGGCACCTGGAAGCTGCGCGTCCAGGACCAGGGCCCGGCGGACACCGGCTACATCGACGCCTGGCGGCTCACCTTCCCGTAGGCGGACCGGCCCACGGGTGCACCATCCCAAGTCGGGGCGCCGCTCCGGAGGTTCGATTCCTCCGGGGCGGCGCCCTCTCCATGTCCGCCCCCACCCGCCCCTTTTTGCCCAGCACTTACCGCCGCCTTGTTGTCGCTTGACCGAGGTCACACGGCCTTCACATTCCCGCACCACCCACCCTGCCGACGATTTTCGGCCAACATCATCACGCCCTCCTGACATGTACGCGCCTTCGGTGTCAGTCTTCCGTCACCCACAGCACCACTTCGCAGTAACCGGCCGGACACCCCACGCCGTCCGGATCCCCCCACCGAAGGAGCTTGTGTGTCTTCCGTCTTCGCGCGCCACAAGCGCACCACCCTGGCCCTCGCCACCGCGGTCGCCGCCGGAGCGATGCTCACCACCGGCCTGACCGCGGGCAACGCCGCCGCCGACAGCACCGCGCCGTCGGCCCTCCCGGGCGCCCCCGTGCTGCTGTCCGGCACCGCCCGCAGCGCGCTCGTCCAGGAGCAGCAGGCCGGCGCGGCCGGCACCGCCCGGGAGATAGGTCTCGGCGCCAAGGAGAAGCTGGTCGTCAAGGACGTGGTCAAGGACCGCGACGGCACCGTGCACACCCGCTACGAGCGCACCTACGACGGCCTGCCCGTCCTCGGCGGCGACCTCGTCGTGCACACGTCGGAGTCCGGCGCCACCAGAGGCGTCACCAAGGCGACCAAGGCCGCCGTCAAGGTCGCCACCGTCACCCCGAAGGTGAAGGCGGCCAAGGCCGAGCAGCAGGCGCTGTCCGCCGCCGCGGACGCCGGGTCGTCGAAGACCGCGGCCGACTCCGCGCCCCGCAAGGTGATCTGGGCCGCCGAGGGCAAGCCCGTCCTCGCCTACGAGACCGTGGTCGGCGGCCTCCAGGACGACGGCACCCCGAGCGAACTGCACGTGATCACCGACGCCGCCACCGGCGCCGAGCTGTACGAGTACCAGGGCATCGAGACCGGCTCCGGCAAGAGCCTCTACTCGGGCACGGTCGAACTCGGCACCACCAAGTCGGGTTCGTCGTACCAGCTCAACGACGCCGGGCGGGGCGGCCACAAGACGTACAACCTGGCCCGCAAGACCTCCGGCACCGGCACCCTGTTCACCGACGCCGACGACACCTGGGGCACCGGCGCCGCCTCCAGCGACCCCCAGGACCAGACCGCCGCCGTCGACGCCGCCTACGGCGCCCAGGTCACCTGGGACTTCTACAAGGAGAGTTTCGGCCGCAGCGGCATCAAGAACGACGGCAAGGCCGCCTACTCCCGCGTCCACTACGGCAGCAACTACGTCAACGCCTTCTGGTCGGACAGCTGCTTCTGCATGACCTACGGCGACGGCACGGGCAACACCAACCCGCTGACCTCGCTGGACGTGGCCGGCCACGAGATGAGCCACGGCGTCACCTCCAACACCGCCGGCCTCGAGTACAGCGGCGAGTCCGGCGGCCTCAACGAGGCGACGTCCGACATCTTCGGCACCGGCGTGGAGTACTTCGCGAACAGCTCCGCCGACAAGGGCGACTACCTCATCGGCGAGCGGATCGACATCAACGGCGACGGCACCCCGCTGCGCTACATGGACAAGCCCAGCAAGGACGGCGCGTCCAAGGACTACTGGTCCTCCGGCCTCGGCGGCGTCGACGTCCACTACTCCTCGGGCCCGGCCAACCACTTCTTCTTCCTGCTCGCCGAGGGCAGCGGGGCGCGGACGGTGGACGGGGTGGCCTACGACTCCCCCACCTCGGACGGCTCCACCGTCACCGGCATCGGCCGCGCCAAGGCGCTGCAGATCTGGTACAAGGCGCTGACCGCGTACATGACCTCGACGACCGACTACGCCGACGCCCGCGCGGCGACCCTGAGCGCGGCGTCCGACCTGTACGGCGCCGACAGCACCGAGTACAAGACGGTGGGCGCGGCCTGGACCGCGATCAACGTGAACTGACCCGGAGCGACAGCGGCACCAACACGGCGGGCGGCACCCGGAACCAGCGGTTCCCGGGTGCCGCCCTACTCTTGGTGCCCATGTCCTTCACGTACGACGACGTCGGCGCCACCCGCGAGCAGGGCGCCTGCCCGCCCGGCTTCCGCCCCATGCACGTACGCACCCGCCTCGGGGAGGGCGAACCGGTGTTCCGGCGGGCGGTCGAGGCCGTGCTCACCTGGGAGATGCACCGGGAGATGGGCGTCGGCATCGACGCGAGCGCGGAGCGTGCCGCGCCCGGCGTCGATGTCACCGTCACCCTCGCCGGCATGATCAAGGCGCCCTGCCGGGTGGTGTGGACCCTGGAGGAGCCGCGCCGGGCCGGCTGGGCCTACGGCACCCTGCCCGGCCACCCCGAGTCCGGCGAGGAGGCCTTCGTGGTGGACCGCACGGGTGACGGCACCGTGTGGCTCACCGTGTCCGCCTTCAGCCGCCCCGCCAAGTGGTACGCCAAGGCCGGCGGACCGGCCGCCCGCGCCTTCCAGCACGCCTACGCCCGCCGGTGCGGCACCGTCCTGCGGCGGCTGAGCGGCGGCGACGAGGAGGACTGAGCCCACCCCGTCGGCCACCGCCCGGCCGCCGCGGTGCTCACCGCATCAGCAGACCCGCCGCCTCCACCAGGTCGCCGGAGGGCACCGCGACGAGACCGGTCTCCACGCCGGAGGCCAGCAGCCGGTGCGCGGGCAGGACCCGGACCGTGTAGCCGAAGGGTCCGGTGCGGTCCAGGGCGAGCGGGCCCTCGTACACCCAGCGGCCCTCCAGATCGGGGCCGCCGACCGGCTTCAGCGGCACCTTCGCCGCGTCGGTGATCCGGTCCTCGGAGTCGACCCGGCCGGAGACCGCCTGCACCTCCACGTCCTCCGGCGCGAGGTCGCCGAGTCTCACCCGGACCCGCAGCCCGAGGGTGGCGCCGAGTTCGGCGCTCGCGGTGGCGGCGGACGTCTCCACGTGGTCGACGCTCACCCCGGACCAGGCCGCCCGCACCCGCGCCTTCCACTCGGCGAGCCCGCGCGCGGAGTCCGGGTCCATCGCGCGGTGGGCCTCGGCGGCCGGGGCGTAGAGCCGCTCGACGTACTCGCGGACCATGCGGCCGGCCAGCACCTTCGGGCCGAGCAGGCTGAGGGTCCTGCGCACCATCTCCAGCCACCGGTCGGGCAGCCCGCTCGCGCCCCGCTCGTAGAAGCGCGGGGTGATCCGCTGCTCCAGCAGGTCGTAGAGGGCGTTGGCCTCTATGGCGTCGCGCCGGTCGGGGTCGGTGCCGGCGCCGTCGGCGGTGGGGATCGCCCAGCCGAAGTCGGGCTGGTACCACTCGTCCCACCAGCCGTCGAGGACCGACAGGTTGAGGCAGCCGTTGAGCGCCGCCTTCATGCCGGAGGTGCCGCAGGCCTCCAGCGGCCGCAGCGGGTTGTTCAGCCAGATGTCGCAGCCGGGGTAGAGCTTCTGCGCCATCGCCATGCCGTAGTCCGGCAGGAACACGATGCGGTGCCGCACCCGCGGGTCGTCCGCGAACCGCACCAGCTCCTGCACCAGGCGCTTGCCGCCGTCGTCCGCCGGGTGCGCCTTGCCCGCGACGACGATCTGGATCGGCCGCTCGGGATGCAGCAGCAGGTCCATCAGCCGGTCCCGGTCGCGCAGCATCAGCGTGAGCCGCTTGTACGACGGGACGCGCCGCGCGAAGCCGATGGTGAGCACGTCCGGGTCGAGGACGTCGTCGATCCAGCCCAGCTCGGCCGTCCCGGCACCCCGCTGCCGCCAGGAAGCGCGCAGCCGCTCGCGCACCTCCTCCACGAGCTGGGCGCGCAGGGTGCGGCGCAGCTCCCAGATGTCCTGGTCGGGGATGTCGGCGACCGAGTCCCAGCGGTCCGAGCCGCCGACGGCCAGCGCGTCCTCGGCCCGCTGCGCGCCGATCTGCCGGGCACCGAGCCGGAACACCTCGGGGGCCACCCAGGTCGGCGCGTGCACGCCGTTGGTGACGGAGGTGATCGGCACCTCGTCGGCGTCGAAGCCGGGCCACAGTCCGGCGAACATCCCCCGGCTGACCCCGCCGTGCAGCAGGGAGACGCCGTTGGCGCGCTGGGCCAGGCGCAGGCCCATCACGGCCATGTTGAAGAGGTTGGGCTCGCCGCCGGGGTAGGTCTCCATGCCGAGCCTGAGGACGCGATCGACGTCGATGCGCGGGAGTTCGGCGTCGGGGCCGAAGTGGCGGGCGACCAGCTCCCGGTCGAAACGGTCGATTCCGGCCGGGACCGGGGTGTGGGTGGTGAACACCGTGCCGGCCCGCACCGCCTCCAGGGCGGCACCGAACTCCAGGCCCTCGTCGCACAGTTCGGCGATGCGTTCCAGGCCGAGGAAGCCGGCGTGGCCCTCGTTGGTGTGGAACACCTCCGGCGCGGCGTGGCCGGTGAGCCGGCAGTAGGTGCGCACCGCCCGGACACCTCCTATGCCGAGCAGCATCTCCTGGAGCAGCCGGTGCTCGCTGCCGCCGCCGTAGAGCCGGTCGGTGACGCCGCGTTCGCCGCCCTCGTTCTCCTCGACGTCCGAGTCGAGGAGCAGCAGCGGCACCCGGCCGACCTGGGCCAGCCAGATCCGGGCCCGCAGCTCCCGGCCGCCGGGCAGCGCCAGGGCGACGTGCGCGGGGGTGCCGTCGCTCTCCTTGAGCGGGACCAGGGGCAGTTCGTGGGGGTCGAGGACGGGGTAGTGCTCCTGCTGCCAGCCGTCCCGGGAGAGGGACTGCCGGAAGTAGCCGTGGCGGTAGAGCAGACCCACGCCGACGAGCGGCACCCCCAGGTCGCTGGCCGCCTTGAGGTGGTCGCCGGCCAGGATGCCGAGGCCGCCGGAGTACTGGGGCAGCGCGGCGGTGATGCCGAACTCGGGCGAGAAGTAGGCCACGGCGGCCGGGAGTCGGCCCGGCTGGGCCTGGTACCAGCGGTCGCCGGTCATGTAGTGGTCGAGGTCGTCGGCCACCGCGGTCAGCCGGCGCAGGAAGCGCCGGTCGTCGGCCAGCTCCGCGAGGCGCGCGGGCGGCACGGTGCCGAGCAGCCGTACCGGGTCACGGCCGGACGCGGTCCAGCACTCGGGGTCGACGGACTGGAACAGGTCGCGCGTCTCCGGGTGCCAGGACCAGCGCAGATTGCGGGCCAGATCACTGAGCGGCCGGAGGGGGTCGGGGAGAACGGGACGGACGGTCAGTCGACGGATCGCCTTCACCCGGACGACGTTACCGCGCGATGTGTCCCTCGCTGGGGCCTTCGCCCTGATGCGCCGGACAGATCTGACGCGCACGGCGTGTCGATATGGCCGGATCTTTCCCCGTCGGCCTTCTTGTGGCAGTTCGGCCCGGACGGAAAGCTGCACATGTCGCGACGAACGCTGATTGCGCCAGCGGCATCCGGGAAAGCGACGGTCAGGTCGACGCGTGTGTCGCGTTGTCGACATACGCGCGAGTAGTTAACAAAGTGCCGGATTGCCCACCGGAAGGGTGTGGGAAGGCTCCTGCGGTACACCCCGCACGCACCACGCAGGACCCACCTCCCCAGAGTCATCCGCCCACCCAGTTGACGCGGACAGGAGCGGTCATGCCCGCCACGCACCACTCGTCAGCAGTCCCCGCGGAGCGCACCACCGTCGTCGGGCGCATCCCCGTCCTGGACGTCCGCCCGGTCGTCCAACGGGGACGCAGACCGGCCAAGGCCGTCACCGGCGAGACGTTCCAGATCTCCGCCACCGTGTTCCGCGAGGGACACGACGCGGTCGCCGCCAATGTCGTCCTGAGGGATCCACGGGGCCGGCCGGGCCCCTGGACACCGATGCGGGAGCTGGCACCCGGCACCGACCGCTGGGGCGCGGAGGTGACCGCGGGCGCACCCGGGCTGTGGTCGTACACCGTGGAGGCGTGGGGCGATCCGGTCACCACCTGGCGGCACACCGCGCGGATCAAGATCCCGGCGGGGATGGACACGGACCTGGTCCTGGAGGAGGGCGCCCGGCTGTACGAGCGGGCCGCCGCCGACGTCCCCGGCAGCGGGGACCGGCGCGAGCTGCTGGCCGCCGTCGACGCCCTGCGGGACGAGAGCCGGCCGCCCGCGTCCCGGCTGGCGGCGGCGTTGACGCCCCGGGTGGACGCGGTCCTGGCCCGCCACCCCCTGCGGGACCTGGTCACCTCC
>NZ_MULI01000025.1 GCF_002939385.1 Streptomyces sp. MH60 | reverse complement strand
AGCGCCTCGGCGTCTCCCAGATGCACGTCTCCCGGCTCATCTCCCGCCTGCTGACCCGCCTGCGGGAGGGCATGCTCAGCACCGCCTGAGCGGTGGTCCGGTCTCAGGCCGCGGTCGTCTTCTTCTTCCGGCGACCGCGGCTCTTGCTGTCGCCGAGCGCGTCGACGAGTTGCTGCCTGCTCATCTTCGAGCGGCCGGCGATGTCCTGCTCGGTGGCCCGCTGGTAGAGCTCCGCCTTGCTCAGCTCCCGCAGCTCGCTTCTGGCGGGCGCGGTCCGGCGGGAGGGCCCGGCGGCTGCCTTCTGCCGCGGCTCGGCGGCCTTCTTCCGCGGCGCGGACCGCTTCTTGTCGCCCTTGTCATCGCCCGTACCGCCCTTCGCCCGTTCCAGGCTGCCGCGCAGGACGTCCATCAGGTCGACGACGTTGGTGGCCTCGGGCGCCTCCTCGGCGACGGCGACCTCCTGGCCCTCGGCCTTGGCCCGGACCAGCTCGCGGACCTTCTCCTGGTAGGTGTCGCGATAGCGGGCGGGCTCCCAGTCGCCGCTGAGGGCGTCGACGAGACGCAGCGCCATGTCCAGTTCCTTGCCCCGGCCCACCCGGTCCGACGGCAGTTCCGGAAGCTCCTGCACGGGGTCGCGGACCTCGTCGGCCCAGTGCAGCGTCTGGAGCAGCAGGACCCGGTCCTCGGCGCGCAGCGCGGTCAGGTACTGCCGGTTGCGCATGACGAACGTGGCGACACCCGCCTTGCCGGTCTCGGCGAGGGCGGTGCGCAGGAGTTCGTAGACCTTGAGGTACTCCTTGCCGCGCGGGGCGATGTAGTAGGTGCGGCCGAAGTAGACCGGCTCGATCCGGTCCAGGTCCACGAAGTCGGTGATCTCGAGGGTGCGGGAGCGTCCCGGCGCGATCTCGTCGAGTTCCCCGGGCTCCACGACGACGTACTCGCCCTCGCCCACCTCGTATCCCTTGACGATGTCGTCGGTGGCGACTTCCTTGCCGGTGCGCTCGTTGACCCGCCGGTTGCGGACCCGGTCCGAGGTGCCGCGCTGCAACTGGTGGAAGTGGACCGTGTGGTCCTCGGTCGCCGTGAACAGACCGACGGGCACCGAGACCAGCCCGAAGGTGATCACGCCCGTCCAGATCGCCCGTGCCATGACCGTCCGCTCCGTCCGCTCCGTCCGTCCCGCTCGCACCGCCCGGTCCTGCCACGCTGCCATCCGGCCCACGTCCCCGCGCGCCGGACGGAGCACACGGGTGGGCGGCACGGTGACAGCGCGCGGAACGGCCGCCGTCGTTGTTCCCTGTGAGGTGTGCGTGGACGGCGGACAACCCCCGCGGCTCGGCCGTCTCTCCGCCGCACCGTCGTACCGCCTCACCGCCTCACCGCCTCACCGCCTCACCGCCTCACCGTCACACCGTCACACCGTGACACCGCCTCACCGTCGAACGAAGCCGAACAGAGGGACGCCCCATGAGTTGTCGTCTGAAGCCGATCACCCGTGAGGAGCATCTGCGCTTCGTCACGTCCCGGCCTTCCGTGAGCCATCTCCAAGTCCCCTCCTGGGGTGACGTGAAGCCGGACTGGCGGGCGGAGAGCCTGGGCTGGTTCGACGAGGGCGGAGAGCTGGTGGGCGCCGGGCTGGTGCTGCTGCGGCCGCTGCCGCGGCTGAAGCGGTACCTGGCCTACCTGCCCGAGGGCCCGGTCATCGACTGGACGGCGGACGGTCTGGAGCGGTGGCTGGAGCCGATGCTCGCGCACCTGAGGGAACGCGGCGCGTTCATGGTGCGGATGGGGCCGCCGGTGGTGACGCGGCGCTGGAGCGCCGACGCGGTCAAGGCGGCGATCGCCGACCCGGGTGCCCGGCGGCTGGGCGACGTGGAGGCGACGGTGCGCGAGCCCGGCGCCGACGACATCGCCGAGCGGCTGCGCGGGATGGGCTGGCGGCGCACCGAGCCCGGCGGCGAGGACGGCTTCGCCGCGGGCCAGCCGAGCCACGTGTGCCAGGTACCGCTCGCGGGGCGGTCGCTGGAGCAGCTGCAGAACGACTTCAACCAGCAGTGGCGGCGCAACATCAAGAAGGCCGAGAAGGCCGGCGTCAAGGTCGTCCGGGGCGACGAGGAGGATCTGCCCACCTTCTACGAGCTGTACGTGGAGACCGCGCGCCGGGACCGGTTCGTACCGCGTCCCCTCGCCTACTTCCGGCGGATGTGGCAGGCGCTGACCGCCGAGGACCCGGACCGCATGCGCCTGTACCTCGCCCATCACGACGGGGAGGTGCTCGCCGCGGCCACGATGCTGACGGTCGGCGAACACGTCTGGTACTCCTACGGCGCGTCCACCAGCCGGCGGCGCGAGGTGCAGCCCAACAACGCCCTCCAGTGGCGGATGATGTGCGACGCCCATGAACGCGGCGCCGCCGTCTACGACTTCCGCGGCATCACCGACACCCTGGACGAGGACAACCACCTGCTGGGACTGCTCCGGTTCAAGGTGGGCGCGGGCGGACAGGCCGTCGAGTACCTCGGCGAGTGGGACTACCCGCTGAACAGGGTGCTGCACAAGGCGGTATCCCTGTACCTGGCACGCCGCTGAGTCAGGCCGACGGCACGGCGCCGACCCGCTCACCGTGGCGTCCACCGAACTCGCGGACGTACCGGTGCTGTTGACCGTCCTCGAAGGTGAGCCGACGCATCGGGCGGCCAGTCTGTGACACGGTGGGCGGACGGTCCGCCGCGTCGCGTGCGGCGAGGCCGAGTCGGACGAGGTGAAGCGGGGTGGGGAGATGTCGCGGCTCTTGGTGGTGCAGAACCATCGGGGCGGTGGAGCGGGCCGGTTCGGTGACTGGCTGGTCGCGGGCGGGGTGACACTGGACGTGGTGCACGCGTACGCCGGTGCGGCCCTCCCCCGGCGTCCGTCGCACGACGGCGTGCTGGTGCTCGGCGGTGGCTACCTGCCCGACGACGACGAGCGCGCTCCCTGGCTCGTACCCACCCGGGCCCTGGTCGCCGAGGCGGTTGAGCGGGGTACCCCGGTCTTCGGGATCTGCCTCGGCGGACAGCTCCTCGCCCAGGTCGCCGGCGGAACGGTGCGGGGCGAGCACGGCGAACCGGAGGTCGGCAGCACGCCGTTGGCCGTGCGGCCCGAGGCCGCTGCCGATCCGCTCTTCGCCGGGCTGCCGGAGCGGGTGACGGCGGTCGAGCACCACCAGGACGCCGTCACCGCCCTGCCGCCCGGCGCGGCGTGGCTCATGTCGAGCGAGCGGTGCCCGTACCAGGCGTTCCGGGTCGGTGAGCGGGCGTGGGGCGTGCAGTTCCACCCCGAGGCGGGTGCGGACCGGGTGAGGTCGTGGGACGCCGAACGGCTCCGGGCCCGCGGGCTGGACCCGGTGGAGCTCTCCCGCCGGGCGGAACGCGACGAGCCCGCGGCCGAGGCGGTCTGGCGCGAGGTGGCCGGTCGCTTCGCCGCGGTCGTCGTCGGGTCGTGAGGACCGCTCAGGCGGGCTTCCGCAGGAGGGCTGACCCATGAGGACCGGCACATGAGGACCCGCCCGTGAGGACCCGCTCATGAGGACCGGCCCATGGGACCGGCCCATGGGGTTCAGCCGCTGAAGGCTCCTCGGTCGGCGAAGGCCAGCTTGGCGAAGCGTTCGCCGATGAGGCGGTGGGTGGCGGCGTCCGGGTGGATGTTGTCCGGCAGGGGCAGGTCTGCCGCGTCGGCCTCTCCGTACAGTTCGCGGCCGTCGAGGTAGTACAGGTTCTCGTCGTCGGCGGCCCGTTCGGCGACGATCCGGGACAGCTCGTCCCGGATGACGTTCAGGGTCAGCTTCCCGCTCGCGCGGTCCGCCGGGTCACCCGTGGCGACGAACCGGAGGCGGCCCTCGGCGATGCCGGAGAAGTCGGGGGCGAGGGGGCCGGGGGTGTCCTCCTGCACGGGGCACAGGATGGGTGAGACGACCAGCAGCGGGGCGGTGGGGTGGCCCTCGCGCACGGTGTCGAGGAAGCCGTGCACGGCGGGGCCGAAGGCCCGCAGGCGCATGAGGTCGGCGTTGACCACGTTGATGCCGATCTTCACGCTGATCAGGTCGGCGGGGGTGTCACGCATCGCCCGTGCGGTGAACGGGTCGAGCAGGGCGCTGCCGCCCAGGCCCAGGTTGATCAGTTCCACGCCGCCGAGGGAGGCGGCGAGGGCGGGCCAGGTGGTGGTGGGGCTCGCGGCGTCGGAGCCGTGACTGATCGAGCTGCCGTGGTGCAGCCAGACCCGGCGGCCGGGGTCCGGGGCGGGCTCGACGGGGGCGTCGGTGCGCAGGGCGACGAGTTCGGTGGTCTCGTTGTGCGGCAACCAGATCTCGATGTCCTTGCTGCCCTCGGGCAGGTCCGCGAAGCGGAGGGTGCCGACCGGACCGGGCTCGACGCCCGCCGTGCCGGTGGTCAGGTCGATGGTCAGGGTGTTGCCGCCCGTCACACTGCCCCGGCCCGCCGGTCGGCCGTCGACGAGCAGGTCGTACACACCGTCCGGGCGCGGCGGGACACCGACGTAGACCCGCTTGGTGGGCAGGGTGTCCAGTTCGAGGACGGTGGCGCGGGTGCGCAGGGCCAGGCGTACGCCGGAGGGCTGGGACTCGGCCATGGCCAACTGTCCGTCGTTGTTCTGCGCGCGGGCCCGGGCGGGCAGCCGGTGCGGCAGCAGGCCGCGCTCGGTGCGCTCCAGGTCGAGGGCGCCCCGCAGGAGGTCCCCGGTGATGGGCGTGGTGATCCAGTCGTCCGTGGTGTGCATGTCGTCTCCGGCGGTGGTGCGGCTGGGTGTACGGCTCTCCCCTTCACCGATTGTGCACTGGCCTAATTCGATTAGGCAAATGACTTAACGTGACAGGACGGCCGGTTCGGTCTCCCGTGGCAGGAGTGACGGCTTCCCACGGGAAAACGCCACGGCCGCCGGTCACCGACCAGCGAGGAGGTACGTTCCGGCCATGCACACCGTCGCCGTTCTCGCGCTGGACCGGGTGATCCCGTTCGACCTGTCCACCCCGATCGAGGTCTTCACCCGTACCCGGCTCCCCGACGGCAGCCCCGGCTACCGGATCCGGGTGTGTGCCGAGCACCCCGAGATCGACGCCGGCGCGTTCACGCTGCGCGCGCCCTGGGGACTGGACGGGCTGCGGGAGGCGGACACCATCATCGTCCCCGGTACGGCCGCCGTCACCGAACCGCTCTCCCCCGCCGTCCGCGACGCGCTGCGCACGGCCGCCGGGAACGGCACCCGGATCGCCTCCATCTGCTCCGGCACCTTCCCGCTGGCCGCCACCGGACTGCTGGACGGGCTGCGGGCCACCACCCACTGGGTCGCCGCGAAGGCCCTGGCCGACGCCCATCCGGACATCGACGTCGACCCGGACGTCCTGTACGTCGACAACGGCCAAATCCTCACCTCGGCCGGCGCCGCCGCGGGCCTGGACCTGTGCCTGCACATGATCCGGCGCGACTACGGCTCGGCGGTCGCCGCGCACGCCGCCCGGCTGTCGGTGACGCCGCTCGAACGCGAAGGCGGCCAGGCCCAGTTCATCGTCCACGACTACACCCCCGTGCCCCGCGGTTCCGCCCTCGAACCCCTGCTCACCTGGCTGCGGGAGAACCTGGCCAGCGACCTCTCCCTCGCCGACATCGCCGCCCACGCCGGGATGAGCACCCGGACGCTGATCCGCCGCTTCCGGGAGCAGACCGGCAGCACCCCGCTGCAGTGGCTGCACCGTGCCCGGGTCCGGCAGGCGCAGCACCTGCTGGAGACCACCGAGCACTCCGTGGAACGCATCGCCGCCCAGGTCGGCTTCGGCTCGCCGACGGCCTTCCGTGACCGCTTCAAGCGCACCACCGGAGTCAGCCCGCACGCCTACCGGCGCACCTTCGGCAGACGGACGGCGGCCCGGCACCGTGCCCGGGTGGGCCCCGTTCGGGTCGCGGGGCCGCCCGGGTGACCGTAGACAGAAGGCATGGGCGCAGACAGCGTGGGGACCGGTGACGACATGGCGCAGCCCCATCTGGTCACGTTCGGGCACGGCACCGCGGGCCGCGCGGAGCTGGCCGGACTGCTGCGTGGTGCCGGTGTCACGTCGGTGGTCGACGTCAGGACCGCCCCCGGCAGCCGCCGCGACCCCGACCTGCTGCGGGACCGGCTGGCCGAGTGGATGCCCGAGGAGGGCCTCGACTACCGGTGGGAGCGGCGTCTGGGCGGGTTCCGCAAGCCGGCGCCCGGCTCTCCCGACGTCGTCTGGCGCAACGCGTCCTTTCGCGCGTACGCAGGGCACACACGGTCGCCGGAGTTCGTCGCCGCGATGGACGAGCTGCTGGCCTCGGCGGCACACGAGCGCACCGCAGTCATGTGCGGCGAGGCGGTGTGGTGGCGCTGCCACCGACGTCTCATCGCCGACTTCGCCGTGCTGGCCCGTGACACTCCGGCGGACCACCTCATGCACGACGGCCGGCTGACGGCCCACTCCCCCACCCCGGGTGTCCGGCTGCGGTCGGACGGCCTGCTCGTCTACGACGACCTGGCGGCGGCGAAGTAGGCCGCATCGACGCCGGGACGGTCCCGGTGACTCGCGGTCGGCACGGAGAGGGACGACAGAGGACGGACGGCGGAGAACGGAGGCGGCGACCATGCAGCCCAAGGGCGGGCATCGCCGGGACACGGACGGCCGGGACGCGGAAGCGGTCGAGCAGGTCCTGGACGAGCTGTACGCCACGCCTCCGTCCGCCTTCGTCTCCCGTCGGGAGGAACGCGCCGCGGCCGCCAGAACCGCCGGTCGCAAGGAGGACGCCCGCCGCATCCACGCCGCCCGCCGGCCCACGCTCGCCGCGTGGGCGGCGAATCTGCTGACCCGCTCCCGGCCGGAGGAGACCCGGCGGTTCCTGGAGCTGGGGCAGGCGCTGCGCGAGGCACACCGCACCCTGGACGCCGCCGGGCTCAAGGAACTCTCGGCGCAGCGCCGGCGGATCGTCGCCGCCCTCTCCCGGCAGGCCGCACAGCTCGCCGGCGAGGCCGGGCAGCGGCTCTCCCAGGCGGCGCAGCGGGAGGTCGAGTCGACGCTGCGCGCGGTCCTCGCGGACCCGGACGCGGCCGGCCGGTGGGCCGGGGGACGCCTGGAGGTCTCCCTGACCCCGCCCTCGGCCTTTCCTTCGGGCACCGCTCCGCCGGAGCCCGCCCGGACCGAACCCCGGCCGACCGCGCGCCCGAAGTCCCCCCGCACCGCGTCCGGCACCCGGGCGAAGGACGAACTCGCCGAGCGGCGCCGCAAACGGCGAGAAGAACGGGAGCAGGCCGAACAGGAGGCCGAGCGGGCCGAACGGCACCTGCGTGACGCACGCGCCGAGCAGGCCGAGGCGCGGGAGTCGTTCCGCCGGGCCGACGACGAACTGGGCCGGGTCCGCGAGACGGTGGCCGCCGCCGAGGAGCGGCTGCGCGCGGCACATGAGGACCTCGAACGGGCCGAACGGGAACGGCGGGAGGCCGAGGAGCGGGGCCGCACGGCCGCGGACGCCGTGGCGGGGGCCGAGCGGGAGGCCCGGGCGAGCGCGCGCCGGGTGGACCGCCTGGCCGACCGTGACAGGTAATACGGCTCGTCCGATTGAGTACTCGTACTCATGAGGTGCGTCCCCCCGCCGGGGGACGCTTGCCGCACCAGTCACCCCCCTCAGGGAGCCAACCGTGCGTACCACTCACCTGCTTCACCGACCGTCGACCGCGTCCGCCGTCCGCACCGGGCGGTCCGTCCGTGGTCTCGTCCTGGCCTGTGCCGCCGCCGCGGCGGTGCTGACCGGCTGTTCCATGGAGGAGGCCAGCTGCGGCGGCGGTGAGTACCCGGTCCTGAGCATCGGCGGCACCGGCAGCGCATGTGTGCCCAACGGCGAGGAGCCGCCCGAGGGTTACACCCGCTACCCCGAGGGCAAGGTCCCGGAACACGTCGGCGACAAGTGGGACACCTACTGGCAGACACATACCGTCGACGAGCACGGGAAGGTCGTGGAGGTGCCCGCGGGCGGCTGAGCACCTCTCTCCGTGGTCCGAACACACGCACTGGGTTGCGGCGGCACATACCACGAGGGCGGCCATACGTGGTATACCGACTCGGCAGCGAACAGGGCAACAACTGAGGGCTGCGCGTCAGCCTTCACGGCCGCGAACCAAGGAGAGTCCCCACCATGTCCGAGAGCACGATGCAGTCCGCCACGGAACTGGCGTCGCAGTACAGCGTCCAGGTGACCGACGACCTGGAGCGCAACGTCAAGGAGCAGGAACGTGTCAGCGCGGAGATCACGGCTCTCCAGCAGCAACTGGCCGCGCTGCAGCACGACCACGCACTGCTGGTGAACATGCAGCAGGCCCTCGGCATCACCGCGCCGCCGCAGTCCGCCGCCGCGCCGGAGCCCGCCGCCGCGACCGAGGCGGCCACGGTGCCGGCTCCGCGTGGCGGTGCCGCCTCGCGGTCGGCCGCGGGCAAGTCGATGCGGAGCAAGAAGGCCACCGCCGCGCCCAAGCGCGCGGCGGCCTCGAAGCCGGGTGCCAAGCCGGCCTCGAAGCCGACGGCGAAGAAGGCCACCAGGTCGACCGCCACGACGACCACCGAGACGGCCGACAAGTCACCCGCCAAGGCATCCGCCAAGACGACCGAGAAGGCACCCGCCAAGGCGACCGAGAAGTCACCCGCCAAGTCGGCCACCAAGACCGCCGCCAAGAGCGCCGGGAAGCCCGCGGCGAAGAAGGCGGCGGCACGGGACGCGGGCCGGCCGACCCTGGTGGAGCTGGTGCGCGAGCACCTCGCCGGGCAGCGGGAACCGCGGTCCGCCGCCGAGGTCACCACGGCGCTGAGCGAGGCCCACTCCGGACGGACTGTCAAGACCACGGTCGTGCGCACCACGCTCGAGGGACTCGTCGCCAAGAACCAGGCCCAGCGCACCAAGCAGGGCACCTCGGTCTACTACACCGCCACCGAGGCCGCCGTGCCCGAGCGGAAGCAGGACCCCGCGGCCGAGGCTGCCTCCGGGCAGAGCGACAGCTGAGCAGTCCCCGGCGCCCCGGACGTGACGCGGCGCGCGGCCGGGGGCGATCGGGGTGAGTATCGGTGGATGGGTGTTGTACTGCCGGTGCTCTTCGCACTCCTCGCCGCCTTCAGCAACGCGCTGGCCACCGTGCTCCAGCGGCGCGCCGCGCTGAGCGTGCCGCAGTCCCAGGGGTTCCGCCCCGGACTCGTCCTCGATCTGTTGCGGCGCCCCGTGTGGCTCGGCGGCATGCTGGCCGTCGTGGTGGCCGGTGTGGGTCAGGCGATCGCCCTGGCGACGGGGCCGTTGTCACTCGTACAGCCCCTGTTCGTGCTGGAGCTTCCACTGGCCCTGCTGCTGGCCTCGCTGCTGACCGGCAACCGACTGCCGGAGGTCATGTGGCTCGCCGTCGGCGGAGTGGTCGTGGGGCTCGGTGTCGCGCTGGCCTCGGCCGCACCGGACGGCGGCAAGGCCGACGTGCCCCTGGACCGCTGGGTGCCGGCGCTGGCGGCCTGTGCCGGAGCGGCCGTGGTGCTGGCCGCCGCCGGTCTGAAGCGCCCGGTCGGCAAGGCCCGTGCCGGGTGCCTCGGCGCGGCCACGGCGGTGTGCTACGCGCTGACGGCCGGACTGATGAAGGACTCCATGCGTGTCCTGGACGCCGACGGCCTGGTCGGCTTCTTCACCGCCTGGCAGACCTACGGCTTCGCGGTGGCCGGGGTGTGTGCCGTGCTCCTGCTGGAGCACGCTATGCAGGGCGGTCCGCTCGTCGCCTCGCAGCCCGCCCTCACGCTGGGCGACGCGACGGTGAGCCTGCTGCTCGGCGTGGTCCTGTACCGGGAGGACATACGGGGCGACTGGTGGGTCGTGCCGCAGCTGCTCGGGGTGGCGCTCATCGTCGTGGGAGTGCTGAACCTGGCCCGGCGCGGCGTGGATCTGCGCACCGCGCGGTGAGCGTCCCGCGGGCCGGGTGGCGAAGCGCGCCGCGCTCCCCCGCGAACCCGCAGGTCAGACGTTTTCGCAGGTCAGCAGGGGTGGCGTAACGTCGGCGAAACATGGTTCGGGTTACCGTGAGCGGCATGGACCACCATGGGGGACGGCCGCGCGCGGAGCGGGCCCGGCAGCTGGCCGACGTACTGCGGCAGCAGATCACGGGCGGTGCCTTCGCCGACGGCACGCTGCCCGACGAGCGGGATCTGGGCCGCCGGTTCGGTGCCTCGCGCAACGCCGTGCGGGACGCCCTGGGGCTGCTGCGCGAGGAGGGTCTGATCACCCGGCGGCGCGGGATCGGGACGACGGTGCTGCTGCCGAAGTACGGGCACGGCCTCGACCGGCTGACCGGGCTGGCCGAGGAACTGACCGGGCGCGGCACCGTGACCAACGAGGTGCGGGTCGCCGCCGAGGTGCCGGTGCTGCCCGCCGCGATCGCCACCCGTCTGGAGGTGCCGGCCGGCGCGGGCGGTGTGTACGTGGAGCGGCTGCGGTGGCTGGACGGGCTGCCGCTGTCGCTGGACACCAGTTACCTGACCGACGACGTCGGCCGTGCCGTGCTCGCCGGCGACCTGCGGGACCGTGATGTGTTCGACCTGGTCGAGGAGGCCGCCGGTGTCGGGCTCGGGCGGGCCGAGGTGGCCGTGCACGCGGTCAACGCGGACCCGGGCACGGCGCGGTTGCTGGGGATCGAGCCGGGGGCGGCGGTGTTCGCCCTGGAGCGGCTGACCCGGTTGGCGGACGGCCGACCGGTGGACGCCGAGTCGATCCGGGTCCGCGCGGACCGGATGACCCTGCGCGCCACGCTCCACCGCGGTGGGCCGCGGACCGCGTCGGAGGATGCCTGAGATGACCGGTGCGAGTGTGCCCGTGCTGGTGGCGCTGGGGCTGCTGGGTCTGGTCGGCGGGGTGGGCATCACCGCCGTCGGACCGGGCGGGGTGCTGCCCACCATCGGCCTGTTCGCGCTCACCGGTCTGACGCCCGCGGAGGTGGCCGGGACGGCCCTCGTCACCCATGTCGCCACCGGGGTCCTCGCGACCGCCGCCTACACCCGCTCCGGGCAGCTGCGCGAGCCGGGGACCCGGCGCACGGCGCTGGTCCTGGCGGTGAGCGCGGTCGTCGGTACCCCGCTCGGCGTCCTGGTCAACTCGTACGTGTCCAAGCGGATGTTCGGGCTGGTGCTCGGTGTGTTCGTGGCGGGCGTGGCGGGCCTGGTGTGGTTCCGCGAGCGCCGCCGTGCGGCCGCCGCGCGGGCGCACCCGTCGACGGCGGTGGTGGCGGGGCTGGGCTGCGCGGTGGCCGTGGCGGCCGGGGTCGTCGGCATCGGCGGACCGATGCTGACCGTGCCCTTGCTGGTGGCCCTGGGCGTGCCCGTGCTGGAGTCCCTCGCCGCGGCCCAGGCGCAGTCCGTCGTCATCGCCGGGGTGGGAACGGTGGGGTACCTGGCCCAGGGGGCGGTCGACTGGCCGCTGGCGGTGCTGGTCGGCGTGCCGGAGCTGGCGGGGGTGCTGCTGGGCTGGCGGATCGCCCACGCGCTGCCCACGCGCCACCTGAAGTACGCCCTGATCGCCACGCTGTTCGCGCTGGCCCCGTACCTCGCCCTGCACGGCTGACCAAGATGCCCGGAGCGACCACCTCATGCACAGTGGTCGCAATCGCTCAGCCACCCGGAGGGACGGCATGTCGCAGGCCGCTGCTTCCGACGTCGACAGCACCGCGCCGCCCACCGCGAAGGTGGGGATGTTCACCCTGACCGCCATGGTGGTCGGGTCGATGGTGGGCGCCGGGGTGTTCTCGCTGCCGGGGCGCTTCGCCGAGGAGACCGGCGTCGCGGGCGCGCTGATCGCCTGGGCGATCGCGGGCACGGGCATGCTGACGCTGGCCTTCGTCTTCCAGTCCCTCGCGGTGCGCAGGCCCGACCTCGACGCCGGCGTGTACGCGTACGCCAAGGCGGGCTTCGGCGAGTACCCGGGCTTCTTCGCCGCCTTCGGCTACTGGGCCAGTTCGTGCGTGGGCAACGTGACCTACTGGGTCCTGATCATGTCGACCGCCGGGTCGGTCTGGCCGGCCCTGGGCGACGGGGACACCGCCGTGGCGGTGGTGCTGTCCTCCGCCGGGCTGTGGGCGTTCTTCTGGCTGATCCGGCGCGGGGTGAAGGAGGCGACGGCGATCAACCGGATCGTCACGGTCGCCAAGCTCGTCCCCATCGTCTTCTTCGTCGTCCTGGCCCTGGTGTACTTCGAACCGGGCGTCTTCGCGGACAACTTCGGCGGCGCCGACTACGCCGGCTCCCTGTTCTCGCAGGTGCGCGGCACCATGCTGGCGACCGTCTTCGTGTTCCTCGGCGTCGAGGGCGCCAGCGTCTACTCCCGGCACGCCCGGCGCCGGTCCGACGTGGGCAGGGCGACGGTGCTCGGCTTCCTCAGCGTCTTCGCCGTCTTCGCGTCGGTGACCATCGTGTCGTACGGCATCATGCCGATGGCCGAGATCGCCGGCCTGCGCCAGCCGTCCATGGCGGGTGTCCTGGAGGCGGCCGTCGGCACCTGGGGCCGGGTGTTCATCGGCGTCGGTCTGATCGTGTCGGTCCTGGGCGCCTATCTGGCCTGGACGCTGATGGCGGCGGAGGTGCTCTTCGTCGCGGCCAAGGACGACGACATGCCGCGCTTCCTGCGCCGCGCCAACGCCGCCGACGTGCCGGTGCCGGCGCTGCTGATGTCCTCGCTGCTCACCCAGGTGGTGCTGATCGCCACCAGTTTCTCCAGCGACGCCTTCGACTTCGCGCTCAACCTGACCAGCGCCCTCTCCCTGATCCCGTATCTGCTGGCGGCGGCCTTCGCGGTGCGGATCGGCAGCCGGGACGACCCGCTGACCGAGGGCGGCCGCACCTCGCGGCGCGAGCTGGCGGTCGGGGTCGTCGCCACGCTGTACACCGCGTTCCTGCTGTACGCGGCGGGGCTCAAGTTCGTCCTGGTGTCCTTCGTCGTCTACGCGCCGGCGACCGTGCTGTTCGTGATGGCCCGCCGCGAGCAGGGCCGTCGGCTGTTCTCGCCCGGGGAACTCGTCGTCCTGGCCGTCTCCGTGACCGGCGCGGTGCTCGGCCTCGTCGCCCTGGTGGCCGGGTGGATCAGCCTGTGAGTCGTTGCCCCGTCCGTTGTCCCCGTTCGTCCTACCCGCCTCGTACCGCATCCCTCAAGGAGGCCGTGTGACCAGCAACGAGAGCGCCGTGAAGCCCGCGCTCGGCGTCCATTCCGAGGTCGGCAGGCTGCGCAAGGTCCTGGTGTGCTCCCCCGGCCTTGCGCACCGGCGGCTGACCCCCACCAACTCCGACGAGTTGCTCTTCGACGACGTCATGTGGGTGGAGAACGCCCAGCGCGACCACGCCGCCTTCGTCGGTGAACTGCGCCGGCGCGGGGTGGAGGTGGTGGAGCTGCACGATCTGCTGGCGCAGATCATGGCCGTTCCGGAGGCCAGGACCTGGCTCCTGGACCGCAAGATCGTCGCCAACCAGGTCGGCATCGGTCTCATCGACGCCACCCGCGCCTATCTGGAGGGCCTCTCGCCGCGGGAACTCGCCGACTACCTCATCGGCGGGCTCGCCACCACCGACCTGCCCGAGGACTTCCGCTCCCCGCACCTCGCACTGGCCCGCGAGTCCACCGGCGCCCGCGAGTACCTGATGCCCCCGCTGCCCAACACCCTGTACACGCGTGACACCACCTGCTGGCTGTACGGCGGTCTCACCCTCAACCCGCTGTACTGGTCCGCGCGGCACGACGAGACGCTGCTGATGAAGGCGATCTACACCTTCCACCCCGACTTCAGGGGCTCGACGGTGTGGTGGGGCGACCCCGAGCAGGACTGGGGGCAGGCCACCTTCGAGGGCGGCGACATCATGCCGGTGGGCAACGGGGTCGTCCTCATGGGCATGAGCGAGCGCACCTCGCGGCAGGCCATCACGCAGGTCACCGCCGCGCTGTTCCGCAACGGCGCCGCCGAGCACGTCGTCGTCGCGGGGATGCCGAAGCTGCGGTCAGCCATGCACCTGGACACGGTCTTCACCTTCGCCGACCGCGACGTGGTGACCCTCTACCCCCGCATCATGGACGCGGTGCACACCTTCTCGCTGCGCCCCGGCGACCGGGCCCCCGGCTTCGACGTCGTCGACGAGGGGACGACGCCCTTCGTCGAGGTCGTCGCCAAGGCGCTCGGGCTGCCGAAGCTGCGGGTGGTGGAGACGGGCGGCGACGCCTACGCCTCCGAGCGCCAGCAGTGGGACAGCGGCAACAACGCGGTCGCGGTGGAACCGGGCGTGGTGTTCACCTACGACCGCAACACCCTGACCAACGCGCTGCTGCGCGAGGCCCGGGTGGAGGTCGTCACCATCGTGGGCGCGGAACTGGGCCGGGGGCGCGGCGGTGGGCACTGCATGACGTGTCCGCTGGTGCGTGACCCCGTCGACTTCTGACCTCGGCGGCCTCACAGCACCTCAGCGGCCTCGGCGGCCTCAGCCCTGCCTCAGCCCGGCCTCAGCGGCCTCAGCGGCCTCAGCGGCCTCAGCGGCAGAACCCGTACGCCTGCTCCAGCCACCGGTGCAGTGCCGTGTGCACACTGCCGGGCAGCACGCTGAGCTGCTCGATGGCGGCCCGGTCCCCGGCCGAGGGCGCGATGCCGGCGGCGGTCAGCAGGGCGAGCAGGTCGAGGCGGCGCAGGTCGACGGGGTCGACGCGGCAGGGGACGCGCCGGGCGGGGTCCGGCGGCTGGAGCAGGAAGTCGCCCGTGTCGCGGGCGTGCGCGTGCGTCGGGGCGGCGGCGGTCGGAGCAGTCGTCGGGTGCATACCGCGGTCCTCCACGTGAGGGGGCGCCCGGTCGGGTCGCCGTTCTTGACGGCATGAGACACCGGGGCGCGGACTGCGGTTGCGGGCCGCCGCGAGGACCACTCGGGGGATGCAATCGGCGTCTTGTCGCACGAACCGGAGGGCCGGGCCGGCGTGCGGGCCGACGCCCCGGCGGTCCCGGCCCGCTGCTCCGTACGAGTGGTGCGTTCACGGACACGGTCGTACGGTCGGAACGGAGAAAGGGGAAAGCGCAGGCAAGCGACCCCGAGACGGCGGGAGCAGACATGGGCAGGAACCCGATGAGGGCAGCGGTCACACTCTGTGCCGCCGCCGCGCTCGCAGTACCCCTGGTGGGCACGGCATCCGCCGCACCGTCGGCACAGCCCGCGGCGCGGACCCAGCAGACGCAGGATCCGGTGCTGGTCGACTGCTCCGGGCAGCCGCAGATCGGGCCCGGGGCGTACGTGCTCGCCTGCGGGGACGGCAACAGCCGCCTGGTCTCCCTGCGCTGGTTCCGCTGGGACCCGCAGGCCGCCGTGGGCCGCGGCACGAACGCCGTGAACGACTGCGAACCCGACTGCGCCGCGGGCGCCTTCCACTCCTACCCGGTGACCGTGCGGCTCGACATGCCGACGGGCGGGGAGCAGGGCACGGGCCAGGCGCACTTCACCCGGATCACCCTCACCTACACCGACGGCAGGCCGGACGGGTCCCCCCGCACGGTGACCTACCCGTTGCCCGGCTGACCGGCTGACTGGCTGACTGGCTGACTGGGCGACGGGGCCGAGCGGTCCGCCGGTCAGTCCGGCAGCACCAGCCGGCAGGTGTCGCCCGGCTGGAGGCGCACCTCGCGGTCCGGCAGCCGGACGTCGATCGGCAGCGGGCCGGCCGCGGGCACGGCGATCTCCAGCCGGCCGTGCTCCAGCCGGAACCGCACACCCCAGTGGCCCTGGTAGCGCACGGAGAAGCCGTACGACGACAGCTCCGGCAGCGGCACCGGGTCCAGCCACAGTGCGCCCGCGCGGGTCTCCAGGCCGGTCAGACCGCGCTGGACGAGGTCGAGGGTGCCCGCCATGGCCCCCAGGTGGATGCCCTCGCCGGTGGTGCCGCCCTGGAGGTCGGCGACGTCGCCCTTGAGTGCCTCCTGGACGTACGTCCAGGCCTCGGCGCGGCGGGCGCGGGCCAGGATCCAGCCGTGGACGAGTCCGCTGAGGGTGGAGCCGTGGCTGGTGCGGGCCAGGTAGTGGTCGACGGTGCGCTGCCAGGTCCGCTCGTCGAGGCTGTAGCCCAACCGCCGGAACAGTGAACGGAGTTCGGCCGGGGAGAACAGGTAGCCCAGCATGAGGACGTCGGCCTGTTTGGACGCCTGGTAGTTGTTGACGCTGTCGTTCTCGGCCTCCAGGAGACGGTCGAGGCGCCGGATGTCGCCGTACCGCTCGCGGTAGCCCGCCCAGTCGAGTTCGGCGAGTTCGCCGTACCCCTCGAACTGGCTGACGACGCCCTCGTGGAAGGGGACGTGGAGGGTGCGGGAGACGCTGTCCCACTGTTCCAGTTCCGCGTCGTCCAGGGCGGTGCGCTCGACGAGTTCACGGCGGCGGGGTTCGGGCAGGTCGGCGAGGACGTCGAGGGTGCGGGACAGCACCCAGGCGGCGGTGACGTTGGTGTAGGCGTTGTCGTCCAGGCCCGGCCGGTCGGCGCCGGGGTAGGCCTCGTGGTACTCGTCGGGGCCGACGACGCCCCGGATGCGGTGCCGCCCGAGCCGCTCGTCCCAGAGGGCGGAGTCGGCCCAGAAGCGCGCGATCTGCAGCAGCGTCTCGGCGCCCTTGGTGTGCAGGAACTCGGCGTCGCCGCTCGCCTCGCAGTACTGCCACACGTTGTACGCGATGGCCGACCCGACGTGGTGCTGGAGGTGGGAGTGGTCGGGGAGCCAGCGGCCCGAGCGCGGGTTGAGGTGCAGCTGCTGGGTCTCCTCGCGGCCGTCGCTCCCGCTCTGCCAGGGGTAGAGCGCGCCGCGCCTGCCGATCGCGCGGGCGGCGGAGCGGGCCTTCTCCAGGCGGCGGTGCCGGTAGTGCAGCAGGGCGCGGGAGACCTCCGGGAAGTGCAGGTTCAGGTAGGGCAGGACGAACAGCTCGTCCCAGAAGACGTGGCCGCGGTAGGCCTCCCCGTGCAGTCCGCGCGCCGGTACGCCCACGTCGAGGTCGGCGGTGTGCGGGGAGAGGGTCTGCAGCACGTGGAAGAGGTGCAGGCGCAGGATGCTGCCCGCCTCGCCGGGGACGTCCAGTTCGGCGCGGCGCCACAGCTGGCCCCAGGCGGCGCGGTGGCTGACCAGCAGGTCGTCGAAGCCGGGGGTTCCGGCCACCCGGTCGATCGCGGCCTGGAGCGGGTCGCTGATCGCCGGGTCGCGCGAGGTGTGCAGGGCCACGACCTTGTCGACGGTGACGGTGCGGCCCGGTTCGGCGCGCAGGGCGGCGCGCTGGGTGACGCACAGGTGCTCACGGGCCGCGGTGACCGGCGCGTCCGCGGTGGTGCGGGCGGCCATGCCGATCCGGATGTCCGAGGTGCGGGTCCGGCAGCGCAGCCACACCATGTCGTCGGCGGCGCTGTCGGTGTGCACGTGGGTGAGGTGGTGGCCGTCGAGGTC
The DNA here is from genome assembly GCF_002939385.1 of Streptomyces sp. MH60. GTDB lineage: Bacteria > Actinomycetota > Actinomycetes > Streptomycetales > Streptomycetaceae > Streptomyces. Next base: position 71,007 of record NZ_MULI01000025.1, on the reverse strand, counting down.
CCGGTAGCGCGGCACGCCGGAGTTGGTGACGCCGCCGTCGAGGGCGGCCTCCACCTCCAGGTCGGCCGGGCCGCCCTCGACGGTGAACTCCGTGCGCAGGGCGGCGAGGTGGGGATCGGCCATGTGCACCAGGCGCAGCTGGCGCACGGACAGCAGGCGCTCCCCGTCGAGCCCGAAGCGGGTGAGGCGCTCCAGGACGCCCGAGTCCAGGTGCACGGTCTGACGGTGGTCGAGCACCTCGGCGGTGTCGGGCGTGAGCCAGTCCCCTCCGGCGGTCCTGAAGCGCAGCGGCAGCCAGTTGGGGAGGTTGACCATGTCCTCGTTCTCGACCTCGCGCCCCGCGACGGCGGAGGTGAGCCGGTTGTAGCAGCCGGCCACGTAGGTGCCCGGGTAGTGCACGTCGTCGGCGGCGCACTCGGGCAGGGCGCCGCGGGTGGCGAAGTAGCCGTTGCCGAGGGTGCACAGGGACTCGCGCAGCCGTTCCTCCGCAGGGTCGTAGTGGTCGTAGTCCCAGGTCGAGGGGGTCGCGGTCACCGCGAGCCCTCCCAGGTCCAGTCGGCGACCTCGGGCAGGTCCACGCCGTGTTCGCGGATCCATTCGTGGTGCCGCAGCCGGGCGTCCTCCATCCGCTGCCGTACGGCGGCGGCGCGCACGGCGAGGCCGGGCACGCGGTCGATGACGTCCATGACGAGGCGGTAGCGGTCCAGGTCGTTGCCGACCACCATGTCGAACGGTGTGGTGGTGGTTCCGATCTCCTTGTAGCCGCGCACGTGCAGGTGGGCGTGGCCGGTGCGCCGGTAGGCGAGCCGGTGGATCAGCCAGGGGTACCCGTGGTAGGCGAAGATCACCGGCTTGTCGGCGGTGAACAGTCCGTCGTACTCGAAGTCGCTCATGCCGTGCGGGTGTTCCCCGCTGGGCAGCAGGCGGGCGATGTCCACCACGTTCACCACCCGCACGGCGAGGTCGGGCAGGTGGCGGCGGACAAGCTGGGCGGCGGCCAGCACCTCCTGGGTCGGGACGTCGCCCGCGCAGGCGAGCACGACGTCGGGCTCGCGGCCGCCGTCCTCGGTGCCGGCCCAGTCCCAGATGCCGGCGCCGCGCGCGCAGTGCGCCTTCGCCTGTTCCATGGTCAGCCAGTCGAAGCAGGGCTGCTTGCCGGCGACGATCACGTTGACGTAGTCGCGGCTGCGCAGGGCATGGTCGGCGACGGAGAGCAGGGTGTTGGCGTCCGGCGGCAGATAGACCCGGACCGCCTCGGGGCTCTTGTTGAGGATGTGGTCGACGAAACCGGGGTCCTGGTGCGAGAAGCCGTTGTGGTCCTGGCGCCACACGTGGGAGGTGAGCAGGTAGTTGAGGGAGGCGATCGGCGCGCGCCAGGGCAGGCGGCGGGTCACGCGCAGCCATTTGACGTGCTGGTTGACCATCGAGTCGACGATGTGGACGAAGGCCTCGTAGCAGGAGAACAGTCCGTGCCGGCCGGTGAGGAGGTAGCCCTCCAGCCAGCCCTGGCAGGTGTGTTCGGACAGGATCTCCATCACGCGGCCGTGCCGGTCCAGGTCCTCGTCGACGGGCAGCGTCCGCTCCTGCCATGCCTTGCCGCTGGCGGCGTAGACGGCCTGGAGGCGGTTGGAGGCGGTCTCGTCGGGGCCGACGAGCCGGAAGTCGCGCCGTTCGGCGGTGGCGTCCATGACGTCCCGGAGCAGGTCGCCGAGGACCCGGGTGGGCTCGTGCGTGCTCGCGCCGGGTTTGTCGACGGGCACGGCGTACTTCTCCAGCGCGGGCATGGGCAGCTCGCGCAGCAGGAGGCCGCCGTTGGCGAAGGGGGTGGCGCCCAGGCGGCGCGGCCCCTCGGGGACGGCGGCGAGGACGGCGGGCCGCGGGGCTCCGGCGTCGTCGAACAGCTCCTCGGGTCGGTAGGAGCGCAACCACTGCTCCAGCTGCGCGAGGTGCTCGGGATCGGTCCGTACGGCGGACAGGGGCACCTGGTGGGCGCGCCAGGTGCCCTCCACGGGCAGTCCGTCGACCACCGCGGGGCCGGTCCAGCCCTTGGGAGTGCTCAGGACGATCATCGGCCAGCGGGGGCGGCCGGTGGCGCCCTCCTCGCGGGCTGCGCGCTGGATCGCGGCGATGCGGTCCAGGGCGGTGTCCATGGCGTGGGCCGTCGCGCGGTGGACCGCGGCCGGGTCGTCGCCGGTGACGTGGATCGGGTCGTGGCCGTAGCCGCGCAGGAGTTCGTCGAGCTCGCCCTCCGGGAGGCGGGCGAGCACCGTCGGGTTGGCGATCTTGTAGCCGTTGAGGTGCAGGATCGGCAGGACGGCGCCGTCGTGCACCGGGTCGAGGAACTTGTTGGAGTGCCAGGACGTCGCCAGCGGGCCGGTCTCCGCCTCGCCGTCGCCGATCACACAGGCGACCACCAGGTCCGGGTGGTCGAAGGCGGCGCCGTAGGCGTGCGAGAGCGCGTAGCCCAGTTCGCCGCCCTCGTGGATCGAGCCCGGCGTCTCGGGCGCGACGTGGCTCGGTACGCCGCCGGGGAAGGAGAACTGCTTGAACAGCCGGGCCATGCCGGCCGCGTCCCGGGTGACGTCCGGGTAGGTCTCGGTGTACGAGCCCTCCAGCCAGGCGTTGGCCAGCACGGCGGGACCGCCGTGGCCGGGCCCCCAGACGCACAGGGCGTCGAGGTCACGGGCCTTGATGACCCGGTTGAGGTGGGTGTGGACCAGGTTGAGGCCGGGTGAGGTGCCCCAGTGGCCGAGCAGGCGCGGCTTGACGTGCTCGGGGCGCAGGGGTTCGGCGAGCAGGGGGTTGGCCATCAGGTAGATCTGGCCGACGGCGAGGTAGTTGGCGGCGCGCCAGTGGGCGTCCAGGCCGGCGAGCTCCTCGTCGGTGAGCTCGGGGGGCGCCTGCTGCTGGTCGACGGACATCGGTGGTCCTTCCGTGTCGGGACAGCCGGTCGGGGCGCGCGGGCACGGGGTGCCCGTGCACATCCCAACCCTGCGCCGACCGGGCGGGTACCCGAGAGGGCCGTTCGGGTCACGTGGTGTTCCGAACGGGTCACGGAGCGCCGGTGCCGCGGGGCGGTGGGCGGTGGGCGACGGTGCGTGACGGGAACAGCACGGCCGTCACCGGCGCCGACCCCGGTGCCGGCCGTGCTGGTGCAGCGGCTACCCCAACTTCGGCGTCTCACACAGGTGTTGCCCGACCAGGCGGCGGCCCGCCTCGACGGGGCCGCCGACACCGGCGCGGGACGGCGGGCCAATTTTGCATGTCGTGCATCTTTGCATATCATGCAACTTATGTCGGAGAAGGGGGCCGCGAGGGGCGGACTGCGGGAGCGGAAGAAGCGGGCCACGCGTGCCGCTCTGTCCGAGGCCGCGGTACGGCTCGCCGCCGAACACGGGGCGGAGAAGGTCACCGTCGAGGCGATCAGCGCCGCGGCCGGTGTGTCCGTGCGTACCTTCTTCAACTACTTCGACAGCCGCGACGACGCCTTCGTGGTGGTCGACGCGGACGCCGGCGCACGCATGCGGCGCGCCGTCCTGGAAGCACCGGCCGAATTCTCCCCGCTGGCAGCCCTGCGCGAGGCCATGGCGGCGGAGCTGGCCGAGGCGGAACAGCAGCACGAACTGTGGCGGCTGCACGCCAAGGTCCTGCACGCCTCGCCGCACCTCCTGGCGCGCGGTGTCGGGGCCCACATGGCGGCCGAGGCGGACCTGGCCGACGCCATCGCCGAACGACTGCGCCGGGTCGGCGTCCCGGACGCCACCGGGCCCGGGTCGGAGCCCGGCCCCGGGTCGGGGCTCTACCCGCGGCTGCTGGCCGCGGTGGCGGGCGCCGCGGTGCGCACCAGCATGGACCACTGGTCCGCCCACCAGGAGGAAGCCGTCTTCCTCGACGTCTTCCACGAGGTGTTCACCCTCCTCGCCGCCGGTCTCCCGGCACCCCCCGCGTAGCCTCCGCGCCGGGCTCGCGACCCACCAGGACCCACCACACGAAAGAGATGCCGTGACCGCTACCCAGGCGCCCGCCGACGCGCCTCCCACCTCGATGACCCACCGGCAGATACTCCAGGCCATGTCGGGTCTGATGGCCGGCATGTTCGTCGCGATCCTGGCCGGTACGGTCGTGGCCAACGCGCTGCCCACCATCATCGCCGACCTGGGCGCCAGCCAGTCGTCCTACACCTGGGTCGTCACCTCCGAACTGCTGGCGATGACCGCCACGGTGCCCCTGTGGGGCAAGCTGTCCGACCTCTTCAACAAGAAGCTGCTGCTCCAGCTGTCGCTGAGCATGTTCGTGGTCGGCTCGCTGCTGGCCGGTTTCTCGCACGGCGTCGGCCTGCTGATCTTCAGCCGGGTGGTGCAGGGCATCGGCGCGGGCGGTCTGACCGCGCTCGCGCAGGTCGTGATGGCCTCCGTCATCCCGCCCCGCCAGCTGGGCAAGTACGCCGGCATCTTCGGTGCCGTCTTCGCCGTGGGCACCGTCGCCGGGCCGCTGGTCGGCGGCGTCCTGGTGGACACCTCGTGGCTGGGCTGGCGCTGGTGCTTCTTCATCGGCGTGCCGTTCGCCCTGCTCGCCATCGCCCTGCTGCAGCGCACCCTGCGCCTGCCCACGGTCAAGCGCGAGGTGCGCATCGACTGGCTCGGCGCGTTCCTGATCGTCGCCGGTGTCTGCGCGCTGCTGATCTGGGTGTCGCTGGCCGGCAACGAGTTCGACTGGGCGTCCTGGCAGACCGGTGTCCTCACCGGCGGCGGCGTCCTGCTGCTGGTCGCGGCGGTGGTCGTCGAGTCCCGCACCGCCGAGCCGGTCATCCCGCTCGGCATCTTCAAGAACCGCACGGTCACCCTGACCACCGTCGCCAGTCTCCTGGTCGGTGTCGCCATGTTCGGCGGGACGGTCTTCCTCTCGCAGTACTTCCAGATCTCGCTGGGCAAGTCGCCGACCGTCGCGGGTCTGATGAGCCTGCCGATGATCCTCGGCCTGCTGGTGTCGTCCACCGTCGCCGGACAGGTGATCAGCCGGACCGGCAAGTGGAAGCGGTACCTGGTGGCGGGGGCGGTGATCATGTCCGTCGGTCTCGCGCTGCTGGCCACGATCGACGCGAAGACCCACTTCGGCCTGCTCAGCCTCTACATGGCGATCCTGGGTGTCGGCGTCGGCATGCTGATGCAGAACCTGGTGCTGGCCGCCCAGAACGACGTGCCCGCCGCCGACCTGGGCGCCGCGACCTCCGTGCTGTCGTTCTTCCGCAGCATGGGCGGCACCATCGGCGTCAGCGTCCTCGGCGCCATCCTCGCCAACCGGGTCGCCGACGAGACGGCCAAGGGACTCGGCAACGCCGGTATCACCGCCCCCGGTGGCGGTGGCTCGGGCGAGGGCAGCGTCCCGGACATGTCCACGCTGCCCGGCCCGCTGCGGACGATCATCGAGCACGCCTACGCCGTCGCCACGGCCGACCTGTTCCTGATCGCCACGCCGTTCGCGGTGCTCGCGCTGGTCGCCGTCGTGTTCATCAAGGAGAAGCCGCTGAAGACCACCAGCGGCATGGAGCGCCTGGCCGAGGAGGCCGGCGAGGGCGGTGCCGCGCCGACCGACAAGGACCCGGCGCCCGTCGCCTGAGGCACCCGGCGAGAAGACAGCGGGGCCGCCCGTCCGATCCGGACGCGCGGCCCCGCTGCCGTGTGCGGTGGCGGACCGGGGGTCAGCCGCGGGCCATCGCGATCGAACCCGCCAGCCGCTCCCCCGCCTCGTAGATCATGTACGGGACGCCGCGGTCGGTGCCGAAGGACGGAGAGGCCGCGCGGCCGTTCTCCGGCGCGGAGCCACGGGAGTCGTAGAAGACGCCGAGGTGCCTGCGGAGCGAGAAGTCGTTGCCGACCTCGGTGATCATCAGGTCGCCGCCGCTCTCCTTGTCCTTGTTGTAGACGACGTACGTGCTGTTGTTCCGGTGCAGCAGGTGCGGCCCGCCCACGTTGACCGCGCCGACGTCGCCGTGGCGCACCAGGGGCTCCTGGGCGAACGTCCAGGTGCGGCCGTCGGCGGACCAGCCCCAGCCGATGTCGCGGTGGTTGGTGGTGTTGTTGACCATGAAGACCATGACGTAGTGCGCGCCGCGCGAGGGCAGTTCGTGCGGGAAGACCCGCGCGTAGGAGGTCTCGGTGGTGCCGGACGGCAGCATCGAGGTGGTCAGCACGACCTTGTCGTAGGAGAAGTGGATGCCGTCGGTGGAGCGGGCGAGCCTGGTCGTGGTGTTCTCGCCGTGGAAGTACAGCCACATCTCCTTCCGTCCGGCGTGCCACATCACGTGCGGCGAGGAGACGTGGATGACGGAGTAGTGCGGCGACCACTTGTTGGAGACGATCGGGTTGTGCGGGTACTCCGTGAAGGGGCCCTCCAGCGAGTCGCCGTAGGCCAGGCAGATGCCGCCGGGGGCGTCGTGCGGGGCGTAGTAGAGGTAGTAGCGGCCGAGCCGGCCGCTCGCGGGCAGCCGGTCGTAGACGCCCCGGACGGTCGGGAAGATGATCTCGCCGGTGGGGTTGTAGGCCAGCTTGGACGGCGTCAGCAGGGTGCGGACGTAGGTGTAGTCGGGGAAGCCGCCGGGTGCGGCCGAGGCGGTGGGCGCGGCGGTGGTGCCCAGCGCGAGGGCGGCGCCGGTGACGGCCGTGCCCTTCAGGAACAGACGGCGGTCGAGGTGCGGCTCGTGCATGTCGTCTCCTGGGTCAGGGGGGGGGAGGTCACAGGTACAGGGCGGCGGTGACGCACATGCCGCCGAGGGCGACCAGCCATACGTAGGGCAGGGTGCGGACCATGACCTGCTGCGGGCTGACTCCGGCGTACTGCGCGGCCCACACGGTCTGCGTGCTGGTGGGGTCGGCGACGCCGAAGACCTGGTTGTACGAGGTGGCCATGCCGAGGACGGCGACGGCCGGGTAGATGCCGGTGGCGATGAGGACGCCCGCGATGCCCGCGCCGAGCCCGAACACGTTGAGCGGGCCGCGGTACAGGCACAGCGGCACCAGCACGGTGAAGACGAGGACGAACAGCACCGGGTTCTGCGGGCTGACCGCCTTCACCAGCGGTTCCAGCGCGTCCACCGCGCCGGGGAGTTTGACGGCCGCGAGCAGGATGCCGATCGCCACGAACAGGGCGAGCGGCGGCGCGGCCACCTCGAAGCCGCCGTACAGGGTGCGCAGCAGCCGCTTGTTCATCTCGCCGGGCCGGGTGGTGGTGACCAGCGCGTAGAGCACACCGGCCAGCATCGAGGGGATGATGGCCACTTCCAGGCCGAGGGCCAGGACCAGCGGGATCACGGGGGCGAGCAGCGCGTACCAGGGTGCGTCGCCGAGGCGTTCGCGGCGCGGGGCGGGGCGCGCGGAGACCGACGTGAGCGACCAGGCGTGCTCGGTGCCGCGCCGCCGGTTCTCGATGACGACGTAGGCGACGGCGGCGACCAGGGCGAACGGGAACAGCTTCACCATGAAGCCGCGGACGGTGTCGACCGGGAGGTCGAGGGCGGTGGAGAAGAACTGCCAGACCGGCAGTTCGAAGGGGACCCCGACCGCGATGCCCATCAGCACCGTGCCCGCGGCGGTCACCTTGGGCACGCCGACGGCCACCATGGCGGGGATGCCGATGATGCCGGCCAGCATCGCGGCCGGTGCCGAGCCGGTGACCGTGCCGACGAGCGCCGAGACGGCGAGGACGCCGAGGGCGACGACGGTGGGCCGGTCGCCGCCGAACTCGACGATCTTGCGGACGAGGGTGCCGGCGATGCCGGTCTCGTCGAGCAGCTTGCCGAGCCAGGAGCCGAGGATGATGGCGACCATCGTCGCCGCGAGCGCCGGGGCGCCCTCCTGGAGCACCGTGTCCAGGACGCTGTTCTTGCCCGTCAGGGGCGCACCGGAGAGGAAGGCGATGACCACGGCCAGCAGCACCAGCGCGAAGGCGGTGGGCAGCTTGCGGGTGAGCATCGCGGCCACGCCGGCCGCCATGACGAGGAGGATGACGACACCCATGGGTCAGTTCTCTCTTCTTGCGTCACGTGCGGGTGGTGGGGTGCTCCCGGCCGCGGAGCCGGTCCGGGTCTCGGTCTCGGCCCCGTGCCCGGTCTCGGCGGCCAGGGCGGCGGTGAGCAGCAGCGGGCTGCGGCCGAGTCCGCAGACGGTGCGGGCGTAGGCGTGGGCGGCCACCTCCTCGGCCCCGGCGACATGGCCGGGGACGCGCAACCGGCCCAGGCGCAGGGCGCTGTGGCCCAGGGCGCGCTTCAGCGCGGCCTTCGCGGGGCCGTGGTGGAGGTGGACGTGCACCGCCTCGTGGGCGAGGGCGGCCGCCCGTACCGAGCCGGGCGGGTACCAGTCGCGCCAGCCGCGGGCGTCCACGACCCGTTCGGCGAGTTCGACCGTGTCGGTGTACAGCTCGACGGTGGGCGGTCTGGAGGTGTACCGGGCGAGCAGCCCGAGTTCCAGTCCGCCGTCGCGCTCGACGATCCGGGCCCCGCACGCCACGGGTGCGAGGGCGGAGCCGAACGCGTCGGCCGCCCGCGCCCACCGGCGCAGCAGCTCCGGGTCGCGGTGCTCGTGGGTCGGCGTGGCGGCCAGCAGCCGCACCGCCCACCCGATGTCGTCGACGGCGGCGAGGTCCGCCTGGACGAGAGCCTTCTTGACGGTCACTCGCGCACCTCCAGTACGGCGACCACCGGTTCGTCGGCGGCGCGGGAACGCAGTTCGCTGCGGGCCAGGGCGAGCAGCGACTGCGGGTCCAGGACGCCGGAGAGGTCGGCGATGCGGGAGCCGAGCAGCAGCCGCACGGCGGGGGCGCGCACGCCTCCGTCGCCGTAGGAGGTGTTCTCGGTGACCAGCTTGGCGAGCGCCTCGGGGGCGGCGGCGACGGTGGTCGCCTCGACCCGGGCGTCGGGCGCGTGGTGGCGTACGACCCCGTCGGCGTCGACGACCCGGACCGGGTGGCGGACGGGCCGGAAGCGGCGGCGGACCTCGGCGCCGTACACGGTGTGCGCGGGGGTGCCGGCCAGTACGTGCACGTGGGACGGGTCGGTCTTGAGGCTGGCGGCGGCCAGCCGCAGGCGCTCGGCGTCGTCGGCCCGGTGGGCCCGGTCCTGGGTGCGCAGTTCGGTGGCGCCGGTGGCGATGGCGCGTACGACGTTGGTCTGCGGGTCGACGGTGACCTCGACCTCGACGCCGTCGGCGGCGGCGCCCTGTTCGACCACGGCGCGCTCGGCCTCGGCGCGCACGGCGAGGATCTGCTCCTGGGTGGCGCCCGGCACGATCCGCTCGACCTGTTCCCGCACCAGGGCGAGGGCGACGCCGATGGGGCTGATGACCTCGTTGTGCTGGGCGATGCGGCCGGTCATGCCGGAGCGGGCGGCCAGGTGCGGGGTGACCGAGGCGGCGCCGCCGCCCCCGCCGACCAGGACGGCGGTGTCGGTGTCGAGGCGGTACTCGCGCACCAGGTCGTCCACGACGGACTTCACCTGGTCGGTGCCGGCGTCCAGGAGCCGGGCGGCGGCGGTGTCCACGTCGGTGCCGAGGGCGGCGGCGAGCGGGGCCAGCGCGGCGCGGGCGGTGCCGGGGTCGGCGTGCGCGAAGTCGCCTTCGGGGACCCGGCCCAGCGCGTTGGCGGCGCAGGTCATGGTGAGGGCGAACCGGCCGCCCGCCGCGTCCAGGACCGCGTAGTCGGCGGGGTCGCCGGGCAGCGGGCTGATCGTGGTCAGCTTCGCGTCCCGCAGGTCGGCCGGGTCGGCGTAACAGGCGTACGGCAGCCCGGCGATGTGCGCGCTGCGCGGTCCGGTACCGGTGACCCGGCCGCCCGAGACGCGCACCATGGAGCCGCCGCCGACGCCGACGGTGCGGACGTCGAGGGCGTTGAGGTAGGAGGTCCGGCCGAGCAGCACGGCGTGCCGTACCGCGACCTTGCCGCGCTTGACGACGCTGATGTCGGTCGAGGTGCCGCCGGTCTCCAGGAACACGCCCTCGCTGACGCGTTCCTGCATCAGCGCGCCGGCCACACCGGCGGCCGGACCGGACAGCACGGTCAGCAGGGGCCTGCGGCGCATCTCGTCCAGGGACATCACTCCCCCGTCGCAGCGCATCACCATCAGCGGCGCGGTGACACCGGCCTTGGTGATGGAGGCGTCGACGAGGTCGGCGGTGGCCAGCATGCGCGGCAGGATCGCCGCGTTGACGACGGCGGTGCGGGTGCGTTTGCGCAGCCCGTACAGGGAGGTGATCTCGTGCGCGGCGGTGGTCGGCAGGCCGGTGGTGCGGGCCGCGTCGGCGACCGCCTCCTCGCCCTCGGGGCGGTCGACGCCGAAGGGCTCGCTGGCCACCAGGGCCTGGGCACCGGCGGCGGTGAGCTGTTCGACGGCGGCCCGTACGGCGGGTGCGTCCTCGGGGTCGGGGACGTGCGCGTAGTGCAGCGGCAGCCGTTTGCCGGGGGTGAGTTCGAGCTTGGCGAGCGTGGCGAGCCTGCGGGTGAAGTACGTTCCGCCGCCGGTGCCGATGCCGATCAGGCCGACGGTGGCGACGTCGCCCTCCAGCAGGGCGTTGGTAGCCTGGGTCGTGCCGTGCGCCAGGAAGGCCACGTCGGCGGGTGCGTGTCCGGTCTGCTTCAGCAGCCGGTCCAGTGCCTCGACGATGCCGTGCGCGACACCGTCCTCGTGATGGTGGCTCGTGGGGACCTTCACCTGGCCCACGAGCGCGAGCGTCGTGGCGTCGACCGCCACGGCGTCGGTGAAGGTTCCGCCCACGTCGATGCCGACGCGGATGCGGTGGGTGGTCATGTCCGGGCACCTCCTTGTGCTGGGTCGGTCCACGCGCGGGCGGTCACCGGGCGGGGCAGGTGGTGCTGCCCCGCCCGGACTTCCGTCCCGCGCGGGGTCGTTCAGTAGCCCCTGACGTCGGGCCAGTGACGCTGTACGCCGTCGCGGTCGAGCACCCTGGCGAACTCCTCGAACCTCTTGTCCTCGGCCTGCACCTCGTGCGGCTCGACGTCCTCGGCGAGACAGTGGGCGGCGAGGGCTCCGGCGACCTCGCCGACGTTCCACTCCACCGGGTGCAGGCGGTAGCAGCCGTTGGTGATGTGGGTGGTGCCCAGGTTCTTGCCGGCCGGCAGCAGGTTGCGCACCCGGCGCGGGACGAGCGCGCCGAGCGGGATCTCGAAGGGGACGGAGCCGATGTCGACGTAGCCGTCGCCACCGGTGGAGGGGTGCAGGTCGATGCGGTAGTTGCCGACGCCCACGGAGTCGCGGTGGCGGGTGCGGCCGTAGGGTCCGAGCAGGTCGATGGAGACGTCGTGCTCGGTGACGGTGGTGACGGCCTTGATACGGCGGGACTCGCGGACGTAGGCGGCCTTGGCGAGGCCGTCGGCGGTGCCCATCACGTCGGGGCGCGGGCGCAGCCCCGGGAAGCCGGTGCCGCCGTCGGCGCGGGGCGCCTCGGTCTGCAGCCAGTACAGCACCGACAGGGACAACTGCCGGGCCTCGCGCAGGGCTTCGGCCTCCTGGCCGATGTAGGGCTTCAGCCAGTAGTCGTTGAGCGGCCAGTTGACGAGGGTGATGTCGGAGTCGAAGGCGCCGTCGGTGTGCAGCTTGCGGGCGAGAATGCGGCGGAAGCCCCACAGTTCCTTGTCGCCCGCGTCGGCGCTCTGGTCGGCGCTGACGGCCAGCGGGTCGAGGTCGGGGTTGGGGGCGAAGGTGCGCGGCACCGGTTCCAGGGTGCGCGGGTCGGGGGCCTCGAAGCCGAGCAGCGGCCCCGGCCAGAAGTCGGGCTTGTAGTCGCGCCAGAAGTCGTAGTCGGCGGGCCGGTCGATGGTGTGGTCCTGGCCCTCGTGGTGGGAGAGGGCGAAGCAGACGGTGATGCCCTGCTGGTTGCCCGGCTGGGCCTCGTCGGGGGCGTGCGGTTCGTCGAACTCGGCCCGGGACTCGGCGCCGTTGACGTGCTCGACGCCCGCGAGGTGGAGCAGTTCGCCGGTCTCGGTGGCGTCCAGGACGTAGCGGGCGGGGACGGTGCGGCGGGTGCCGTCGCGGAGGTCCTCCAGCGTGACGGCGCGGACGACATCGTTGTCGGCCTCGGCGGCCACCGGCCGGTGCTCGGTGAGGACGGTGAGCCGTCCGGCCGCCCGGTGCGGGGCGAGCATGCCCTCCAGGACGGCGAGGGCGACGCGCGGCTCGTGGCAGAGCTTGCTGACCCGGCCGGCGCCCGGGTTGAGGTCGGTGAGGGCGGCGGCCTCGGCGCGCAGCGGGTACCACTGGCGGTAGTACTGGCGGATGCCCTCGCGCAGTCGCCGGTAGGTGGCGGTGGTGCCGAACTGTTCGACCCACGGGTGCTCGTCGGGCGGCACGGCCTGGCTGGTGAGCTGGCCGCCGATCCAGTCCGTCTCCTCGGTCAGGACGACACTGCGGCCGGCCCGGCAGGCGGCGAGCGCCGCGGCGACGCCGCCGAGGCCGCCGCCGACGACGAGGATGTCGGGTTCCGGTATCACGCTGCTGCTCCTTAGGTGGTGCGGTCGGTGCTGTGGGCGGGGTGGTTCAGGGGGCGGCCGGGGGTGGGCCCGCGGTCGCGCCGGGCCTGAAGGCGCAGGCGACGAGGGTGCCCTCGGCGGGGCCGCCGGCGATGCGGGCGGCGAGCAGCCGTACGACCTCGGCGCCCAGCGCGGGGCGCGGGATGTCGAAGCCCATCGGCGCGGGTTCGTCGGCGAGGTCGGCGGGCGGGCTGCCGAGCAGCGCGAGCGACACCTGGCCGGGACAGTCCAGACCCGCCTCGTCGACGGCGGCGCGCAGGGCCCGCCAGGCGGCGCCGGTGTCGGTCTCCTCGGCGACGAACGCGGTGACGCCGGCGGCCACCCAGGCGCGGACCCGGTCGGCGGTGAGGTCGCCGCGCGGGTCGCCGGAGCGGAACACGGCGTCGGGACCGGCGGGCAGGCCGCTGTCCGTGAGCCCGTCGAGGAAGCCGCGTTCGCGGTCGGTGGAGGCGGGGGCGTCGTCGTCCTCGCGGACGAGGAGGACGCGCCGGTGGCCGAGCCCGGCGAGCGCGGTGACGACCTCGCGGCTGGCGCTGACGTAGTCGGCACCCACCCAGGCGAGGCCCTCGGGCTCGTCGCGCCGGCCGACGTGGACGACGGGGAAGTCGTCGGCGACCAGTCGGCGCAGTTCGTCCGCGGGGGCGTGGCGGCCCAGGAAGAGGCAACCGTCCGCCAGCCGTACGCGGTTGAGCGCGCCGGCTCCCCCGGCGCCCGCTCCTCCGGTGCTCGACCCGGTGAACAGCACCAGGTCGTAGCCCTGCGCGGCGGCTTCCTGCTCCACGCCGACGAGGAACGGGTAGTACGAGTGCCGGACGTCGGTCGGGAAGGTCGCGGTGAAGCTGAAGACGCCGAGCAGATTGTTGCGGGCGGCGGCGAGCCGGCTGGCGGCCGGGTCGGGGACGTAGCCGAGGCTGTGGGCGGCGTCCAGGACCTTCGCGCGGGTCTCCGCCGAGATCGGCCGGCCCGTCGCGATGTCGCGGCCGGACAGCACCAGGGACACCGTCGCCTGGGAGACACCGGCGAGCCTGGCCACCTCCGCCTGCCTCGGCCGGGCCCGCCGGCCGGCCGGCGCGGGGGTCCTCCCCGGCCTCGCCCGCCCTGCGGCTTCCTTCGCCACCACCACTCCTCTCCGTCGCTCCGTCGCTCCGTCGCGTAAAGCTGTTAATGCGCATTACCTAATGCGCATTAACAAGCAATGTGAAGGACCGCGGGCGTCGGGTCAAGGGGTTGGGCCGAGGAAATGCCGGGTGGCGGCGGAAGAGCCTCCCGCCGCCACACGGAGTGTCGGGTCAGATGCCGAACGGTGCCGCGTAGCGGACGGTGCCGGCGGGCAGCGGGTGGGCGGCGTCCAGGGTGAGGGCCATCAGTGCCTCGTCCGGGACGTCGATGGTCAGTCCGATGCCGTGGGCGGAAGCGCGGGCGAAGCCGAAGCGGGGGTAGTACTCCGGGTGCCCGAGGACGACGACATGGTGCTCGCCGAGGCGCTCGGCGGCGGCGAGCGCGGCCCGGACGGCGGCCGTACCGGCACCGGTGTTCTGGTACGCGGGCCGGACGGCGACGGGTGCCAGGCACAGCGCGGGGCTGTCCCCGATGTGGCAGCGGGTCAGCAGGGCGTGGCCGACCGGGCGGTCGGCGTCGTCCACCGCGACGAGGGACAGGCCCTCGATCCACGCCCCGGGGTCGGCGCGCAGCGCGTCGACGAGGGCGGCTTCCTCAGGGGTGGGGAAGGCGGTGCGGACGATGTCCCGGATGGCGGGGACGTCGGCGCCGGTCTCGGCGCGGGTGGTCCAGGAACGAGAAGAAGACATGACGGGACTGGAGTCCTTTTCAGGTGTGCGTTCGTGGGATGCGGGGTCAGGCCGCCGCTCGGGGCGCGAGGGAGATCCGGGCACCGCGAAGGACGGCGTCGTGCACGGTCATCAACCTCACCTTCCGGTCCTCCCGGTCCTCCCGCTCCCATGGAGCCCGATCGAACGCGAACGGTGGCCACTGTACCCGTGGCAGGGTGTGCGTCGGGCGAGGTCGCCAAGGCTTCCCAGGGCTTCGACCAATCCGCGGGCCGCGCGGCCCCGATCTCGAGCAGCTGATCGGAGCAGGGCGGCCTTGTGGTCCCGGGCCGCGGCCGCCTCCAGCGACCGCACCCGGTCCACGGCCCGCCGGTTTCGGCCAGGGTCAGGACCCAGTTCGGGCGACCCCGAGCACGGATCCCGCCACCGCGTCGTACACGGCGGCGAAGGAATCCTGATCACCCAGGGCCACCTCACACCTCCGACCCGATCGCGCTGCTGAGCATGCCGGCCTGAGGGGGGTGAGGGACGGCATGCCGCTCGGGGCGGACGGTGCCCTCCGAGCTGTTCGTCCGGGCCCTCGCGACGGCCGGACCACCGGTTCCGCGGCGGCGCCGCCCGCCTCGTCCGACGCGGCACCGGACCGGTGCGGCAACAGCCCGGCTGTTAGGCTGGTGCGGACGTTGATCGTGCAGTGAGGAGTCGTGGACATGGTGGGTGACGACGACATCTCCGGGTGAGATCCGGTCCCGGTAGGCCGCAGCGGGCGTTTTTCGAGCGCCGACGCAGTGGCCCCTTCGTCGTTCCCTTTTCCCTGTCTTCCTTCCCGGGCAGAGGTCTGTTCCCTGCCCCTCAGCTCCACGAGGTCGTCTCCATGTCCGACGCCGTCCTGCGCTGCTCCCACCTGTCCTTCTCCTGGCCCGACGACACCCCGGTCTTCGAGGACCTGTCGTTCACCGTGGGCGCGGGCCGCACGGGTCTCGTGGCCCCCAACGGGGCCGGCAAGTCCACCCTGCTCAAACTGATCGCCGGGGAGCTGCGGCCCACCGCGGGCTCCGTGACGGTCTCCGGAGTCCTCGGCCATCTGCCGCAGACCCTCCCCCTGACGGGGAACCTGACCGTCGCCGAGGTCCTCGGTGTCGACGCCGTGATTCGGGCCATCGACGCCGTCGAGTCCGGGGACGTGGCCGAGGAGCACTTCACGGCCATCGGCGACGACTGGGACATCGAGGAACGCACCCGCGCCCAGCTCGACCGCCTGGGCCTGGGCGACCTCGCCCTGGACCGGCGGCTCCGCACGCTCAGCGGCGGTCAGGTCGTCTCCCTCGGACTCGCCGCCCAGTTGCTGAAGCGGCCCGACGTACTGCTGCTCGACGAGCCCACCAACAACCTCGACGCGGCCGCCCGGAGCAGACTCCACGACGTGCTCACGGACTACAACGGCTGTCTGCTGCTGGTCAGCCACGACCGGGAGCTGCTCGACCGCATGGAGCGCATCGCCGAACTCGACCGCGGCGAACTGCGCCTCTACGGCGGCAACTTCACCGCGTACGAGGAGGCCGTCCGCGCCGAGCAGGAGGTCGCCGAGAAGAACGTCCGCAACGCCGAACAGGAGTTGAAGCGGGAGAAGCGGGAATTGCAGCAGGCCCGCGAGCGCGCCGACCGCCGCGCGAGCAACGCCGCCCGCAACCTCAAGAACGCCGGGCTCCCCCGCATCTTCGCGGGCACCATGAAGCGCGGGGCCCAGGAGTCCGCGGGCCGGGCGGGCCAGACCCACGCCAGCCGGGTCGGTGAGGCGAGGGCACGGCTGGACGAGGCGGAGCGCTCACTGCGCGAGGAACAGCGCATCACGCTGGACCTGCCGGAGACCGACGTCCCCGCGGGACGCACCCTCTTCCTCGGTCAGGGGCTGCGGATCCGGCTCGGTGAGCGGGAGGTGTTCGCCGCAGCGGGCGTCGACCTGACGGTCCGGGGGCCCGAGCGGATCGCGCTGACCGGGTCCAACGGCGCGGGCAAGAGTACGCTGCTGCGGCTGTTCAACGGCGACCTGGAGCCGGAGGGCGGCGACCTCAGGCGCGCCGACGGGCGCGTCGCGTACCTCTCCCAGCGGCTCGACCTGCTGGACGAGGAGCGCACCGTCGCCGAGAACTTCGCCGCCTACGCCCCTCACCGTCCGGAGGCCGAGCGGATGAACCTCCTCGCGCGCTTCCTCTTCCGGGGTGCCCGCGCCCATCTGCCCGTCGGCCTGCTCTCCGGCGGCGAGCGGCTGCGGGCCACGCTGGCCTGCGTCCTGTGCGCGGAACCGGCCCCGCACCTGCTGCTCCTGGACGAGCCGACGAACAACCTCGACCTGGTCGGCGTGGGCCAGCTGGAAAGCGCCCTGAACTCCTACCGGGGTGCGTTCGTGGTCGTCAGTCACGACCGGCGGTTCCTGCGTGAGATCGGCGTCGACCGCTGGCTGCGGCTGGCGGACGGCGAGCTGACGGAGACGGCGGCGACCGAGGAGTAGGGCGCGGGCCGGGGGCGGACCCCCGGGTGCCGTGGGGTCCGTTTGCGGTTGGCGGGTGCCGCGCGGCAGGCTGCCGGTGTGGCCACTTTGCTGATCGTGCATCACACGCCGTCGCCGAACTGCCAGGCGATGCTGGAGTCCGTCGTGTCCGGGGCGACCGCGCCCGAGATCGAAGGGGTACGGGTGGTCCGGCGGGCGGCCCTGGCGGCCACGGCCGTCGACGTGCTGGAGGCGGACGGCTTCCTGCTGGGCACCCCGGCCAACCTGGGCTACATGTCGGGTGCGCTCAAGCACTTCTTCGACCAGGTCTACTACCCCTGCCTGGACGAGACGCGGGGCCGCCCCTTCGGCTACTACGTGCACGGGGGCAGTGACACCACGGGCGCGGTGCGCGGCATCGAGTCGGTCACGACCGGCCTCGGCTGGCAGCACGCGGCGCCCGCGGTGAACGTGGCCGGTGAGCCCGGCAGGGCCGACCTGCGGGCCTGCTGGGAACTGGGGGCCACGCTCGCCGCCGGTCTGATGGACGACTGAGCCGGCCGGCTGAGCCCGCTCCGGGTGACCGCTCGCACGGGCTCCTAGCGCGGCAGTGTGCCCAGGAAGCGCACGTGCGGGCGGCCTGCCGGACCGGCGCGGGTGATCTCGGCGTCGACCCGGTAGACCTTCGCGACCAGGTCCGTCGTCAGGACCTCCGTCGGTTCGCCGCAGGCCACGACCCGTCCCTCCGAGAGGACGACGAGGTGGTCGCAGTACATCGCGGCGAGGTTGAGGTCGTGCAGCGCGACCACGCTGGTGACCGGCAGGGCGGCGACGAGGGCCAGCACGTCCAGCTGGTGCTGGATGTCGAGGTGGTTGGTCGGTTCGTCGAGCAGGAGTTCACGCGGCTCCTGGGCGAGGGCGCGGGCGATCTGCACGCGCTGGCGTTCGCCACCGGAGAGGGTGTGCCAGAGGCGGTCGGCCTGACCCGTCAGTTCGGTGCGGTCCAGGGCGTCCGTGACCGCCTCCTCGTCGGCCGCCGACGCCGGTGACCAGGCGCGGCGGTGCGGGATGCGGCCGAGCCGGACGACGTCCCGGACCGTCAGTTCCACCTGCGTGTCCGTCTGCTGCTCCACCACGGCCACGCGCCGGGCGACGTCCCGGCGGCCCACCCGGTCCAGGGGGCGTCCGTCGAGGGTGACGCGGCCGGAGGTCGGGGAGAGTACGCCGGCGAGCAGCCGCAGCAGGGTGGACTTGCCGGAGCCGTTGGGGCCGAGCAGGCCCGTCATGGCGCCGTCGCGCGGGCTCAGGTCGACGCCGTCCAGGATCAGCCGGCCACCGGCGGTGCGGGAGACCCGCTCGGCGTTCAGGGTCACCGTGTCCTCCGCGTGCGGTACAGCACGAGCACGAAGGCCGGTACGCCGATCAGCGAGGTCACCACTCCCACCGGGACCTCCTGGGGTGCGAGGACGGTACGGGCCAGGGTGTCGACCCACACCAGGAACACGGCACCGGCGAGCGCGCAGACCGGCAGCAGCCGGGCGTGTCCGGGACCGGTGAGCGCCCGTACCGCGTGCGGCAGCACCAGCCCGACGAAGCCGATCGCGCCGGCCGAGGCGACCAGGGCGGCGGTGAGCAGGGCGGTGGCGCACAGCAGCACCAAC
The DNA here is from genome assembly GCF_002939385.1 of Streptomyces sp. MH60. GTDB lineage: Bacteria > Actinomycetota > Actinomycetes > Streptomycetales > Streptomycetaceae > Streptomyces. Next base: position 52,540 of record NZ_MULI01000025.1, on the reverse strand, counting down.
CGGGTGCGGGCCACGTGGACGCCGAGCGCGGCCGCCGCGTCCTGGCCGAAGGCGAAGGCGTCCAGCGTCCTGGCGTGACCGAGGCAGACGGCCAGGACCAGCAGCAGGACGGCCGTGCCGGTCCACACGTCGCTCCAGCCCGCGCCGCCGAGCGAGCCGAGCAGCCAGAACAGCACGCCGCGGGTGGTCTCGGCGTCGGCGGCGGTCATGACCACGAAGGAGGTGAGCGCCGAGAACAGCTGCATCGCCGCCACGCCCGCGAGCACCACCCGGTCCGTGGTGCCGCCGAGGCTGTGGCTGAGCAGCATCACCAGCGCGAAGGAGCAGACCGCGCCGATGAACGCCCCGCCGGGGACGGACAGCGCGCCGCCGCCCACGCCGAGCACGACGACCAGGACGGCGCCGGTCGAGGCGCCGGAGGAGACGCCGAGGACGAAGGGGTCGGCGAGCGGGTTGCGCAGCAGGGACTGGAGGACGGCCCCGCACACGGCGAGTCCCGCTCCGCACACCGCGGCCAGGAGGGTGCGGGGCAGCCGCAGGTCCCAGACGATGCCGGCGCGGATCGGGGACACGTCCCCGGCGTCGGTGCCGGCGCCGAGGTGGGCGGCGATCACGGACCACACGTCGGCGACACCGATGTCCGCCGGTCCGATGGTGACGGCGACGGCCACGGAGACGCACAGGGCGACGGTCCCGGCCGCCGCCCACACGAGGGCGCTACGCGGCGCGCGTATGCCGGAGACGGGCGCCGTCCGGCTCGCGGACGTCACTTGGCGAGCCCGAACTCGCGCAGGGCCGCCGCCACCTGTTCCACGCCCTCGACGGTACGGATGGTGGGGTTCATGGCCTGCCCGCTGAGCAGCACGTAGCGTTTCTCGCGGACGGCGGTCATGTTCCTGGTCACGGGGTTGGACTCCAGGAACTCGATCTTCTTCGCGGCCGTCTCGGCCGTCTGCGACTTGCGGGTGAGGTCGCCGAGGACCAGGACGTCGGGGTCCCGGTCGGCGACGGTCTCCCAGCCGACCTGCGGCCACTCCGCGTGGGTGTCGTCCATGGCGTTCTCGGCGCCGACCGCGCGGGTGATGACGCCGGGGGCGCCGCAGCAGCCCGCCAGGTAGGGGGAGGTGGAGTTGGCGAACCAGTACATGAGGGTGACGCCGGAGGCGTCGATGCCGGAGGTCGCCTTGTCGACCCTGGACTCGAGTTCGGCGACGAGTTCCTCGCCGCGCTGCTCGACGTCGAAGAGGCGGGCCAGGTCCCGGACTTCGCCGTAGACGGTGTCCATGGTGAGGGGCTCGTTCCGGACCCCGTCGCCGTCGCCGCTGTTGTCCTTGCCGGCGCAGTCGGACGGCGACAGGTAGGCGGGTACGCCGAGTTCCGTGAACCGTTCGCGGGTGGCCACGCCGCCGGTGCCGAGGGTGGAGGCGAAGGAGGCGGCGACGAAGTCGGGTTCGGCGTCCAGGACCGTCTCGAAGGACGGCATGTCGTCGGCGAGCCGGGGGACGCCGGCGTTCGCCTTCTCCAGTCCCTTCATGACCGGGTCGGTCCAGGTGGCGGTGCCCGCCAGGCGGTCGGCGAGCCCGAGCGAGAGCAGGATCTCGGTGGTGCCCTGGTTGAGGGAGACGGCCCGGCGCGGCGGCGCGTCGACCCGGACGTCGCGCCCGCAGTCACGGACGGTGCGCGGGTAACCGGCCGCGTCGGCCCGGGCGGCCGGGTCGTCGGTGCCCGCGCCGGACCCGCAGCCGGACACCAGCAGGGCGCCGGACAGGAGCAGGACGGGACCGCGCAGGGCACGGCGGGAAAGGAGGAGTCGCCGGGGGCCGGCGGGGCGTGCTGCGGGCAAGGAAGGATCCTCTGGCGTCGAGGGCTCATGCGCGAAGCCCGTCCGTACGATGCGGCCCGCGCCGCACGCGGCACGGGTGCCAGCAGGTCTTCGGACTCGGGATCGACCGGACGGGACGCCTTCCCGGACGGCGTACGCCGCCCAGTGGCCCGTGTCCCGCCCGTCCCCCTCACCGCTGCGCGTCAGTTCCGGATTCGCACCGGATTCCCTGACCCACCAGGTGGGTTCGACTGGCTTGCGCAAGCTACCACAGGGGCATCGCCCCGCCGGGGGACGGGCCACTGCCTGCCCCGCTCCCCCGGCCCCCGGCCCCCGGACCGCCACGGGGATCCGGAGCGGCCCCCGTTGCGGATTGGCCCCTCACCCGATCGAGTGAGGAAGTTTCGGCGGCACCTCAGTGACCTGCGGGTTTCCTCGCATGCGTGCGTCGAGGAGTGCCAACCGGTCAGAACGGCGTCGCGGCCCGCAGGATGAGGAACATCGTGACGGCGGCGTTCGCGGACGACATCGCCGAGACGGCGGTCCCGGCGGCCGCCGCCCACGCCGCCAGGCCGACCGACGTGAACACCGGGGGCCAGGTGCGGACGGCGGGAGCGGGCCCCAGCAGGGCCGCCACCCGGCGGGGCACCGGGCCGGGCGCCGCGAGGCCGGCGAGGGTGGCGACGGGGGTGCCGCGGGAGACGAGGGCCGCCTTGCCGATCGCGGTCGCCACCGCGCGGCGGTCACCGACCGCCCGTGCGGCCGCCTCGTCCGCCCACCGCTCCGCCGTGTAGGACACGGCCGTCCGCAGGGGGCGCAGGAACGGGTTGGCCAGCGCGGCGAGCCGGACGGTGAGCAGGAAGCGGTGGTGCCGGGCGGCGAGGTGGGCACGCTCATGGGCGAACAGGGCGCGCCGCTCGCCCGGTTCGAGGCAGTCCAGCAGGGCCGTACTCACCACCACGCGGTCCCGGCGTCCACCCGGCAGCGCGTACGCGTAGGGCACGTCGTCAGGCAGTACGGCCACCCCGGTGCCCGGCAGCCCGGCCAGTGCGCGGTGGGCGCGGCGGCGCACCCTGCCGTGCCGCCACAGGGCCCGCGCCGAGGCCGCCACCACCGCGCAGAGCGCGGGGATGGCCGCCTTGCCGACGACCTCGTCGTAGGGCACCGCCGCCCGTACCTCGGGGTCGGACCAGCCGTCGGGGAGTGGATTGCCGGGCAGCTGGGCAGTGCCGACCACCATCACCAGGGCCAGGCACACGGTGCTGCACAGGGCCATCACGGCCGCGACGGCGGTGAGCAGCCTGGTCGCGGTCCGCGGGTGCAGGTGCTGCTCGGCGAGCCTGGCGATCGGCCACGCCGTCAGCGGCAGGACCAGGGGCAGGAAGACGAAGACCCCCATGCGGTGTCAGCCGTCCTCCGCGGCGCGCGCGTGCCCGAGCAGTTCGCGCAGCAGTCGCTCGTCGTCGGGGTCGAGGCCGGTGACGAAGCTGGCCAGTACCGCTTCCCGGTCGCTCTCGGCGTCCAGCACCTTGCGCATCTTCCGCGCGGCCAGACCCGCCTGGTCCGAGGCGGGCGTCCAGGCGAAGGACCGGCCCGCGCGCTCACGGCTGACGGCGCCCTTCTCGAGCAGCCGGGTCAGGATCGTGATCACCGTGGTGTAGGCGAGGTCGCCGCCGAGGCGTTCCTGCACCCAGCCGGCCGTCGCGGGTCCGTCCGCCTCGCACAGCGCGGACAGCACCAGCGCTTCCAGCTCACCCTGGCCCCGCCGCCGCGGACGCCGGTCATCCGTCACGGCCCGCCTCCTTCCGCCGCCGATCGTGTTCCGGAGCGACATCGTATAGAAGGCTTACTTCTACAGTGTTGTAGATTGTCAGCAGGCACAATGAACGCGGAACGCGGAAGCAGTGAACACGACGAAGGAGAACGCAGTGGGAGTTTCCCTGGCCAAGGGCGGCAACGTCTCGCTCAGCAAGGAGGCGCCCGGCCTGACCGCCGTGCTGGTCGGTCTGGGCTGGGACGTGCGCACCACGACCGGCACCGACTACGACCTCGACGCCTCCGCGCTGCTCCTCGACGCGTCGGGCAAGGTGCTCTCGGACGGGCACTTCGTCTTCTACAACAACCTCACCAGCCCGGACGGCTCGGTCGAGCACACCGGTGACAACCTCACCGGCGAGGGCGAGGGCGACGACGAGGCGGTCAAGGTGAACCTCGCCTCGGTCCCGGCCGAGGTGGACCGGATCGTCTTCCCGGTGTCCATCCACGACGCGGAGAACCGCGGCCAGAGCTTCGGCCAGGTCCGCAACGCCTTCATCCGGGTGGTCAACCAGGCGAACAACCAGGAACTCGCCCGCTACGACCTCTCCGAGGACGCCTCGACCGAGACCGCGATGGTCTTCGGCGAGCTGTACCGGCACGGCGCCGAATGGAAGTTCCGGGCGGTCGGACAGGGCTACGCCTCGGGCCTCGCGGGCATCGCCGCGGACTTCGGCGTCAACGTCTGATCGGGCACCCCGGCCGACGGTACGACCGGTCTCCCCGCCGGGCGCGGCGCGCCCGGCGGGGATGCGGGTGGGGGGGTGGGAGTGGGGCGGGTCAGCCGAAGTCGACGTCGCTGCACAGGAAGTACGTCTGGTCCATGTGCGAGGCCTGCCAGATCGTGTAGACGACGTGGCGGCCGCTCAGCCCCGAGGTGCTCACCGGGATCTCGTAGTTCTGGCTGGGCCCGTAGCTGCCCGTGCGCGCGACCTGCTGGAGGTCTTCCCAGGTCAGAGCCTGCGTGGCGGGGTCGAAGCCCTGCTTGGTGACATAGACCAGGAAGTAGTCGGCGCCGTGGCTGGCCTGGTCGTGGAGCCTGACGGTGAAGTCGTCGGTGACGTCCGTGGTCTGCCACGGGCCCACGGCGTCGAGGGAGTTGTAGCGTCCGCCCTCGGTGCGGCCGCCGCTGCAGAGCTGGCCGTCGGGGACGACCGCCTCGAAGTCGCCGGCCGAGCCGTTGCGGTACAGGCCGTTCCAGTTCCACATGGCGTTGGGGTTGTCCTGCCACGCCTGCCAGCACATGGGGTCCTCGTCGGCCATGGCCGGGTTCTGGAAGTCGTCGCCCCAGCGTTCCCAGCAGCCGTAGTTGCGGGAGGCGGGGTCGACGACCGAGCCGTGGGCGACGGCGGTGCCGCTCCAGGGGATCAGGGTGAGCAGGACCGCGGTCAGGGTGCTGAGGGTTAGGGTCGCGGCCCGCCGGGCGCCTCTGATCGGTGTCACTATGGAATTGTTGTGATCATGACAAGTCATGACGTCCTTCTCTCGCGTGGGGGGACAGGGGGAGCACGCGGCATCGCGAGCGCGAGTGGGAGCGCTCCCAAGGGCGGCTCGAAATCCAGGCTGCGCCTGGGTAAAGGAATTGGCAACATCCGAAATGAGCCACTTCCCGCCCTGTGGTGGCGTGGTGGATGCCTTCGACGCGACGGGTGGGCGGGGCACGTCCCCCGCCCACCCGTCGTCATGCCGGTGGCGCGTTCGTCACAGCGCACGCCGCCTGGAACGGATCAGCAGCACACACCCACCGGCGAACAGCACGCCGCCGACCGCCGCGGGCCACAGTCCGAGCCCGGAACCGGTTTCGGCGAGTCCGCCCTGCGCCTGCGGTCGGGGCGCCGACCCGGCGCCGCCGGCGTTGCCACCCTTGCCGGTGTTGCCGGTATTCCCCGACGCCTCGGTCGCGGCCCCGGCGCTGCTCACGTCGTCCGGGGTGTCGGCGGCCGGCGTCGTCGCGGCCCTGGGCTCGGCGCTCGCGGAGGCGTCGGCGTCCTGGTCCTCGGCCGGGGCCGCGGGCTTGTCCCCGCCGGCCCGTCCCTCGTTCTGTCCCTCGTTCCGTCCCTCGTTCTGCTCCTCGTTCTGGCCGGGGGCCTTCCCGTGGTCCTTCCCGCCGCCCTGGCCGTTCTGCTGGTCTTGGCCGCCCTGGCCGGGGTCCGCGGGTGCCGAGGCCGTGGCGGTCTGCTCGGCCGGGGGCTCGGTGGTCTGGCCGCCGTCGTCGCCGCCGCCGGGCTGCTCCTCGCCCTCGCCCGGCTCTGACCCCGGGGGCGTGTCCGGACCGCACTCGCGGCCGGAGTTGATGCACTCGACCATCTCGCGCATCAGATCCTCGTCGAAGACGTTGATGAAGTCGCTGTGGTCGGTGACCGGCTTGTGCAGCTGCTCGGGGAAGGAGTCCACGGCGAACAGTGGGACGCTCCTGCCCCCGTCCTCCAGGCTGGGCGCGGCCACGTCGTAGACGACCCGCTGCACCAGTCGCGGAACGGCCCGGAATCCCTCCGGGCAGCTGCCGTCGGCGGCGGCGAAGGCCATGTGGGTACGGTGGTTGGCGCTGTCGATGTTGCGGCCGTCCCAGCAGCTCTGGAAGGTGAAGGTGCGCACCACGTCACTGCCCGAGGGACAGAGCGGGTACTTGTCCTTCAGCTGCCGGTCCTCGAAACCGGTGCAGCTCCAGGAGGCGTTCGCGTTGGTGTTGCCGTTGACGAACGCCTTGGCGTCGCCGGTGATGATGCGCAGCAGCCGCGGCATCTCCGTGACGCTGCCCCGCTCGTTGCCCTCGAACGTAAGAGTGACCTCGGCCGGCGTGACGATCTCGCCCGCGTTGCCCTCGATGCCGCCGCCGGGTGACTGGGCGTCCTGTTCGGCGGTGCCGTTCTGGAGCCGCAGCACGGGCCAGTAGTACGAGGACTTGTCGCCCTGGTCGGCGCAGCTGGTGTCGCCGGCGGCCAGGTCGTCGTCGCTGGCGAGGGCGTCGTTGGCCTGGTTGCCGACGTAGTCGTGGAAGTGGTGGGCGCCGTTGCTGACGCCGGGGGCGGCGATCAGGTTGTCCGAGTTGAACAGGCCCTCGGCGTTGACGCCGCAGCTGGTGGCGAAGGAACCGGTCGAGGCCTGCTTCTGCCGGGGCGCCCGCACGACGTCGGGCTGGACGGACTCGATGTCGACGTAGTCCGCCGCCACGGGGCCGTTGCCCGCCTGTCCGCCGTTGCCGGGCTGCTGCTGCCCGTCACCGGGCTCTTGGCCCTTGCCGTCCTGCTGCCCCTGCTCCTGTCCCTGACTCCCTTCCTGCTCCTGCTCCTGCCCCTGTCCCTGCTGGTCCGGGCTGCCGCTCCCCGCGTCCGCCGACGCGATCTCGGTGCGGCGCAGGGTGCACTCCGCCAGGGTGTCCAGGCCCTCGGGACGGTCTCCGGCCTTGTCGATGGCGGCGGCGATGCGCTCGATCGTCGCCGCGCGCTCCTTCCGCAGCGGGTCGAGGATCGCGCCCTCGTCGAGGGTGCCGTCGTCCGCGGTGCGGGCGGCGTCCTGGAGGCCGCGGTAGGCGGTGGCGATCTGCTCGTCGAGGTGGGCGAGTTCGGTGTCGACCTCCGGCCTGGCCTGCTCCGGAACGGCCGTGAGCCGTTCGGTCAGGTCGGGGCAGTCGACGGTGGCCGCGACTCCGGAACTGCCCAGGGGGACGGCGGCGTTGCCGGACTCCGTCGCGGAGGCGAAGACGTTCACGGCCACCAGGCCGCTGCCCCCCAGTATCAGCGCGACCGCTCCGAAGGTCGCGCGCCGCGCCCCGGTCGGGCGTCTGCGCCTGTTGTGTCCCAAGGCGTGCTCCTGTGTCGTGACGGACTCGGACGTGAAATGCCCCCGGCTCCATACGGAGTCGGGGGCCGGAGCGTTCAAGTGCCCTCGGAATTCTCAGGTTTCCCTCACGTCACGGGTGCGGGGGCGTGCCGGCGGGGGACGCCCCCGCACCCGTGACGTGGCTGGACGGGCGATGTGGCTGAACGGGCGATGTGGCGGTGGACGACTCACCGGGTCCGGGCTTCGTCGGCCGGGTCGCCGCCGTGAGCGGCCCGGGCGCGTGACCCACCGGCATCATGAAGGTTCGGATCGGGGGAACCCGGCGGTCGTCAGGGCGCGGGTGCGCCGAGGCCGGGTGGGCACGGCACGGAACGCCGGCGACCGCTGGTACGTCCGGTCGGGGCCTGTCGCCCGAAGGGCCCCTTGTGGGCGGCTCGCTCCCGGTGGAACGATGCCCGGGCACCGGCTCACCGCACCGAAGGGACCGCGCCGTGACCGACGACCGGGAGCGCCCACGGGCCGCCGCCGCGTTCGACGCGCTGGGCGTCGAGTACGAGAAGGCGTTCGCCAGGTCGAAGACGCACCGCCACTCACTGGAGTGGCTGCTGGCGCGGCTCGCGCCGGGCAGCCGGGTGCTGGACGTGGGCAGCGGCACGGGCCGGCCCACCGCCGAGACCCTCGCGGACGCCGGGCACGAGGTGCTGGGCGTCGACATCTCCCCGGTCATGGTGGAGCTGGCCGCGCGGCAGGTGCCGACCGCCACCTTCCGGTGCGCCGACATCCGGGACGTACCGCTGGCGGACGCCTCGTTCGACGCCGTCTGCGTGTACTTCTCCCTGCTCCAGCTGGACCGGCAGGAGCAGAAGGACCTCGTACGGCACCTGGCACGGTTGCTGAAGCCCGGGGGTTACCTGGTCCTGGCCACCGTGCCCCTGGACGTGGAGGACGTCGACGCCACCTTCATGGGTCAGCCGGTGCGCGTGACCAGTTTCCCCGCACAGGAACTGATCACCCTGGCCGAGGAGTCCGGCCTGGAGGTGCTGGCGCAGGAGGCGTCGATGTTCACCCCGGCCCACCCGGACGCCCGGCCGGAGCCGCACCTCTTCCTGCACTGCCGGCGCACGGGACAGCCCCGGATGGGGTAACTGCGCACGCGGGGTCCGGGCACCCGCGGTCACAGTGGGCACATGACCGAACCTGGCGAGCGACGGCGCCGCACCACTTCCACGACCACGCGCGAGCGTGGCGTGCCGGACGCCCGGGACGCCGCCCGGCGCGCCGCCGACGCCCTGTCCGAGCTGATCCGGCACCACCTCGAAGGGGTCTCCGCGGTGTGCCGGAGCAAGGACGGCGGCTGGATCGTCGACGTGGACGTGCTGGAGGTGGCACGCATCCCCGACACCACCAGTCTGCTCGCCACCTACCAGGTCGAGTTGGACCCGGCGGGCGACCTGGTCCAGTACCGCAGGACCGCCCGCTACCGGCGTGGTGCCCAGGACCAGTGAGCGGGCCGTGAGGCCCGCACCCGGAAGGACCCCCGCATGATCACCTACGACGACGAGGTCGTCTGCGCGCCCCGCGCCGGAACCCTCTACGACGTCCTCGAACTGATCCTCGACCGCGGCATGGTGATCGACGTCTTCGTGCGCGTCTCCCTGGTCGGCATCGAGATCCTCAAGGTGGACGCGCGCATCGTGGTCGCGAGCGTCGACACCTATCTCCGGTTCGCCGAGGCCTGCAACCGGCTGGACCTGGAGCACGACGTGCGGTCCAAGACCGTGCCCGAGATGTTCGGCAGCCCGGTGGCCAAGACCGTGGGCAAGGCCGGTGCCAGGCGGACGGCACGCTCCCTGACCGACAAGGTGCGCGACGTCCTCACGCCCGAGCACGAGCCCGAGCCCGACGAGGAGGAGGCGGAGGACCGTCCCCGCGCACGCGCAGAGCGCGGCAGGAGCCCGCAGCGATCCCGCAGCCGGCCCGCCGCGCGCCCCCGCGACGAGGACGACCGCCCCCGTCCCCGCCCCCGCCGGCGCACCGAGGAGGAGGACCGATGACCGCGCCCGCCACCACCGCCACCGGCACCGCCACCGCCGACGCACCGGCGCCCGCCCCGAAGGCCCTGTACGTCTACGGCATCGCCCCCGCCGGGGTCCGCTCCCCCCGCTCCCCGGGCGTCGACGGTGCCCCGGTACGGCTGCTGAGCCAGTCCGGACTGTGCGCCGCGGTGTCCGACGCTCCCCCGCGGCTGCGTCCCCGGCGCCGGGACCTGCTGGCCCACCAGGCCGTCCTGGACGAACTGGCGGCCCAAGGTCCGGTGCTGCCCATGCGGTTCGCGGTCCTCAGCCCGCGGCCCGACACCCTGCTCTCCCAACTGCGTTCGGACACCGCTCACTTGACGGCACAGCTCGACGGCGTACGGGGGTGCGTGGAGTTCAACGTCAAGGGGACGGTGGTGCCCGGCCACTTCGCCGATCTGGTACGCCGGGACGACAAGCTGCGCGGCCTGGCCCTGCGGACCCGGCGCCGGCCCGACTACGAGGCCAACGTCCGGCTGGGCGAGGCGATCGCCCTCGGTGTACGCCGCGAGGCGCGGCGCGCGGCCCGGGAGGTCGTCGACCGGCTGGCCCCGCTCGCCGTGCGCACGGTCCAGGGCACGACCGACGACGAGCAGGTGCTCAGCGCGTCGTTCCTGCTGCGCTCGGCCGACGAGGAGCGGTTCAGGGAGGCGGTGGCGGCACGGGCCCGGGCCTGCGGGGACCGGCTGGCCCTGAGCGTGACCGGACCGCTGCCCTGCTACAGCTTCGTCGACCCGTGCCCCACGACACCGGCCGGCCGGTGACCGCGTGGGCATCGTGAGCGGTCTCCTCCTGCTGCCCCTCGCGCCGGTGCGCGGCACGGCGTGGATCGCCGACCACCTGCTCCAGGAGGCCCGGCGCCAGGCCCACGACCCGCGCGCCGTACAGGCGCGGCTCGCCGCACTCAACCGGGCCCTGGACGAGGGCGCCGTCGACGAGGCGGCCTTCGAACGCGAGGAGGAACGGCTGCTCACCCTCCTCGAACGCCCGGCCCGGACCACCAGCCCCACGACCACCACGAATCCAGCGCGGAGACGACACCTATGAACGACAGCAGGACGGCCATGGCGGCTGCCGTGGCGGGCGGATACCTCCTGGGACGCACCAAGAAGGCCAAGCTCGCCTTCGCGGTCGGCTCCTACCTGGTGGGCCGACGCGTCGGTCTCTCCCCCGGCCAGGTGCTCGGCCAGGGGCTGGGCAGCCTACGGCAGGCCCCGCAGTTCCAGGAGTTGAGCGACCAGGTCCGGGGCGAGCTGCTGACCGCCGGACGCGCGGCCGTCACCGCCGCGGCGAACCGCCGGCTCACCGGCCTCGCGGACAGCCTCCGCGACCGTACCGACGCGCTCACCCGCCAGGACGGCGGGGAGCGAGGGGACGACGGCCGCGACGACTACGACGACGACTCCTGGGACGAGAACGCTCCGGACGAGGAGGCTCCGGACGAGGACGCCTACTTCGACGACGAGGACCGGGCGGAAGACCGGCGGCCCGCGCCGGCACCGCCCCGCAAGTCGGCCGAGAGGGCGGCGAAAAGGCCGCCGGCCAAGAAGGCTCCGGCCAAGAAGTCGGCCGCCAAGAAGGCCGCACCGGCGAAGCGGGCCGCGGGTCCGGGCGGCAGGCGCGGAGGTGGGCGCGCATGACCCCCGACCGGCAGGGCGACGGCGGACCGTCCCCCCTCGGCGACCTCAAGGACGCCCTGGGCGGCTACCTCTCCGCCGCGGGACACGGGCTCGTCGGCAGGGCCGGGGAACGGATCGGTTCCCTCACGGACCGCCTGACCGAGTCCACCGACGGCGGCGGTTCCCCAGAGGGCGGTGGCGATGCGAAAACCGGTGGCGATGCGAAGAGCGGCGGCGGTTCGAAGAGCGGCGGCGGCAGCGTCAAGGCGACGCACATCATGGAGACCGTCGACATCGGCGTCCCCCTGCGCACCGTCTACGACCAGTGGACGCAGCTACAGGACTTCAGCGGCTTCACCAAGGGCGTCCAGAGCGTCAGCCCGCACGACGAGGTGACCTCGGACTGGACCGCCAAGATCGCCTGGTCGACCCGCAGCTGGAAGGCGACCGTCCAGGAGCAGATCCCGGACCAGCGCATCGCCTGGACCTCCGAGGGCGCCAAGGGCAGTACCAACGGGGTGGTCACCTTCCACGAGCTGGCACCCCGGCTCACCCGGGTCGTCGTGGTCGTCGAGTACTACCCGGCGGGCTTCTTCGAGAAGACCGGGAACCTCTGGCGCGCCCAGGGGCGCCGGCTGCGGCTGGACCTGAAGCACTTCGCGCGGCACGTGTCCCTGACGGACGGCGAGGAGGTCGAGGGCTGGCGCGGCGAGATCCGCGACGGCGAGGTCGTCAGGAGCCACGAGGAAGCGCTGGAAGAGGAGGAGCACGCCGACGACTCCGACGACTCCGACGACGCGGAGGACGCCGAGGACGAGTACGAGGACCGGTACGAGGACGACGAGGAAGGTGAGTACGACGAGGAGGAGCCGTATGCGGACGAGGAGGACGACGCCGAGGACGACGAGGACGACGAACGTGGTCGCCCGCGTCGCTGACGCCGCCGCGGGGAGCAGGCGGTGACCGACCTCGACCACCGGTACCCGGGCGCGGGGACAGAGCCCTACGGGCCCCCTTCCGGCAGCCTCGCCGACCTCCTCGAACGCGTCCTCGACAAGGGCATCGTCATCGCCGGCGACATCAAGATCGACCTCCTCGACATCGAACTGCTGACGATCCGGCTGCGGTTGTTCATCGCCTCCGTGGACACTGCCAAGAAGGCGGGCATCGACTGGTGGGAGACCGATCCCGCCCTGTCGTCCCGGGCCGCGCGGGACGCGCTCGCCGAGGAGAACGCGCGGCTGCGGGAGCGCCTCGACGCCCTGGAGGGGGCCGCCGAGGGCGAGACGACGGGAGCCGTGCGATGAGCGCGTCCGCCGTCTCACCGGCGGCGACCGGCCTCGTGTGCGCCTTCGCCGTCACCCGCACCCCGCCCGACCCGGACGGTCTGGCGGCGGCCAGGGGGCACGAGGAAGGCGGTCCGCTGCGCGTGCTGCGCGCGGGCGGCCTGTGCCTGGTCGTGCAGGACGTGCCCGCGGCCCTGTTCGGCGAGGAGGCCCTGACCGAGCGCCTCAACCGGCCCGAGGACCTGGAGCGCTGCGCCCGCGCCCATCACCGGGGCGTCGAGGCCGCGGCCGGGCGGGGCCCCGTCGTACCGCTGCCGATGGCGACGCTGTACCGGGGCGACCTCACCGCGGCGCGGGCGGTGGCCGCCCGGCAGCCGGTGCTGGACACGCTGCTGGACCGGCTGCGGGACCGTACGGAGTGGGCGGTGAAGGTGCACGCCGCCGAGGCCGTGCCCGAGGCCGCCGGAGACGGCGGCACCGGTGCCCCCACCGGCTCCGGCGGCGGTGGGCGGGCCTACCTCAGCCGGGTCAGCGCACGGCGGCGCGAGGAGCGGGGGACGCGCGGGAAGGTGCTGGCCGAGGCGGAGGCCGTCGACGCGGCACTGCGGCGCCACGCGGTGGCCGCGACCCGGCACCGCCCGCAGAGCGAGCGGCTGACGGGCCGCCGGACCCCGCAACTGCTCAACGCGGCCTACCTGGTGGAGGACGCGCGGCGCGGCGACTTCACCGCGGCCCTGGCCCGGTTCACCGCCGGCGGGCCGGACCCGGCGGTGCGGGTGGAGGCCTCGGGCCCGTGGATCCCGTACTCCTTCGCCCGCTGGGACGAGGACCCGCAGGCCGGACCGGACCAGGAGGCCCGTTCATGACCGTCCCGGACGCCCGTACGCCGGGCCCGGCTCCCGTGCCCTGGGGCGGCCCGGAGCCGTACGCACCGGTCGGGGTGCCCCTGGTCGACCTGCTGGACCGGGTGCTGGCGACCGGTGTCGTGGTCAGCGGCGATCTGGTCCTGGCCGTCGCGGACGTGCCGCTGGTGCGGATCTCCCTGCACGCGCTGCTGTCGTCGGTGAACGAGCGGGTGCCCGCTCCCTGGCCGGACAGCGGGCCGCTGTGACCGCGCCCCGGGACCGCGTCGCCCACGCCCTCGACCTGGATCCCGAACGGGTCACCAACGACCTCGCCGCGCTGGTCCTCACCGTGGTGGAGCTGCTGCGCCAGCTCATGGAACGGCAGGCCGTGCGCCGCTTCGACGAGGGGACGCTGAGCGCGGAGCAGGAGGACCGGCTCGGCACGGCGCTCATGCTGCTCGACGAGCGCATGGACGACCTGTGCGCGCAGCACGGTCTGCGCCGCTGCGACCTGAACCTCGACCTGGGCCCGCTGGGACCGCTGCTGGCGGACCCGGAGCCGTAGGACGCTCCTGGCGTGAGGCGCCCGGTCGTGGGGAAAGGCCCGGACGCCCGGCGCGAGCGATCGTTATGATGACGCGGAATCGCTCAAACGAACATTCTCGGGTGGGGAGACCTGATGCGGGAGCCGGTCGATCTCAGGCGCCAGCGGATACTCGCGGCGGTCCAGGCGCGCGGTACCGCGCGGGTGCGCGACCTCGCCGCCGAGTTGCAGGTCTCGGTGGTCACCGTGCGGCGCGACGTCGAGGAGCTGACGCGCGAGGGCAGGCTGAGCCGCGGGCACGGGGTCGTGCGGTCGACGCTGCCGGCCCGGGAGACCGTCGCCGAAGCGGTCCCGGCGGCCGGGGACCGGGTGGCCGTGGTGGTTCCCGTGCGGCACTCGTACCTGACCGAGACCCTGCACGGGGCCCGCACGGTCCTGGAGCGGGCGGGGGTGCGCATGGCCCTGCACCTCGCGCCGCAGGCGTCCGGCGCCGAACGCCCGCTGGTGGAACGGGCGCTGGCGGACGGCGCGGACGGGCTGCTGATCGCCCCGCGCTGGCGCGGCCGGGCCGACGAGGAGGCCGACCACGAGTGGCTGGCCGGGGTCGGGGTGCCCACGGTGCTGATGGAGCGCCGCCCGTGGCGCGGCAGCGCGCTGCACGCCCTGGACTCGGTGTGCTCGGACCACTGGTACGGCGCGCACCTGGCGGTGGAGCACCTGGTGGGACTGGGGCACCGGCGGATCGTGTTCGCCACCCGGCACGACAGCCCCACCGCCCGCTCGCTGCGTGCCGCGTTCACCCGGATCGCCGGGGCGCACCCCTTGGTGGAGCAGTGGGCGTGGGCGCTGGTGGCGCGGGAGGCCGGGGCCGACGGGCCGTACTCCGCGGACGAGACCGCCGAGCTGCCCGCGCTGATGCGCAAGCTGGGCGCGTCCGCGATGGTGCTGCACGGCGACGTGGACGCGCTGATGGTCGTCCAGCGGCTCACGGAGGAGGGGGTACGGGTGCCGCAGGACTGCTCGGTGGTCGCGTACGACGATGTGGTGGCCGGTCTCGCCTCGCCTCCGCTGACGGCCGTGTCGCCGCCGAAGGCCGAGGTCGGGCACGCGGCGGCGGAGCTGCTGCTCCAGCGGCTGGCCGAGGCGCCCGGCAGCCGGCCGGGCCGCCGGGTCGAGTTGCTGCCGCGGTTGATGGTGCGCGGTTCGACGGACCGGCCGGCCGAACCGCTCGCCGAATGAGCGTTTGAGCGTTTTATTTTCTTCTGATCGATCTATTGACCGTTTGAGTCGGGGCGTTCAGGATTCCGGTGTCTCGAAGAGTCGTGTCCGCACCCGCGCGGACCCGCAGGAGCCGCGGAGGCGCCATGCCCGGACGACCCAGCCGTCGCTCCGTGCTCGCCGCGATGACCGCCCTACCCCTGGCAGGAGCCGCGAGCGCCTGCAGCGGGGGGAGCGGCGCATCGTCGGCCCGCACGGGCACCACCACGCGCATCACCTTCTGGTCCGCCCTGCGCGGCAGCCAGGAGGTGGTCGACGCGTTCAACCGCACGCACCGCACCGTCCAGGTGGAGTTCCAGCAGATCCCCTCCGGGGGACAGGGCGGTTACGCCAAGCTCAGCAACGCCGCCCGGGCCGGGAACGCGCCCGATGTCGCCACCCTCGAATACCCGCAGGTCCCGGGGTTCGCCATCGACGGCGTCGCCCGCGACATCACCGACCTGATGAGCGACGGGCTGCGCCGCAAGCTGCTGCCGCAGGCGCTCGGCCTGACCACCTTCGAACGCCGGGTGTTCGCCGTGCCGCTGGACGTCGAGCCCATGGTGATGCACTACCGCGCCGACCTGTTCGACCGCTACGGGCTGGAAGCCGCCCGTACCTGGGACGAGTTCGCCGAGCAGGCCGCGACGGTGCGCCGCAAGGCGCCCGACCGCCGGCTGGTGCTCTTCCCCACCGACGGGATGACCCAGTTCGCCTGCTACGCCTGGCAGGCGGGTGCCCAGTGGTTCGACACCTCGAAGGGCGCCTGGAACGTCTCGCTCGCCGACGCGCCCTCCCGGCGGGTCGCGGAGTACTGGCAGGGGCTGATCGACCGGGACGACGTCTTCATGAACGCCGTCGAGAGCAGGCAGTCCGACGCGCAGATCGGCAACGGGCTGGTCCTGACCCGGCTCAGCGGCGCCTGGGACGCCGGTGCGCAGATGAACGCGCGGCCGGGACAGAAGGGCCAGTGGCGGATCGCGCCGCTGCCGCAGTGGGACGCCGGCAGCCCGTCGGCCGGCACGCACGGCGGCTCCACCTTCGCGATCACCGAGGACAGCAGGCACCCGGAGGCCGCGATGGAGTTCATCGAGTGGCAGGTCTCCCACCCCGACGCCCTGCGCGCCCGGCTCTCCAGCGGCACCAGCAGCCAGTACCCGGCCGCACCCGGCCTGGTCGCGGTGGGCCGCGAGGCCTTCGACCGCTCGTACTACGGCGGTCAGGACATCTACCGCCTGTTCGAGCAGGAGGCCGAGAAGATCGGCGACCAGTGGCTGTGGGGTCCTCGGATGAGCGCCACCCAGAAGGTCATGCAGGACTCCTTCGCCCGCGTCAGCGGCGGCCAGGGCAGACTCGTCGAGTCGCTGCGCACCGCCCAGGAGGGCACCATGCCCGACCTCAAGGCCCTGGGCCTGTCCACCACCCAGCACAGCACCTGAGCCGACGAAAGGCAGGTGACACCCCCATGACCACGACGACCCCCGCACGGGTGGCGACCGGTGCCTCCCGCGCCACCGCCCCGGACGGCCCCGCCTCCGGCCTGCGTGCCCGCAGAGCGGCCAGGCGCCGTCAACTGACCGCCGCCGGCGTCCTCATGACGCCGTTCTTCGCCCTGCTGGTCACCGTCTTCCTGATCCCCGTCGGCACCGCCGTCTACCTCAGCTTCTTCAGCGACGACCAGCCGGGCCTCGGCTTCGGCCCCGAGCGCACGGTCTTCGTCGGACTGCGCTCCTACGCGGCCGTGCTCACCGACCCCACCTTCCTCGGCGGCCTCGGCACGGTCGCCCTGTACTGCCTGATCTACATCCCGCTGATGGTCGTCGGCGCGCTCGCGCTCGCCCTGCTGCTCGACTCCGGCGTGGTGCGGCTGCGCGGCTTCGCCCAGCTCGGTCTGTTCCTGCCGCACGCGGTGCCCGGCATCATCGCGGCGCTGATCTGGCTGTACCTGTACACGCCCGGCATCAGCCCGGTGATCGAGCTGTTCGCCAAGGGCGACATCACGATCGACTTCCTGGGCGTGCACACGGTGATCCCGTCCATCGTGAACATCGCCCTGTGGAGCAACCTCGGCTACAACATGGTGGTCTTCTACGCCGCCCTCCAGGCCGTGCCGCGCGAGGTGATCGAGGCGTCCGTCGTCGACGGCGCCGGACCGGTGCGCACGGCGCTCCAGGTCAAGACGCCGCTGGTGCGGGCCTCCATCGTGATGGTCTCGATCTTCACCCTGATCTGGGCGCTCCAGCTGTTCACCGAGCCGATGCTGCTCAGCCAGTCCTCCCCGATGATCAACTCGCGGTTCTCGCCCAGCATGTACATCTACGACGCGGCCTTCACCCGCAACAACTACAGCCTCGCGGCGGCCGCCTCGGTGGTCCTGCTGGTGTGCACCATCGCCCTGTCGTACGGCGTGACCCGCTTCACCAGCCGCGCCGACTCCGAGGAGGCCCGATGAGCGCCACCGACAGCTCCCTGCTCCGCCCGAAGCTGCTGGGCCGCGCCACCGTCAACGTGGTCGTCGCCGTCTCCGTCCTCTACACGCTGCTGCCGGTGCTGTGGCTGGTGCTCGCCTCGGCCAAGAACCGCGACGCGCTGTTCAGCAGCGATCTGCTGTCCCTGAGCGACTTCTCCTTCCTGCAGAACCTCAAGGACGTCTTCGCCATGGACGGCGGGCTGTACGGCCGCTGGTACGTCAACAGCCTGCTGTACGCGGTGATCGGCGCCGCCGTGGGCGCGCTGGTGAGCGTGGCCTGCGGCTACGCCTTCGACAAGTACCGCTTCCGGCACAAGGAGAAGCTGTTCGGCCTGGTCCTCGCGGCGGTCATGGTGCCGCAGACGGTGCTCGCGCTGCCGCTGTACCTGATGGCCTCCGAGGCCGGCCTGGTCAACACCTTCTGGTCGGTGTTCATCCCGGTGCTGTTCAATCCGTTCGGCGTCTACCTCGGCCGGATCTTCGCGCGGGGCTACGTGCCCGACGAGGTCCTGGAGGCGGCGCGCGTGGACGGGGCCGGTGAGCTGACCATGTACGCCCGGGTGGCGCTCAGGATGCTGGGACCCGGTCTGATCACCGTCTTCCTCTTCCAGCTGACCGCGATCTGGAACAACTTCTTCCTGCCCATGGTGATGCTGTCCGACCAGGACCTGTATCCCGTCAGTCTCGGCCTGTACCAGTGGAACAGCTCGGCGTCGGTGTCGCCCGAGTACTACCCCGTGGTCATCATGGGCTCGCTGCTCGCCGTACTGCCGCTCATCCTCGCCTTCGTGCTGCTCCAGCGTTTCTGGCGCAGCGGCCTGACCGCCGGAGCCGTCAAGTGACCGTGCACGCCCCGGGCCCCGGCTTCCGGCCCCGTGCCGCCGTGGCCATGTCCCCGGACGCCGCCTCGGCCGTCCTCGACCCCCAGTCCCTCGCCGCGTTCCGCCGGGTGTGCGACCTCGCGCCGTTCCCGGTGCTCGACGACCTGACCACGGCACGGGCGAGATCCGTACTGGCGGACGTGGAGCTGCTGATCACCGGCTGGGGCTGTCCGCCGCTGGACGCGGACGTGCTGCGGGCGGCGCCCCGGCTGCGGGCCGTGGTGCACACGGCGGGCAGTGTCCGCGGGCACGTCACCGACGCGTGCTGGGAGCGGGGCGTCGAGGTCTCCTCGGCCGCCGCGGCCAACGCGCTGCCGGTGGCCGAGTACACCCTCGGCATGATCCTGCTGACCGGCAAGCGGGTGCTGGAGCGGGCCCGCGACTTCCGGGTGTCCCGGACGCGCGGCAACTGGCTGCGCACCCCGCGCGGCGTCGGCAACTACCGCCGCACGGTGGGGATCCTGTCGGCGTCACTGATCGGCCGCCGGGTCGTCGAACTGCTGCGGCCGCACGACGTGGAGGTCCTCCTGCACGACCCGTACGTCACCGACGCGGAGGCCGCCGGGCTGGGCGTCGAGAACGTGGGGCTGCCGGAGCTGTTCGCGCGCTGCGACACCGTCAGCGTGCACACCCCGCTGCTGCCCACGACCCGTGGTCTGGTGAGCCGTCCGCTGATCGACGCGATGCCCGCCGACGCGGTGCTGATCAACACCTCCCGCGGGGCGGTCGTCGACCAGGAGGCGCTCACCGACGCCGTGCTGGCGGGCCGGATCAGGGCCGTCCTCGACGTCACCGACCCCGAGGTGCTGCCGCCGGACCACCCGCTGTGGGACTGCGAGCACGCCCTGATCACCCCGCACCTCGCCGGTTCCGAGGGCAACGAGTGGCGCCGTCTCGCCGACCTCGCCCTCGCCGAGACGACCCGCTGGGCGTCCGGTTCCGGTTTTCTCCATCCCGTACGACGCGAAAGGCTGGCGTTCCTGGCATGAGCATCCCGTTCGAACTGCCCACCGAGGACCGTGCGTCCAGCCCGTACACCGGTTACACCCGGGCCCACTGGGAGGCCGTCGCGGACGGGCTGCTGTGGGCCGCGTGGCGCTGGAGCACCCCGGGCCGCGCCCTGCTCGACCTGCCGGGACGGCCCTCGCGCTCGGGGGTGCGCTCCGACGGTCTGGAGGGCTTCGCGCGGACCTTCCTCGCGGCGGGCTTCCGCGTCGCGGGCGCGGACGGCGCGGACCCGCACGGCTGGCTGGACCGCTACGCCGAGGGCCTCGCCTCCGGCACCCGGGCCCCCGGCCGCGACGACACCGAGTCCTGGCCGCTGATCCTCGACCACGACGTGCAGGGCCAGCCCATGGTCGAGTCGGCGTCGGTGGCGCTGGGGCTGCGGCTGACCGCGCCGTGGCTGTGGAAGCACCTGGACTCCGGGGTGCAGGACCGGGTGGAGGAATGGCTGCGCGGGGCGCTGCGGCACGTGCCGGCGCCGAACAACTGGTACCTGTTCCCCTATACGGTCGCCGGGTTCCTGGAGTCGGTCGGCCGCGGTGACGCCGAGACGGCCGCGGCCCGGCACCGGGCGCTGGAGCTGATGGAGGGCTGGTACCGGGGCGGGGGCTGGTACGCCGACGGCGACGGCCGCGCCTTCGACCACTACAACGGCTGGGCGCTGCACCTCTACCCGGTGCTCGACGCCCACCTCGGCGGCGACACCGACGCCCTCGCCCTGTACGGGGACCGGCTGCGCGCCCACCTCGACGGCTTCGCCCTGATGTTCGGCGCCGACGGGGCGCCGCTGCACTTCGGCCGCTCGCTCACCTACCGTTTCGCCGCGTCGGCGGCCGTGGGCCTGGGCGCGCTGACCGGGCACACCCCGCTGGCGCCGGGTGCGTCGCGGCGGCTGGTCAGCGGCAGTCTGCGGTACTTCGTGGAGCGCGGGGCGCTGACGGACGAGGGGGTGCTGAGCCTCGGCTGGTACGGCCCGCACGAGGCGACCCTGCAGCCGTACTCGGGCCCGGCCTCCCCGTACTGGGCGTCGAAGGCGTTCGTGTCGCTGCTCGCCCCGGCGGACCACCCGCTGTGGACGGCGCCGGAGGAGCCCGCGCCGGTGGAGGAGGCGGACCGGGTCCTGGCGCTGCCGGCGCCGGGGCTGCTGGTGCAGGCGACCCGCGGCGACGGGATCGTACGGCTGCACAACCACGGCAGCGACCACGTCCGGCCGCACGAGGGCGAGTCGGCCGCCGAGGACGACCCGCACTACGGCCGGCAGGCCTATTCGACCCGGACGGGTCCCACGGCGCGGGAGAACGTGGCGGACAACCACCTGTCGGTCGAGGTGGACGGCCACTCCAGTGTGCGCCGCCGCGTCCATCCGCTGGGAGCGGGGCACGGCGACGGCTGGGGCTGGGCGGCGTCCTGGCACCGCCCCGTCTTCGCGGCCGGGCCGCCGATGGTGCCGGGGCTGCGGGTGGAGAGCGTGACGGTGGCCCGGGGGCCGTACGAGCTGCGGGTGCACCGGGTGGTCGGGGCGCCGCCCGGGGCGCGGGTGACCCACACCGGCTGGGCCACCGGTCCCGAGGAGCCCCTGGCCTCCGCGCTGCACGGCCTGTACGGCTGGGAGCCCGAGGCGGAGACCGTGCGCGCCCCGCAGGGCACCGCGTATGTGCCGTGGGCGGAACTGCCCCGGCTGTCCGGCCCGGCGGGCGGCACCTCCGTGCACGTCAGCCTGGCCGCGCTGACCGGTGAACCGGTGAGCGTCCCGGCTGCCGGGGCCGTCGCGGAGGTGGTGCCGGCGGGCGAGGACGGCGTGGAGGTGGTCTGGTCGGCCGACGGCGCCCGCACCCGGGTCTCGTTCGAGCCGGTGGGAGTGACGCACACGGAGGCGTAGGCGCGTACGGCGCTTCGAGGGCTCCGACCCGTGTCCGCGGTCGGAGCCCTCCCGCGTGCGCCCTCCCGCGTGTGCCCTCCCGCCTGCGCCCTCCCGCCTGCGTCCTCCCGGACCCGCCCTCCCCCGTGCGCGCTCCCCCGGTGGCGTGCCGCGTCCGGGCCGGTGACGCTGGGACGGCACCCGCGAGAAGGAGTCGTCCCCATGCGCAAGTCGTCGTGCACCGTGATCGCGGCCCTGGTCCTGTCGGTCCTGTGCGCCACCGGAGCGCGGGCCTCGGTGCCGCGCGCCCCGGGCCTTTGGCGCGACGTGACGGCGACCGCGTGCATCGAGGGCGGCGGAGTGATCGTCATCTCGGCGGACGGTGACGGGACCGGCTCCTTCACGGCGCTCTGCCAGGGCGGCACCCACGACGGACAGACCGTCACCTGAGCCGACGGCTTCCGTCGCCCGCGCCCATGCCTTGAGTCCCGAACCCTGGGTACGCGGTCACGGTCCACCACGGCAGTCGGTACTCGAACACGACCGGGCGCGTGCAACGGCCCGCCCAGAACGGAGAAAGGCCGATGAGCGAGGCCAATCCCCTCAAGCGAGCAGTCCACAAGGTGACCGAGGGCCTGCACGGCGAGGCCGGTGGTCCGCCGGACGGGATTCCGGGCCGGCCCGGCCCCGAGTCGCCGCCCGTCGCCGAGCCCACCGAGCCCCGCGAGCCGCTGCCCCCGAAGCCGGACCAGAGCGGCCCGGACACCGTGTCGCCGACCGGTCAGCCCACGGGCGCCGACCAGGCCCGGGTGGCGCAGTCCGGCAGCTACCTGACGGACGCTCAGGGGACCCGCCTGTACGACACCGACCACTCGCTGAAGGCCGGGCCGCGCGGGCCCGTGCTGCTGCAGGACCACCACCTGCGCGAGAAGGTCATGCACTTCGACCACGAGCGCATCCCGGAGCGCGTGGTGCACGCGCGGGGCGCGGGCGCGCACGGGGTGTTCCAGAGCTACGGCACGGCGGCCTCGGTGACCAAGGCCGGGTTCCTGGCCGCGGACGTGGAGACGCCGGTGTTCACCCGGTTCTCCACGGTGGTCGGCTCGCGCGGGTCGTCGGACACCGTGCGGGACACCCGCGGGTTCGCGACGAAGTTCTACACCAGCGAGGGCGTCTTCGACCTGGTCGGCAACAACATCCCGGTCTTCTTCATCCAGGACGCCATCAAGTTCCCGGACGTCGTGCACGCCGCGAAGCCGCACCCGGACCGGGAGATCCCGCAGGCGCAGAGCGCCCACGACACCTTCTGGGACTTCGTCTCGCTGCACACCGAGGCGACCCACCACACCATCTTCTTCATGGGCGACCGCGGCATCCCGCGCTCCTACCGGATGATGGAGGGCTTCGGCGTCCACACCTTCCGGCTGGTGAACGCCGAGGGCGCCACGACGCTGGTGAAGTTCCACTGGAAGCCCAAGCTGGGCGTGCACTCGCTGGTCTGGGACGAGGCGCAGATCATCAACGGCGTCGACCCGGACTTCCACCGCCGGGACCTCGCCGACGCGATCGAGGCGGGCGCGTACCCGCAGTGGGAGCTGGGCATCCAGACCTTCCCCGACAACCCGGAGCAGACCTTCGAGGGCATCGACCTGCTGGACCCGACCAACCTCGTGCCCGAGGAGCTGGCGCCGGTGCAGCCGGTCGGCCTGCTGACCCTGAACCGCAACCCGTCCAACTTCTTCGCCGAGACCGAGCAGATCGCCTTCCACGTCGGCCACCTGGTGCCCGGTATCGACGTCACCGACGACCCGCTGCTCGCGGGGCGGCTGTTCTCGTACCTGGACACGCAGATCACGCGTCTGGGCGGCCCCAACTTCCCGCAGCTGCCGATCAACCGGCCGCAGGCGCCGGTCAACGACATGCTGCGGGACGGCATGCACCAGACCGCCGTGCACCGGGGTGTGGCGCCCTACCGGCCCAACTCCCTGGACGGCGGTTGCCCGTTCACCGCGGGCGCGGACACGAGCGCGTTCATCGAGGCTCCGGTCCGGGTGCCGGAGGGGAGGAAGGTCCGGGAGGCCCCCGAGTCGTTCGCGGACCACTTCAGCCAGCCGCGCCGGTTCTGGCTGAGCATGAGCTCGGTGGAGCGCGAGCACATCATCGGCGCCTACACCTTCGAGCTGGGCAAGTGCTACGAGCAGGCGATCCGGGAGCGGACGCTGCAGGTCCTGGCCAACATCGACCCCGAGCTGTGCGCGGGCGTCGCCGAGGGTCTCGGCCTGCCCGCCCCGCAGCCGACCGTGCCGCTGGCCGACGTCGAGCCCAGCCCGGCGCTGTCCCAGGTGGGCGGTACCTGGCCGCTGGACGGCAGGGTGATCGGCATCGTGACCGGCGGGGCCGACCTGGAAGGCGTGGGCGCGGTACGGGAGGCGGTGCTGAACGCCGGGATGGTGCCGCTGGTGGTGGCGCCGACCGGCGGCACCCTCGGCTCCGGCGACGCCGCGCTGACCGTGCAGCGCAGCTATGTCACCGCGCGGTCGGTCGAGTTCGACGCGGTGCTGCTCGCGGGGACGCCCGACATGGGCGGCGACGCCTACACCCCGCGCGACTACAAGGCCGGGCCGGCGCCCGCGGGTCCGGGGACGATCGACCCGCGGGTGAGCCTGCTGCTGTCGGAGGTGTTCCGGCACGGCAAGGCGATCGGTGTCTGGGCGGGCGGCGAGCCGGCGCTTGCGGCGTCGGGTGTGCCCGCCGACGCTCCGGGTGTGGTCGTCGCCGACTCCGGCACCGCGGCCCTGGAACGGGTCACGGAGCTGATGGGTTCGCACCGGGTGTGGGAACGCTTCACCACGCCGCGAGGCTGAACCGACGGGCCGTGGGGCCGGGCGCCGTTGCGGGCGTCCGGCCCCGCGGTGTGTTCAGCGCAGGACGCGCAGCGCGCCGGGCAGCACCCTGGCGGTGACGGGCACGACGGCCTCGACCTCGCCGTCGGCGCCGTAGGGTATCGCCCGGTCCGCCTCGATGCGGACCTCCCGGCCGCGCAGGACGCGTACTTGGGGCCGGCGGAGGTGGGCGCCCGTCGAGAGTTCGTTCATCAGGGCGAAGAACAGCCGCCGCGGGGCGTCGTGGATCATCACCACGTCCAGCAGGCCGTCGTCCACCCGGGCGGAGGGGGCGACGAGGCGGTTGAAGCCGTAGTAGCCGGAGTTGGCGGCCACCACCGTGTAGCCGCTGAAGGCGTGCTCCTCGCCGTCGACCGTGACCCGGTAGCCCGCCGCACGCCAGCCCGCCACGGCCCGCACCGCCCCCGCGTAGTAGGAGGCGGCGCCGCGCAGCAGCCGCGCGTGGTTGGCGTGCCGGTTGGCGAGCGCGTCGACACCGGCGTACACGCTGCCGAGGACGACGGTGCGGTCGTGGACGGCGGAGGTGACCTCGACGGTGTCGACGGGGCGGGGTTCGGCGTGCAGCAGCACCTCGGCCAGTTCGGCGGGTGCGGTGGGCAGCTCCAGGGCGCGGGCGAAGTCGTTGCCGCGTCCGGCCGGGACCAGTCCGAGCACGGCTTCGGTGCCGCTGAGTGCGCCGCCGATCCCGCCCGCCATGCCGTCGCCGCCCACGGCGAGCACCACCCGCCCCCGCTCCCCGGCCTGCCGGGCGAGTTCACGGGCGTGCGCGAGGCTGTGGCTGTACTCGGTCTCCAGCCCGGCCCCCGCCTCCCGCAGCAGGCGGGCCACCCCGAGGAGCGCGGCGGCCGAGGTGGCTCCGCCCGCGGTGGGGTTGACGACGGCGGTGAACTGTCGCATCGAGATGCCTCCGGGCTGACGGGTGGTGCCGGACTGTTGTCTCACGGGGTGGGGAGCGGGCCGTGCGGCGGGGTCAGTCCGCGGGCAGCAGGACGCCCGGGCTGAGCAGTCCGGCGGGGTCAAGGACCCGCTTGACGGCGCGCAGGGCCTTGACGCCGAGGGGGCCCGCCTCCCGGACGTACCAGTCACGGTGGTCGGTGCCCACCGCGTGGTGGTGGGTGATGGTGCCGCCCGCGGCGAGGATGGCGTCGTTGGCGGCGTGCTTGGCCCGGGTCCAGTGCGCCACGGCGTCCTCGCCCTGGGCGGAGACGACCGTGAAGTACAGGGAGGCGCCGTTCTCGTAGACGTGCGAGATGTGGCACATGACCAGGGGCGGGGTGCCGGCCCCGGTGAGGGTGGCGGTGAGCGCCTCGCGGACGGCGGCGTACAGGGCGGGGAGGCGGGACCAGCGGGCCGCGGTCTCCAGGGTCTCGGCGAGCGCCCCGGCGTCGAGCAGGGAGTCGCGCAGGTACGGCGCCGCGTAGCGGCCGTGGGCCCAGCGCTCCCCCGGCTCCTGTCCGGCGAAGGTGCCGCCGCTCTCGCGCAGGACGGCGGCGGCGCCCTCGCGGCGGTGCGCGGTGTCCTCCTCGGTGCCCTCGAAGCCGACGACCGCCAGGCATCCGGCGTCCTGGCGCTCCAGGGAGGCACCGATGGCGTCGGGCTGGGCGAGGCCGATCAGGGTCTCGGTCTCGTCGGACAGCCGCAGCACCGTGGGGCGCGGGCCGTCCTGGGCGAGCCGGCGCAGGGCGGCGGCGCCCTCGTCGAAGGAGGCGAAGCGCCAGCCCTCGTAGCGGCGGACCTCCGGTACGGGTCGTACCCGCACGGTGACGGAGGTGATGACGCCGAAGGCGCCCTCCGAGCCCAGGACGAGCTGGCGCAGGTCGGGTCCGGCCGCCGAGCGCGGGGCACGGCCGGTGTCGAGGGTGCCCTCGGGGGTGGCGAGGGTGAGGCCGAGGACCATCTCGTCGAAGCGGCCGTACCCGGCGGAGGCCTGTCCGCTGGAGCGGGTCGCGGCGAAGCCGCCGATGGTGGCCCACTCGTAGGACTGGGGGAAGTGGCCGAGGGTGTATCCGTGTGCGGCGAGCAGCGCCTCGGCCTCGGGGGCGCGCAGGCCGGGCTGGAGGGTGGCGGTGCGGGAGACCTCGTCGAGGTCGAGCAGCCGGTTCATGCGGCGCAGGTCGAGGGCGACGAACGCACCCCGGCGCCCGGGGGCGAGGCCGCCGACGACGGAGGTGCCGCCGCCGAAGGGGACGAGGGGCAGGCGGTGTTCCGCGCAGGCGGCCAGTACGGCGAGCACCTCGTCGTGGCTGTCCGGCAGGACGACGGCGGCCGGGGTGTCGGTGACGTCACCGGTGCGCATCCGGAGCAGGTCGGGGGTGGACTTGCCGCGGGTGTGCCGGATGCGGCTCTCCGCGTCCGTGCGCACGTCCGGCGCGCGCTGTCCGACGGCGGCCTCCAGCGCGCGGCGGGCGTCCGGGTCCAGCGGCGACTCGGGTACGTCGATCTCCTCCAGCGGGAGGGGCGCGGCCTCGCGGGGGGCGACGCCGAGCAGCTCGCGCAGCAGCCCGGTCACCGTGTCGGGCAGCGGCGTCGCCCTGGCCGGGTCGCCCCAGCCGTTCCACAGCATGTCCATTGCCTGTCGTCCTCACGGTCGCTTTCGAGGGATGCCGTACGCACCGCCCCACTGGGCGTTACACTGTTACACATGACGCCCAAACGTCACAACCATGCGAGCAGGCAGACCCCCTCGGACAACGACACGGTGCTGGACGCCGTGCGCGACTGCGTGCTGGCCGTCGGGGTGCGGCGCACGACGATGACCGACGTCGCCCGCCGCGCCGGTCTCTCCCGGATGACGCTGTACCGGCGCTGGCCGGACGTGCGGTCCCTGGTCGGCGACCTGATGACCCGGGAGTGGATCGCGGTGGCCACCGGCGCCGTCCCCGGACCCGGACAGGACACCGACACCCGTTCGCGCATGGTCGAGGGCCTGGTGGCGGGGGTGGAGGCGTTCCGCGCCCATCCCCTCTTCCGCAAGATCGTCGACGTCGATCCGGAGCTGCTCCTGCCCTACGTCCTCGACCGGCGCGGGGCGAGCCAGGAGGCCCTGCTGGAGCTGCTGGCCGACGTGCTGGAGGAGGGCCACGCCGACGGGTCGGTCCGCCGGGCGCACACCGGGCGGCAGGCACGCGCGGTGCTGCTGGTGGTGCAGTCCTTCGCCCTGTCGCTGCGGACCATGACCGACGAGGACGACGCCGAGCTGACCCCCGCGGCCCTCCTCGCGGAGCTGCGCACCATCCTGGAGAGGACCCTCACGCCATGAGCCCCGCCAGCCGCCCCGCCGCCGGGGCTTCCCTGTCCGCCGCACGGCGCTCCCGGGAGGTGGCCGACACCGTCGGCGGCCCCGTCGTGGACGTCCTGGTCGTCGGTCTCGGCGCGACCGGTGCCGGTGCCGCCCTCGACGCCGCGGCCCGGGGCCTGAGCGTCGCCGCCGTGGACGCCCACGACCTGGCCTTCGGCACCTCCCGCTGGAGCTCCAAGCTCATCCACGGCGGCCTGCGCTACCTCGCCTCCGGCCAGCTCGACGTCGCCCACGAGAGCGCGGTGGAACGCGGGGTGCTGATGGAGCGCACGGCACCCCACCTGGTACGCGCCCAGCCGTTCGTCCTGCCGCTCACCCCGCTGGTCTCCCGCGGCCAGGGCGCGCTGGCGTGGGCCGGGTTCCGGGCCGGTGACACCCTGCGCCTCGCGGCGCGCACCGCACGGGCCACGCTGCCCGCGCCGCGCCGGCTGTCCGCGGTGGAGACCCGGCACCTCGCCCCCGTGCTGCGCTCCGACCGGCTGCGGGGCGGGCTGCTCTCCTGGGACGGCCGGCTCACCGACGACGCCCGGCTGGTGACGGCGCTGGCCAGGACCGCGGCGGCCCGCGGCGCGCGGATCCTGACCCGGGTCAGGGCGCTTGAGCTGACCGGATCCGGCGCCCGCGTACGCGACGAGCTGACCGGTGAGGAGGGCGTGATACGGGCTCGCGCGGTGGTCAACGCCTCCGGGGTGTGGGCCGACGGCCTGGTGGACGGCATCCGGATCCGCCCGTCCCGCGGCACCCACCTCGTCCTGCGCTCCGAGCGGCTCGGCCCGCTCCCGGCCGGCCTGCACGTGCCCGTCCCCGGCGAGACCAACCGCTTCGTCCTCGTCCTGCCCCAGGGCGACGGCCGCGTCTACGTCGGGCTCACCGACGAGCCCGTGGACGGAGACGTTCCGGACGTGCCGGAGGTACCCGAGACGGACGTCGGCTTCCTGCTCGACGTGCTCGGCTCGGTGCTTGACGTGCCGGTCCGCCGCGAGGACGTGGTGGGCGCCTTCGCGGGCCTGCGCCCCCTGCTCGACACCACCCCATCGGACCGGCCCGGCGCCGGGCCCCGCACGGCCGACGTCTCCCGCCGGCACGCCGTGCTCACCTCGTCCGAGGGCGTGATCACCGTGGTCGGCGGCAAGCTCACCACGTACCGGCGCATGGCCGAGGACGCCGTGGACGCCGCGGTCGCCGCCCGCGGACTGGCCGCCGGGCCGTCCCGCACCGCCGCGCTGCCCCTGGTCGGCGCCGCCGCCCCGCACACCCTGGCCGTGGTCCGGGCGCCGCGCCGCCTGGTACAGCGGTACGGCACCGAGGCCCCGGCGGTCCAGGCCCTCGCGGCCCGTGACCCCCGCCTCGCCGGACGGGTCCTGCCGGATCACCCCGTCACCGGGGCCGAGCTGGTGTGGGCCCTGCGCCACGAGGGTGCCCTGGACGAGGCCGACCTGCTCGACCGGCGCACCCGCATCGGCCTGGTCCCCGAGGACCGCGCGGCAGCCCTGACCGCCGTCCGCGACCTCGTCGGCGAGATCACGGCGGAACCCGCCTGACGCCCGGCCGCCCGTCGGATCTCACCGCGCCGCGACCTGCGCGCCGACCGGTACGGGCCGCACCCGACCAGGCGGGTTGTCTCGCAACGCCCGGGCCGGGCCGGCCTGATCGGTCAGCCGTTGCGGTCGTCCTCCTGGACGGCCCTGCGGAGCCTCGCCTCGATCTTGTGCCGGGACTGGCCTCCCTCCTTGACGTACTCCGACATCGCGGTCCGCGCGTCCCGGTCCAGGTCGCGCCAGGCCCGCACGGCGGTCTCGTACGTGTCCGACTGCCGCGGGGTCCACTGATGCTGCGTGGGAGGCCCGTACGAGTCGCGCAGCTCCTCGACCCGGTGCTGGGCCAGGTCAGCCGCGCGGCGCTTGTGCACGAGTTCCTCGAATGTGTGTGCCACCACACCTCCGACGGTAGTCAGAGGAACGCCGTCGCGCGCGTCGAGCGCCTCGCGGCCGTCCGGCCGATGTGTTCCGGTCCGCTCAACTGGGCCACGCGGGCGGCGAAGAGCCTTAACATCAAGCCACCGAAGACGGCCGGGGCATATGCGGCGCACACGAGAGATGGGGTCGGCGTGGCGGAGATCGAGGGAGCGGCAGTACCGGAGCGGCTGCTGATCACCCGTACCACCACGGGCGGCGGTGTCAGCCTCGTGAGCCTCTCCGGGGAGGTCGACCTCGACGGCAGCAGTCAGCTGCACGAGGTCCTGCTGGCATCGGTGGAGTCGGCGCCGGGCACCGTGGTGGACTTCGGCGAGGTGGGGTTCCTCGACTCCAGCGGCATCAACGTCCTCATCTCCGCGCACCGGGCCGCCGAGTCCCGCGGCGTCTGGTTCCGGCTCGCCGCACCGCGCGACGCCGTCGAACGCGTGCTGCGGCTGGTGGGCGTCGACGCGCTCATTCCCTGCTACCCGAGTGTGGAGCAGGCCCTGACCGCCTGAGCGGGGGGTCAGGCCAGCGGCAGGCGCGCGTACACCGTCTTCCCGGTCGCGTGCGGCTTGGTGATGACCTCGCCGCACAGCCGCGTCACGATCTCCAGTCCGTGCCGGCCGACCCGCAAGGGATCACGGGGCAGGAACGTGGGGAAGGCGTCCCCCGTGTCCGACACCGCGAACTCCACCCGGTCGTCCACCAGGGTCAGCTCCAGCCGGCAGGGGCCGGGCGCGTGCCGCAGCGCGTTCGTCACCAGCTCGGTCGCGACCAGACGGGCGGCGTCCAGGAAGGCGTCCGACAGGTCCAGGCCCCGCTCGGCGAGCCGCGCGACGAAGCCGTGCACGACGTCCCTGGAGGCGGGGATCATCGCCGATCCGCCCCTGAACTCGGCGACCGCGGACACGACGGAGGCATCCGCGGCGTCGCATCCGTGCGCCGGAGTCATACCGAGCCTCACCGTCCGGTCCGGGGCCGAGTGGAGGAAGCGAAGGTCCCCCGGTTCTCACGATACGCACCAGGACGCTTTCCACGATCCCTTTGCCCCAACTTCGGCCGGACACACCGCCTTTCGAACGGGCCCCGGGCCGACCGCGCCCGCGGACGGCCGGCCCGGGCCACCGGGTCAGGACGCGGTGCAGGCGCCGACCGTGGGCGCGGCGTCACTGCCGTTCTTCGCCACGGTGAACCCGAAACTGGTCGACGCGCCGGCCGCCAGGGTGCCGTTCCAGCTCGGCCGCACCGTCATGACGTCGCCGCTCCGGGTGGGCGTGCCGTTCCAGAGGGACGAGACGGTCTGCTGCGCGGGCAGGGTGACCGTCGCGGTCCAGGAGCTGATCGGCTCACCGCCCGCGGTGATGGTGACCTGGCCGTTGTAGCCGCTGCTCCAGTCCGCGGTCCTGGTGTACGTGGCCGTGCAGCTCACCGCGCCGTCACCCGGGTCGCCGGGCTCTCCGGGGCCGCCCGCGCCGCCGAGGGCGGCCAGGACGGCGTCGTAGGCCGGCTTCTCGTTGTAGTTGCCGTCGAACAGCAGCGGAGTGCCGCTGCTGCGCCACGAGTACGTGTCGGTGACGCCCCAGACCGTCATGCCGGTGCAGCGGCTCACCGCGAGGCAGGCCCCCACCACCTTGGTGTAGTCGGCGGCCTGCGCGGAGCCGGAGCCCTCGATGTCCAGCTCCGTGATCTGTACGTCGACGCCGAGGTCGGCGAAGCGCTGGAGGTTCTGCCGGTAGTCGGACGGGACCGGGGAGTTGCCGTTGAAGTGGGACTGGAAGCCGACGCAGTCGATGGGCACGCCGCGGGACTTGAAGTCCTTGACCATGTTGTAGACGGCATTGCTCTTCGCGTTGACGCCGTCGGTGTTGTAGTCGTTGTAGCAGAGCTTGGCGGCCGGGTCGGCGGCGCGGGCGGTGCGGAACGCCTCCTCGATGAATCCGTCGCCCAGCTTGTCCTGGAAGGGCGAGCTGCGCCGGGCGCCGCTCCCGCCGTCCTGGAACGCCTCGTTGACGACGTCCCAGCTGTGGATCTCCCCCTTGTAGTGGCCCATCAGGCCGTTGATGTGGTTGTTCATCGCGGTGCGCAGGTCGGAGGCGCCCAGTGAGCCGACCCAGGAGGGCAGTTGGGAGTGCCAGACGAGGGTGTGGCCCCGCACGTCCATGCCTTCGCTCCGGGCGTGGTCCACGATCCGGTCGGCGGAGGTGAAGGTGAAGGTGCCGCGGCCGGGCTCGGTGGCGTCCCACTTCATCTCGTTCTCGGGCGTCACCGAGCTGAACTCGCGGTCCAGCGTGGCGGTGTAGTCGGCCTCGCCGAGGTGGCTCGCCGCGACGGCGGTGCCGAAGTAGCGCCCCTGTCCGGCCGCCGCGGAACCGAGCGTGTCGGCGGCTTCGGCGGAGTGGGCCGCGGCCGTCAGCGCGGCCGCGGCCACGAGACCGGCGGTGGCCGCTCTCGCCAGGCGTCTCACGATCATGCTCATGTCATCCCGTTCCTTGCATCGGCGTGCGGGGGCGTTCGGAGGGGCGGAGGTCGCCGGACTTCAGCCGGGGATTCGAAAGTTTCGGTCAGATTTCCGAATGTCGCGGAGGAGATTACGGACTCCCGTCCGTCGGGTCAACGCCCCGTCACCACCCGGTCACGCTCACCCGTGTGGCCCGATCGGGTGCGCGACCCCGGGGGGTGGCGCATTCTTGCTGTGTCGCCCGCGCGGCGGCGCACGGACGAGGTGGGGCCGATGAGTACGGGCGCCGAGCACACCGAGAACACCGAGGGCACCGCCGGGACGCCCGGACGGCTGGCGGCGCTGCTGATCGACGCCTCCACCCGGGCGATCGGCGCGGCCGACGGCCGTGCGGGCGGCGTGTACCTGCGTTCCCCCACCCCCCGGCTGCTGCGGCTGGCCGTCCTCGCCGGGCTGCCGGGCCCCCTCTTCCGTCCCTGGTGGCGCCTGCACGCCGACAGCCCGTTCCCGGTCGCCGACGCCTACCGGCTGGGCGTGCGCGTGGTGCTGCCCAACGCCGCGGAGACCATGCGCCGCTATCCGCAGTTCGCGGCGGGGCTGCCCTTCCCCTTCGGGTCCCTGTACGTGCCCGTCGCCGGAGTGAGCCGGACCTACGGCGTCCTGACCGTCCTGCGGCCACCCGTCCCGGACGCCGCCGACCTGCTGGAGGGCGCGGACCGTGTGGCCGGACTGGCGCAGGACCTCGGCGCGGCCCTGGAGCGGCTCGACGCCGGCCGGGACGCGCCGGCGGTCGCCTGGGAGGGCGGGCCGCTGTGCGTACGGCCGCCCGCCTCGGGACGGCACCCGTGGCGCGTCGGAAGTTTCGGCTGGGACCCGGACTCCGGTGCCGTCACCCTCGACGAGCCGCTGTGCGTCCTGCTCGGCATCCCGGCGAGGATCGCCGGAGCCCCGGCGCCGCTCGACACGCTCACCGGTGTCCTGGCCCCGGACGACGGCCACCGGATCGCCGCGGCGCTGCGGAACACGGCCGCGGGCCGGCCGCCCCGGCTGCCCCTGTACGTGCGCACGGCGGAGGGTCCGCTGCGGCTGGTGGAGCTGTGGCGGCCGCCGTCCTCGCCGCCCGTCGGCGGGCCGGTGCGCGGCGCCGTGCGCGATCCCTTCGACGGCACCGTGGCCGATGCCGCGGCCGACCTGCTGCCGGAGGGCGTCTGCTGCGTGGACCGCCTCGGCACCGTCGTCTACGCCAACCCCCGCGCCGCCCGGCTGCTGGGCAGGCCACGGGCGAGGCTGCTCGGCCGTTCCCTGTGGGAGGCCGTTCCCTGGCTGGACCGGGCGGCCTACGAGGACCACCTGCGCGGCGCCCTGCTCTCCCCGGAGCCGGTCGCCTTCCACGTCCGGCGACCGCCCGACGCGAGCCGCCGCACGGCGCCGCGGCCCTACGAGGGCGACTGGCTCGCCGTCGGCGTGCATCCGGGGCCGGACCTCCTGACGGTCACGCTCCGCCCGGCCAACCGGGTGGCCGACGCGTCCGCCGGCCTCACGCCCGAGCACGGCGGGCCCGAGGGCGGCGCCGGGCCCGAGGACGGCGCCCCCGCGCCGCCGGTCATCACGACGGCACCGGAGTACCGCCCCATCGTCCTGGCCGTGGCCCTGACCGAGGCGGTCACCGCCCGCCAGGTCTCCGAGGTGGTCGTACGGGAGCTGCTGTCGGCGTTCGGCGGCCGCCGGCTCGCCATCTACCTGCTCCAGGACCGGCATCTGCACCTGGCGTGGGAGACGGGTTTCCCGCCCGGCTTCCTCGCGCCCTTCGAAGGAGTGCCGCTGGACGCCCGGCTGCCCGGCGTCGAGACGCTGACCAGCGGCCGGCCGCTGTTCTTCGACTCGATGCAGGCGCTCGCCGCCGCGTACCCGGGCATCCCGCTGGACGCCACGGAGGGCGCCCGCGCCTTCCTGCCGCTGATCGCCACCGGCCGCCCGGTCGGCTCCTGCATCCTCGGTTTCGAGCGTTCCCGGGGCTTCGGCACCGAGGAGCGCACGGTGCTCACCGCCCTCGCCGGGCTCATCGCCCACGCCATGGAGAAGGCCCGGCGCTACGAGTCCGAGACCGCGCTCGCCCGCGGGCTGCAGGAGGTGCTGCTGCCCCGGCGGCTGCCCGCGCACCCGCTGCTCGACACCGCGGGCCGCTATCTGCCCGGCACCCAGGGTCTGGACGTGGGCGGGGACTGGTACGACGTGGTGGCCTCCGGCGACGGCATGGCCCTGGTCATCGGGGACGTGCAGGGGCACGGCGTGCAGGCCGCGGCCACCATGGGGCAACTGCGCAGCGCGGTGCGCGCCTTCGCCCTCGGCGACCGTCCGCCCGACGAGGTGATGAGCGGCGTCAACCACCTGCTGGCCGATCTGGACCCGGGCCTGTTCGCGAGCTGCTGCTACATCCGGCTCGACCCGGCCACCGGGCGGGCCTGCGCGGCGCGCGCGGGGCACCCGCCGCCGTTGCTGCGCCACCCGGACGGACGCACCGAGACGCTCGACCTGCCCGGCGGGGTGGTGCTCGGGGTGGACCCGGGCGCGCCGTACCCGCTGACCGAGTTCACGGTCGAGCCCGGCGCCGTCCTCGCCCTGTACACGGACGGTCTCGTGGAGCGGCCCGGCACCGACATCGACGAGGGGATCACCGCCCTGCGCCTCGCGCTGGCCAGGGCCGGCGCGCCCGCCGCGCGGCCGGGGAGCCGTTCGCTCGCGGGCGTCGCGGACCGGATCGTCGTGACCGCCCGCCGCACCACGGACCGTCCCGACGACATCGCGCTGCTGCTCGCCACCCGCCGGGCCCGCCCGGGGAGTCCCGGGTGAACACAGCCGTGCCCGACCCGGTAAACCGCGGCGCCCACGCCCGCGGCCCCCGTCCGGCCGGCCCCCGTGTCACGGGGGGTGCCCCTCGCCACTCGGGGCCCGGCAGTGTAGACATGGGCACATGGTCCGACTGATGGGTCGATCGGGAGAACGGTCACCCCGTCGTCCCGGCGGCCCGCACGCCCGACACCGGCAGGACGCGGACCGGTCACGGCGGGGAGGGGGCGCGAGGCGGCCTGCCTCGGCGCTGCGCTCGGCGCTGTCCGGACGCAGCGTGGCCGGCCAGGTCTTCGTGATGAACGTGGTCATCGTGCTGCTCCTGGTGGTGGCCGCCGCGGTCGCCCTGGTGCTCCAGGTGCGGCGCGACAGCACGGTGGAGGCCCGCAACCGGTCCGTCTCCGTGGCCGAGACGTTCGCCAACTCCCCCGGCATCCTCCAGGCGCTGCGCAGCCCCGACCCCACGGCGGTGCTGCAGCCCCGCGCCGAGGCGGTGCGCAAGGCCACGGACGTGGACTTCGTGGTGGTCACCAACCCCGAGGGCGTCCGCTACACCCATCCCAAGCCGGACCGCATCGGCAGGAAGTTCGTCGGGAACACCGCCCCCGCACTGGCCGGGAAGACGGTGACCGAGGAGATCGAGGGGACCATCGGCCCGCTGGTCCAGGCCATCGTGCCCGTCGAGGACCCCGACGGCAGGGTGGTGGGGCTGGTCTCGGCGGGCATCACGACCGAGAACGTGGGCGGTGTCGCCGACCGCCAGCTGCCCCTGGTGCTGAGCGCGGCGGCCGTCGGACTGGCCCTGGCGACCGG
Organism: Streptomyces sp. MH60; assembly: GCF_002939385.1. Classification (GTDB taxonomy): domain Bacteria; phylum Actinomycetota; class Actinomycetes; order Streptomycetales; family Streptomycetaceae; genus Streptomyces. The sequence continues at coordinate 17,006 of NZ_MULI01000025.1, read as the reverse complement.
GGGCACGGCCCTGGTGAGCCGCCGGCTGCTGCGGCAGACGCACGGCCTGGGGCCGCACGAGATGACCCGGATGTACGAACACCACGACGCGGTGCTGCACAGCGTCCGCGAGGGCGTGCTCATCGTCGGCGGCGAGGGCAGGCTGCTGCTGGCCAACGACGAGGCGCGGCGGCTGCTCGCCCTGCCCCCCGATGCCGAGGGGCGGCACGTCAGCGCGCTCGGGCTGCCGTCCGACCTGGCCGAGCTGCTGGCCTCGGGCCAGGCCGCCACCGACGAGGTGCATCTGGTCAAGGACCGGCTGCTGGCCATCAACCAGCGCCCCACGGACGTCCGGGGCGGCCCGGCCGGCAGTGTCGCGACGCTGCGCGACTCCACCGAGCTGCGGGCCCTGTCCGGCCGGGCGGAGACCGCCCGGGAACGCCTGGACATCCTCTACGCGGCCGGCGTGGGCATCGGGACCAGCCTGGACGTCACCCGCACCGCCGAGGAACTGGGCGAGCTGGCCGTGCCCCGGTTCGCGGACTACGTCACCGTCGACCTCTTCGACACCGTGCTGGCCGGCGGCCAGCCGGGCGGCGTGACGCCGCTGCGCCGCGCCGCGCTGAGCGGCATCACCGAGGACGTCCCGCTCTATCCGGTGGGACGGCAGATCCGCTACGTGGACTCGTCCCCGCAGGGCCGCACCCTGCGGAGCGGCCGGGCCGTCCTGGAGCCCCGCCTCGGCGAGGCCCCGGGCTGGCAGGCGCAGGACCAGGAGCGTTCCGCGCAGGTGGTGGAGTACGGGGTCCACTCGCTGATCACCGTCCCGCTGCGCGCGGGGACCCTGGTGCTCGGCGTGGTGAGTTTCTGGCGTTCGGTCAAGCCCGAGCCGTTCGACGAGGACGAGCTGGCGCTCGGCGAGGAGCTGGTCGCGCGGGCCGCGGTCTCCATCGACAACGCCCGCCGCTACACCCGCGAGCACAGCATGGCGGTGACCCTCCAGCGCAGTCTGCTGCCGCGCAGACTGCCCGAGCAGAACGCGCTGGACGTCGCCTACCGCTACCTGCCCGCGCAGGCGGGGGTCGGCGGGGACTGGTTCGACGTGCTGCCGCTGTCCGGGGCCCGGGTCGCGCTCGTGGTGGGCGACGTCGTCGGGCACGGGCTGCACGCCGCCGCCACCATGGGCCGGCTGCGCACGGCGGTGCACAACTTCACCGCCCTCGACCTGCCGCCCGACGAACTGCTCGGGCTGCTGGACGAGCTGGTCGGACGGATCGACCAGGACGAGGCGGCCGACGACAGCAGCGCCCCGGTGACCGGTGCAACCTGCCTCTACGCGATCTACGACCCGGTCGCCGGCTCCTGTGTGATCGCCCGGGCGGGTCATCCGCCGCCGGCCCTGATCCGGCCGGACGGCACCGTGGAGTTCCCGGAGGTGCCCGCGGGGCCCCCGCTGGGCCTGGGCGGCCTCCCGTTCGAGACGACGGAACTGCGGCTGGCGGAGGGCAGCCGGCTGGTGCTGTACACCGACGGGCTGGTCGAGGACCGCGTGCACGACATCGACGTCGGGCTGGAACAGCTGCGCCGGGCTCTGGAGACGGCCGGCGAGACGCCCGAGGAGACCTGCCGGACCGTCCTGGACGCCCGGCTCCCGGACCGGCCGGGCGACGACATCGCCCTGCTGGTCGCCCGGACCAGGATGCTGGGCCCGGACCAGGTGGCCGAGTGGGACGTCCCGAACGATCCGGCGGCGGTCGCCGAGATCCGGTCCCAGGTCACCCGGCGGCTGGACGAGTGGGGTCTGGACGAGCTGGCGTTCACCACGGAGCTGATCCTGAGCGAGCTGGTCACCAACGCGATCCGGTACGGCGGTGACACCGTCCACGTGCGGATGGTGCGCGACCGCAGCCTGATCTGCGAGGTGTTCGACAGCAGCAGCACCTCCCCGCACCTGCGCTACGCGGCCATGACGGACGAGGGCGGACGCGGACTCTTCCTGGTCGCCCAGCTCGCGGAGCGCTGGGGCACGCGCTACACACCGGCCGGCAAGGTCATCTGGGCGGAGCAGCCGGTGCCCTGACGGACGCGGGAGGGCCGTGGCCGACCCCTGTTCCGTACCGATTTCGCGCCGGACGGGTGCCCAGGACGCCGATTGTCTGGTAGGAAACTTTCCTATCAGTGCCCGGCACTCCCTCCCCCACTCCCCCACACCTGGAGATCCCGTGAGGCACCCCATCCCCGACCCGGCGCGCCCCGCAGGCCCCTCGCGCCGTACCGTGCTCGCCATGGCATGCGCGTCCCTGGCGACGGTCCCCCTGCTCACCCCCTCGCGCGCCGCGGCGGCGTCCGCGCGCGCGACGGGACTCGACGACCCGGCGAAGAAGGAGATCGCCATGCAACTGGTGTCGAGCGCGGAGAACTCCTCGCTCGACTGGAAGGCGCAGTACCGGTACATCGAGGACATCGGTGACGGCCGCGGCTACACCGCTGGCATCATCGGCTTCTGCTCCGGCACCGGCGACATGCTCGACCTGGTGGAGCTGTACGCCGAGCGCCGTCCCGGGAACGTGCTCGCGCCCTATCTGCCGGCGTTGCGCCGGGTGGACGGCTCCGACTCGCACGAGGGCCTCGACCCCGGCTTCCCGGACGACTGGCGCCGGGCCGCCGACGAGGACCCGGAGTTCCGCGGGGCCCAGGACGACGAGCGCGACCGCGTGTACTTCGACCCGGCCGTGCGGCGGGGCAAGGAGGACGGGCTGCGGACGCTGGGGCAGTTCGCGTACTACGACGCGCTCGTGATGCACGGCGACGGCGGCGACCTCGGCTTCGGCAGCATCCGGGAGCGCGCGCTCGGCCGGGCCCGGCCGCCCGCCCAGGGCGGCGACGAGGTCGCCTACCTGCACGCCTTCCTCGACGAGCGGGTGTGGGCGATGAAGCAGGAGGAGGCGCACAGCGACACCAGCCGGGTCGACACGGCCCAGCGCGTCTTCCTGGACCAGGGCAACCTCGACCTGGAGCCGCCGCTGGACTGGCACGTGTACGGGGACGCCTACCACATCGGCTGACCCGCGGTCCGGCCTACGGCCCCCACCGGGGCGTCCGGACAGGAGACGGGCCGCGGAACCGGCCCCACGCCGGGTTCCGCGGCCCGTGTGCCGCCGGTTCCGTGTTCCGCGTCAGTGCCGGAACACGTCCTTGCCCTTCTCCTTGGCCTGCCGGGCGTCGCCCTTGGACTGCTCGGCGCGCCCCTCGGCCGTCATCCTCTCGTTGCCGACGGCCCGGCCGGCCGCTTCCTTGGCCTTCCCCCTGGCCTGCTCCATCTTGGACTTGGACTTCTCCTTGCCGGCCACTGTGGTTCACCTCTCGGCGTTCGTGTGCGATGTCCTGTCCGGCGGGTCGCCGGGTGCGGCGGGTTCAAACGTGCGAACGCCCGGCAGGGGTGTCCGGCGGGGCTCCGGGTACGAGCACCGGCAGGACAGCTGGACAGCTGGACAGAGCGTCACGTCGTCGACTCGGAGGAACGTCATGGCCGGAGTACTGGACCGGATCAAGCGGTTCGCGCGCAGCCCGCAGGGGCGCCGGGCGACCGAACAGGTGCGCCGGGCCGCCTCGGACCCGCGCCGCCGCGCGCAGGCCCAGGAGATGCTGCGCAGGTTCGGCAAGCGCCGCTGAGCGCCCGCCCGGGGAGGTGCCGGCGGGGCGGTCAGTTCTGACCGGCGTGGGTGTGGCTGTGGGACGTCTCCGGCGGGCAGCCGCGGTCGCCGCCGGGGCGGTCCCGGTGCCAGTCGCGGACCGCGACGGTCAGCGCGCACAGCATGGCGGCGACGCCGGTGCCCACCGCCAGGGCGACGGCCTCGTGGTAGTCGTCGTGGGTGGCGTTCAGCGTCAGGTAGAAGAGTCCCGGCAGCGCGGCGGTGCCCACGGCGCCGCCCAGCCGCTGGCCCGTCTGCAGAGCGCCCCCGGCGGCGCCCGCCATCCGCACCGGCACGTCGCGCAGCGTCATGGTGATGTTCGGGGAGATCACGCAGCCGCTGCCGAGCCCGCCGAGCAGCAGGGCCGGGGCGGCGAGCCAGGCGGCCAGGCCGGAGGGTGCGAGCCAGAGCAGCAGCGCGGTCGTGCCCAGCCCCACCATGACGGCGACCAGTCCCCAGACGGTCAGCAGCCGCCCCAGCCGTTCCACCAGCCGGCCGGCCACGGCGGCGGCGACGGCCGAGCCCACGGCGAACGGGGTCACCGCCAGGCCGGACATGAGTGGTGAGTAGCCCAGGCCCTTCTGGAAGAAGAGCGCGAAGACCAGCCACACCCCGCTGAACCCCACGAAGTACAGGGCGCCCAGGCCCGCGCCGGTGGCGTAGCCGCGGGTCTCGGTGAGCAGTCCCGGCTCCAGGAGCGGCTGCCCGCCCCGCCGGGCGACCCGGCGCTCCCACCGCGCGAAGGCGACGAGGACCAGCGCGCCCGCGGGGAACAGCCACCACACCTTGGTCAGGCCCCCGCTCTCGGCGAGCACCAGCGGCAGCATCAGCGCCAGGATGCCCGCGCCGAGGAGCACCACGCCCACGGGATCGAGCCGTCCCCGGCCGCCGGGCGCCACCCGGGGCAGCAGGCGGAAGCCGAGGAGCAGCGCGAGCACGCCGACCGGCACGTTCACGTAGAAGATCCACCGCCAGCCCTCGGGGCCCGCCAGCGCCAGGATCAGACCGCCGACGACGGGTCCCACGGCGCTGGAGACCCCCACGGTGGCGCCGAACAGCCCGAACGCGCGGCCGCGTTCCGCGCCCCGGAACAGCTGCTGAATCAGTGCCGAGTTCTGGGGCGCGAGGCTGCCCGCGGCGACTCCCTGGGCGAGCCGGGCGGCCACCAGCAGTTCGATGCCGGGTGCGGCCCCCGCCGCGGCGCTGCAGAGCACGAAGGCGGCCAGGGCGGCGAGGAAGACGCGGCGCCTGCCGAACGCGTCGCCGACCCGGCCCGCGGTCACCAGGGTCAGGGCGAACGCGAGCGCGTAGCCGGAGACGACCCACTGCACGGCCGCCGGTGAGGTGTGCAGCCCCTCCTGCATGGAGGGCAGGGCCACGGCGACGATCGTCACGTCCAGCAGAGTCATGAATCCGGCGACCAGGGTCACCCACAGGGCCCGCCAGCGGTTGGGGTCCGAGCTGTCGTCGTCCGGACGCTGCACACGGGCTCCTCTCGGGAGGCGGCACGGGGCGCACCACTGCGTCCCCACGCCTGCGTCACCCGTGACCAGGGCTTCAAACCCGCGCCCGGCCGGGTACGCGCACCCGACCCCCAAACCCGAACCATGAGATCCCATAAGATGTCCTTATGACCTCATAGACCGGACCCGCGTACCGACTTAGGCTTGCCTTAGCTTAGGCTTCCCGGAGAGTCGATCTGTCACCGCTCGAAGGGAACCTGAACATGCCCCGCCCTCTGCGGGTAGCCATCGTCGGATCCGGCCCGGCCGGGATCTACGCCGCTGACGCCCTGCTCAAGTCCGAAGTGGCCGCCGACCCCGGTGTTTCCATCGACATCTTCGAGCGCATGCCCGCCCCGTTCGGACTCATCCGTTACGGCGTCGCGCCCGACCACCCACGGATCAAGGGCATCATCACGGCCCTGCACCAGGTGCTCGACAAGCCGCAGATCCGCCTCTTCGGCAACGTGAACTACCCCGCCGACGTCAGCCTGGACGACCTGCGCGCCTTCTACGACGGTGTGATCTTCGCCACCGGCGCCACGGCGGACCGGGCCCTGTCCCTTCCCGGCATCGACCTCGACGGTTCGTACGGCGCGGCCGACTTCGTCGCCTGGTACGACGGCCACCCCGACTTCCCGCGCACCTGGCCGCTGGAGGCGGAGAAGGTCGCCGTCCTCGGTGTGGGCAACGTGGCCCTGGACATCGCCCGGGTCCTCGCCAAGACCGCGGACGAGCTGCTGCCCACCGAGATCCCGCCGAACGTGTACGAGGGCCTGAAGGCCAACAAGGCGCTGGAGGTCCACGTCTTCGGCCGCCGCGGCCCGGCGCAGGCGAAGTTCAGCCCGATGGAGCTGCGGGAGCTGGACCACTCCCCCAACATCGAGGTGATCGTCGACCCCGAGGACATCGACTACGACGAGGGCTCGATCGCGACCCGGCGCGGCAACAAGCAGGCCGACATGGTCGCCAAGACCCTGGAGAACTGGGCGATCCGCGACGTCGGCGACCGCCCGCACAAGCTGTTCCTGCACTTCTTCGAGTCGCCCGCGGAGATCCTCGGCGAGGACGGCAAGGTGGTCGGCCTGCGCACCGAGCGCACCGAGCTGGACGGCACGGGCAACGTCAAGGGCACCGGCGAGTTCAAGGACTGGGACGTCCAGGCGGTCTACCGGGCCGTCGGCTACCTCTCCGACCAGCTGCCCAAGCTGCCCTGGGACCTCGAGACGGGCACGGTCCCGGACGTGGGCGGCCGGGTCGTCCAGGAGTCCGGCGAGCACCTGCGGTCGACGTACGTCACCGGCTGGATCCGGCGCGGTCCGGTCGGTCTGATCGGGCACACCAAGGGCGACGCCAACGAGACGGTGGCCAACCTGCTGGACGACTACGCGAACGGCCGTCTCCAGACGCCCGCCTCGCCCGCTCCCGAGGCCGTGGACGCCTTCCTCGCCGAGCGCAACGTCCGCTTCACCACCTGGGACGGCTGGTACAGGCTCGACGCCGCGGAGAAGGCGCAGGGCGAACCGCAGGGACGTGAGCGCGTGAAGTACGTCGAGCGCGAGGACATGCTCCGCGAGAGCGGCGCCTGAGCCAGGACGCCCGGCGCCGGTGGCCCCCTCGCGGGGCACCGGCGCCGGACGCGTCCGCGGGGTCCGCGGGGGGCGAACGGGCGGGCGGGCTCAGACCTCCAGGTCGGTCTCGATGCGGCGCAGCTGGTGGCGGGCCATGGCCAGGTTGGCGCGGCTCGCGTCCAGCACCAGGTAGAGGAAGAGCCCGTTGCCGCCGCGCCCCTTGAGCAGGCGGATCATGTGGTACTGGGTGTTCAGGGTGATCAGGATGTCCTCGATCTCGTCCTTGAGACCGAGGTGCTCCATCGTGCGCAGTTTGGACCGTACGACGTCGGTGTTGCCGGCGGCGGCGACCTCGAGGTTGAAGTCCTTGCCGCCGCCCAGGGTGCCGAGCGCCATTCCGCTGGTGTAGTCGACCAGCGCGACGGCGGTCGCTCCGTCGATGGAGCTGAGGCATTCCTTGAGCGAGGTCTCCAGGTTGGCCATGGTGGTTTCCTTTCCGGACGTGATCGGTACGCGAGGGGTGGCTCAGGTCGGCCGGTGGTGACCGCCGGCCTGGGGGGTGGGCTGGTGTGCGGGCCGTTGCGGGGTGCGCACCGGCAGGGTGCCGATGGGGCGGGCCGGCTGGGCGGGCAGCGCCGCACCGTGCTCGGCGGCCGGGGCGCGGACGCGTTCCGCCCCGGTCCCGGCGGCGACCAGCTCCCCGATCCGCGCGCCGCTGCGCCGCCCCTCCAGGTGCAGGCGGCCCACGTTGACCCGGCCGTCGGCGAGCAGGGTGAGCACGGCGGCCGGACCGGCGGCGTAGGTGGCGACGTAGCCGTCGGTCCCGCGCAGCAGCAGTTCGCGGAAACCGCCGCGCGCGGTGGCTTCGGCCATGCGGTGCGCGACGCCGAGCGCGGCCGCGGTGAGCGCGGCGAGACCCTCGGGTTCGGTGCCCGGCGCGTCGTGGGCCAGGACGAGGCCGTCCACGGTGGCCGCGAGCGACCCGGTCAGCTGGGGCACGCGGTTGCGCAGCCGGTGCAGTTCGTCCAGGACGTCGCTCTCGACGGCCATGAGCAGTCTCCTTTCGTCGCGCCGGCGGCGCGCGCGGATCACAGGGCCTCCAAGGCGTCTCGAAGCCGTCGCAGCAGGGCCGTGTCGGGGTCGTCCCACACGACCGCCCGCGGTTCCGGGCCGGGGGGAAGCGGCGGGGCGGCGGGTGGCGCGGCACGGACGAGGCCGTCGGCGGCCAGGCGCCGCAGTTCGACCAGGGTGTGGTAGGTGCGGCAGGCGAGCGCCGACGCGATCTCCGCGGCGGTGCGTACGCCGTCGACCTGGGCCAGGGTGCGGCCGCGCCGCACGGGCAGCTCGGCGGTGTCCGTCCCCGGCACCCGGGCCAGGGGGAGCGCGTCGACGGCGGGGTCGGGCCAGATCCGGTCCAGCAGGTCGCGCCGCCGCCCGCACTCGCGGACGACGACGTCCACCGGGACGGAGCGGACCGCGCCGAGCCAGTGCACCGCGCCGGGCCGGAAGCGCTGGGCGCGTGTGTCGTGGGCCAGGACGAAGTACGCGGCGTCGAACAGTGCGCCCAGGTGGCAGACCTCCAGCGCGCCCGCGGCGAGCCGGCCGCCGGCCACGAGCCGGTGGCCGACCCGGTGCTGGGCGCCGCCCCGGGCGACCGCCTCCCACCAGCCGTCCGGCGGGACCGCGCCGCTGCGGGTGAGCAGCGCGCCGAGGTCGGGTGTGAAGGCCGACTCCACGTGCACGACGCGGCCCGCCGAGAGGTAGACGATGCCCCGCTCGCCCGACAGGGCACCGGTCGCCCCTTCGGCCGCGAGGGCACCGAGCGCCTCCGCCGTCGTCCCGTGCGTGGTCCATGCGGTCGTCACCCGGGTCATCCGAGCACCAGCCGGTCCGCCATCTCGGCCAGCCGGATGCGGGCCAGGGCGAGGTTTCCGTCGTTGCGGTCCAGCCACAGGTGCAGGAAGACGGTGCTGTCGAACGGGGTGCTGACGAACCTGAGCAGGTGGTAGGCGTCGCCGGTGGTGGCGATCAGGTCCTCCACCGGGGGTTCCTTGCCGGGCTCCGCGATGCCGCCCGCCGCCAGGGAGCCGCTCTCCGCGACGTGCCGGCCCAGCTCCGCCGTCTCCGCGGCGGTCGCCTCCCAGTCGCCGCCCGGTGCCTCGCCGACGGCACCGAGAGCGAGCCCGCTGATCCAGTCGACCAGGGACGCTCCGCGCGCGCCGGGCAGTCGCATGGCTTCCAGCAGACTCTCGTCGATTCCGGGCACGCCGGATCCCCTCCCCTGCACGGCTGTACCGCGAACGTGACGACGACACTACGGAAAGTGCACGCATCCGGTGAGCGCTTTGGCATTTTCCAGAGGAACGTGCGCGCGCTCGGGCATACTGCGGAGTTCGGCCCGTCCAGGGCCCGCCCGGCCAGGGAGCGTGCGACCGCCGAGACGGGCAACCCGGGGGGCATGGCCCGACTCCACCTCCCCCGCGGGGGGAAGCACCCGAAGGACACACCGGCGGACGAACCGGCCGACGGACCGGACGACGAGAAGACGGCCGAGGACTACGGTCCCGGCGCCGCCACCGAGGACGCCGCCCCCGACTCCCCCACCGAACTGCCCCGGCGTTCGTGGTTCGCGCTGTCGCGGCGCGTGGTCCACGAGTTCAAGGACGACGAGCTGACCGACCGGGCCGCCGCGCTGACCTACTACGGCATCCTGTCGCTGTTCCCGGCCCTGCTGGTGCTGGTCTCGCTGCTCGGCATCGCCGGGGAGTCCGCCACCCAGGAGGTGCTGGACAACGTACAGAAGCTCGCGCCGGGTTCCGCGCGGGACGTGATCACGAACGCCGTGGAGCAACTGCAGGCCAAGGCGGGCCTGGGCTCCGTGCTGGCCGTGGTCGGTCTGGTGGGCGCGGTCTGGTCGGCGTCCGGCTACGTGGCCGCGTTCATCCGCGCCGCCAACGCGGTCTACGACGTGCCCGAGGGGCGCCCGGTGTGGAAGGTGCTGCCGCTGCGGGTGGCCCTGACGGTGGTGCTGCTCGTGCTCGCGGTGGTCAGCGCGCTCATCGTGGTGTTCACCGGGAGCCTGGCCCGGCAGGCCGGCACGGCGCTCGGCGTCGGCGACACCGCGCTGACCGTGTGGTCGATCGCCAAGTGGCCGGTGCTGGTCCTGCTCGTCACCTTGATGATCGCGATCCTGTACTGGGCCGCGCCGAACGCCCGGGTCAAGGGATTCAAGTGGATCTCCCCGGGCAGCCTGGTCGCGCTGCTGATCTGGCTGCTCGCCTCCGCCGGGTTCGCCTTCTACGTGGCCAACTTCGGCTCGTACAACAAGACGTACGGCACCCTCGCGGGCGTCATCATCTTCCTCGTGTGGCTCTGGGTGACGAACCTGGCCATTCTGCTCGGCCTGGAGTTCGACGCGGAGCTGGCCCGGCAGCGGGTCATCGACGGCGGTTTCCCGCCGGACGAGGAACCGTACGTCGAACCGCGCGACACCCGGGCCTGGAACGAGGCGGACCGGCGGCGCGCGGCCGAGGACGACTGAGGCCGAGGACGACTGAGGCCGAGGACGACTGAGGCCCAAGACGCTACGGAAGGATCGAGTCGACGTATCCGCCGTCGACCCGGACGGCCGCACCGGTGGTGGCCGAGGCGAGCGGGGAGCTGAGGTACACCACCAGGTTGGCGATCTCCTCCGGCTCGATCAGCCGCTGGAGGAGGGACTGCGGGCGGTGTTCGCGCATGAAGACGCGCTGTGCCTCGTCCCAAGGCAGGTCGCGGTCGACCAGCTGGTACACGAAGTCCTCGACGCCCTCGGTGTGGGTGGGACCGGCGATGACGCAGTTCACCGTGACGCCGCTGCCCGCGGCCTCCTTGGCGAAGCCGCGGCCGACTCCGAGCAGGGCCGTCTTGGACACCCCGTAGTGGATCATCTCGGCCGGGATGACGACGGCCGAGTCGCTCGCGATGTACAGCACCCGGCCCCAGCCGCGGTCCCTCATCCGGGGGAGGTGGGCGCGCGTCAGCCTGACGCCCGCGAGGACGTTGATCTCGAAGTAGCGGCGCCACTCGGCGTCGCTGATCTCCAGCGCGGGCGCGGCACCGAAGACGCCGAGGTTGTTCACGAGGATGTCCACGTCGGGCAGCGCCTCCAGGGCCCGCTCGGCGCCCTCCTCGGTACCGAGGTCGGCCGCGACCGGCACGAACGCGCCGTCCGGCACCTCGGCCCGCAGCTTCTCGACGCTCTCCGCCAGACGACCGGCGTCGCGCCCGTTGACGCCCACGGTGGCCCCGGCCCGCGCCAGTCCGGCGGCGATCGCCGCCCCGATGCCCTGCGAGGAGCCCGTCACCAGTGCGGTGCGTCCGCCGAGGTCGAGGTTCATCAGGTCGCTCCTTCTCATGCCGTACGGTCGGTCGGGCTGATCCTGCCCACCCTCGCTCATGACGCACCCGCGCCACGGCCGGCCGCACCGTGCGCGGCGCCGCGGCCCGCCCGGTCGGCGGACCCCCCGGTGCTCTCGACTGACCTGCGGCGACGATACTTGCCTACGTCCGTGCCCCTGCTGCCCGATGGACCCATGCCGACCTCTCCCACCGCCCGCCCCACGCATCCGCCCACGCTGTGGGCCGCTCGCGGCCGCCATGTCGGCTCCGCGGCCGAGGACACCGTCCGGCACCGGCTGCGGCGGCTCAAGGACGACCACGTCATCGACGACTTCCTGGAGCCGCCCGAGGAGCCGGCGGCCGAGCCTGCGGCCGCCGGGACCCCCGGCCCACGGATCTTCGAGGCGCGCTGGAAGGCCCCCGGGGCCGTCACCGTGCGGGCCAGAATGATCCTGGAGCCCGGCTCGGCGGGCGGCCAGGACTGGACGCTGCTCGCGGAGGCCGAGGATGCCTGGGATCTCGCCTGGCCCTCCCCCGCCACCGTGTTCTGGCCCGACGACCCGGACGTCACCTGGGACCGGGACGCCGCCACGGGGCTGCGGCTGCGGGGCATCAACACCCTGCCCGACGACGACAAGGCCGTGCGCCGGCTGCTCAAGGAGGCCGGGCGCAGCCCGTGGAACATCCACGTCGTCGTGCACGAGGCGATGACCCCGGACCACCGCGGCCGGGTGCCGCTGGCGCAGCGGCTGCCGCCCGGTCTGCGGCACCGGGTGGTCGAGCACCGCGCCGCGCCGCAGCAGTTGCGGGTGGTGAACTGGGCCCTGGAGGACTTCGGGGTCCAGGTGCCGCGCGGCGGCGCCGTGGTGCTGCCCGGCACGCCGGCCCCGGCCGACTACGCCGCCGACGACTTCTCCGTCCGCACCGTCTTCCTGGACGGCTCCGAGCCCACCGGGCTGATCGCGGCGGTGACGTCCTTCGCCGCGCTGCCCAGGCCGCTGCCCGACGACGCGGTGGCGGCCCTCGGCTCGCTGCGGGAGGACTGGCGGCTGCTGACGCTGGAGGAGGAGCTGGAGCGCGAGCGCAAGCTGGTGAAGATGTACGCCGAGGCACTGGAGGCCATGACCCAGTCCCGTGACCTGTACCGGGAGGCGGCGGAACGCGCGGCCGAGGCCCTCGCCGTGTACCGGGAGTCCGCCGAGGCGGCACCGGCGGGGCCCGCACCCGCCCAGACACCGTCGGTGTCTCCCCTGCGGGGTCTGACCCGCACGCTGGAGCGGTTCAGGGGCTCCGCCCGGACCTCCCGCGCGGACGCCACCGCCCCCCGCGACACGGCGGAGCCTCCCGGGCCCCGGGCGACCGACGACTGACGCCCGGCGCCGGGCGCCGGGCGCCGGGCGCCGGGCGCCGGGCGCCGGGCGCCTTCGGTCGCTCGGGGGCATCGAACCCGGGGTCTCCCCTGCGGGGTGCGGTGAGGGCACCCTCACGTGTCATCCGGCGCGAGGTGGATACGCGGACGGCACAGGAGCACGGCCCGTCCCGGAAGGTCATCGACGCCATGGACAGCCAGCACGACAGCGCCCCCGCTTCCCGCCCACCGGCACCCTCCCGTTCGCAGACCACGCTGCGCGTCAACGGCAAACCGCACACCCTCACCGTCGATCACCGTCGCGTCCTGCTGGACCTCCTGCGGGAGGACCTCGACCTCGCGGGCGCCAAGAAGGGCTGCGACCACGGGCAGTGCGGCGCCTGCACGGTCCTGGTCGACGGGCGGCGCGTCAACAGCTGCCTGCTGTTCGCGGTCGCCCTGGACGGCTGCGAGATCACCACCGTGGAGGGTCTCGCCGGGGACGGCGAGGAACTGCACCCGGTGCAGCGGGCCTTCCTGGGCCGCGACGCCTTCCAGTGCGGCTACTGCACCCCGGGCCAGATCTGCTCCGCGGTCGGCGCGCTCGCCGAGGCCGCGGCCGGGCATCCCTCCCACGTCACCGACCCGGCGACACCCTCCGGGGAGCCCGTCGCGCTGGGCCGGGACGAGATCCGGGAGCGGCTGAGCGGCAACCTGTGCCGGTGCGGTGCGTATCCGCGGATCGCCGACGCGGTCGAGGACGTGATCCCGTGAAGCCCTTCGCCTACGTACGCGCGGGCAGCGTCGAGGAGGCCACCGATGCCTTCGCGGCCCACCCCGGCGCCCGCTACCTCGGCGGCGGCACCAACCTCGTCGACCTGATGAAGCTCGGCGTGGAGACGCCCGCGGCGCTCGTCGACGTCACCCGGCTGCCGCTGGACACCGTGGAGGAGTTGCCGGACGGCGGGCTGCGGGCCGGGGCGATGGTCCGCAACAGCGACCTCGCGGCCCACCCGGCGGTGCGCGACCGTTACCCCGCGCTGTCCCAGGCGCTGCTGGCCGGTGCCTCCGGGCAGTTGCGCAACGTCGCCACCACCGGCGGCAACCTGTTGCAGCGCACCCGCTGTCCCTACTTCCAGGACGTCTCCAAGCCCTGCAACAAGCGGGAGCCCGGCAGCGGCTGCGGCGCGCTGGAGGGCGTGCACCGCGATCACGCGGTGCTCGGCCACTCCGACCAGTGCATCGCCACCCACCCCTCGGACATGGCGGTGGCGCTGGCCGCCCTCGACGCGCGCGTGGAACTGCACGGCCCCGAGGGCGCGCGCAGCGTGCCCGCCGCCGACTTCCACCGGCTCCCCGGGCTGCATCCGGAGCGGGACACGGAGATTTACCCGGGCGAGCTGATCACCGGTGTGGTCCTGCCCGCGGCCACGGCCGGGCTGCCCTCGGCGTACCGCAAGGCCCGCGACCGGGCGTCGTACGCCTTCGCGCTGGCCTCCGTCGCCGTCGTGCTGCACCTCGCGGACGGGGTGGTGGAGCGGGCCGGGATCGCCTTCGGGGCGCTGGCGCACCGGCCCTGGCGGGCCCGGCGGGCCGAGGACGCGCTGCTGGGCGCGGCGCCCACGACGGCGGCGTTCGAACACGCCGTCGACCTGGAGCTGGCCGCGGCCGAACCCCTGCGGGACAACGCCTACAAGGTGCCGCTGGCCCGCCGGCTGGCCCTGGACGTACTGGGCCGGCTCGCCCCGCCCGCCACCACCTGACGACCGAGGTGTCCACGAGGAGGACTCCATGACCGCCACCGATGCCGTCCTGGGCGCTCCCGTCGAGCGCCGGGAGGGGCGGGAGAAGGTCACCGGCACCGCCCGGTACGCCGCCGAGTACCCAGCGCCGGGCCGCGCCCAGGCCTGGCCCGTGCCGGCGACGGTCGTACGGGGCCGGGTGACCGGCGTCGACACCGCGCCCGCGCTCGCGCTGCCCGGCGTGCTCGCGGTGCTCACGCACGAGAACGCGCCCCGGCTCGGCACCCCGGACGACCCGACGCTGGCCGTGCTCCAGGACGCGCACGTCCCGCACCGGGGCTGGTTCGTGGGCGTGGTGGTGGCCGAGACGCTGGAGGCGGCCCGCGCCGGAGCCGCCGCCGTCCGGATCACCTACGAGACCGAGCCGCACGACGTGACGCTCACCGCCTCGCACTCCGGGGCGTACGTCCCCGAGTCCGCCAACGGCGGCTTCCCGGCCGTCACCGAACAGGGCGACCCGGACGGCGCCCTCGCCTCCTCGGCGGCCCGGGTGGACGTCGAGTACCGGGTGCCGCCGCTGCACAACCACCCCATGGAGCCGCACGCCAGTACGGCGCACTGGGACGGCGACCGGCTGGCCGTGCACTGCTCCAGCCAGGGCACCACGGCGGTGCGCAAGGAACTGGCGCGCCTGTTCGAGCTGCCCGAGGACCGGATCACGGTGCGCGCCGAGCACGTGGGCGGCGGGTTCGGCTCGAAGGGCACACCGCGTCCCGAGGTGGTGCTGGCCGCGATGGCGGCGCGCGAGACCGGGCGGCGGGTGACCGTCGCACTGCCGCGCCGCTACCTGCCCGCCGTCGTCGGGCACCGCGCGCCGACCCTGCACCGGCTGCGCCTCGGCGCGGACGACGGCGGCCGGCTCACCTCGCTCGTGCACGAGGTGACGACGCACACCTCGCGGGTGAAGGAGTTCGTGGAACAGGCGGCGGTCCCCGCCCGGGTCATGTACGCCGCTCCCGCCCTGCGTACGGTCCACCGCGTGGCGGCGCTCGACGTGCCCACGCCCTCCTGGATGCGCGCCCCCGGCGAGTGCCCCGGCATGTACGCCCTCGAATCGGCGATGGACGAGCTGGCCGCCGAACTCGGCGTCGACCCGGTGGAGCTGAGGATCCGCAACGAACCGGAGCGCGAGCCGGACAGCGGAAAGCCGTTCAGCAGCAGGCATCTGGTGGAGTGTCTGCGCGAGGGTGCCCGGCGCTTCGGCTGGGAGGGCCGCGACCCCCGTCCGCGGTCCCGCGAGGCCGGTCCCCTGCTGATCGGCAGCGGGGTGGCCGCGGCCACCTACCCGGTGCTGGTCTCCCCGTGCGTCGCCTCGGCGCGCGCCCTGCCCGACGGCGGATTCCTGATGCGGGTGAACGCCACCGACATCGGCACGGGTGCCCGCACGGTGCTGGCGCAGATCGCGGCCGACGCCCTCGGCGCCCCGCTGGACCGGGTGCGGGTCGAGGTCGCCGACAGCGGTATCGGGTTCGCCCCGATGGCCGGTGGTTCCTCGGGCACCGCGTCCTGGGGGTCGGCCGTGCACCAGGCGTGCGTCCGGCTGACCGCCCGGCTGGCGGAGCGCTCGGGGCCGCTGCCGGCCGAGGGGGTCACGGCCGAGGCCGACACCTCCGGGACGGTGGACGCGGAGAGCCCCTTCGCCCGGCACGCGTTCGGCGCCCATTTCGCCGAGGTGAGCGTGGACACCGTCTCCGGTGAGGTGCGGGCGACCCGGCTGCTGGGCGTGTTCGCCGCCGGGCGCATCCTCAACGCGCGTACGGCCCGGTCCCAGTTCATCGGGGGCATGACGATGGGCCTGGGCATGGCGTTGACCGAGGACAGCACGGTGGACCCGGTGTTCGGTGACTTCGTCGAGCGCGATCTGGCGTCGTACCACGTGCCCGCGCACGCCGACGTCGCGGACGTCGAGGCGCACTGGGTCGACGAGAAGGACGACCACCTCAACCCCATGGGCAGCAAGGGGATCGGCGAGATCGGGATCGTGGGCTCGGCGGCGGCCGTGGGCAACGCCGTCCACCACGCCACCGGCATCCGCTTCCGGGAACTGCCGCTCACTCCCGACCGGGTGCTCACCGCCCTGCTGGAACACGAGCATCCCGCGGGCACGCTGGGCGTCTGACGGCAGACGCGTGGTCCGCGCCGGTTCACCTTCCGGCGCGGACCACGCGCTGTCGGGAAGCGGGCAGTGCCGGTCAGTCCGCGGCGGTGCGGCTCGCCACGGCCACGGAGCGGGTCGGCCTGCGCCGCGCGGAGGCCGGCGCGGCCACCCGCACGCACAGTGCCGTCAGCGCGACGAGCGAGGCGACCACGGCCACCGCGACCGCGATCCAGACCGGTGCCAGCGTCAGGTCCGTGACCGGGGACACCCGCGCCGAGGGGGTGGCGCTGCCGTAGAGCTTGGCCGCGGCCAGCGCCGCCGGTCCCACGACCGCGGCGGCGAGCAGCGGTACGGCCGGCCGCACGGTCAGCAGCAGGGCCAGCACCAGGCAGAGCGCCGACAGGCCGAGCGCCACCCCGTAGGCCGGTGCGGAGGCGTCGCCTCGGTGCAGCGGGAAGTAGCCCACGCCGCACCCGGCCAGGACCGCGACGGTGAGCCAGGCCGGCCAGACCGGACCGCGGGCGGCCCGCCGTGCCGCGCGGTCCCGGTCGCGCGCCGCACGGGCCCTGTCGCGGTCGCGCGGAGCACGGGACTCCGCATGACGCGACGCGCGGGATTCCGCACGGTCGCGCGC
>NZ_MULI01000024.1 GCF_002939385.1 Streptomyces sp. MH60 | reverse complement strand
GCGTCCGGCTGCGGCCCGGGCGGACTCGGCGGCCGCGAGCCGGCCGTCGGCGATGGTGAGCCGCTCGCGGGCGGTGCCGCGGGCGACGGCGGCGGCGCCGAGGACCGCCTGGGCCAGTCCCGGTTCGCCCGGGGCCAGTTCCGGCAGCTCCATGGCGTCACCGGCGGCCTGCTGCATCCGGTGCGCGTCGGCCAGCAGGGTGGCGTCGCCCTCGCGGACCCGGGCCTCGGTGGTGCGGCGCCGTTCGGCGAGGCGCTTCTCGACCTCGGCGAACCGCCGGGTGTCGAAGAGGCGGCCGAGGAGCTTGCCGCGTGCTTCGGCGTCGGCGCGCAGGAAACGGGCGAAGTCGCCCTGGGGCAGCAGCACGACCTGGCAGAACTGCTCGCGGCTCATGCCGAGCAGCTGGGTGATCTCCTCGCCGATCTCCTGGTGGGAGCGGCTGAGGTCCTTCCAGGCGCGGGTCGTCGCGTCGTACTCGCGCAGCCAGGTCTGCGCCTTGTCGACGGTGGTGCCCTTGCCGCGGAGCTTCGGCCGCTCCCAGGGCGGCTGCCGGGTGATCTCCAACCGGCGCCCCGCGACGGTCAGTTCGAGGCGCACCTCGGTGCGGGTGCCGGCGGCCGCGTGGTCGCTGCGCAGTGTGATGCCCTGGCCGCTGCCCTGCCGGGCGCCCGGCACCGAGCCGTACAGGGCGTAGCAGACGGCGTCCAGGACGGAGGTCTTGCCGGCGCCGGTGGGGCCGTGCAGCAGGAACAGCCCGGCGGCCGACAGGTCGTCGAAGTCGACGCTCTGCCCGGCGCCGAAGGGCCCGAAGGCGGTGATGTCCAGCCGGTGCAGCCTCACCGGGCCACCTCCCGCACGTTCTCGTCCGCGCGCACGGCGTCGAAGGCGTCCCGCAGCACGCCCTGCTCGTGGTCGTCGGGCCCGGCGCCGCGCACGTGGGTCACGAAGTCCTCCGCGATCTGCTGGTCGCTGCGGTCGGCGAGGCGCCGGGCATAGGACACGCCGGGCTCGTCGGGGGCCCGCTCGGGGTCGAAGACGAGGCTCAGCGTGTGCGGGAACCGCTCCGTGAGCCGGGCCATGGGCTCGTCCGGGCGGACCGGGTCGGTGAGGGTCGCCTCGACCCACGCGTCCTCGTGCCCGGTCAGCTCCGGGTCGGCGAGCAGGTCCTCCAGCCTGCCGCGCAACCGGGCCAGCGCGCGCGGCACCGGGCAGTCGAGGCGCTCGGCGGTGACCGACCCGTCGGCGTCCAGATCGACGAGCCACATGCTCTTGCGGTGCCGGTGCTCCGAGAAGGAGTACGGCAGCGGCGAGCCGGAGTAGCGGACCCGCTCGGTGAGGGTCTGGCAGCCGTGCAGGTGCCCCAGTGCCACGTAGTCGACGCCGTCGAAGACGCCGGAGGGCACGGCGGCGACCCCGCCGACGGTGATGTCCCGCTCGCTGTCGCTCTGCTCGCCGCCGGTGACGAAGGCGTGTGCGAGGACGACGGAACGGGTGCCCGGCGCGCGCGTGGCCAGGTCGGCGCGCACCCGGTCCATGGCGGCGGCGAGCACGGCCTCGTGTCCCGCCTTCTCCACACCGAACTCGGTCTTCACCAGCGCCGGTTCGAGATACGGCAGCCCGTAGAAGGCCACGTCCCTGTGGGCGTCGGTCAGCACCACCGGGATGCCGCAGCCCGCCGGGTCGGTGCGCAGGTGGATGCCGGCCCGGTCGATGAGCCCGGCGCCGACCCCGAGACGGCGGGCCGAGTCGTGGTTGCCGGAGATCATCACCGTGGGCACGCCGAGGTCGGCGAGGCGGTGCAGTGCGTCGTCGAACAGCTCGACGGCGGCGAGCGGGGGCACCGCGCGGTCGTACACGTCTCCCGACACGACCACGGCGTCGACGGCGTGCTCGCGCACGGTCTCGACGAGGTGGCCGATGAACCCGGCCTGGGCGCCGAGCATGTTCACCCGGTGGAACGCCCGGCCGAGGTGCCAGTCGGAAGTGTGCAGCAGTCGCATGATCCCCGAGACTAACGGGAGGGTCCGACAGCCCGGGAGGTAACTCCCGTTTCGCCCCTCAACCGCATTCCACTAAGCCCTGTTACGCCCTGGTTGTCCGCCTTGTCACGCGTCGCCGTAGGACTCTCCGCCCAGTTCGAACCCGGCCGAGCCCGCAGTGGCGTCGGCGAGCCAGGAGCGGAAGGTGTCCACGTCGGCCTCCGGCAGACCGACCTCGATGGTGACGGCCTCGCCGTACCGCACGTCGCGCACCGCGCGGCCGGCGGTGCGCAGGTCGTTCTGGAGCTTCCCGGCCCGCTGGTGGTCGACGGTCAGCGTGGCCAGCCGGAACCGGCGCCGGGTGAGGGTGCCGAGGTCGTCCAGGGCTTCGCCGACCGCTCCGCCGTAGGCGCGGATGAGGCCGCCCGCGCCGAGCTTGACGCCCCCGTAGTACCGGGTGACGACGGCGACGACGTACCGCATGTCGCGGCGCAGCAGCATCTGGAGCATCGGGACACCCGCGGTGCCGCCCGGCTCGCCGTCGTCGCTCGCCCTCTGGACCGCGGCGTCGGCGCCGATGACGTACGCCCAGCAGTTGTGGCTGGCGTCCGCGTGCTCCTTGCGCACGCCCGCGATGAACGCCTGGGCGTCCTGTTCGGTGGCGGCCGGGGCGAGGGCGCACAGGAAGCGCGAGCGGTTGATCTCGGTCTCGTGCACACCCGCGCGGGCGACCGTGCGGTACTCGTCCTGCATCCGGCCAGCCTATGCGCTCGCCCCGCCGCGTCCCCCGGCAGCGTCGTCGCGGCCGGTGGCGGTGTCCGTGGTCACGGTGCGGAGCCGACGTCCCGGGTGAGGTGGAGGCCGAGGAACCGGTCGGCGTAGGCGCAGATCTCGAACCGGGCTCCGTCCGGAAGGTCCGGGTCGGTCTCCACCTGGCGCAGGACGCGCAGCACTCCCGGGGCGTCCAGGTCGTCCTCCCAGGCGGCCCGCAGCCGGTCGCGCACCTCGCCCGGTACGGGACGCGAAGGGCGCCGGGCCCAGTCGGCGACCGCGCGGCGCAGGCGGGCGAGGGTGTCCCGGGCCTCGTCCAGCGCGGCCGCGTCCAGCTCCACGCGCGCGTGGTGGTGCCGTTCCAGCAGGACGAGGCGCACGGCGTCGGGGTCGGCGAGGTCGGGGTCGGCCGGGTGCATCGGAGCGACGGCGACCGTCGTCACGTCGGTGGCGTCCCGGTCCCCGCCCTCGCCCGCCCCTTCAGCCACGACGCGCAGACTCTGCCCCGGGCCCGCCCCGTGTCCGGCGGCGGGGCCGTCCTCGAAGGGCCGGACGCCGAGCGCGGCGGCGTCCTCACGCAGCCGGTCCCGCTCCGCCACGCCGGTCAGGACCGTCCACACGGGCGTCCCGTCGAGCTCCAGGGCCCGCGCCAGGAGGTCCGCGGCCAGCAGGACCCGCAGGGCGGTGGCGTCGCGCTCCGGCACGTGCGCCTCGACCCGGGTCGGGGCCCGGCGGGCGGGGGCGGCGAGGACGGGTCCTCCGGTACGGGCGTCGATGATGCGCAGCACGAGGCGAGCGTAGGCGGGACGGCGTGGTCGCGCACCGGGGCGCGCTCGCCGCGTCCCGCCCGGCGCTCGGGAATCCCGGCACGTCGCCGTCCGTTGTGCGGACCGGGTGGCCCGATCCGCGGGGTGCCCGGAAGCACGAGGAGGCCGCCGGTGTACGGCGACGAGGCAACCGTCCGCAAGATCCTCACCGAGCTGGGCGACACCTGGGCCGTGGTGGGCCTGTCGAACAACCGGCAGCGCGCGGCGTACGGCGTCGCCGAGGTGCTGCAGCGCTTCGGCAAGCGTGTCGTGCCCGTGCATCCCAAGGCGGAGGAGGTGCACGGAGAGCGGGGGTACGCCTCGCTCGCGGACATCCCGTTCGACGTGGACGTCGTCGACGTCTTCGTCAACAGCGAACTGGCCGGGCCGGTCGCCGACGAGGCGGTCGCCAAGGGCGCCCGGGCGGTCTGGTTCCAGCTCGGCGTGGTCGACGAGGCGGCGTACGGGCGGACCCGGGCCGCGGGCCTGGAGATGGTGATGGACCGCTGCCCGGCGATCGAGCTTAACTCCCTACGTTAGCAGCATGAGAAAGCCCCGCTCATCTCCGGCAAGGTACGGAAGTGAGCGGGGCTTCATCCGCCCGAACCCCCTGACTGACTGAGGGTGTCGGCGTCGGGCGGGAACCCCCGCACCCCTGGCGGGAGAGGTGCTTACCAGGGGTGCGGGTTCGGGGCGCGGACGAGGAGTGCTGAGGTTGGCGCCCTGCCGACCTCAACGGGGGCGCCACACTCCCCGTCGCGCCCTCCGCGAGCCGGACGCACGGGCGCCCGGTCCGCGGGTCTGTGGGGGTCAGATGTACGGAGGGGTGAAGCCGGGCCCCCAGTAGTGGACGCCACGGAACACTCCGTCTACGACGATCGGGCCGCAGTGCACGACAGCCTCCGCCGGCTCGTCGTGGGCCGGGACGTCGCACACCACGGTTACGCCCTCCCACACGTCAGCCTGCTCGGCATCCGGCGGAGGCTTCGCGTCGTCGGGGAGCGCTTTGGAGACTCCGCACGCGCTCATGCCTGCCGCCTTTCCGGCTCCAGCGCCGGGAACAGTCCCGTCGGATAGCCCGCGGGCGCACTGCTCGGCGTCACGCTGAAGTTGACGATCCGCGTTGTCCGGTAGCGCGTGTGCCACGGCCTCTCGGAGGCGTGCCTCTTCGCCCACTCCACGGGGTCCATGCCGGGCTTGATGGGGACCATGTCGACGCATCCGACGCATTCGATGTAGTCGCCGGCCCAGACGTCGTCGAGTTCCTCGCCGGAGGAGACTTCGGGGAACGGATCTCTGCTCGTCACTTCCGCCCC
Organism: Streptomyces sp. MH60; assembly: GCF_002939385.1. Classification (GTDB taxonomy): domain Bacteria; phylum Actinomycetota; class Actinomycetes; order Streptomycetales; family Streptomycetaceae; genus Streptomyces. The sequence goes on along the minus strand of NZ_MULI01000024.1, from coordinate 83,919 downwards.
TCCTTGTGCGGGTGACGGCCGATCTCGACGAGGAGATCCGACGCCTTCGACGGGTCATAGAAACGCCCGCTTGCGTCGAGCGCCTCCTCCCGCTGCCGCGCGAGAGCGCCGCATACGTCGCACCCGGGGGCGGGCTTTGCAACCTCGTCCAAAGGGTCCGTCAGCGAGACCGGTGCTTCAGGCAGTGCACTCCGTAACGCCATTCCCCCACCTCCCGGAATCAGGCACACGTCACAACGAAGCCCCGTACATTCGGTGACTCGCCGTGTGCGGAATGGCACGTCTAGTGTGTCGCCAGTCGGACGAGGATTGCAACCCGACGGGCAACATCTACAAAATTGCATTCTGATCTAAGCGGGACCCGGTCCGCTGTGGAAAGCTGTAGCCCCGTCGCAGTACGCGGCGAGAAGATGGCCACGAGAGGGGGCGCAATGGGTGAGCCGACAGTGCGCACGCGACAGCTTGGCGGAGAGCTGGCCCGTCACCGTGACGCCGCCGGGCTGAAGATTTCCGACGTCTCAGAGCGTCTCGGGTGGCCTGCCTCGAAGCTGAACCGCATCGAAAAGGGCCGGCTGGGGATCAAGCCCGGTGACCTTGACGAGCTGATGGACGTCGTCGACATCACCGACGCCGCAAAGCGTGACGTCCTCCACCACATGGCCCGCCACGGGCGTCAGCGCGGATGGTGGCAGACCTACCGCGACATCATCTCTCCTGCCTACGCCGACCTGATCAGCCTGGAGGACGGCGCCCGCTCGATGCGGACCTACGAGTCAATCCTGATCCCGGGACTCCTCCAGACGGCTGCGTATGCCCGCGCGACGATCGAAGCCATCCGGATGGACTCCACGCCGGAGGAGGTTGACGCGCTCGTCGACGTCCGCATGGCGCGTCAGTCCGTCCTCTCCCGTCGGGAGCCCCTGGAGCTGTGGGCAGTCATCCACGAGGCCGCGCTCCGTCCCCGGGTCAAGAGCCAGCCACAGATGATGAAGGAGCAGCTACAAACGCTGCTCGACAAACAAAGACTTCCGCACGTGTCCATTCAAGTACTCCCGCTCGACGCTCCCCCGCATGCCGGGATGAGCGGCTCCTTCGCGGTGCTGGGCTTCCCGGAGACGGCGGATCTTGACGTCGTCCTCGTGGAGGCTCTGACGAGTGCGTTGTACGTCGAGGACACTGCGGAAGTGCGCCGGTACGGCAGCGCCTTTGAGCGGCTGAGGGCCGCAGCGTTGCCGTTCGACGCATCGGCCGACCTCATAGAACAACTGAAGGACTCCATCTCATGACCAAGATCCCGAACGCGTCCGCGACGGGCTTCGACTGGACCAGGTCGTCGTACAGCGGAGGCAACAACAACTGCATCGAGGTCGCCCACGGCGCCGTCCCTGCGGCTCTCCCCGTGCGCGACTCCAAGGCCCCCACCGGGCCGGCGGTCCTCTTCTCCGCCGACTCGTGGTGGGGCTTCGTCGACGCCGTGAAGCGCGGCGACGTCTGATCTAGCCCGCAACGCAAAGAAGGCCCCTGCCTGATGGCGGGGGCCTTCGTGGTGGTGCTACTTCTTCCCCTGGCGCTCGCGGACGAGGGCCAGGCACTCCGGGCAGAGGGGGTTCCCTCCGGGTCCGTAGCGGCGGGTGGGCTCGTGGCACTTCGTGCACGGGCCGGTTTGTGCGCTCATGAGGTTAGGGTACGTCGACCTGCGAGCGGACCCAGTCGACCACATTCCGCGTCGCCTGGCGTCGCTCCGCCGTCGTCAGCGGCGACACTGTGCCGGAAGCATGAGCCGGCACCCGTCGGACGACTCGCCCGTCCCAGGTGACGATGTCGACGACATCCTCCCCCTCTACCCGACGACGCTCCAGCATCCGGCCGTAGCTCCTCGTCGTCGTACACAGCCACTCGCACCCCGTTCGCGGCCCCTTGTGGTACCCGCACCACTCCCCCGGGTGCAACGTGCGGTAGTCCTTGTCCCAGCGGAGGCGCCACTCGTGGTGCCACGTCTCCAGGGCCTTGATGTCCCGGTCCAGCTTGACGAGCCGGGCCTCACGGGCCGCGCGTGCCTCACGCTGCTTGCGCTCGCGCCGGAGCTGGAGGAGGGAGCCGAAGACTCCTCGGTCGGTGCCGACGGACTCCTGCCGGCCGTCGGCGTAGGTGATGGAGGTTGTCACAGCGCCCCCTCCATGTCGTAAGACGGTTCAGTCTCTCCGTCGTCACAGCACTCCGCGGCCTCGTCGTCGACCTCTTCGCCGCACGAGTTGCAGAAGTAGTAGACCGGCGTCGGCTCGTCGTCGCTCACGCCCGCCCCTCCGCCTCGTCGGCCGCGCGGAGGAGAGCGGCAGCGAGTTCACGGGCCCGCGCGGGGGTCAGCCCCATTGCGTGACCGTCTTCCAGGCCCTCGGTGACAGCGAGCCACACCCCTTCGTCAGCGAACGCGGGGGGTACGTCGGCGCCGCTACGAACCTGCGCCCAATCACCGTGACGTCCTTCGATCAGTGCCCTCATGACTCTCCCTTTCTCACGCGCCCACGGGGCGCAGGTTGTAGACCTTACGGACCTCGTCGAGGTCGACGCGCGGTCCGTCGTTCGTCCGGTACTTCGTCAGGCGGGCCTTCGGACCGTTGGCAGCGCCGCGGATGGTCTCGGACGCCACCTTGGCGACGTCGGCGGCTTCGGCGTAGGTCACCAGAACGGGCGCAGGAGGCGCCGGGACGGACTCGGCGGCCTCTCCCTCCTCCGGAGCCTCCACAGGCTCTCCAGCGGCCTCCTGCGGCCCCTCGTCGGCCACTTCCGCATGTCCCTTGCGCGAGTGGACGAGCAGCGAGCCGCCGAAGAACGCGAGCACCGGCCATGCGGCGACGAGGACACGGAGCATCGCCGGAGGGTGCTCCAGGTCGACGACGCCGGCGGTCGCCACGTTGGCACTCATGGACGCCGCGAGGGAGAGCCAGAACCACAGGCGCGCGGCGGCAACGGACTCGCCCTCCTCCGCGTCCCGGACGCGCTTCCAGGCCATGACCAAGAGGACGTCGACGGACACGGGGTAGGCCCACGCCTTCCATCCACCCTGCCCCGCGGCCTCCGCGATGTCGTGGATGTGGGCGAAGGAGAGTGCGGCGGCGATGACGGCTTGGATGAGAAGGGGGTCCAGCCGGCGGAGTGCTCTCATGGCTCCTCGTAAGTGTGCGTGGATGGTGAGTGGTAGACCGGAGCCCCTGTCACCGGAATTGACAGGGGCTCCAGGGTCAGGACAGGTACGGCAGAGGGCTGATGAAGTCGTTGCCCGGTGCGGAGTCGGCGGTCAGCCACTCGTCGAAGCGGTCGCGCTGCATCTCGTTGGGGAACAGGTCCCCCCACACGCTGGTCGCGCGCTCCATGCGGGTCTCGATCTCGTCGAGGAGCCAGCCGCGCAGGATCGTCACCTTGCGCTCGGCGGGCTGGCCGTTGGTGAGCATCCACGTCTCGGCAAGGCGCTCGTTACTCAGACGGCCGATGGATGCGCGGGCGATGATCTCAGACTGCTCTGCCTTAATCTGCTGCGCGTTCACGATTTCCCCTTACGCGAGTGCCTTTCGCTGTGCCCTCAGCATGACAGGGTTATGTCGACCACACAACCCCGTCGCGTAAAACGACTCACGCGACTTCAGCGATCAGCGCCACCCGTCGCACCCGTCGGCCAGCGAGGGTGATGACGTGGCCCCCGCGGACCCGGGTCAGTTCGTCGCCCCGGCGTTTTGCCAGGCGGAGGAAGTGGAGCCGCGCGTCCTCGTCGACGAGGAAGGACAGTCCGTCCTCGAACGTCAGGCGGAACACGGCACTTCCTCCCCCGCTCGGTTGACGACGATCTCCGTGTCGGCCGGCACGATGGCGTAGCCGCCACCCTCGAAGTCCAGGCTGGCGCTGCTCTCGCCCCACGGCCATGCGTCGTCGGATGCGGTGCGACGGAACCCGTGGAGGCTGAATCGGTCACCCTGGCGGACGTCGCGGGCGGGGATGGGCAGTGCGGGCATGGCTCCTCCTGTGAGTGGTTGGCGGTACAGGAAGAGCCCCTGTCACCGGAATTGACAGGGGCTCATGTGCGGCTAGAAGAGGGCCAGCGACTCCGCGGCCTCCTCCGTCGCGTAGTGGCCCGGCTCGATCTCGACGAGGTAGGCGGGGATCTCGTCGGTGAACTTGACCCTCGGGAATGGCGCGGTCGACGCACCCGGGGTTCCGTGGGTCGGGAAGGTGCCACGCTCCGCGCGACGGATGCTGTTCTTAACCTCCGTCACGTCAAGGTCGCGGAGCGGGTACCACCGGGCCCGCTTCAGCTCGTCGGCCTTGCGGTGCAGGTTGGCCAGGTTCGCCCGACGCATCTCGACAAGTGCCGCCTTCACTGCCTTCGTGTGTGCCGTTTCGAGCTGCTTCACGGTGCGGACGCGCCCGCCCAGCTCCGTGCGGACGATGCGCTCTTCGTCGGCGACGCGGAGTACGGTCTCGCGGCGGCCGACGGAGGCCGACTCCTCCTCCGCAGGGGCCGGCTCACACCACTCGACATCCTTCCGGCTGTACGTGATCTTGCTACCCGACTCCGAGTTGCCCGGTGCGTCCACGCACACGTGAACCGTGTCGTACAGGGTGCTGTACCCCACCAGCGTGCCCGTCCAGTCGGCGTGCGCCGAGAGGTGTCCCGCGGCGAACCGGACCGTCCGGCGGGCTTTGATGTCTTCGGCGGTGGGGATCGTCTCCATGATGAGCCTTCCATGAGTGCCTTGCGATGCGACGACTATGGCACGGGTTATGTCGACCACACAACCCCACCGCGTGAAACGACTTACGCGACTACGCCCGACGCAGGAGACTGAACCCCGTCCCGTTCCCCTCGCAGGACTGGAGGACGAGGGCCGGGTTCCCCACGAAGCCGGGGATCTTGCCGCCCTGACGGTTGATGCGCAGGTGGCCGTAGACCTTGTACGTCCCCGCGAGCGGGCCGGAGATGACGCGGACCGTGCGGCCGACGGGGACGCGGGAAAGCCACTGGTAGCCCTGATAGTTGTGGCCGGCCAGGATGCGCCCGGCGTACATCGTCAGCGTGCCGGCGTCGATGCACTCCTGAGCGTGGCCCGTGCAGTCTCGGTAGAAGCTGACGCGGATGTCCGCGGGCGCCTTCCCGGGCCGCTTCACGGCGGGCTTCTTCGACGGCTTGACCACCGTCGGGGACGGGGTCGGCGTCAGTGTCTTGCGCTCCTCGTCCCGCGTCGTCTGGCGAGGCTCCCGCGGCTCCGGACGGAACGGCGACGGAGAGTTCGGGGAGGGCGTCACGACGGGTGCCGTGCCGACGTCCTTCAGGAGCGGAGAGGCCGGCGCCTGTGCGTCGGGAGCGATGGTGAACGCCAGGGCGGCGACGGTTGCCACGGAAGCGGTGAGGACGGCTGCGCGGAAGGGGAGTCGGGAGGGCTTCGGCATGGTCACTTCTCCTCGTCCTGCGGCACCGGTCCCCCGGCGCGCTTCATGTCGGTGTGGAGCTGCTCGACGGCCGCCTTGCGGTTCGTCGACGCCGTGGTGTGGAACCGGTCGAAAGCGGCGCGGACGGCGTTGTCGTTGGGGTTGCGCTTCATGTGCTCTCCCAAGTCGTTGGGTCTTTCTGGTGCCCCACGGCGGATTCGAACCGCTCCCGCGACGCTGGGGGCGTCTGTGTGCGGGCCTGCCGTGTCAGCGTGGGGCGACGTGCTACGCGTACCGCTTGCGGTAGACCATGTTCGACGCGATCAGCTCCCGACCCTGCGGGCTCCGGACGTTGCGCTCCGCGCCCCTCATTCGCTTCATCTGCGTCTGGAGCGTCGCCCCGTAGCGGTTCGTGCGAAGGAGCGTGCGCTTCATCGTCTCGACGTTCATGGCCTTCCCTCCCCTTGGGGGCCCCTCCTGGAAGGAGCCCCCGTGTGTGCCTTGCGATGAGACGACTATGGCACGGCGTATGTCGACCACACAACCCCGTGAGGGGAAGTCGCGTGAAACGACTTACGCGGCTACTTGCCGACGGCGAAGCGGAGGAGGCTGTCCTGATCCCCCTGCCGCACCGTCCCCCGCTCGTTGATGACCTCCAGCGTCCAGGACGAGCCGGCCCGGACCGCCTTCGCCACGGCGATGGCGTTGCCGGAGCCCAGGAGCGACGGCCAGATGTCCGCTACCTGCGCCGTGCTGCCGCCGGAGGAGTCGTAGACCTTGAAGGAGACGTTCGCCGCCTTGCGGAAGTCGGAGCCCTTCTTGTACGCGGCGCAGACGAAGACGACGCTGGTCACCTGCGGCGGCACCCGGGTGAAGTCGACCTCGATCAGCTCGTCGTCGCCGTCCCCGTGCCCGGTCTGGTTGTCGCCGGAGTGGGTCACGGCGCCGTTCTGGAGGGGGTCGGAGACGTCGAGTCCGGCGAGGCGGACGGGGTCGTTGCCGCTCATGAGGATGGCGAAGGCGTCGAGGTCGGTGCCGCGGGCCTTGCGGGCGAAGCCCATCAGTCCGCCGGAGCCCCCGGTCGTGGTGTCCCACGAGGCGCCGATGCCCAGCTTCGTGACGCCGTCCAGGGGGTTGGCGCCGTCGTCCTTGGTCAGGGTGACGATGTTCGTGGCGGTGGTCATGTGCTCTCCTTCGTTGGTGGTTGGCGGTGTGCGAGTCGTTTTACGCGTCAGCGCTCGTCCAGCTCCACGGCCAGGGCGACGACGTCGGCTCCGGTGTGGTCGGTGTCGGCCAGGAGGCGCTTCGCTTCGGTGACGTGGTGGGCGAAGGAGGAGGAGGGGGTCGGCTCCGGGCTGGCGTCCGCCGCGCTCTCGATGAGGTCGGCCGGCTCGTCGGTGACGGGTTCGACGTTGTCCAGGGAGATGAAGTAGGCGTACTCGTCGACGTCGCCCAGGCGGGTACGGACGTAGTCAACGCCGTTGTCGTTGTCGTAGTCGGTCGCGTGAACGGTGATGATCTGGCCCTCACGCACGGGCGCGCAGTTGGCACCAGCCTCCGTCACCCGGAGCCGGTCACCGACCTTCGGACGGGTGTCGCCCACGTGCTCCACCTCCATGCACCACCACGTGGTGCGGTCCGTCAGCCGCACGCGGTACGTGAGGACGGAGTCGTCGGGGTCGACGATGTCCAGCGTGCCGACGTCGCCTTCGTGGCGGCCACGGTCGCCAGGGGCACTGCGAACGATGCGGACCCGGTCACCGACCTTGACGTCGGGCGTCGGGGCCGGCGCCTCCGCCTCTCCCCCGTCGATCTCGTCGGCCAGGGCGAGGATGCCGCGGGCGAAGGTGCGGGCGTCGTCGGGCGGACGTAGGCAGAGACCTTGAGCGTCTCGTTCTGGAGGGCCCGGAGTCCGACAAGTCCGTCGCCATTCTGCGGCACCGCCATGAAGGTATCGTCAGCGTCGTACTTGCAGCGAACCGTGTACTCGGTCATGTTCTCTCCTCAGTTCGTAACTTCGAGTCGCGTGAGTCGTTTTACGCGGCGGGCACGTACTAGAGCGTGTCAACGGTGTAGCCGTCGAAGGTCTCTCCGTCGCTGCGGGCCTCGACGGCGTACATCACGTCGTCACCCCAGAGGACGGCTTCGTCGGGGCGGACGCCGGAGAGGTCGTAGTCGTCGAGGGAAGGGAGTCGGTTCATGGCTGATCGTCCTGTCGTGGGTTGTGGTCAGGTGTGTGCTTCACGCACTGAGGCCGTGCGCGGTGGCGACGGTCAGGGCGCTGTCCAGTCCGCGGGAGCGGAGCTTGCGGAGGGCGGTCGGCTTGACGGCCAGGTCGTCGCACGTCTCCGTCTCCTCCTGCTTCGTCATGCCGACGCCGTAGAAGGCACGGAGCGCGTATGCCTGGCGCGGGGGGATCTGCGTCATGAGCCACCGGGCCAGGTCGACGCGCTCGAAGGAGTCGGGGGCGTAGGCGGAGTGGTCCGGGAGAACGTCGGAAAGCGTGAGGCCGGATCCGTCGGCGTCATCTCCTCCGGCGGGAGCGTCGAGGCTCGTCACATCCGCGAGTGCTTCGAGGAGGGAGACGAACATCTCCCGGGAGATCTTGTGAGTGGCACTCTTCTGGCCTTCCAGCTCCTCCCAGACCTTCTCGACGTTGCCACCGTGACGCCACAGGAGGTGCCGCACGACGATCGCGGCCGACGCGGGGATGGATACCGGGCACGAGTTGCTGATGTGCGCCTCCGTCACGGCCCGGCGAGCCGCTTGGTACACGTAAGTCATCAGCGCTGCGGAGGAGGCGTCGGAGTCGAAGTCCTTGATGCGCTGGATCAGCACGACCCGCGCCTCCTGGAGGTAGTCCTCCGCGTCCTCCCGGCTCGCGGTCGGGGCGACGCTGCGGACGATGCCGCGGAGAGTCGCGTCCAGACCCATGACGATCTGCCACATGGCGTCGCTGTCCCCGCCCTGCGCGGCGCGGATCTGGTCGGCGTTGATCTGGTCGCGGCTCATGTGATCTCCTCCGTGTGTGCCTTGTACTTGTGTTGTGTCGTAATCCGGAGCGAATGTGACGCTCGTGTTTTGTGACCTGAGTCACACAGTGTTCGGGGTAGACGAAAGCCCCCGTCCCGCGTCGGAACGGGGGCGCGCCGCGTGAGTCGTTTTACGCGGGTCAGACGGCCAGGTACTTGATGTCGAGTCCGAACGACTCCGCAAGGGAGACGTCAGCTACGGCCGCTGAGCACTTCTCCCAGCCGGCGAGGCAGTAGAGCACCGTGGCCGTGGCCCATTGGAGTACGGCATTGAACGCGGGAACCGCTCCCAGGAGCCCCGCCATCTCCGCGAGGAAGCCGATCGATTCGTCACTGTCCTGCGGCCCCGTTACGATGATCAATTGTGGTTCCCCCTGGGAAATGGAGGGCCGTGTCCTCCCCCTCCCACTGGAGAAGCGCACGATCCATGGATGCGGAGACGCCGCGAGTCGCTGCCACTGCGTAGGCGAGCCATTCGGCGCCATTTTTGAGTTCTGCCTGTAGTGCGGTACGTCGCTCGTCGAGCGCCGTCGCCTCCGTGGGCCGGCCCGGGTCTCGTGTCGCCATCCGCCCCGTGCCGTCCGCATCCACGTCAGGCCGTCGGCCCGGCATGTCTGCTGCGTCGTCGTAGACGGTCACGAACTGCCGGACTTCGAGCGCCGCCTGAATCAGCGCGTCGATCAGTTCTGACATTCGGTGTCCATCTGCGACGTGATCAGGACTGTAAGTCACACAACCTCCACAGGCAATGAGCATGCGGCCGGATCAAGTCCGTTGTCTGCGCCGCTATGTGATGGAAAGTCCGATTCAAACCGGCCACTCGTCTAGACCGCTTATGTCGGTCGACCAATCTCACCTGGGGTTATGTCGGCCGACATGTCTCAGAGTTCAACCAGTTTGCGTTATGAAGTCGTTACCTTCACAAGTCCCCCACAACGTGTCGCGACCGTTCCGCGTCGCCCTACGTGACGGACCGGGCGTGGGACGTGAAGCCCTCACCAGCACTTTTGGACATCCATGACACGACATCCTGGTCACCCTTCGCGCGGTTGCATGTAGCGCACGCCGGCGCCAAGTTGAGCCACTCGTGAACGCCGCCCCTCGCAAGCGGACGGACGTGATCCACCTCCGCTACAACCATTTGTGTAAACGAGGCGTCACAGTAGGCACAAGACCAGTCCTCCGCCTCCTCCCACCGTCGCAGAACGTCACGACGGGAGGGGGAGAGCGGGGGCTCCGGTGGCCGGAGAGAGGGCGTGACGCGGATGGGGCGGGCCACGGACCGCACGGCAGGGGGACGGAATCCCGCCACCGTGCGGTCAACTGCGGTGCGGCCCCGTGTGATTGAGGGTGCCAGGCGAGCGGGGGTCACTTACGCGCCTCTTCCGCCGCTCGCGCCTCGTCGGGGTGCGCCGCGTACCACTCGTCGTGCTCCAGCATCGTTGCTGCCTTCTTCATGTAGAGCGAGCCCCAGGTGCGCCCCCCGACGTCCGGGTCTGTGTCGATGGGGATGCCGCGGATCACGGTCGCCATGGCCTCTCCGATCTCCCGGGCCACCTCCTTCGCGTCCTTCTCCGGCGCATCCGCGACGATTTCGTCATGCACCGGGAGTAGGACATGAGGAGTGAGCCCGCGCTCGTGAATCGCCAACATCCCCTGGGCGAAGATGTCCCGGGCCGTGGACTGAATCTCCCCGTTGAACGAGGCGTAGGCGGCGTCCCGGTCGAACACCAGCCGCCGGCCGGAGGGCGTCCGCAGCGTGTAGCCGTTGCGGATGACCTGGCCCTGAAGCTGCCGGATGTAGCGGGCGAGCCGCGGGTACGTCCGCTTGTATCCCTTCACGGCATCCTGCGCGGCAGCGAGGGTGAGGCCGGTCTGTGCGGCAATGGTCTTCGCCCCGCCTCCGTACGCCACCCCAAGCTGAACGACCTTCGCCACCTTGCGCTGACCCTTTGTGAACCCCGGGCCGTAGACGCTCGCGGCCGTCAGGTTGTGGAGGTCGGCGCCTTCCAGGATGGCGGCCGTCATGCGCTCGTCTCCGGACAGAGCCGCCATCACACGCGGCTCCACGGACGAATAGTCGACGGAGATCATGCGGTGCCCGTCGTCGGACTCCACGCAGTGACGGACCTCCCATTTTCCCGACGGGAGTTGTTGGAAGGGCGGGTCGCTGATCGACATGCGAGCCGTCCTGGCGGCCAGCGCCCCTATCTTCGGGTGTACGCGGTCGTTCTCGTCCGCCGTGCGGAGCATGGCCTCCGCGTAGCTCAGGCGCCACTTCGCCGCGCGCTTACTGCGAAGGATCGCCATCGCCAACGGGTTGGGCGTGCGCGACTCGATGGGCTCCCAGTCCTTGTCGACGTCGGCCAGGCGCTTCAGCACCTTGCCGTCGACCTGGACGGCCCCTCCGTCCGTGCGCTCCTTGATGACCTCCCCCATGCCTAGCAGCGCTTCGGATACCTGGCGGGTGGAGTTGATGTTCTCGACGCCGTACCTCTTCGCCTCCGCTGCCCACCGTGCCGCCTCCTCCGCCAGTTCGGAGGAGAGACGTGTCGTGTACTCGCGGTTGATGCGCATGCCCCGCCGCTCGACGAGAGCGCAGATGAATCCCACTTCGTGTTCAAAGGGCACGAGGGCGGGGTTCACCCCTAACTCCCTCACGCGAGCTTGGACCTTCGGGAGGACCCGAGACGTCAGAATGACGTCCCCGCCTGCGTAGCTCAGGTACAACGGGTTGTTGATGTCGATGTGTGGCCACCCGGTGTCCTTCGTGTAGCCGATCTTGTGGAACTCCTCGATCAGTCCGCCCTGGGTGTCCGGGGCGGACGGGTCGACGTAGTGCGCCGCCGCATCCTTCAGACCGTTGCCCACGCCTCCCTGATCTCGTCGGCGAGGGTCCGACAAGTGACTGAAGATGTACGTGTCGAGCGTCTTCGGGGCCAGCTCCTCCAGCGTGATGCCAGGCAAGTGCCTGTCGGAGGCCAGCATGTCGAAGTTACGGTTCTGCATGGACAGAGCTGGCAGAGTCCGCAGCGCCCACGACGCGAGCCGCTGTAGATCGTCACCCAGCTCCACCTGAAGGACCCACGCCTCCTCCGGCGTGCCGAACTGTGCGGTCCGGATGCGGAAGCCGGCGGAGAACGTGTCGAGCCCGGTGGTCTCCGTGTCGTATGCGACCCGCTCCCCCGCGTTCGCGCGGTCGATGATGTACCGCTGGAACTCGCGAAAGTCGTCGACGGTCTGAGGGACACGCACAGGGATGGACTCCCCCAGCACGGGGAAGCTGTGCTCAATCATGCTGCCTCCTTCGGCTGTCCAAAGATGTCGGTCGGTGCGTCGGGGGTGTCGTCGGTCTCCTCCTGGCGCCCTATCGCTTCGCGCTCCTCGTCGGTCATGAGTCGCAGTCCCTCGAAGCCCCAGCGCCCTCCCCTCTTGGCCTTCGTGAAGTCGCGGCTCTCCAGTTCGACGCCCAGAGCCCAGCCGGAGAGGATCTCCTTCCGGCTCAGTCCCGCGTCCTCCGCCCACTCCTGGTAGGCCCGGCGGATGGCCATGGGGGCGACACGGGCGTCCGGCTCCTCGACGCACCGGGCCACGAGGAACTCAGCAAGCCGGTCCTCCGACTCCCGGTAGTCCTGCGTGGCCGTGGCGATGGAGTCAGGCTCCTGGAGGCCGTGGGCGTACCATTCCGCGGCTCCGTCGACGGCCCACGCGAGGATGCCCTCCCGTTCGGCACGGAGACGGGCGGCAAGGTTCAGGTCCGCCTTCGCGCCCTTGAAGGAGGCTTCGAACGGGACGAGCTTCACTCGTCGCCAGATGCCGTAGTCCTGGCTCAGGATGGCGGGCTTGTAGTTGCCGGCGACGAGGAGGAGGAACGACGGCACGTAGGTGAACGGTGCGCCGTAGAGCATGCGGCACGTCACCGGGTCGCCGCCGGTCAGTTGCTTGATGAGCCCCTCCGCAAGACGGCTGTACTTCTCCGTCTCGCTCGCCGTCACGAGTCTCGCGCCACGGAGTGCCGCCACCTCCGGCGACGCCTGGCCGACGCCCACGCGGCTTTCGAAGGTGGAGAACTCCGTCGACTTTGTGACGCCCTTGAAGGTGTCGATGAGGGCGCCCAGGAACTTGCTCTTCCCGTTCTTGCCGTCGCCGTGGAGGAAGACGAAGCACTCCTCTGCCGTCGATCCGGTGATCCCGTAGCCGATGAGCCGCCGCATGTACGCGGGTAGCTCCGGGTGGTGGGGGAAGATCTCGTCGAGGAACTGGAGCCATCTCTCCGCCTTCGCACCCGGGCGGTACGCGACGTCGAGGCGACGCGTGATCATGTCCGCGGGATCGTGCGGACGCATCGTCTTCGTGCGCAGGTTGACGGTCCCGTTCGCGACGGACAGAAGCTCCGGGTCCGCGTCGAAGTCACTGGCCGACGCCGGGACTCCGGGCACCGAGGGCAGAACCTTGATGATGTCTTCGATGGCCCGGTTGGTCAGCGCGCGCAGAGCGATCTTCCTCGCCCCGTCATCGCCCGACGCGATCAGCTCCGCGCCCATCCGAAGAAGAGCGGTCCGAACCTCGTCGCCCCCCGGCGCCCACACCTTGCCGTCCCAGACGAGGAAGCCCAGCCCAGGGGCGTAGCGCACTCCCCCGCCAGAGCGGACCATGTAGTCGCGGAGCCGCACGGCCACGCCGACGTCGGTGAGGTCGAAGGCTTCACGCGCCGACTGAGACATGGTCTGAAGGGCGGCGTCAGTGGCGTTGACGTCGTCCTCGTCGTCCGCCGTCGGCTCCGACTTCGGTGCCTCCAGCTCGACGACGGATGCCGCGCGCACGGCTGCGTGGAGTTGCCCAGGGAAGGCGGCGGTGTCGCGCTCGCGCCAAGCTGTCAAGTCCTCCTTACGGTTCGGAAAGGAGAGCTGACGAGGCGGGTTGCCGTCCGCGATGAGTGCCGCCGCAAGGGCCTTCGCCCCTCGCTCCCCCGCGTCGTCCGGGTCGAAGGCGAGGATGACGTCACGACCGCGGAGCTTCTCAACGAGTTCAGCAACAAGCGCCGCGTTCGACGCCAGACCAGCACCGCGGATGAGGAGCGCGTCGTAACCGACACTGACGGAGGTGAGGCCGTCTCCCGGGCCTTCCGTCACGAGGATGACGTCATATCCGGTGCCAGCGACCAGGACGCCATACTTGCTCCACTGGCGCCCGTCGACGTTCGTCAGGGACATCCACCGCGCGGTGCACTGCTTCGTGATGTCGCGCCCCTGGAGCCCCCGCGCCACACCATCAAAGCCGTAGAGGGGGACGGTTACACGGGGGTACCTCGTGAAGCCCCGGGAGAGCCACGGCTGAGGACGTCGGCCCGGTGCCGCATACCCAACACCCAGATCCTCTGCCAACTCCGCCGTGACGCCGAAGCGGTCGAAGAGGTAGGAGGCCGCCTCCGACTCCGGCTCCAGGGCAGCCGACGTCTCATCTACGAACACGCGAAGCCCGGCAATCTCCCCGGGACCGATGCTCTCCGGCGCCTTCGCGCTGATGGTCGACGTGCCCAGGTCGTTGACGACGTCGTAGAGGTCGGACTCCCGCAGTCGCATCTTCTCCAGGATCTTGGGCTTCGGGCACCCGGTACGGCAGACCATGAGGAGCATGCCGTCCGCCTTGAGCGTGAGCTTCAGTGACGGGTGCGCCCGGTCGTTGTGCACTGGGCACAGGGCAAGGTGGCCGTCGTGATCTTCCTCCGCCCCCTCCAGCCGCCCCAGGATTTCGGACAGTCGCAAGGTCTCTCCCCTCTCATGCATGCGGAAGGGGACGCCCCGGAGGACGCCCCCTGTGTCAGTGCTTCGCGGTGCTGCCGCGTGAGTCGTTTTGCGCGCTACTCGTCGTCGCCGACGTGCTCCGCCCGTATGGGGCCGGTGTGGAAGAGGGTGTAATCCGCGTGCTTGTCACCGCGCAGGAGGGCGATGTCGACGGCCTCCTCCGGATCACGGTCCGTCTCGCCGTCGAACTCCAGAATCCCAGTGAACGTGATGCGCGTCTTCACGCTGCCTCCCTTAGCTCCTCGTCGATGTCGTACCAGCGGTCGTAGTCGGCGTCCTGGAGTGCCTCCTCCATGATCTTCAGCCGCGTTATCAGCCGCACGTCCGTCCGCACGTCCCTCACGACGTAGCCGTCCGCCGTGCCCTTCATCCGCCGCTTCACGACCGCGCAGCCGAACGGCTGGCCGGCGTGGATGGCTTCGCGGTTGGCCTGCGCGATGTAGTCGGCGAGGGTGATGGTCTTCTCTGCCTTCGCCTCTACGGCGTGGAGGTAGTACCCATCAAGATCACCGATGTCGCGGGCGCCCATCTGTACGTTCCGATGGACGCCCGGGTTGTGATGCTCGCGCAGGTAGGCGACGAGGGCCGACTCCCACGCGGTGCCCTTAGCCTTCGCTGGATTTGCCGATGGACTCACCTCTCTTGACCCACACTTCGAGGAGGAGCGACTCCCCGTCCTCGTCGACGACGACGGGAGCCGACTCGACTTCCCACGACTTCCCGCCGTACGTCAGATGCCCGCGCTGTTCGTCCGTCACCGTGACCCCTTACCCCTTGAATATGCGCACGTCATACCCGGTGCCTGTGTCGTACAACCTCAACGATTGGAACGCTTGTTTGGTTACGGCTGGGCACAGGGTCTCCACAGATGCGGAGGGGGCGTGGAGGAGATCAGGCGGAGCCGTCTCGCGGGTTCGTCAACGCCGCCAGCACCTTTGCCCACTTCGGCGTCAGGTCCGGGTCGACGCCTTCGCACTCCTCCAGTAGCTCCGCACGCTCCTCGGTCGTGAGGTAGATGCAGTACTTGTGCTGTGTCGACGGCTTGTAGTACGCCCTCATCCTTCCTCCGTCTCCCTCATCAGCTCTTCCGTGATCCACGAGGCATACACACAGCGCGGCTTGTCGAACTCCACGGGCTCCAGGTCGGGGAGGGCGTGGACGATGCGCATGCCGGGTTCGCGGACGTTCATGTGACGTCTTCCCACGTCAGTGGTGAGCGCTGCACGTACTCACGGATGAGCCGTGCACCGTCCCACAGCGTCTCCCGTCGGTGCCGGCTCATCTGCGCGCGGGCCGCACCCCTCGTCGAGTACGGACCCATGTAGCTCGTACGCGGCTCCCATTCGTCGAGGAACTGCGGCACGTCCCGGCGATGCCGATAGTGGTACTCCGGGTTGGGCTTCGGCTGCTCGTACTCCAGAACTGCGCGGAAGGTCTCCGTGTCGTCGCCCGTGTGACGTGCCATCAGCCTTCCTCCCCCGCCACGACCGTCGGCACAGTCCCGTCCGCCTTGCGCAGGACGAGGACGTTCGATCCGACCTCACTGCGTCGGGCCGCGCGGTCCCAGTTGGAGCGGGTGACTTCCATCATCAGCCGCCCCGACGGCGCCAGGTAGACGACGCCCAGCTTGAAGAAGCCACTGGACGAGGCAGCTGACAGGACGTAGTCCCCGGATTCGATGCGTGTTCCGAACGAGTCCCTCATGTGCTCTCCTCTCTCCTCATCACAACCACCTGCGCTCCCCGGCTCATCGCCGTACCGGCCGCCTCCCAGTACTTCGGGAAGTCCTTCCGGCTCGTCGCGTCGGGGAAGATGTAGACCAGATCACCGGGGCCGGCGCTGCGGACGTCGCCGAGGGCCGGAGCCATGGCGGCGTCGATGGTGTGGAAGGCGCCAGTCATACCGAGTCTCCGTAGGTGCGCTCCTCGCGGATCCGCACGGCTTCCGATGTCAACACCTTTACGGCGCTCTCCCAGCCCATCCCGGTTCGGAGCGCGGGGTTGGCGACCATTTCCGCGGCCTCGTCCAGGACGCCCGCACGGTGAGTGCGCAGGCCGTTGTGTATCTGCGTGTCCGACCACCCCGCGTGACGGAGCGCGTACCAGAGTGCGCGCTCCCCGGCCTTGCGAAGTCGCGCCGCTTCCGGCTCGTCAAAGTCGAACGGTTCGGGCCCCATGTGCCTCTCCTCTCGGTCTTCCTACGCCGAAAGCCCCCGGGACCGAAGTCACCGGGGGCTGGGGGTCAGACGCGGACGAGGGGGCCGTACTCACGAGCCGCGGACTCCAGGGTGTCGCTCTCGGAGTCGATCATGCGGGACATGTCGCGGTTGCTGCCCGCGCAGTACCCGCGGACGGTGCCGTCGACGTCCTTGAAGGTCCAGTAATCGCCGTCGGTGTCGCGGTACCGGGCCGTCAGGTCGTAGATCTTGTCAGCGACCACAGCCGCCTCGTCGGCCGCCACCTTCTCGAAGTCCTGCGGGCGGAAGACCCACTCGTCGGTCCACGCTCCGGAGTCGGCGTCGACCCAGATCCGATCCGGGTAGTTTCCGCAGAACCGCTTGACCACGAAAAGGTCACCCGCCTTGACGTCGGCGCCGAATGCCTTGTCCTCCAGGATGCGGACGACGTCGCCGACCTTCAGGGCCTCGTCCTTCGCCGGCTCCGGGGTGACGGCCAGAAGGTTGCCCTCGCTGTTCTGGTCGACCGTGCCGTCCCGGTTCTCCGTGGCGTACCACGTGCGACCCGTGGTCCCCTTGAAGGGGCCGCCCACGATGGTGTACACCCGCCTGGAGTAGGCGCCGGTCGCCTTGTCCCCGACCTCGAACTTCGCGGCCGGCTTGAAGTCGGCGTCCGCCCGCAGGACGTAGTGCCTACCGTCCTCCACCAACATCAGGTACTGCTCGACTCCGAACGCCGACAGGTACGGGCCGAAGGCGATCTCTCCCTTGCCGAAGGTTCCGTGCTCCACCTTGTCGCCAACCTTGAACGCCATGTTCTCTCCTCCGTGAGTGGTTCGTGCGAAGGCCCCCGGATCGTCGATGTCCGGGGGCCGTGGTGTGCGGGTTGATCAGTCGGTGACGCGGGTGAGGGGGCCGTACTGCGCCAGGGCCTCCGACAGGGTGTCGTCGTACTCGTCGGGGGTGTTGTCGAACCAGGCCACGCGCGGGACGCCGTTCACGAGCTTGATGCGGAGGGAGTCGCCTTCCCGGTCCCGGTACGTTGCCGTCAGGTCGTAGACCACGCCGTTGTACTCGTAGGTGTCCTCGTCGGTGATGGGCTCGACGGCCTTCACGCACCACTTGCCGTTCGAGGTGCCGTGGCTACCGGTGCCGTCTCCGAACTGGACGACGTAAGGGGCGTGGTCGTACTCGTTACTGGAGTAATCCGCCGTAAGGACGCCGACCTTGCCGACGTACTCGCCGGTCCGATAGGTCGGATCGTCCTCCACCACCCGCACCCGGTCACCCACCTTTACGGACGGCGCCTCCACCCTCGTGAGGCTGTTCTGCGTCGGTGTCATGTGGGTGCCGTTCGGCTTCTCCACGACCCAGATGGGCTCGTCGTGGTGCTCCGACTTGAACGGGCCGGCAACGAGCTTGCCGCCCCCGCCGTACTCGTACTTCACCTCGTCACCAACGGCGAAGGCGGGCGGAGCGGGGATGGCGGAGATGCTGTCCGGTCCGGTGTAGGTCTCCCGTCCGTCCCCCAAGCGGATGACGTACCGCGTGGCCCCGAAGGTGTTGGTGAAGGGGCCGTAGGCGATCTCCACCTCTCCCCTTCCGTCGTGCCGTACCTTCTGCCCCACCTCGAAGCGCTCCGTCACTTGCTCTCCCCCTTCGTGTCACCGATGACGACCATGCGATCCGCGGCGACCGTCTGGACCGCGAGTGTCTTGCGGCTGATGAACCCCGAGTCGCGCCCCGTCGGCTTCACCTTGACGAGCGGGACGACCACGCCGGCCGCCTTGTTGCTCTCCAGCTCCAGGACGATGGCCTCCGAGAGGCGGACGAGGTTGCCCTGTCGCGTCGCGTAGGAGACGAGGGCGCCGGGGTGGATCTCCGCTCCCGTGTAGTCGGTCAGTCGGGCCTTGCCCATGTCAGCTCTCCTCTGTGAGTGTCTGGTGTACGTCGATGTCCAGGAGGCGCCGGAACGCCTCGTAAGCCTGATGCGGCGCCACGCCGTTGCCGATCTTGTGGATCTGCTCCGCCCGCTTCAGCCCCGGTACGTCGGTGACCCATCCGTCGGCCAGGCCCATGAGCCACTCGGCGAACCGAGACGTCAGCCGACGTCCTCCGCGGGGGCCGATCTCTGTGGGGATGGGTGCCCGGCGGCCGGTGACGGCTTCCTGACGGCGGATGGCGGGCTCGAAGTCCGCCCAGTCCTGCACTTCCTCCGCCGGCTCAGGCAGAAGGAAGGAGACTTCGTCATCGAGAGTCGGGCCGTGCCCGCCTGCCTTCCGCTTGTCTGGATGCTGCGCCGCCCCGTTCCTGCCGAGATGTGCAGTGGGGGTCTTGAAAAGCAGCACCACCTCGTTCAGCGGACGGGCGTTCTTCCCGTGGAGGTTGGAGGCGCCGGAACGCCAGTCACGCGCGGTGGGCGTGGGGAGCAGGTGCCGCACGGCATCCGTCAGAGTGGGCCGGGTCCTCGATGCGCTGTACGGCGTCCCGTCCGCCCGGTAGCTCGCGCTGTCCTTGCTGTCAGCCGCAATGGGCGTCGGAAGGCATCGCGACGGCGAACCATCGGTCCCGGTGGTGGGCGAGTCCAACAGACTCATCGGAAGCTCGTAGGCATGTCCACCGGAGGTCATACCCGATCGCGGCCAGGTCGGCGACGACTTGCCAGAGCCCCCGCGACCGGATCGCCGCGACGTTTTCCAGGAAGACGAGTCGCGGTCGAAGGACGCGAATCGCTTCAATGACGTTGACGTAGATCCCTGACCGCTTCCCATGGATGCCCTCCCGCTTGCCAGCGTTGCTGATGTCCTGGCAGGGGAAGCCCGCCGCGATGATGTCGACCTGGCCCACGAGTTGCGTCCAGTCGTAGGTAGTGATGTCGCCGATGTTCGGCGCGTGGGGGAAGCGGTGGGCCAGCACCTTCGCTGCCGCCTCGTCGACCTCCGCGACGTAAGCCGTCTTGTCTCCCGTCAGGGCTTCGACGGCCAGGTCCAGCCCGCCGTAGCCTGAACACAGGCTCAGGATCGGCAATGTCTCTCCTCCTCAGTGTGCGTAGAATCGTGGGAGGCGCCGCTCCCAGTGCCGGAATCATTGGGAGCGGCGCCTTGTGTTGCCCGTACTGCGTGTGGCGCTTACGCGGCCTTGCTGAGGTCCACGTCCTCCGCGGCCTCAGCGGCGGCCGGTCCGAAGACCTTGATCACCGGCTTGTTGTACGAGACGGTCTGACCCGCGCGCGGTCCCTTCTTCGGGACGTAGGTGACGTTCTCGATCGTCAGCGAGGCTCGCACCGGCACGCCGTCGGCGCCGCTCTCCTCGTCCCCGGCGTTGCCGTGCTTGTCGAGGTCGGCGAACAGCGGGCCGAGAGCCTCCACGAGCTTCCAGCTACCGGAGTTGAAGCGGAACTTGCCCAGGTCCGGAGCGTCCGCCACGCGGAAGGTGATGTCGACGGACGGCTTCGGACCGCGCATCTGCTGCGCCTTCAGCTTCCGCTCCGCGATCAGCGACGGGCAGCCGCAGGACTGGCCCTTGTCCTCGTCCGGGGACAGGTACGTGAAGCCGTCGCAGTGGTGCGTCATCCCGGCGCCGGGAACGAACTGCTTGAAGGACGCGTCGACGCCGTCGGCCTCGATGATGATCTGAACCGTCTTGGCGTCGGTCAGGATCTCGATGTTGTCCTCACGGTCCGTCTCCCAAGGCTCCGGCTCACCGCCCAGGAGTTCCGCGATCTTCGCGGCGACGGTGGGGTCCCCGGTGGTCACGCGCCACTCGTTGAGCGACTCCGGAGTCTCCGTCCGCCCCGTCTTGACGAGGCGACCGGACCGGAAACGGCCGGCGATGTCGTCGGAGAAGGAGGGGGCCTCCTTCGGAGCGGCGTCGGGGTCGGCGTCCCAGATGGACTTGAGGTTGTTGGCCATGTGTGAGTGCCTCTCGTTGGCGGTGTGCGTGGTGTGTGCGGCCGTTCGTTCGGCCTTACACATGAGTTATGTCGTAATCGGGGCCGGATGTGACGCTGGACTTTCGGCGAGTTTGTAGACCGGTCCGTCCTCGTCGCCGCCCACGTGCTCCAGACGAGGCGCGTGAGTCGTTTTACGCGACGCCTCCAGCTCTGCCTTCAGGCGCCGGATCTCGTCGTCACGCATCTGGAGCGCCTCCATGCCGAAGACGTGCTCATCCGCGGCACGGCGACGGGCGGAGAGCCAGGCGAGACGGTAGCGGTCGCGCTCGAAGTCTGCGTCTCGGAGCCAGCGCATAGCGACCTTGACGGCTTCCTGCGCAGTCTTGAACTGCCCCTGAAGCCGCTCCACCTCCGCGTGCGCCTCTGCCACGTCGGCGTGCATGCCGGTGCAGATGCCGTCGACGTCCGCCCCTAGCTCGTCCTCTAGCTCGACGATGCGCTCCGCCATCTCACGGGCGCCCCAGCCCTGGTAGTACGTTTCGATGCGGTCCTCTCGGTTGTACTCGTCGGAGCTGTCGTAGACCTCCGGCGCTCCACACTGATCACCCACGAGCCAGCCTCCTCAGATCCCGGTCCGTCGATGCCACGCGCTTCGGGCGCAGCACCTTGTACAGATCCCCCGGAGTCACGTCACCCGGGAGTCGCCCGTCGTTGAACAGATGCACGCCGGCCCGGAGGTGCACCTCGTCGACGAGCTGGGAACAGATCATGTGGCCCGAGTCCGCCACGAACTCCCGCACCCACCGGGGCCGGATGCGGTAGTGGGCTAGCGCTATCGACCCGTAGTCGAGGAACGAGTACGGCGTCCCGACGAGGCTCCGGGCCTCGTAGCAGATCCGCATGCGCTCCGCGGCCGTCAGGTCGAAGGCGCCCGTCGACCAGAGAACCGGCTCCGACGCCTCGTCGAGACGGATCTTCTCCGCCCCGCCCGGCATGGCCTGGACGATGTAGCCGTTGCCGACGTAGACGAAGGCGTGCTGAACGGGAGCCGCATCACCTACGAGGGCCTGGCCGGCTGCTACGAAGGCACCGGTCAGGCCCTTGATTCGGGTGAGGGCGAAGTCTCCTGGTTGGGGCGTCACAGCTTCCCCCACTTCGGCCCGCGGAAGGTCTCCGGAACCTGCGGCGGGTAGAGATGCGGGTGCCGCTGACTGAGCTTCGCGTGCGCCTCCATCACAGGCCACGTACTCTCAGGCTCGAACTGCGCGCGCCAGGTGCGGTAGATGTACCAGGCTTCGGACTTGTTCATCGGTTCTCCTTCGTGAGTCGTGCGCGCTTCAGGCGACGCTCAGGGTTCGGAATGGGCAGCGTGGCCACTGCCGCCGACATGCGGAGGTGGGCGCGCTCCAGAGCATCCATGTACGGCTGCTCGGCCGCACGCAGCGCAGCGGCCGACGACGGCACCGACGCCAAGATCCGCTGGAACCGGAGCCGCTGGACGTGCCTCCGCAGCATCCGCGTCTTCTCCCGCTCTTGCTCCAGCGCCCATCGCTGCTGCTCGTACTGGAGCACCATCCACGTCACGCCCTCACAGCGCTTGCACGCTGCGGCCCGTCCATGCCACGGCGTCTCGCGGAACTCCTCCCGGTCCTTGCGCCGGTAGCACTGCACGCACTTGAGGGTGTTCTTGCCCCGCGGATGCGTGCGCTCGAACTCGTCGCGGACGGCGTCGGCGAGGGTGTAGGTCATGCGTCACCCCCAATCCGAGACAAGGAGCCACGACGGACGCTCTTGCGGCGACGTCAGCCCCAGCGCCTTCATCGCGGCGTCGAGCTTGGCGTCCCAACCCTCCGAGACCGGTCGGGCAACCATCTCGTGGGCGTCGACCTTGCCCACCGAACCGCGCCACGACCTCCGCTCAGTCGTCGTTAGGAGGTACATCGGGTAGTCCACAGAGCAGTGTGATGTGACGCTCACGCCCTCAACGCCTGCCGCTCGCAGCCGCTTTTCAACGGAGTCGTGGAAGTCGGTGTAGCCGTCCTCATCCTCCTCGACCCACTCCAGCTCTTCGGGGTCGAACTCTGGCAGCTCGTATCCATACGCCAGGATGGCGTCAGTTGAAACTCCCATCACTTACCGCCCTTCGGATCGTGGTCACCGACGTACGCCGACACGGCCCGGTACGACGCCCGCACGGCGTCCTCCTCCTGCCACTCCTTGAAAGCCCGCGCGCACGCCTTGACGATGGACTCCTCCGCCGACTCCTCCGGCTTGTCGAGGACCCACGTGTCAGCCACGGCCCGAGACCTGAAGCGCCGCTGTTCGCGGATCTCCACCTTCAGGGAGCGGATGCTTGTTGTGTGCACCCGGTAGAAGTAGCCCGCGGGCAGCTCCGGGGCGCCGGCTGCGACGAGTTGGGCCATGCTCATTCCGAACCCTCCAGCCACTTCGCAACGCTCAGCACGTCGAACACCGCCGGGTACTCCCGCTCGTCCCACTCCAGGTCCCTCACGAGGGCGTGGGCGGCCCGGAAGATGTCCCCGCGCTCCATCACGTCAGTGGTTGACGGGAGAGCCGCAGAGGGGGCTTCCAGGGGCTCTATAGGGGCGTCGTCGGAGACGGGTCGCAAGGGGCCGTACTCCGTCTCTGCGTCCTCCGTTGGCCTGGCCTGACCAGCAAAGCCGTCAACCTTGGACTTCGTGCAGAGTAGCCACGCGGGACTATCGGACAGCGTCTCCCACGTATCGCCGTCTCGGTCCAGGTACTTCACTGGCTCTCCTCCTCCTGCTTGTCAATGGCCTCCAGCCACTTCACGCCGACGGCGACGGCCTGGACCAGTTCCGCGCGGAGCTTGACGGGGTCGTCCTCCGCCATGGCCTCGAAGACCTCTTCCAGGAAGACGTGCCGGAAGGTACCGCGACCGTCGACAAAGGCCCGCTCACAGCTTTCCCGGTAGGCGTCGGCGTAGTTGACGGCATCCGGCTCGTACTCCGGCCCGGTACCGTTCGGGAGGTCGTCCTGACGGCCGAAGAGGGCGTCCTGTGCGTCGCGCTCTTTCAGGATCTGGCTGACGATGATCATCTGTCGGGCGATGTGGTGCGTCATGAGGTCACCTCCGGGTCGATGAGGTCGGCGCCGTGGCACTGACCCGCTTCACGCTGCTCCTCCTCGTACCGACCCCAGCGGTCCCGGCGACTCCAGGAGTCGTCCCGGATCTTCTCCGCCAGGAAGTGCGCGTACCGGTCCAGGAAGCCGCGAGCGAACTCCATCGCCCGCGGCTTGTCCCCGGTGATGCGGTACTCCATGGACCACAGTTCCTCGAAGAGTTCGTCGTACTCGTCGACGGGCTCCGTGCAGTTGCCGGGGCAGGGATCGAAGATGCTGTGAACTCCAGGCGGGCACTCAGCCATACGTCGCCTCCGGGTCAATCTGGTCCGCAGCGTCTCGGCACGGACGGAACTTGTCAGGCTCCAGCACGCCCATGGCCTTTGCGTGCTGCGTCTCTGCACGAATGCGCTCCGCAGCCTCGTGCTCCACAGCCGCGCGGTAGTCGTCGAGGGCGCCGAGGATCGACGCGTTGACGTAGCCAGACGACGACTCAAGACACGCAGCGTCGATGACAGCCTGGTGAGCGACAGCCGTCCTACCGATGGCCACCACGACGTCACGGCCTACGCCGGGGCAGTCTCCCGATCGGTGGCCGGTGCGTGTCGTCTTGCCTGCGGCAGGCGAGTGCTGGTCACACTCGTCGCTGACCTTGTCCAGGTCGACGAGGCCGCAGAGTTCGAGCGGGCAGGGGCAGGCGGCTTCGAGGTGACCCCCTCCTCCCCAGGATCGTCCGATGTGCATCAGGACACCTCCGGGTCAATGAGGTCGGCGGCGTGCTGGGCGGTGCTCACGGTGCGGATCACCGCCCAGTTGCCCGTCAGCTTCTTCACGCGCTCTGGCAGCTCCCGGCGGATCTCCTCAGCCAACTCGTGCGCATGGTCCGTCAGCACTTCGTCGACCAGCCGCTCCGCCCTGGCGTAGTGCTCCTCGTAGCGCCCGACGCCGGAGGTTGCCAGGGAGCCGGCCAGGGTGAGGACGAGTGTTTCGCGCTTCGTCATTGGTCCTCCGTACCGAAACGCCGGTCCAGCTCTTCGCGGATGATGCGACGGAGGAGGGTCTCCGTCCGGTGCTCCTCCTCCGAAACGAGACGTCCGGTTTCCTCGTCGCGGACGGCCAACGGACCGTAAGAGGCCCGCAAGACGTCGAGCGTGACCTCCCCAGACACGTAGCGGTTCCAATACGTGTCCGACTCGGGATCGTGGTGCCAGGTGTCGCCGTCGGTGTCTACGT
This sequence comes from Streptomyces sp. MH60, assembly GCF_002939385.1. Taxonomy (GTDB): domain Bacteria; phylum Actinomycetota; class Actinomycetes; order Streptomycetales; family Streptomycetaceae; genus Streptomyces. The sequence goes on along the minus strand of NZ_MULI01000024.1, from coordinate 59,259 downwards.
ACTGAATACTCACGCGTCGGCCCGCCCGTCGCTGTAGCCGTCCTGGTAGCGCTCCTCCGCCTCGTCCTCTGTGACCCCCTCCAACTGCTTGATCAGATCGTTCGCGTCGTCGACGGACATCTCCACGGTGGCCACCGTCCGCCCGTTCGGCGCGCGAAGGTGGAGGTCCACCCAGTTGCCGATGTACTCCACGTCGATGGTTCCGCCGTCGAAGGTGCTGAACCTGGTCGGCTGCATCGCGTCTCCTCTCATAGCTCCTACGCACTCAGCCCCCGGCGCCGTAGCAACCGGGGGCGGTGTGGTGCGTGTGTGGTTGGTGCTAGTCCATCGGGTTGTACGGGAGGCTGAGGGTCTCCCACTTCAGTGGGTCGCCTCGGTCGTCGACGTGGTTCAGCTCCAGCGTGCGGACGCCATTGCCCTGCCCGTTGTCCAGGTAGAACCCATCAGCCGCAGCCGCCTGGATCGCGCCCTCGACGGCGCGGGCGTGCTCTTCGAGGGTCACTGCTTACCTCCCGAGTCCTTGCCCGACGCTCCGAGCAGAAGCAGGGCAACGATGATGATCAGGATGATGCCTCCGCCGGCTTCCACGTCATCTCCTCTTCGTCGGGACCCGCTTGGCGGGCGCCTTGGCCTTCGGGCCGGTCGGCTTCTTCGCCTTCGGGTGGTCGATGTCGATCTCGTAGCACGAGGGCTCCGCCGGAGCCTCCACATCGCAGGCCGCGAGCATGGCCAGTGCGGCGACGAGGGCCAGGACGATGGCGGCCGGTCGCGTAAGTCGTTTCACGCGGCTGCCTCCGCCATGCTGGCCAGCATGGCAGCCAGAGACGCCGCCGTGATCTCCTCATCGCTGCAACAGCCCTCGTAGGACAGCCACACGTCAGTGTCGCGGCCCATCGTGAAGTCGCCGCCCTTCCAGCCTTCGAAGGTCTCCCCCAGCGCCGCGTAGGCGTCGGCCAGCATCTCGCCCACGGTCGTCCGCCCTGCGGGTTCGAAGGCAAGATCTCGGTAGTACCCGCGGTACGAGTGCGGGTGTGTGAAGCCGCGTGCGACTTCCTTGGCGGGGTCCTCCGCCTCCAGGACGGCAATCAGCTCTCCGAGCGTCATGGTCTCTCCTCCTGTGTGCATGCGAAGCGGGGCGCCCACATTGGGCGCCCCGCGTGTGTGACTGGTGCTACTTGCGCAGACGACGGAACAGACCCGCCACCAGCGTGCCGCCCAGGTTCCAGCCGACCATGAACAGGACTGCCGTCCCGAAGCCGATCGCGGGGACGACGGCAAAGACGCTGTGCACGGCGCCCAGGACGAGCATCAGGAGCCATGCCTCGAAGGGGAGGACGGCCAGGGCGCCCAGGCAGGCTCCGGCGATGAAGGCGCCGTTGGGCCGTTGGTTCACCATTCCTGCGCCTCCGCTTCGTCTGCCGTCTTGATCAGCCGGAGCCCCAGGAGCCTGGCCTCGTCGGGAGACAAGGACGTCTGCGCCCGCTCGCCAAGCGGCTCGTCGATTACAACGGACACGAGGCCGCTGAAGGCGTAAGGCTCCTCCACGCCTTCGCCGTACTTACTCACTCGCTCTCCCCCTTCAGTCGTGCGATCTCGCGGGCCTGGCTGACGATGACGGCCTTCAGCTCATCCACTTCGTCCGGATGCCCGTACTGCTCCCGGACGTACTCCGCGTTCGCCTGCGCGCCCTCGAAGCGACTACGCCAGAAGTCGCGATCACGCTTGACGGTACTCAGCTCCATACGGAGCGGGGCGGTGTTGTCCTGGCGTTCGGCGAGGGACTTCCAGAGGTCACGCTCGTCGCTCAGCCGCTGTACCTGATTCAGAGCGTCGTCGAGAGAGGACTTCAGGTGCGTGCGGACCTTGTCCCCCGTGAGGAACTCGAACGCGTCCGCCGACATGCCCAGCGACACGTGATCGTCGCTGCGCTCCGGGTCGGATTGCTCGTACCCCAGTATCGTGACGCCGCTCAGCTTCAGGTCGACAGTGTCGTTGCGGTTGTAGGTGACCTCATAGCGCGCCCTCACGCCGCCCGCCTCGCAGTCCCCGTCTGCCGCTCGCCACCCTGCGCGATGGGCTTGCCGACGACCTTCTTCTTCCCCGCCGTCTCCCAGTCGAAGACCTTGCGCAGGGCAAGGAAGGTGTCGAACACCTCCCGATCGCACTTGACCGGAACGAAGGACCACCCCTCCGGACGGACGTGGAGAACGGCACCGCCAGCAAGCTCCGGCATGGGGACCGACTCCCCCGTCTCCGCGAGGATGATGCGGTCGGCGTAGCGGTAGGCGCTGAGCTGGAGAGCTACAGAATCGTAGACGGCCTTACTCGTCTTCCAGTCCAGCACAACGAGGTCGCCGTCCACCTTGGCGATGGCATCGAACGAGCCTGCCACCTTGTGGGTGTCGTGCCAGATGGTTTCCTCCAGGTAGAGGAACTCTGGCTGTACCTCGTCGAGAAACTCACGGAAGTGCCTGACGTGCTGCTTCACGTCCACGTGGACGTGACGGTCGTTGATGACCTCCCCACGCGCCAGGCGCTCGAAGTAGTCGTGCGCCGCAGACCCCAGGTCCGTCGCCGCCTTGCTCTTCCGGCGGTGGGCCGACTTGAGGTAGTCCTCCGCGCCCTTCGGGTCCCGTTGTATGAGCTGGGAGACGATGTCCCAGTTCTCGACGGCCGCCTGTGCCGCCTCCTTCGCCGCCCAGAAGGTCAGGAAGTCTTTGGGCAGTTGGCCCACAACGCTCGTCACGCCAGGAACCTTGATGTCCCCGTCGTCGGGATCGATGTAGAAGCGGGACCCCCCGCGTTTGATCGTACTCACTCCGGCCATGTGGCCTCCATGTGCTGTCCGTCAGTGGCTTACACATGAGTTATGTCGTAATCGGGGCCGGATGTGACGCTGGACGTCGAAGATCTTCCGCGCATCCTCCCCCTGGACAGACCGCAGGCCAAAGTGTCGAACTAACCCCTGTTTTCAATTTCTCTCTAACGCGTGTAGAGAAAAGTGAAAGTAGGGGGTTAGTTCGACACTTTGGCCTGGAGTCTGACCTGCGGAGGGCGGGGAGGCTGGTCGACGAGGAGGCGGATCAGCCCTCTGACCTGCGGGTTTTCACGTGGCGGCGCAGCCGGCGGACGGTGCGCTCCAGCTCCGCAAGCTCCTCGTCAAGTTTGGCACGCTGTCCATCGGTCATATGTCCGGCGATCACATCGACGTCGAGTTGACCGACGATGGAGGCAGCGACGTGGGCCAGGCGGAGATGGTCGGCCGTCGCCTTGACGCCTGTGCCGGGTCCGCCGGCCTGCGTGGGGACGATCTCTGTCTGGCCACCCTTTGAAGGCTTCTTCGTCACCTGCGACGTCTTCGGAGTCGAGGCCGTCACCTCCGCGGACACCTTTGTCGCACGGAGAATAGTTGCGTCAGTGGCCCGTCGGTCCTGTTGCCGCTCCAGCGGAGACGCTTCGTTCAACTCCAGCGCCTTCAGTTCCCGGGGCGTTAGGTGGCGCCTGAGCATGTTGCCAACGTGGTACCTCACGTTGGCCTGGACTCGTGTTAGTTGCGCCCTGTCGTGGATGTTGGCCGCCCGGTAGACCTCCGCGACGTCCTGACGGTACGGGTACGAACGCCCTAGCCAGTCGTCATGCCGCTTGCGCAACGCGATGAGGACGACGCCGATGTTCTTCGCGAGGATCTCCGCCTTGTCCTCGATGGCGGCGTACTCACGCGCATAGGCAGCGCCGCGTGCGATGAGCGCCGACGTCGCGTCGTTCTCAATGGCTTCGAGGTCGAGAGCCTGGGCGCTCGCAGCGTCGACGTGCGTCACTTCGCCGTCGCGCAGTCGGGCAACTTCCTTCGGGCTCATTTCGACCTCTCCCTAGACGCACGTCTGCCGTTGGCAGAGTACCGTGAAGCACTGACAACGAGTAGACCTTACCCCACGGTACTTCTGCTTGATCACTCCGGCGCGAATTCGTGCCCACAGACGTTGCACGTGATTCCGCCTTGCGCGGCCACGGTGCGAGAGATGCGGAAACGCCTAGGCGAATCGCACTTGCATGCGTAGGTCAGCCGGTCGACTCGTCCCCGGTTCGACGTCGGCGGTAGCTCCAGATGAGGGAGGACGAGGGGGATAGCCTCCTCCAGCTCCCTGAGGCTCTGTGCGTGGTACTCCCTGGTCTCCGCCGAAAGGACAGGGGCGTGGTAGCCCTTCCCTTGAAGCCGCTTCGCCCCTTCGGGCCATTCGAGTCCCACCTCCTCCGCAGCCGCTAGGAAATTCTGGTTGTGGTAGACGCCGTGCATGGTCGTGTCGTCGACTCCGCGGCACCAACAGAGCAGATGGGCGGCGTCGTGAAGGACGGTCTCCAGGAGGACGTCAGGGCCTCCCTGGAGCGTGTCTGCGGTGACGACGAGGCCGGAGACTCGTCCGTCCTCGTCCCGGGCCCAGCGGGTAGGCCCGTGGTCCAGTAGTCGGGTCGTGGGTGAGATGACGGGATTGATTGGTGGCAGCTCCTCTATGCGGGTCCTCAGGCGCTCCCATAGGGAGTCGAGGGCGGACAGTAGAGGGCCGGGTGAGGTCGGCATGCCGCGGAGTATAGGAGGTATGTCGGCCACCCCACCTCTCAAGAATCAGTCAAGGCGTGAGTCGTTTTACGCGTGCATCTTGCACGTGTCGCGTGTCAACCTGCGCGGGCACGGGGTCCGTCGATGTAAACCGAATGTGCGTCCGAATAGCTAACTTCCCCACAAACACAAAAAGCCCCCTGCCGTCCCAATACGTGGGATGACAGGGGGCTTCGATACTGCGCGTCCTACTCCGTCGGCGTCACCTTCCGCCGCGCGCTCTCGCCGACGAGGAGCGGCAGCGCCACGACGCCGACGGCGCCGATCGTCTCCGCCGTGCCGGCGTCGATGGCGGGGAAGACGACCGTCAGGGCGATCACGGCCGACGTCAGGGCCGCGCGGAGTCGCACGGGCTCCTGCGCGGCGAAGATCTGGAGGGCGACGAGGCCGCGGAGGTAGAGGCGGTTGAGGTAGGACCAGAAGCGCTGGGGCATGAGTACCTTTCGTTAGAACTTCATGGCGAAGCGGCGGGACTCCGCGTCGGTGATGTTGTCCGCGATGAACTCCATGTCCTCGTGCAGGTCACTCACGGTGCCAGCATTGAGGACGTAGTACTGCGCGTCCGTCGACGTGAGGGAGTTCTCCGACGCGTGGTCCATCTGCGGAACGCCGGGGCGGTCGATGTAGACCAGGTGGAAGCCCGCACGCTTGAGGGAGGCCGCTTCGTTCGGGTACCTGACGTCGGTGATGACCGCAGGGACGCTCGCGTCGTTGGCCTCCACCACCTTCTTCATGGCGGCGCGGAGCCAGAAGTCCTCGTCGATGTCGCGGACGGCGGCTCCGAGTTCCTGGAGGAAGCGGCGGACCTCAGGAGTGAGATCCTTGCCTCTCTCCCACCCGTAGGTGGTAACGACCTCCGACAGTCGCATGACGAGCCGCTCCTCCTGCCCGGGGCACCTTCGCGGAAACGGGATAGCCGGGTCCACCTTCAGCGCCGCTTCCTTCAGCGCGTCCGCGAATGCGACCCGCCGGTACCCGCGGTTGTCGACGAGCCACTTGCCGGCGGTGTCCTTGCCGGCCCTGGCGCGGCCGATGATGCCGATGTTCATGCGTCCTCATCCCCTCTGCGTCCTGACACCTTGGTTGTGTCGTAATCCGGGGTGGATGTGACGCTGAGGGGTGGAGATTTTTAGGCGGGGGCGATGGTCGTCACGGTGCCGTTGCCGCCCCGGAACTTCAACGCTCCGCCTTCGGCGTAGAGGATGCCGCCGTTGCCCGGCGTTCCCGTGGGGACCGTGAGAACGTTCTTCAGACCGAGCACGAACTTGCCTCCGCCGAAGGGGGCCAGGGTGTCGCCGATGCCGATGTTGTAGAAGGTGGGCCGAAGGCTATTGCTGTACGGGTGGCCTTCGGCGGTCACGCGGAAGTACGTTGCGGGGTCCGTCGATCCAAACGCCGTGAGGGCGTTGCCTGATGTCGGCTGAATGTTCACAGGCCCCGTTGCGGTACCGCCGGCGATGGGCACTGCGCCGACGTCGGAGGCGGTCAGTGTCACCGCTCCCGTCTTGGTGTTGACCGACGTGACGAGATTGCCACTCCCCAGCACAACGCCCGTCGACGGCCATACCCCGCCTGCCTTCGGGCCGTAGAGCGTCACAGCGCCAGAGGTCGTGTCGACGTAGTAGTCACCGTCGACGCCGGTCCCCGTCGCGGGGGCTCCGGTGCCGCTGTAAATCTTCGACCCGTCCTTCCCCGCAGGTCCGGTAACGAGGACGTACTCTCCGTCCGCCGGGTTGGCCGGTGCGATGTCCGCCAGGTCGACGGACGGCGTGGCGGAGGGCAGCACGATGGCGTAAGTGCGCTCTGGCGCCTTGCCCATCTTCTCCGTGACGGTGTACGTCCAGTCCTCCGGCTGCATACCGGGAACGTCGGTGGCGATGAGGCTGACGAAGAAGGCGCCATCGGCGTCCAGCGCCACCGTTGCAGCGCCCGCGCTGATCGTGTCGGCGTCGGGGAAGGTCAGGCGCGCGGGAGGGGTAAAGCTGACCGTCCCCGACAGCGGAGTCCCGTCAGGGCGGATGTATCGGCCCGTGACGGCGACCGTCGCGATGCCTTCGGGGATGGCCATTCATTCTCCTCGTGTGTCGGGACGCCCGATGAGCAGATGTTCGGCGTCGTGGCCGGCCTGCCACTCACGGACGCGTGAGAGGTTTTCGCGGACGTCGTCCATGTCGTCGCGAACGTCGTCGATACGGGCATTGAGCTGCGCCCCGAGGGCCGCGACGGTGTCCGCCACGGCCTCCCGGGTGACGGCCCCCTCCGCCTCCACTGCGCCGCGGGTACGGCGCGTGATGAGGGGGATGAGGGCCGCCACTGCCGCCGCTCCCACGACGCCAAGGGCGCCGATGATGGCGATCAGCACTTCCATGAGGCACTCACGCCTTGACCTTGAAGCCGCGCTTCGCGCCCAACTTCTCCAGCGACGCCTTGCCCGGGATGCCGTCCGCGTCGGAGCCGGAGTAGCCGCAGCGCTGCTGCCACTTGCGGTAAGCCGCGACAGTGGTAGTGCCGAAGGAGCCGTCGGACGCATAGGTCGAGGAGAGGAGGCCCTCCGCCTTCAGGGCCGCCTCGACGACGCGGACGTCGGCCGCGTGAGTCGTTCCGCCCTGCTTCAGGCCCGGGTCACGACGAGCCGCAGCGACGACGTTGGACAGGTCGACGGTCGGCTTTGAAGAGTGCTTCGAGGCGCCGGGCAGGGTACCCAGGAGGCGCTTCAGGGACGACTCGCCGGGGACTCCGTCGGCGTCGCTCCCGCTGTAGCCAAGCTTGCGCTGCCACTTCTGGTAGCTGCGGGTGTCCGCGTCCGTCCAGTTCGGGCCAGGGCCTTCGGAGTAGGCGGAGCAGCCCTGCGCGACGAGAGCCTTGCCGACGGCCGTCACGTGTGAGCCGGAGGCCCCGTATCCGTACTTCAGGCCGTTGATGGTGACCTGGTAGCGGGCGACGGACGAGCCGCCGGAGCTGCCGCCCGACGAGCCTCCCTGCGGGACGCTGCCGCTTCCTCCCGCAGCCGTCAGGATGGCGTTGCGGTCGATGTTGCCCGGGTCCCAGTGGTCGTTGCCCGGGATGTGGCAGTGGCCGTAGTGCCCGCCCCGCGTCGCCCACGTGGTGCGGGGACGGGAGGCGCCGGGAGCGCAGGAGCCGGCGGGCCAGGTGTCCGGAACACCCCACGAGCGGATCGCACGCATGAGGGCCTTGAAGTTCGGGCCGGGCTTCCAGTAGTCGGTGAAGGGCTTGCTGGCGCGGGCCAGTACCTCAATCTGGATACAGACGCGGCCGGTGCGGTTCGTCCTCGTCGACCCGTCGTTCCGCAGAGCACGCGCGCTCTCGTTCAGCGGGCCGTACTGTCCGATGCGGTCAGTGACGGGGTCGTAGAGGATGTGCGGCTCCGACGCCGCGCGGCTGAGGTACGAGCCGACGGCGTTGAAGGCCGCGTCCCCCGCCCCGCTCTCCGTGGTGTGCCAGACGACACGGGGCGGAGCCGACGGGGTGTCCATCGATCCGCCGATGTCGCCGTCCCCCAGCCTCTCCGCTTCCTTGATCCATATTTCACCCATGTGCAGTCCTCTCCAGGGCATGAAAAGCGCCCCGTCGCTGCGGGGCTTCGTCGGTGTGCTGCGGTTAGTCGATGCTGAAGCGGACTCCGTCGAGGGATATCCACTGCGTCTTTGAGTTGAGTTGGCAGGCGAAGTTCATCGACCCGTCAGTACCTACCGAGAGGCGGGCGGAGTGGTAGGTCGTCGCGGTCACCTGGTGCAGGTTCGTGGCGACGGTGAAGTACCGCCATCCCCCCGTCGGCCGCGCCTCCGTTGGGAGCGTTGCGAACTTTGTTTCGTCATTCGTGATGAAGAGCCCGCCGCTTGTCTTCTGGAACGTCCCGCGTAGTTCGACGGTGTTGTTCACGATGCGATAGGCCGGTCCACCCGAACTTGCCGAGTAACTCGACACGAACGTAAAAGGCTTCCACGGCCCGGGGCTCAACGGACGCCAAACGTTGTCGCCGTCTCGCCTGTCCCATCGATCCTCCGCGATTAGGTAGGTGATCATTCCGGGAACGGGCTTTGTGGCACCCGTCAACGCCGCCGAACGCGCGTTGGCGTTGGCGAAACGCATGACGGTCTTCGGCACGATGCCGTCGACTACGGGCTTGAAAGCCTCTTCGATATCCGGTGCGTCGCCCAGGATCGGGTACTGGACCCCCTGAGCGTAGGAGTCATTTCGGGGCATGAGTGTGGCGCCTCCTCCAGCGCTTTACAGGTAGGTCAGGCAAGGGCGCCATCGACGACCCAATTGCCGTCGGAATTGCGCGACACCTTGACGACGTCGTTGACCGCCGGGGCGGAATAGGACTTCAGCCGGCGAACGCCTGTTACAGGGCCGCGGGCGGTGTCTATGTCGAGGGTCCCGTTGGCGTTGACGACGGTCACCTTGGCCAGGAACCACGAGGCGGCACGCTGCTCGACGGTCTGGACTACGAGGCGCTGAACTGCGTCTCTGAGCTGTGCGGAGAGCCTCACGCCGCCTCCTCCTTCCCCCCGCGGAGCGTGATGGAGAAGTCGCCGTCGGCCGTCAGGGGGATGGACAAGGACTGCACGAGGAAACGCTCCTTACGGCCTGCGGTAGAGAGCCGGATAATGTCGTTGCCCTCCAGTGCGGGGTTTGGGAGCGTGTCGAGGGACGTCTCCACGTTCGGCGCTATGGCGTCGTACAGCGCGAAATTCGCGGCATTCTGACAGGCTCCCGCTGTGATCCACAGGGCGGACGAAATGAATTTCGTGACCTTCCCGAATGGGCCGCCCCATCTTGTGGGACTCGTTGGGTCGGTGTCTCTGGCAAAGCCGCTTACCGGAGCCGCTCCCGACGCCGAGTTCTCGCCCGACGCCACAACGGCGTTGTAAACGCCCGTTCGTGAGACAGAACGCGCGGCTGATATGAGCGTTCCGCCTTCTCCCTCCGCGATGTCCCATGCAACGGGGCCGTTTACTACGTCGGGCAGGTCCGCAATCACGAACCGGTTCAGGGCGTCGACATAGATCTCCGCGTTCATCGCGCGAGCGATTTGCGTGATGGCGTCCCAACGATCGTTTCCGGCGTCCCACATCGCAACGGCGAGAACCGGATTACGGTTGCCAGCCGTCAAGTTGGCGACGGCAGCGTTGGGGAGTGTCTGTCGAATGAGCGTCGTCATTGCGTCGACGCAGCCGCCCAATCCGCCTGTGGTGACGGGGGACTGGAACTTGTCGTCGATGATGGAGGACTCCAGCGACGTCCCCGTCACGGTGATGGGGCCGAAGTGGACGTCGCCGGACGGGGCGTCGATGCGGAATGTTCCGAGAGGGACCCATTCCTCGTCGCCATTCGTGTAGCGAATTCCGCGGGACACGACGAGCTGCTGCCCGTACGGCGCGAGGAGGTCGGTTTCGCCCCACGGCAGGAGCTTCGGGTCCGGGATCGTCAGCGAGAGCTTCCGTCGGTTTTTGCTTGCCCGGTCGACGGTTACGGTTCCAGACCCGAAGGGGATGTCCGACTGGACGAGTTGGCCGGCGTAGTAGGCGTCGACCCTGGCGACCACGACGTGTGACGTCGCCAGGGTCCGGAGGAACGTCGAACTGGCGGGGTACATCAGTGCCTCACGCTCCCGTGTAGATGTCGAGCCAGGACGCCTTGCCGAAGAGCACGTCAGCCCAGGTTGCGCCGCTGTCCTTGACGGTCTGCCACGTCCGGTCGGCGCTGCCCACGACGCCGCCGATGGGTCGCTCTGTCTCCGTGAGCGGCAGAGTCCAAGTGCGGTCGTGGAACTCGGCATAATCGGCCATGGGCGCGGCACTGACGTCACCGACGGAGACGTACATGTCGGCCTCGCCCCAGCCAGGTGGCCACTGGAGAAGGAGCACATTCCCGGCGCTTAGGACCCATTCGAGCGCTGCCTTCTCTTCCGTCGTCTCTGTGACGACAGTCAGGTCGCCCGTCTTGCCGCCTCGCACGTCGCTGAGGACGACGGGGAGTCGTCGGCCGTGAACCGTGTTTACTCCCTGCCGTGCCGTCGTGCGCCACGAGGGCATGGGGGTACCGACAGTCACCCGGACACTTCGCTGTGGGAGGCCGGGGTCCTTGAGCCAGACGTCGGTGTCCTCCGCCGGCAGGATCAGAATGTCGGAGGTGTACGACCGCCACGAGGTGTTGGTGTCGGAGGTGATGGTGACGCGCCACGAGACGGGCACCCCAAGGGGTGCTTCGTAGTCCGTGATGACCGCCAGGTCGCCGATTACGGTCTGGTTGATCAGGTCTTCGGACCAGCCGCGGACCGGAGCGCTTCCTCCCTCTCCGTCGAGGCGGACGAGAGACCACTTCCAGGTCGGACCGCCTGAGGACAGCCCGTTGACGACGAGAGCGGCTCCTCCTCCCGGCGCCTCAGTGGCCTGGACAGTGAGCCCCCCAGGGGTTACCTGGATACGGTCCATGTAGAAGGTGTGGCCCGCGGGCACGTCGGTGAGGCTTACGGAAATGCGGAGGGAGACCGCACCTTCCGGCGCGATGTCACCCGACGGTCCGGTGTACCAACCGGTACTGGAGCCGCCCGTGATGACCCACGGTTGCCAGCGGTCCCGCAGGACGGCCCCGTTGACGTCGAGCCACTCAACACGGGTTGTAAAGGGGAGTGCCGCCCCCGGCGAGCGTGTCGGAAACCGAAGTTGGTAGGACTGCCCGGGGATGATCGGGGACACAGGCGTGACGTTGAGGGCGACAGTCAAGTCTCCGCCGTCTGCCGTCACTTTGACTGCGTAGTCGCCGTTGTAGACGTAGTCGGTGCTAAGTGCCAGGGATCCGCCGGTCACCGACCAGCCGACGATGCCTGCGTCTACGTCGCTCTGGGCGTAGGGAACAAGGTTCCCGGGGACGATGGCGGCCGTCAGTTCGAGGAAACGCATTACGTCGCACGCCCACGCCTGCCCTGCGACCGTGGCGGTGGGCGTCAGCGCGAAGCGGGCAGTCGCCGCCCCATCGGGCGCGATGCCCACCGTGTTGCACACCGTCCAGGACGAGCCGCTCAGCGTCCACGGAATGCCAGTGGTGGTGGAGATCTGTGACCCTGAGCCGTCGTACCAGTAGACGGCGGTTTGCATGGGTGGGCTCGCGTTCCGTGCCACCATCTGTGCCATGTAAGTGACGCCCGGAGTTACCGGGACTGCTGGGCCGGCAACGCGAACCACGCCGGGTGCCTGCGACGTCAGGACGAGGCTGTACCAGCCTTCGAAGGCGAACGTCGACTGTCGGCTGATGGTGGCGTTTTCCAGCGCCGACCACTCCGATGCGTCCCCCTCCACACTCGACGCCGTGTAGGGCATCAGGTTGAAGGTCTGGTTGTTGTTCGGAAGCCCGAAGGTGATGCGGTCGACTGCCACCTGAGCGCCGGAGCCCAGACCGGTGACCGTTACGGTGATGGCGGCGTGGGTGGCTCCTGCGGGAGCGGCAGCTGTGATCTGCGGCGGAGGAGTGTTCCAGTCCGTCGTAGTGGTCAACGTCGTGGCGGTGCTGGTGGACGTTGATATCGCCGTCCCGCCGGTCGGAGCGGAGTACCAACTAACTCTGACGGTCGACGTCCGGCCCGCTATCGCGACGAGGTTCACGAAGTAGGCGTATGCCTGGTAGACGGTGCCCGCCGTGACGGCGACGCGGGATGCCGTCGTCGCCGTCACAGTGCCGGCCGTGGACGCTTGCAGCCCCAAGGACGCAGCGCCCGCGTAGAAGCGGGTGGACTTGAAGAGGCTGGTGTTAGCCCCCGCAGTCCACCCGCTCGTGTCCGTCTCCACCGACTCCACATTCGCGCTGAGGAGGTTGGTGGGGACGCTCATCCGCCTTCAGCCCCCCGCTCACCCGGGGTGTACGGGAGAGGCTCTGCGGGCGGGTCCGCCGGAACGGTGCCCCAGTCCATGATGGGCGGGACCTCCACGGTGACCGGTGGCTCTACCGGCTCCGTCGGCACTTCGGGAGTCTCGTCGGCCATATCAGGCCCACCTTCCGTTGTCGAGATCGGTTGCGGTTTCGGAGTCGTAAACGTTGATCTCCGTTCGGACGATGTCGGTGATCTCGCGGTCACCGAGGAACGTCTGTGCGTGCACGACGACGTTCGGCGTCCCGCCGCTCTTCGCGGCACGGATGTCGTTCCACTGGGAACCGGTGAAGACGGGCTCAGGCCGTCCCGTGCCGTTGGCGACGAGGGAAAGGCCCGGCTGGAGGTAGCCGCCGTCGTCGTACCAGTGCGGTGACCTAGCGAGCCACTTGGAGTAGGCAGCCGACGGGGAGCCGTAGTCGGGGCGTCCCTTGATGTACCCCAGCCCCCACCTGACCTGTGTCTTGTAGTTCGTCAGCCAGTCCGCGCCGGCCGACGCCATCTTGCTCGCGGGAAGTGCCTGTGGGATGCCGTAGGCACCAGAGCTGGGATTCTTGGCGTTCCAGCGCCAGTTGGATTCGCCCTGCCACAGCTTCTTCAGGGGGCCGAACTGCGACGAGCCCCAGCCGTAGTTGGAGAGGATGCTCTTCGCGTAGCTCTGTGCAGCTCCCTGCGCCTTGGCGTCGAACCCTCCGCCTCCACTCAAGTACTTCATGGGGTCGACGGCCTTGCCGTTCAGCCTTGCCTCCAAGTGGAGGTGCGGGCCGGTGGTGTTGCCGGTGGCGCCGACGTCACCGATACGGCTGCCGCCGTTGACGCTCTTCGGCACCGTAGTACGCAGACGCGACATGTGCGCGTAGAGCGACTGGAGACCGCCCCCGTGATCGATGATCACGTGCTTTCCGTAGGGGCCGCCTGACGTCGCGAGAGACACGCGGCCGTTGGCCACGGCCTTGACGGGCGTTCCCGTTGCTGCGGGGAAGTCCAGACCGGTGTGATAGCCGGAGGACCACATCGAGCCCGGGACACCGAACTTCGTGCCGATGCCAGCGTTCACGGGCTTCTGCCACTCGCCGCCCCATCCCCCGGTTTCAGAGGTCAGAGCAGACACGGCATCGACGATCTTGTCCTTCAGACCTCCGACCATCTTCCCGGGGATCTTCCCGATGGCCTTGCCCATCTTGGAATCGCCGACACCATCGGTGACCTTGGACAGGATCGGCTTCGTCAGGGTGTTCCAGACCTTCGACGGGTTGAGCATGAGATCTGCTGCCGTCTTAGCCCAGTCGATGCCCTTGCCGACGACGTCGGAGACCTTGTCCTTCGTCCAGTCCCAGGCACCGCCGATGATGCCGCCGTCTTCGAGGAGCTGAGTTCCCGCTTGCTGATGCAGAGCGAGAGCACGGGATCGGTACTTCGGGTCCGTCGGAATTACGAATTCGGGGTACCGCGGGTCGCCTTCACCGACAATGGCCGTCGGCTTGTTGACCTTCATCGGGACTGCTACGCCCCAGCCGCTTCCGACGGTTCCGCCGGCTTCGAGGAGCTTAGGGCCCGGGGGTAGGTGGTCAAGATGGACGAAGTCCGCCACCTTGTCCCATACCGCCTTGATGCCCTTCGTGTAAACCCATTCGATGATGAAGTTTACGGGCCCCTTGGCGATGTCCTTGATCTTGTCCCAGGCGACTCCGATAGCCTTCTTCGCCGCCTCGAACGCGTCACCGACAAGGGCGACGCCATCCTTGATCGTCTCGAAGGCCGGGCTGAGTCCCTTGTCCCACAGCCAATCTGTCTTTTCGGCTATCCAGTCGGCGATCGGCTTCACGCTGTGGTTGTAGAGCCACTGGAATTTTTCGCCGACCCATTGGACGCCATCCCAGATCCACTGAAAAGCGGGTTGAAGGGCGTGCTCCCAGAGCCACTTCGCCTTTTCGGCAATCCAATCGGCTGACGGCTTTATAGCGTGGTCGTAGAGCCAGACGAACTTGTCGCCGACCCACTGGACACCGTCCCAGATGGACTTGAAGAACGGCTGAAGGACGGTCTCCCACAGCAGCGTCGACGCGGCGGAAATATTGTCCCACGACGGCTTGAAGCAATCAGTCCACAACCACATGGCGATCGCTCCGACGAGCTGAATCGCCAGCCAGATGGGCGTCAGGACGGCCGTCACGATGATAGCGAAGGCGAGCTTCGCGGCGAAGACGATGCCGTCCCAGACAGGCTTGAACACTTCCTGCCAGAGCCACATGGCCTTGTCGCCGACCCACTTCAGCCCGCCCCATATTCCGTCGAAGGCGGGCTTGAGAACCTTGGTCCATGCGAAGTCCGTTGCTACCTGGATTCCCTCCCAGGCACCCTTGACGATGTCACGGAACCACTCGAAGTGATCCCAGGCGTACTTGACGCCCAGGGCAAGGAGGACGAGTCCGGTGATGACGCGTCCGATGGGGCTCATGGCCATCGCGAGCGCCCATAGCTTTGTGGCCACGAACAGGCCGTAGAGAAGCTGGATAGCCCACGGAGCATGCTCCGCCACGTAGCTGATTCCGTCGGACGCGTTGCTCAGGGTTTCGAGGAAGATCTTCGAGAACGGCTTCAGTGCGCTGCCAAGGCCAAGTAGCGCTTCCGCTATATCCCCGAAAGCCTCCGACGCCAGTGGCGCCGTCTCCTTGACGTAGTCAAGGAACTTCTCGAACCCCTCGGAGCCCTTGAGGCTCGTCCCCCAGTCAGCGAACCGCTTCGTGATCTTCTGCATGCGCTCCGATATGGAGTCCATGTGGGGGAAGAATGCTTCGAGGATTCCCGCCATGCCCTTGAAGACATTGCCGAAGGAGACGCCGAGACCCTCGATAGCTGGCTTTGCAGAGTCGGCTATCCCGTCACGGAATCGCTTCCAGAATGGATCGCCCTTCAGGTCCGCGGAGGCCCGGTCCATGAGGGTCTGAATGCCGTCGGCCGCGCCCTTGACGAGTGGCGTCAGGCCCGGCAGCGCCTTCTTCGCCCCGTTGACGCCCCGCGTGAAGATCGGGAGCGTCTCCGGCTGGAGGGAGGCGGACCACTCCTTGAAGGCGGGGATCAGTCCGTCAGGGCCGGCAATCGAGTCGTACAGGTCTCGTTGTTCAGGCGTCAGCTTCGCGAGTGCCTCGCGGTACTCGTCCGCCTTCGTGATCGCCTTCGCGGTCGTGTCGATGGACGAGAGCCGGGCCGACTCGACACCGCGCTCCGCAGCCTCGATGGACTCCGCAGCCTGGACCTGAGTGTCAGCCACACCGCTGACGGCGTCCGAGAGCGCACGCTGTGCGTCGGCGACTGCTTGAGCTGACTCAACCTGCGTCCTGGCGGCATCCTTCTGAGCGTCGGCTACGGCCTCCGCCTGGTCGCGCACGTTGCCCTGAGCGTCAGCAACGGCCTGAGTCTTGTCTACGACGCCTTGCTGGGCTTCCGAGAGCGCTTCCGCTGCGCGCTTGACGTCCTCGTTGCCGTCGACGCCGGCCTTCTTCGCCGCCTCCGCGTCCTTCTGAAGCTGCGCGAAGTCCTTCTTCTGCTGCTCTGCCGCCTGAACCGATTGGTCGTAGGCAAGCTGGGCACGCTGGAGCTGGAGGTCCGTGGCCTTGCCGGCGTCGTACTCCCGCTGTACGCGGTTGAGTTCCTCCTGCGCCTCCTGGACGCGGAGCGTGGCGTCACGCTCATCGAGTGAGCCGCGCTCCAGTTGGTCGTTCAGGTCGGACAGTTGCCGCGCGGCGTCGGCACGGGCGTCGGTGAGTGACTGCTGTGCCCGCTGGGCATCCCTCTGAGCGTCGGCGAGGGACCGTTCTGCTTGCTCAACGCCCCGATTGGCGTCGACGAGCGACCGCTCCGCACGCTCCACGGCCTTCGCGGCTTGCTCGCGCTGCTGCATGGCACGCGCGGCAGCCTGGCCCAGGGCTCGTTCGGCGTCCTCCACCTGGCGGTTGGCCTGAGCGATGGAGCGCGCGGCGTTGCGGTGGGCGGACGCTAGGGATTCCTGTGCTGACGCCATCTGAAGGGCTTGCTGAGCGGCCCGGACGCTAGCTGCCGCAGAGTTGTCCGACGCTGAGGCCGACTCCTTGTCCGCGGCGGTCTTCGCCTGAATGACGCTGGTGACGCCCTTGATAGCAGGGATTGCCGCCAGGGCGAACGCCCCGACGGAAGCGGCTGCCACAGTGGCGGCCGATGCGATGGCTCCGATGCCGGCGGCTGCGATGGGAAGCAGCGGAGCGGCAGTGACGAGGCCGATGGCGATGGCGAGTTGAAGCAGGGCGGCATGCGCCTGCGCGGTGTTGGCGTGGACGCGGATGCGGACGTCGTCGCGGTCCAGGTCGTTGACCTGGTGCTGGACGGCTGCGAGACGCGCCTCCGCTGCTGCTGCGTCGACTCGAACGTCTACCGTCGGCGTCCGCCCGCGGAGACGGTCGATCATCAGGTTCAGGTTCGTAATGGCGGCTCGTGCACGGCCCGTGTCGACGTCGACCGTGGCCCGCTGGGCGGAGAGCGCCCGAAGCCGGGCCTGAACCTCGTTAACCTGTGCAAGCGCTGTAGCGGCGTCAATGTCGACGCCGATCTTCAGGTCTCGCATCGCCGTCAGGCGGGCACGCAGGGCGGCTATCTCCCGTTGCGCTTCCGACGTGTCGGCGTCGATGTTGATGTTGGGGAGGCTCGCCTCTGCCTCCCGCACCGCAGCACGGATGCGGGCGCCTAGCGCACCATCCGTCTCGATCCGGATGCGTGCGGGGTCTGCCGTAGCGGCGTCGACCTCTTCCCGGAACGCTGCCAGGGCGGCACGTGCGGCGGCAGTGTCGACGCGGACGGCCACGTTGGGGTGGGCGGCTCCCAGGCGACGGAGTTCCGCCTCCAGCTCCTCCACCTTGGCGCGGGCAGTCTCGGCGTCGATGTCGATGCCGATGCGCTTGTTGGAGAGCTGCTCCAGCTTGGCCCGGATCCGGGCAAGTTCGGCGTCGACGCCGGTATCACTCAGCTTGACGTCGAGTTTGGGCATGGAGCGGAACGCTTGCTCCAACTTTGCGCGGAGAGAGCGGGCGAACGAGCCACCCGTGTTGTTGCCCTGGCGGGTGGCTGCCACAGTCGCGGCCTTGCCACCCGACGTAATGGCGTCGGGGATGGATACGACGATCTTGCGAGAGATGGCGTCGCCCATCTTCTCGCCCGCGTCCTCCCCGACCTTAGTGGCGATGGGGAGGACGAGCGCCTTCAGGCGGGTGTGGAGCATCGGCGCGACGGGGACGACGTCGACACCGACCACACCGACGATGTCCGTGCTGCCGGCCATGCTTACTCCTTCGGCTGGGTTCTCAGCCGCGGATCAAGGGCGGCTCGCTGCTCGTCGCTCAGACGGCGGTACGTCTTCTGTCGCTTCGGCGGGACGCCGGGACGCGGGGTTGGGGTGAACTCGCCGGGCTTGCCGCCGTTGACGGCGATCAGGGTGTGCCGGAGGCGAGTGATCTCGTCCTTCACCTGCGCAAGCAGCGTCTCTGCGCCGCTCCACGGAGAGAGGTCGGGGCGGTAGTCGTCCGTCGCCTCCGCCATCTGCTCTGGAGTGATCGAGTTGCGGATGGCTGTCTTCGTCGCGCTCTCCGGGGGCAGATGTTCGATCCACACCCGGAGCGTGCGCAGGGACATCCGTCCGCGGTAGACGTCGTGGACGGTCCAGCCCGGGTAGTACCGCGGGATGTCAGCCTCTAGCGCTTCCGCGTGCTGCGCGAGGATCGAGCACGTGCGCTCGACTTTCCCACCGGCTCGCCGACGGCTTCGCCCGCCTGGCCGACGAAGTCGAAGATCTCGGAGAAGGTGGCGTCGATCTCGATGAAGGTCTGCACGTCGTCCTCGTGGAGGACACCGGCTGCCCAGGTGTCGAAGTCGGACTGTCGCAGGGCTCGCATGTGCGAGGGGCGCCAGTGGAGCGCGCTCTTCACGCGCAGTTCCGTGCCGCACAGTTCGGCCGTGGCGTACTCCTCCGTCGCCTCGATCTCCTGCGCCTCAGCGGGGATGGTTTCAGACATGCGCGGGTCTCCTAGGTCGTTGCGTAAAACGTTGTGCGCGGGTCTGGAATGAAGCGGGGCCCGGACCCGCGCAGATACGGGCCCCGCTAGTAACTTACGGAGTGGTCGGGAAGAAGCCCGAGACGTCCACGCTGCCGTAGTCGATCAGCTTCGTCACGGCCGCAGCGTTCGCCGCACCCTTGTAGAAGCGCATGGTCATCTGGACCGACATGACGTCCTCGGTCTGGGGCTGCTCGTCGCCCCTCTCGACGACCTTCCCGTTCGGCATGTAATAGCGCATCTTCTTGTCACCGTCGATGGTGTCGAAGAGGAAGGCAAACCGCAGGTCCGCGGGCTTGTCGGGGAGATCGTAGGTCGCGATGCCGGTCGTGGTCTCCGGCTTCAGGCTCGCGACGGGGACGTTGTCGTAGAGCGACCGGACGAGGGGGTTCAGGCCCTCCAGGAAGGTGACCTGAAGCGACTTCGTCGACCGGGTCATCAGAGTCCGGATCGGCTCCAGGCTCCCGGCTGCGTTGACGTCCTGGCTCTCCTCCTCGATCGTGAAGGTGCCGCCGTCGGTGGTGACCCAGCCCAGGCACTGCCAAGGGGTCGCCGGGTCGGCGAAGTCGGTCGGAGCCGTGGCGTTCAGAGCCGCCATGTGAACCAGGTAGTCAGTTGCGCCGAAAGTGAGATCGGCGTTGCGGGTGTCCGCCATGTGCCCTCCAGGGCATGCGAGAGACCCGCAGCGCCCCAAGGACGGCGGGTCGGAGTGTCAGTGGTTTACGCGCCCCGGAAGGACACGGTGTAGGTGGCGCCCCGTCGGTGGATCGACTCGTTCGTCCACGGCTGCCGGGAGGGGCCGGAGTCGCACCGGACGGAGCGGATAACTGCGCCGTTCACCGGGCCGCGGAGGAAGAGCAGCGCGTCACGGAGACTGTTCGCCAGGGTCCGCGCCTCGTCCGCCGTGGCGGCGAAGACGTCGACAAACACCCGGGGGTGGCCCGTGAAGCGTTCGTCGTAACCGCCGGCTCGCTCGATGCGGATACGGGGGAGCTTCTTCTCCAACTCCGGCGGCGTCTCCGCACCGGCCTTGACGCCCGTCGTTGCCTCTGCCCAAGGGTTCAGGACGGCTTCGATGTCAGCCACGGTGGGCCGCCTTGAACTCGTCGACTGTCTTATGGACGACGGCGTATCGAGGCGTGTTGCCGTTGCCGTACTCGACGTGTCGGGCGTGGTCGCTCACGTTGATCAGCCGCGCACCGGCACGCATGCGGGGCTTGCCCTCGAACGGGATATTCAGGAAGACGGGGACGACGTCGAAGGAGCGAGAGTATTCGCCGGTCTCCCGGGGCGACTGCGCCTCCGCGGCTGCCTTCATGTCGACTGCTACCTTGCGGGCGGCGCGCTGAAGCCAAGGACGCTGGAACATGGTTCCGATGCCGGAATACCGGCCACGGTAGAAGGAACGTGAGGTGTGGGACGTCATCCGCTCACCCGCCTTACGAAGATCTCCACCCGGGCCAAGGACGTATAGGGAAGGACAAGGGGCTCACCTTCCGCTAGCCAGACCTCGTCACCCCGGAGGATCTCGTCTGCCGGCCGGACGTCGGTGCCGAGAGGAGCCGCGAAGACGCGCCGGGTCTCAATGACCGTCGACGCGTCGTGCGTCTCCGTCGAGCTGCCAACCGTCACGCCGTAGGGGCTCATGATCGCGCTGTTCTCGACGGTGATCAGGACGGGCGGGCCAGGGGTTTCGGACCCCGTGGAGTCCCGTACCGGCTCACCGGGCCGCTTGATGGTGAGCGTCTCCGACATGACCTGAGCTATCAGGCTCACTGCGCCCTCCAGACCCGGACCGGCGGACAGTAGTCCTCCGGAGCGATGTCCAGGGACGAGGCCCCAGCCGCCATGCCGACGGCCCGTCGGAGCCGCTTCCGCTCGTCCTCCGAGAGCATGACGCCCGTCTCGGAGTCGGCGTAGCTGATCAGCATGCCGCCCGCTTGCTCACTGCGGACCCCGGCGGGGTTCGTCAGGATGCGGGCAGCAACGGCCAGGGCGACCGACTTCACTCCGCGCTGAGGCGGGTCCGTCAGCCGCTCCCCTACCTCACCGTAGAACGCATCTGCGGTGAGGTCGTGAGCGAGCGTGCACTCGTCGGCCGTCAGCGGGCGCGTCAGGAGCGTACGAAGTTCGGTCTCACTGAACAGTGCCACTGCCGCCCGCCTTCCGCCGTGGCGCAGCACGCTTCGCAGCGGGCTTCGCCGGCGGGGCGGGTTCCGTGAGTCGTTCGACGGACGGCGCCTCCGCCCACGCCTTCGGGTTGGTGATGAGGGCCTGAGCCCACGTCGGGACCTCGTCCGCGGGGCCGAAGACGTGGGTCACGCCCTTGTCGTCCGTCACGTGGACGTTCGTTGCCAGGGTGGCCATGTGTCAGTGCCTCGCGTTTCTGGTCAGAGGACGTCGGCGACGAAGGTCAGGTCGGGAGCCGCCACGACGGGAAGCGCGATGGCGGTAGCGCGAGTCCACACGGTCTGTGGGTCCTCACTCTTGTAGCCGCCAACGGCGATGCCTGCCGCGTCACCGGCCAGGCCGTACCGCGGGTCGTTCGCCTCCACCGGCACGCCCCACAGGGTCTTACCGGCCGCGTCGCCCTGCTCAGGCAGGAAGAGGAGCTTGTCCTCCGGGGTCACGCGAGTGGCCACGCCACCAACGGACACCTTGGCGTCGTAGATCTCGATGGGCGGGATGTCGTACTGACCGAGGACAGCGTTCAGGCCCTCACGAGTGAGGACGCCCGGAGCGGAGGCGGAGCCGGCGAAGGCAAGTTCCCGGATCTGCTTGTTCTTCCGAAGCTGATTGTAGATCTTCCGCGACATGAGCGTGTAAGCCGGGAGGCCGCCGTTCGTGTCGTTGTAGACCTCCAGCCACGCCTGAAGGTCGTCGTAGGCGGTCGCGGTCTCCGTGTTCGTCCACGCCGTGGTGGGGGCGACAGAGTGCGACGCCGACCGACCGAAGTCCACGGACGCCTGAACGCCGTTCTCGTTCAGGGTGACGGAAGCGTTGAAAAGAGCTTGCCCGCGGGCAAGCTCCAGGCGGGCCGCGATCTGGGCGACGAGCTTCACGGAGTCGGACTCCATGGCGTCACGGATCTCGGCGTTCTGCGTGTCGACGTTCCGCATGCGGATCTGCTCGTACTCGCCGACGGGCATCTTCCGCGAGATGGGCGGCAGCTCGCCGCTTACCCGGGTCCCGCCGGAGCGGGTCGCGATGTCCGACTCAGCGTCGAAGGCGCGGAAGTTCGCCGCCTCCGTCAGCCCGCCTCCGCCCCGGTTGAACCGGAACGTCAGGTCGTTGATGGTCTCGTTGGGGAGCCAACGGTTCAGGTTGAGCGCGTTCTCCTCGCGGAACCGGAGCGCCTCGCGGGCGTAGCCGGTGAGTTCCGCGGGAGTCGCGTACTCAGTGATGAGCTGCATGTATCAGGGCCTCTCAGACGAAGATGATGCGGCCGGCGACGTCGGTCTTTCCGGCAGCGTCGACGGCGACAGGGAGCTTCGCCTCGCGGATGAAGCAGTGGATGAGCATCGAGCCGACGACGGAGGTTGAGGCGACCTGGCGGGCGTCAACGTCCTGCGCGGTGAAGAGGAAGCCCACGAGGGTCTGCCGGCCATCGGTCGCGGTGTCGTCGTAGGGCCCGTACTTGCCGCCGGCCGTGATCTTGCCGAGCGGGATACCCGACTTGACGTAGCCGTCCGGGTAGTGGGTCGCCTTCGTGAACTTCGAGACGTCGAGGGTCACGGAGACGGGGGCGTCGGTGCCGTGAGCGGACCCCAGCCAATCCCGGCGGTCCTGAGTGAAAGACTCAACCTTCAGGTTGAGGTCCATGTGTCCTCCAAGAGGTGGTGGTTACTTGCCGTGCTTCTGGCGGAAGCGCTCAGCGCCCGTCGACACGCCGCCGGAGTTGCCGACGTCGCCTCCCCGGTTGCCACCAGAGCGCGGGGGCGGGGTGCTGCCTCCGGACGTACCGAACTCCGCCTTCAGGGCGTCGGCGTCGGCCTCCAGCTCCTCCTTCGTGGAGCCCCGGAGACGGGAAGCCTGCGAAGTAGTCAGGCCCTTGTCTGCGGCGACCTCCAGGAGGAGTGCCTTGCGGGCAGCTTCGTCCCGCTCTGCCTTCGCGGTAGCGGCCTCTGCGGCGGCCTCGTCGCGCTCCTTCTGGAGTCGCTCTGTCTCCGACAGGTCCGCGGCCTTGCGGGTGTTCAGCTCCGCCTCAGCCGCCCGGAGGCGCTCCAACTCCGCAGTGTCAGGGGCCGACTTCGCAGCCGCCTCGTGCTTGCGGGCGTGGTGCTTCCAGTAGGCAACCTGGTGTTCCGCCGTCATTTCGGCCGTCGGAGTGTTGTCCGGGTAGCCGTGTTCGTTGACGACCACCGTGTTGCCGCCTCCGCCACCTCCCCCACCGGCACCCGGGTCGTCCTCGTAGAGGGTCCACGGCTCGTGGGCCAGGGTCAGGAGGCTGGTACGGCGCGCAAGAGTGCGTCGAGGCATGCGGTATCCCCTGTCGGGAGTCGTCAGCCCGTGTCGGGCGTCAGGTCGGAAGTTTGATGTCGTCGGGCCCGGTGAACCGTTGGCCCTTGAAGCCCAGAACGGGCCCCATCTCGCCGTGGTCGTTGGCGACGATGATCTTTCGGTAGTCGACCGCTCGTCCTCCGCGGTCCGACTTGCCCACAGCCTCCGCAACGAGGTCGTGGAGGCGTTCTAGCGTGTCCTCGTCGATGATCTGGCCCGGGTCGTAGTCGGCGGTGACCGTCTTGGGGATGCAGTCACACCCGGGATGGATCGGCTGAAGGTTCTTTTTGTGGTAGCGCTGCGTCGAGGCGATGATGCAGAGTGCGCAGTCGTACTCGCCGTACAGTTCGCGAACGGTGTACTCGAACTTGGGCATCTCGTCAGCCACCTGCCGCACCGTGTGCGTGCGGGCTAGCTGGAGATCCGTTTTGATCGTGACGTTCAGCCGGTTAGCGCCCCGGTCGACGGCCTCATCAAGGTCAGCCCCGTTCCCCAGGGCGGCACGCAGCTCCTTGAAGGGGCGGTCGTAGACGTCGGCGGGGTTGACGCCGCGGAGTGCTGTACCTGTCACCTCGTCGAGGTCCAGGGTCACCCGGCGTGCCCCGCCGTCCACATCCTTATAGAGCTGTTCGAGGTAGGACGCCGTCAGCGTCGCTACCCGGCGTTCGCCGGCCAGGATGATGGGGAGGACTTGGCTCCTGAAGCCTTCGGCGTCGTCATCACGCCAGGAGCCCAGGTCCCGGAAGGCCCGGTTCGTCCTCCCCAGGACCGTCGTCCAAACTCCGCGGACGGCGGAGCCGTAGCGACGGTCAAGCAGCGTTAGCGCCATCGTCCTCCGCCTCTCGACTGATCACCGTGCGCTGGTCACGCCGGGCGCGAGCGTCGTCGAGAGGGGCCGGAGGCGGCGCAGTCGGATCGGTCGCCGTCTGAGCGTTCATGGCGTCGGCCGCACGGTCGATCTCCATGCGGGAGATCTGCGCCGGGGTGTAGCCCATGTCTTCCATGCGCTGACGCCACGGAACGCCGGCAGCTTCCTTCTTCACTGCCGCATCGGCCATCTCTGCGATGGAGCGCGACTCCGGGTCACGCCACAGGGTCTCAGCGGTGAAGGTGGTCGCCTTCACCTCGTCGCCTAGGACTCGAAAGGCCAGGCGCATGGTCTGCTCCCAGGACTCACCAAAGGATCGCTGACGGTCCCGCACCTTGCTGATGAGGCCCGTCTCAGCGGCCTTCAGGGCGTCACCAGAAACGTTGACGACGGCCCCGATCAAATAATGCGGGGGCGTTCTGGAGATGGCGGCGAGATCCTGTACAGCCGCTTGTACGGCTGCCACATAGGGCTTCAGGTCCGTCGCAGCAAACTCACCGAACTCGACTTCGGAGTCGTCCGTCGTCCACAGGCGCCGGATGTCGAGCTGGAAGGGCTCGATAGGCTTGCCTGTGACGGGGTCTTCCCCAACCTCCAGGCCCGCGGCCCAACGCTGCCGGAAGGCGCCGTACTTCATGGCGGCCATGAGGTTGATCAGGCTGAGGTTGATGCGGTTCTGGATACTGAGGACGTCTTCGTGCTCCGCAAAGCCCGTCAGGCGCCGGTTGCGTCGGTTGATGAACGGGATGAGCGGGACTATGTCGAGTACGTTGCGCCGCTCGCCGTCCGTGGAGTTGGGGACAACAAACGCGTCCCAGCCGCGGAGGCTCGCAGCACGGCCGGAGAAAGTCACGAGATCCGACGTCGACATGAAGTCGTAGATCCGCGCTGGAGTCCACAGAGTGGCCCGGGTGTTCCCGGTCCAGTCATCCCGCCAGAGCTTCAGACCGGCCGCTAGCTTCCGTCGGCTTCCCTGGACGTGCTCCACGGCCACCTGACGGGGCGTCTCGTGGGTGATCACGGGGCGACCGTCGTCACCACTCTCGACAAGGGCGAAGGCTCGTCGCTGCGAGAGGGCGCCGTAATGGATCAGGTCTGCGTCCGCATCGAGGCTGTTCTCCTGCCAGATGCGGTTAGCCTCTGTGTCCGCCTTGCGGGCGTCTTCGCTGTCGTCGTCAGGGGCGCCAAAGCGGAACCCGTCGACGTGCATGCGCTCCGTCGGCGAGTCCAGAACAAGCGCAGTCCAGTTGGTGCGGGCGTCCTTCATCCACTCGCGTGCTTCGCGCGGGTCGACACCCAGGACATGCGGGACTGGCGGGCGCCCTTCGGCGAAGTCGCGGAGGGTGTCCAGTCCCGGGGTCGTCTCGCCGTGGGCGTCGGTGTCGTCCTCCCGCTCATCGAGAAGCTTCTTACCGAGACGCTGAAGCCACCAACCGGGAGACTCCACCTTCGATGCATCGACAGGCATTCACGGACCTCCCTCAGAAGGCGACTAGACGACCGGACTTCTTCTTGCGTTTGGTGATGCCTGCGGCAACCGCGTCAGCGCGGCATTCGTAGGCGAGAGTTGCCGCCATGGCGGCGTCGATCTTTTTGGGTGACTTGGGGTGTTCCTTGCCAATGCCCATGTGGTTGCGGCCCATCGGCCTGCGCTTCGCGTTCAGCACGTGGCGGGTCAGCGTGGCGCCCAACTTCGACCACGTCGCCTCGTCGTCGTCCGCTTTGGCCGTGCCGGCGAAGCTCAGTGCCTTGTCGTCGACGGCCTCCACGAAGCGGTCAAGCGCGTGTTCCATGGCCGTGGGGCGGTTGGTCCACCACTCCAAGGGACGCGACTGTACGGCGCTGATCTGGAGCCCTTCGGCGTACTCCGACGTCCACTTGTCCA
The DNA here is from genome assembly GCF_002939385.1 of Streptomyces sp. MH60. GTDB lineage: Bacteria > Actinomycetota > Actinomycetes > Streptomycetales > Streptomycetaceae > Streptomyces. Next base: position 33,426 of record NZ_MULI01000024.1, on the reverse strand, counting down.
CGTAGTCCTGCCAGTGGGGCGGGTCGCAGTAGAAGCCGCAGACCTCGTAGACGTCGAAGGCGCGGGCAACGGCGTTGTCGACGGCTTCGCGGTCGACTTGCCAGCCTTCGCCTTCGTGTCCTTCGGGCTTTTCCCAGACTCCAAGGAGTTGAAGATGGCCGTCAGACACGCGGCAGGCGACGAGCGCCGTGGCGTCGTCGCGGATCGAGCCGTCAAAGCCCAGGGTGACGAGGTCACCAGGCTGGAGCTGCTCCGGTCGGCGGCAGAGTTCCCACGCGTCCGGCTCCATCCACGAGTCGGAGGTGGAGGTTCGGGAGTTCAGGAAGTACCGCTTGCCGTCCGCGGAGTCGTTGCGCAGGTCGTAGAAGTCGTCAACCAGCGTCTCCAGGTCCATCCACTCCATGGCGTCGCCGTAGGAATCGATGAGGGCTGACCGGAGTTCGCTCTCGTCTTTCAAGTTCTTGCAGACACCGTAGCGGTGGTCGTAGAGGAGTCGAGCGCGACCGCGCTTCTTCTTCCCCTCGCGGATGGCCTCCGCTTCCTCGTAGGTGCGCTCAGCGACGGAGTCTTGCCCCGGGGCAAACATGGTGGTTGTTTCCAAATACCAAGTCTGCGCCCCCTTCTTCCGCTTGCGCAGGTTTCGGGTCACCGTCGCGTACATACGCCTCAATTCCGGCGTGTTGTACAAGTGCGTCTCATCAAAACAGACCCACGTTTCCTTGCCGCCATCCTTCGAGGAGCTGGAGGCGGTCGACGGGGTGATTTCCCCGCCGTCGGGAAGGTTGATCTTGGTCAGGCCCGGGTCAACTCCCGGGATCTGCGACAGGGGCGACGCCTCGTCGGTCAGGTTGAAGTAGATGGTGTCGTAGACATTCCCGGTCTGGCCCTCCTCCGTCGCCATGATGCGGAGGTAGGGAACCTTGACTGGGCGGCCCATCGGCTCGCCGGGCTCGTAGATGTATTCGAAGCCGAGCCCCCAGGGGTCGCGGTAGACCTCCCCACCCTCAGCCCAGCCGGCGAAGCGGGAAGGGCCAAAAGCCTCGAAGAGGCCGATGCGGGCACCTAGGCCGGACTTGTCACAGCCCTTTGGGCGGGAGAAGAACGCGGAGTCGTAGAGCATCCTCCCGGCGTGCTCGTCGACCGCGTAGCAGTCCACGACGAAGCCGGTGTACTCGTCGCCGTGGCGTACGGGCTCGCCCTGGACGTCGCCAGGGCCGTGAACGACGAAGTACTCCATCCATGCGACCGCCATCCACCCGAGAGAGCGGGAGCGGTCATGACCGGGGGCGCGCACGGTGACGTGCGGCACTCGCGGTCTCCTAACCGGTCAGGCGGGCGCGACGGGAGTTGATGTCCGTCACTCCGTCAGGGCGCTGTGCGGGCTTCTGGGGGCCTGCGGTGGGGTTGTCGACCTTCAGCTTCAATCTCGCCCGGTCCTCCGGCGTAGCGCCGAACTTGGCCGCTCTGAGGCGCACTTCAGAGGCGAACTCCCAGCGCCCCTTGGCCCACATCGTGTGGTGCATCAGGGCGGTGTCGATGAGGAAGTCCCAGTCGGTGTCGACGAAGGTCTGAGCCATGGGCGACGTGCGCCAGGACTCCCACCACGCCTGAGTGCGCGGGTGCCACTCGACGACTTCGCCAGTCTTCTCGTCGACGCCCAGAACGCCGTCAGGGAGGTCGGGACCGCGGAGTTCGTCGTCAGCGGTGACGACCGTCTCCGGTTCCGTGGCATTGCGTCTGCGGCGCTTCGACGGGTCCTTGGGGGCTGGTCCGCGGCCGGCCATCAGAAGGTACTCCGCTGCGTCAGCACGATCGTGGCGCATGTGGCGCACCCGAAGTGCGCAACAGCCATGCCCGGAGTCTTCAGCGCGTTGCGAAGGGCCGCGTCGAACGACGTGCGCAGATCGTCGTGAAAGTCTTCAGCGTCCTCTACGTCGTACCGCTTGCCTTCGATCTCGCGAGCACGACGAACGCTACCTGCGGCTGCCCGCCTACGGGCAGCGAAACCGTCTAGCGACGAGCCGAAGGAAAGGTCGGTCGTCATTCGAGTACCTCCCGGGTAAGAACGGCCGTGCCGTCCCCTGTCGGGAGCTAGCGAGCCGTCAGCTTGGCAACCACCGCGGAGAGGTCCGCGAGGATGGACGGGGAGGAGCCATGTCGGCGCCCCGTCATTGCGATGTACCGGCCCGTGCCGTAGATCTCCACGGCCGTACCGTCGGGGCGTCGGATACGCCGTCCCTGTCGGACGTAGGCGCGGCCCCAGATGTGCAGGCCATCGCCGGACGGGGAAACCTCTACGTAGGTGGCTCCCGCGTCGCGGAGGATGGCGGAGGCCCACGGGGCGAGTTGCCCGGTGAGCGGGTTCATGCAGTGGTCCAGGTCCAGGCACATGACGTCGTCCTCGTCGGAGAGGACGAAGCCCAGACCGACGCCGACCGTCGAGGCGGTGGCGTCCTTGTACGTGCTCCAGGTCGTCGGGTCCGTCGAGGACGCAGCCATGCCAGCCGACGTCAGCGGGACCTTCGCCGCGGAGCGTCGGACCCACCTGTCGCGGGTCGTCAGCTCTCGTGGAGTGGCGTCGTTCTTCGCCGCGCGGTGCGCAGCGACACGGCAACGAGTCGAGCAGAAGCGCGCCCGGTGCGAGTGCCTCGCGCCGAGATGCTCCGAGCAACGCTCGCACTTCCGTGTGTTCATGGGTGCCATTCTAGTGCGGCCGGTAACGGTAAAACAAGCTCTGAGCAGGGGCTTTGTAATCCACTGAATGACTGAGGCGCTGTATGCCCGCCTGCCGTTTCGGGGTCCGGATCAGTCCAGGAGGCCGGCGCACGGCCCTCCACAGGGCGCCTGTGGACGCCTCGCCCACATCCCCCAGACCCGTACAGACCGCGAGACCCAGCACCTTAACGGTGAGCAAGGCGGCCCGGAGGGGTATACCCCCCTGGGGTAGGGGCTAGTCGATCTTCGAACCGAAGCCGGCCCGGGGCTCTCGACGATCACCGTCAGCGTGCTCGCCTCTGATCTCCAGGCGGCTGGGCACGAGCGTGAGCGTGACCGTCGTGCAACGTCGATCAGTTCCAACGTTGATCTTTGGTGTCTTTGCAAGTCTTCCAACATCAACACCATTGATGATCACTCGTGTGATGCTGACGCCTTGCTCGCCCGTGTCGTCTGCCTCCTCCAGCACCACGTGTGCACCTGCCATGCCTAGTCCTCCAGGGCTGGGTGTGTGGGCTTGGGCCGGTCTATGCGCACGCGTGTAAGGGCTGCTGCGGTGCCGCCTTCACTGGCACTCTTACGTGCGTGGCACCACGTGCACAGGGCCCGTAGGTTGGCCATGCTGTGGTCATCACCAGGGACTATGTGGTCTACGTCTGTGGCCTCAGCCCCACACAGGCGCCCGTCAGAGAAGGGCATCTGACACAGGCCCTTGTCCCTGCGCAGGACACGGCGTCGCAGTGCGGCCCAGTTCCTCGGAAGGCGGGCCTTACGTGTACTTCCTGCCCACGCCATTGCGCCTCCTCGGCCTGCACCCATGCCTTACGCTGTGGGCTCCGTGTGGCCAGGGAGGGCCACTGAGTAATGGGGGGATGCGCTATGCGCGCCTACATTCGCCATGCCGTGGTGCCGGCCGTCGCACTGCTAGCCGTTCTGGTGGCGGGGTGTTCTGACGAGGGCGGGTCCGACGATGCCGCTCCAAAGCAAGATCCGGCGTCGGAAGTCCCGATCGACCCCGCGGACTTGCCGTCGCAGGCGCCTTCGTCTTCCGCACCCTCCGCCCCGGTTCTGAAAATCGGGGAGTCGGGGGAGTTCGAGACGGGGGAGGTCGATGACAACGGGACGTACAAGGCGACGTCGAAGATGTCGGTCACGGCCGTCAGCGCGAAGTACGCCGACCAGACCCCGATCTATGGGGAGCCAGACAACGGTCAGTACGTCGAGCTGACGCTCACACTAAAGAACATCGGCGACGCGCCAGGCCGGTTCGCGTCGTACGGGATGATGCGCTGGGAGGACGACCAGACAGCCACTCAGGACGCGTCGTCGCTTGCGGGCGTAGGTGAGGGGCCCGATCTCGACACCACGTACAAGCCGGGCCAGTCAGTCACCGGAACGCTCGTGCTGGACATCGTTAGGAAAGGCGGCACGGTGAGCTACGTCGGCTCCGACGACCCGTGGGCCGACAAGCCAGCCTTCTCTGTCGAGTTGCCGCAGTCCTGAAACACGTCAGCCCCGCTCCCGGGTTAGGTCCTCCGGGGCGGGGCGTCGCTGGGGTTGCTACGCAGCCGTTAGGTACTCGACGGCTGCTCGAAGGATTTCGGTGTCGTCCCGAAGACTGCCAATGCCGACATTGCACAGGTCGCACAGCAGTCCACGCACGCACTCACCACAGCTCTTCGACCGCTCGGGACAGCAAGCGTGGTCATGGTCGACAGCTAGCTCCTTCCCTCCCGGGTTCGTAGCCTTGCAGATGGCACACACGCCACCCTGCTCCGCCAACAAATCATCGTACTGAGCGCCAGTAATGCCGTATCGGTACCACAGCCGACGGTTACGCACGCACCGCGGACAGTGCGATTGGCGTCCGTCGGCCGTGCTCCTGTTGAGGGTAAATGCGCCCTCCTGGAGCCACTGGCCACAGCCCCGGCACTGTTTGCGGCCCTGCTCGTCGCGGAACCGTGGTCCGCGCTGCTCACGGATGACCATCAGTGCTCTCCCGGCCGCTTGGTGACGGTAGTGGCTACTGCACAGCCCGCGCGCTCTGAGTGGTCTACCGCAGCCGTCGAACGAGCACTCTCGCGAGTCACTCACGTCATCCACCCCTGGAAACGACGAGCAGCCCCACGGCTCAGGGGGACCGTGGGGCTGCTCTAGGCGCTGGGAGCTACCCGGCGCCTGCTTATGTGGTTGTTCCTCGTCCTCCACGCCCTGAGTTCCGTGCGGAGGGAAGTCTGTGACGAGCCGTCGCGGACGGGATTTGAACCCGCACCCACCGGAGACACAGCCCCGGCGCTCTGCCTGATTGAGCTACCGCGCAAACCTGCGCATGGCTCCGGCTCGTCGGTGGACGCCGCGCGTTGCAGTGGGTGTCACCCCGCCGCGTCCTCTGTCCCGGGACAAGGGTCGCTGACGAAGCGTCCGTCCGGGTACAGCAAGAATCCCCCGCGAGCCGGCGTGTGGCTAGCACGTCTCAACGTCACGGGTTAAGCACGCTGGTGACTCCGGCCGGAGCCCTGGCGTGCGTCGTAGTCGCGACGGGATTTGAACCCGCGGTCCCACCCTTCGCCCAACTGCCGGACGGGTAAGGATCTTGGCAGTGTCACTCCTTCGGCCTCTCGGAGCACGCGACCACCTCCCCGCCGTCCGCCCCCTGGGCGTCGACGGGAACCCTAGGACGGCCGGACCGCTGCAACCAGGCTGCGACGTGGGAGGAGAGTGCCACGGAGCTACTGGGAGCGGTGCCGGCCGTCAGGACAGGAGTCGGGGCCGCACGCCATTCGCTACGGCTCGCCTAACTACCTGTCTACCCTTGTTATGTCGTATGACTTCCTGTTTGGATCAAGTACAAACGATCATGTGCGCCTCCACGTACTCCGCCGTCCGAATGATCAGCTCTGCGTCCTCGTTGAAGTGGGACAGACCCGTGTTGCAGCTCGTGCACAGAAGCCCGCGGACACACGTCCCGCAGGCTGGTGTCGTGGCGCAGCATCGGTGATCGTGGTCGACCGACAGCGACCGTCGCCCCGGCTCCCTGCGGCACACTGCGCACGATCCTCCCTGTGCCGCCACCGTCCGCGCGTACTCCTCGTCGGTGAGTCGGAACTTCGGCCACCTGCGCCCCCTGGGTTTGGGAGGCTCCGCCGGCACACGTCGCGGAGGCTGCGCGCTCCAGAACGTCAGGTAAGCCGCAGCCGCACGCAACATCTCGGGCGAGTCCTGAAACCGTCCAAGGCCAACGTTGCACCGGTTGCACAGCAGCCCGCGAACACACCTGCCGCAGGAGCGAGGCACCGGACAGCACCGGTGATCATGATCGACAGTCAGGTCTCGTCCTGACGAGTCGCGCTGCCCACAGAGGCCGCACACGCCTCCCTGAGCCTCCACCAGCGCCGCATAGCGCTCTGGGGTCACGTGGTACGTCGCGAAGCGCACACAGCCCTTGCAGCGGGGCTGTAGGCCGTCAGCCTGGACAGGCGACGCCGCGTATGCGCCAAGTTCCTGCCACGTCAGGCACACAGAACACTGCTTCCGCCCCTGAGCATCCCGGAGCAGTGCCGCACCCCGGGGACGTCGCTGGGCAATCGGCGTCGTCCTCCCCCACCGCTCCATCTGACGCTCGTGGCGCCCGCAGAGCCCCGACGAGCCGACCGCCGGGTACTGACACCCGTGGCCGGCTGCGCACACGCGTGCAGTGGCGCCCCGCTTGAACGTCGTCTTCGGTTCGGGCCGCTCCAGGTCCCGTCGCAGACGTCCCAGAGCATGCCCGGGGCACCACTGCCCCGCGATCACGGCTGGCTCCGTGCACTCTCCCTGTCGGCACACCGGCCGCCCCGTCCAGTCCTCCGTGCCGAACACCGACACCACCTCCTACAGGAGTTGTGTCGTAATCGGGGCCAGATGTGACGCTGGACGTCGAACGGGATCCGCCTCGTCCTCCGCGGGCGCCGTGGCCAGACTTGGCCAAACATGCAAACTAACCCCCTATTTTCATTTTCTTCTAACGCGCATAGAGAGAAAATGAAAAAGGCGGTTAGTTCGACACTTTGGCACCTGGATTGACCACTAGAGCTACCCAGGGTGACATCTGGCCCGTCGTCGCTAACTGTCCGCAGTTATCCACAGAAGCCTGTGGAGGACGAGGCGTGCGCCGACGTCGATGGAGCGAGCGACGACGGGCCAGGGCGTTATCTACTTGTTACCCTCCTCCGGCTCCCCCTCCGCGTCTGGTGCCCCGACGGACACCCATTTGATCTTCAGTCGGTCGCTGATCGGACGTCGGTCGCCCTGCCCGGTCGACGGGAGTAGCTCCATCTCGTCGACTGCGCACCGGATCAACATCCGCTTGTCGCCCAGCGTTGCCGCGTGCCACGCCTCCGCGAGGAGGACGCCGTCGAGGAGCGGGGTCAGGTCCGTCTGACGTCGCAACTCCGTCAGCTCCGCCTTCAGCGCGCTCAGTTGCTCCGCCAGTGCCTTGCTCAGCGACGCGTACCGGTCGCCCTTCATCCGTCCGTGGACGAAGTAGGCGTCGTCCAGCTCTGACGAGCGCCGCTCTGCGTCGTCCAGAGCCGCGGACACGTGCTTCCTGCGCTCCTCCTTCTCCGGGTCCTGGTAGGCGTACCAGCGCTGTGCGATCTCGTGGAGAACGGGGTCCTCAGGGTCCAGGGCGGACACGTGGGTCACCCAGAACTCCCCCATGGCCTCGTCGACGCGCGACGCCTTCGTCCGGACCCCGAAGCACGCCGCCGGACCGCCCTCCATCCGCGTCCGGCACCGGTAGGAGTCTCCCCCTGACACCATGCCCACCTTGCAGTGCGGGCAGCGCATGATGCCCGTGAGGAGCTTGCCCGGGGACTTGACGCCATGGCGCCCCTTGATGCCCCGCACGGTCCGGCTGCTGAAGTAGCTGCGGATGGCGTACCACTCCGTCAGAGAGACGACTCCGGTGCCGCACGAGACGGGATGCCCGTCGGCACCGACGAGGGGTTCGGCCTTCCAGCCCCACTTGTCGATGGGGTTTCCGTACTCGTCTGTCTTCCGCTCCCGGTACGGCACGAGCCCCGCCCACAGAGGCGACTGAGCCATGCGGCTGATGGCGTTGGCGGACCAGTGCCGGCCCGTCCGAGTCTTTTCGCCGTCGGCCGTCAGCCGATGGGCGACAGTCGTTGCCGGATCTCCCGCTAGGAGCGCCTCCGCGATCTTTCGCGCCGTGGGATATTCGACGGGGTTCGGTCCGACCTTTCCTTCCCCCACGAACTTCACACCGAAAGGCGGCTTGCCGCCCGGCGCACGTCCCAGGATGCGGTGTGAGTCGAGGCCGATCTGAACTCGCAGTGCGATGTCCTTTGCCTCGTCCCTGGCACGCTCCGAGAGAATGGCGAATACGATGCGCCCGCCCTTTGAACTGTCAAGCCCTTCCGATGTCGAAACGAGGCGCGCCCGGCGCCGGTCCAATTCGTCGAGCAGTCCCCCGACTTCCCCCATTCCCCGGCGGTCAAGACGGTCCGTCTTCCAGACTTCGAGCGTCTTGGAGCGGCCAGCCAGTACGGCCGCTTTGGCGTTCTCGAATTCGTCCCGGCGGATGTGTGCCTTGCTTGCACTGCGCTGCTCGAACCAGACGTGACGGATCTGGAGTCCCTCCGCACGGTTGTACCTGACGATGTCCCGCAGGTGCCCGCGGAGCGTTGCCAGGTCTTCGCGCTTCTTCGACCGGCGCAGGTACACGTCAGCCAGCTCCGACGGCTCACCCACCGCCGGCTTGTCGAGCCCCAGCTCCGCCAAGTCCTCGTCTGTGAAGCCGAGTGCGCGCAGCTCTTCAGCGTCTTCGCGCTCCATGCCACCCCTACCATGACTAGTGCCTCCCCTCCGCCCAGAGTACATGGGGAGTTACCCCACATCACCCCGGCGATCGAGATCCCGCGACTGGGCTGACCGCGCCGGGGCTCACCCGCCCGGTCCCGGACCGGACTCGATGACCACCACGCGGGCCCAGTCGGGCGGTGGGTCGGGGACGTACTCGGGGTCGTCCTCGTCCCAGGACCCGCCCGCCCGCTCCCGGGGGAACAGGCCCACCACCGTCCGGCAGGCCGGCCGCGTCCGCGGCCAGGGTGTCTGCCCGTCGGTCAGCACCACGACGGCGTCCGGCGCGGGACGCGTTCCGAGCGCCTTCGCGAAGCCGGTGCGCAGGTCCGTGCCACCGCCGCCCACCAGCGGGATCCCCTCGGTCCGGCACAGGGAGTGCGCGAGGCGGGCCGCCGCGTCGCACGGCACCACGCTGACCAGGTCGCGACGGCCGCCGACGGCGCGGACGATCGCGGCGACCTCCAGGAGCGCGCTGCCCAGCTCGGCGTCGCTGACCGATCCCGAGGTGTCGACGACCACCGCGACCCGGGGCGGTCTGCGCCGCAGGCTGGGCAGCACCACACCGGGAGTCCCGGCCGAGCGGCGCGACGGCCGGCCGTACGTGTAGTCCTCGCCCGCGCCGCCCGAGGAGGTCGCCGAGTGGACCGCCGCCCCCAGCAACTCGCGCCAGGGCTGCGGCGGATGGAACACGTTCTCCGCCCACCGCCGCCAGCCCTTCGGGGCGCTGCCCGGGCGGGCGCTGATGCCGCGTGCCACCCGGAAGCGCACCGCGTCCCGTTCCTGTTCGCCGAGTCCGTCCGCGCCGTCCGGTCCGAGGTCCCACTCCGTTCGAGGCCGTCGGCCCCGCTGCCGCAGTCCAGCCAGGCCAGACTCTCGGTGAGCCGCCCGAGCCGGAACTGGCGCAGGTAGTCCTCCATGAGCTGCCCCTCCGGCAGTTGCAGGAATTCCGGGTCGACCGCGCCCTCGGGGCCGACCAGTCCGTCGCCGAACACGTCGTCGTTGATCTCGCAGTCCGCGGCGATGTTCATCCGCAGCCGTTCCGCCCGGCCGGTCAGCCCGCGCTCGCGTGCCACCCGGTCGCTGCGCCCGTGGTGGTCGCGCAGCAGGTGTGAGACCTCGTGCACCCAGACGCCGGCCAGTTCCTCCACCGGTGTGCGGTCCACGAAGACCGGCGAGGCGTAGCACCGCCAGTACCGGTCCACGGCCATCGTCGGCACCCCGCGCGACGGCACGACGTGCAGGGCGAACAGCGCCGTGGCCAGGTAGGGCCGGGCCCGGGCGGCGTGCAGCCGGGCGGCGTAGAGCTTGTCGGGGTCCATCCGCACCCGGCCCGGCCCGGCCGCGTCCGTGCGCGACGTCGGCTTCACGGACTTCACGGCCTTCATCGGCCCGTCTTCGCGGTGTCCGCGAGCCGGGCCGCCGCGCGGTCGGCCGCGCGGTCCGCGCGGCGGGAGAGGGACATGGCTCCGGCGAGCCGGTCGATCGAGGCCGGGACGTCCCAGTCCTGCTGCCGCAGCGTGGCGAGGGTCGTCGCCGGGACCACCACGACGTCCGGCGCGCCGGTCTCCGTCGCCCGGGCCAGCAGCGCCCACGCCGCGTCCCACCGGGACTTCTCCGGCCGCTTGCGCACGGCGGCCACCACCCCGTCCAGCACGGCCTGGCGGAGGTCCCCCCGTTCGGGCAGTACGGCGCCCGCCGGATCGGCGAGCAGCGTCTCGGGGTCCGGCAGGTCCATCCGGTCCAGGCTCGCCATCAGTTCGAGACCGGGTCCGTCCCCGACGGTCCCCCGCACCAGCAGGGAGAGCACCTCCCTGGACGAGCCGGCCGCGGTCGCGAAGGCGATCAGGCACAGGGTCGTCTCCCAGCTCCGGGGCGACGGCCAGGCGCCGCCCCGGCGCGTCTCGCCGCTGGGCAGCCGGTGCACGAGCCCGGGGCGGGCGGTGAGGAACTCGCACACCGCCCGCCGCGCGTAGCCCACCGCCTCGCCCAGCCGGGCCGGGTCGAGGCTCGGCAGGGTCGCCCGGGGCCAGGTACCGCCGAGGCCCCGTACGACGACGTCCTGGTCGTGGGTCCACTGGAGATGGACGAACCGGTTGGCCAGGGGCGGGCTCAGCTCCCAGCCGTCGGCCGCCGAGGACCGCGGGTTGGCGGCGGCCACGATCCTGACGCCGGGCGGCAGCCGCAGCGCGCCGATCCGCCGTTCGAGGACGAGGCGGAGCAGGGCCGCCTGCACGGCGGGCGGCGCGGTGGACAGCTCGTCGAGGAACAGCAGTCCCCGCCCGGCTCGCACCAGGCGCACGGCCCAGTCCGGCGGGGCCATCGGAACGCCCTCTTCCGCGGGGGCGTCGCCGACGACGGGGAGCCCGGAGAAGTCGGACGGCTCGTGCACGCTCGCGATCACGGTGGTCAGCGGGAGGTCCAGGGCGGTGGCGAGCTGGGTGAGGGCCGCGGTCTTGCCGATCCCGGGCTCGCCCCACAGCAGCACGGGGAGGTCGGCGGCCACGGCGAGGGTGAGGGCCTCCAGTTGGTTGTCGGGCCGCGGTTCGGTGGTCGTGTCGCGCAGCAGCGTGAGCAGTTCACCGGCGACGTCGAGCTGGGAGGGCACGGCGGGGGTGTATGTCGTCATGTGTCATCACCTGGGAATCGGTAGGGGAAGAGGTTCTGCGCGGGAGGGCCGGGCGCAGGGGTGCGGCGCGGCAGGGACGTCGGCGGTCCCGGGGGTCAGTCGAAGGTGGCGTGGCGCGGGCGGGAGCGGCCCGTGCGGGGCCGGTGCCGGTCGGGACCGACGCCTCCCGGAGCGGGCTCGTCGAGGCCCGCGCGGAACATGCCGTGGGCGATCCGCCGCCGCGCGGCGGCCTCCAGGTCGTCCCGCAGGGCGCCGTCCCGCAGGCGGGCGGCGGGGCCCAGCAGACTCTCGACGACGGCGAGGGCACCGGCGGTGTCCCCGTGGTTGAGGCGTTCACGGATGTCGGGGAGGCACTGCGGACGCCGGTGCGCCGCGTCGATGACCTGGAAGCAGGGCAGCGGCGTGCCGGTCAGCGCGGCGAGCAGTTCCTCCCGGCGGACCTCGGCCGGATCGTGGTCCAGGGCCGCCAGCGCGCCGTCGACCAGGCCGATGCGGTGCCTGGCTCCCCGGCAGTCCACGATCCGCGGGCCCGCCACCGGGTCCGGTGTCGGAAACGGTGCGGTCGGCACCTGGCCCGGCATCAGTGCGGGGGCTACCAGCGGGTGCAGCCGGTCGGCCCCGATCGCTCCGGCGCGGACCAGTTCGAGGTCGGGCAGCACCCAGGTGGCGGCGTCGGGCAGCACCGGCAGCGCGGACGAGACGCCTCCCGCGGGCGCCGCGACGATCCGCGGAGCGGACGACGGCGTGCGGTCCCCGGCCGGTTCCAGGACCAGCCGCTGTCCGGCTCCCACCCGTACGACGACCGCCCCGGCACCGGTGCGTTCGACACCGGTGGTGTCCTCCCGTGTCCCCGCGCCCCCGGTCGCCCGCCCCTCGGCCCGGAGCAGGAGCCGCGCCTCGGCCTCCCACCGGTCGAGGGCCCAGCGCCGCCCGGGCGGCACCGTCACTCCCGCGCCCAAGAGTCCGGGCGGTGCTTCCCCGGGCGGTGGCAGGTCGGCGCCCGAGCGGACGCGCAGCTCACCGGTTCTGCGCGCGTCCCACAGGTGACGGTGCAGGTCGAGCCGGAAGCGCCGGCTGGGCCGGGGGTGCGGATGCCGTGCGGTACCGGCGAACCGGCCCGAACCGTCCCACAGCGCCAGGCTGATGCGCTGGCCGCCGTCCGCCCAGGCGGGCGGGGTACGGACGACGAGGTGCACCGGGCGTGCGCCGTCGCGGCCCTCGGTGTCGTACCGGGCCAGGGTGAGCGTGAGGCCCGGGCGCAGCAGCCCGTCCGGGGCGATCCTCGGCAGGTGCCAGCGCAGCAGGTCGGGAGCGAGGTGCCGCAGGTCGGCGCGGAGCCGGGAGGCGAGAGCGTGGCCGTGGACGCGCGCCGGTGAACGCAGGTCGAGGTCGACGTCGACGGCCGCGGCGGCGCACGCGCCCGCCCAGTCCCCGGCACGGCGGCGGGTGGTCGCGGTCTCGATCATGGAGGGCGGCACGGCGAACTCGCGCACGCGCTGCCAGAAAGAGAGGCGGGAGAAGGAGGGGCGGGAGTCGGAGTCCCCGTTCACGAGGTGAGTGGCCATCAGCACTCACCTTGCGCGGACGGGTCCCCCAATCTGCCAGAAGGAGGTGTAGTCATCGCGGGGAGCATAGCGTCGTCCGCTCGGGACCCGCCAGGTGTTTTCCCACGGCGGGGGCCGTCGCGACCGTTCCCGTGGCCCGCGCGCCGCCGACATAATGGCCGCGTGACCGCACCCTCCCCCCACGCCGGCTCAGGCGGCGCTCAAGCATGTTCCGTCGTCATAGTGGGCGCCGGTCCCGCCGGGCTGACCGTCGGCAACATCCTGCGCGCCGCGGGGGTCGACTGTCTGGTGCTGGAGACGGAGACCCGTGAGTTCGTCGAACGGCGGCCGCGGGCCGGGGTCATCGAGGAGTGGGCCGTGCGCGGGCTGGAACGGCGCGGGCTGGCGCGAACCCTGCTGGAGCGGGCGCAGACCCACACCGCGTGCGAGTTCCGTTTCGCCGGAGAGCGCTACCGCTTCGCGTACACGGAACTGACGGGACGTCACCACTTCATCTATCCGCAGCAGTTCCTGGTGACGGACCTGGTCCGGGAGTACGCGGACGTGCGGGGCGGGGAGATCCGGTTCGGCGTCCGGGGCGTACGCCTGCACGGTCTCGGGTCCGGGCGGCCGTCGGTGTCGTACACGTGCCCGGAATCCGGCGAACGCCGGGTGGTGACGGCGGACTTCGTCGCGGGCTGCGACGGCGCGCGCGGGGTGACGCGCGCCGCACTGCCTCCGGAGCGGGCCCGCCTCGCTCGGCACGACTACGGCGTCGGCTGGCTGGCGCTGCTGGCCGAGGCGCCGCCGTCCTCGGACTGCGTGGTGTTCGGCATGCATCCGCGGGGTTTCGCCGGGCACATGGCCCGCAGCCCCGAGGTGACCCGCTACTACCTGCAGTGCCCGCCGGGCGACGACCCGGCGAACTGGCCGCACGAGCGCGTCTGGGCAGAGCTGCGGGAACGGCTGGGCGCGGCCGGCGCACCGCCGCTCGAGGAAGGCCGGCTGATCGAGAAGCGCGTGCTCGACATGCACGGTTACGTGGTCGAGCCGATGGCCTTCGGGCGGCTCTTCCTGGCCGGGGACGCGGCGCACCTGACCGCGCCCATCGCCGCCAAGGGGCTGAACCTCGCCCTGCACGACGCCTTCCTGCTCGGCGACGGGCTGGTCGCGTCCCTGACGAAGGGCGACGACTCCCCACTGTCCGGCTACTCGGACACGTGCCTCACCCGGGTGTGGGACTACCAGGAGTTCTCCCAGTGGCTGGCCGAGATGTACCACGGCACGGCGTCGGGCGATCCGTACCGCGCGGGTGCCGCGCTGGCCCGGCTGCGCCGCCTCTTCGACTCGCCGGTCGCGGCGACGGAGTTCGCCGAGCGCTACCTCGGCGTGCGGACCACCGGCTGAGCGCCTCGCCGGCCGGGGACGGCAGGTCGCTCAGTCGTGCGGCGGCCGGTCGTCGAGCCGGTGGTCGGCCACGTTCAGCGCCTCGTCGACCAGGCGGCGCAGATGCCCGTCGCGCAACGAGTACACGACCCGGCGCCCCTCCTTGCGGGTGCCGACCAGCCCCGCCAGACGCAGGCGGGCCAGATGCTGGCTGACCGCCGGACGGGCCGCCCCGCAGGCCTCGGTGAGGGTGGTGACGTCGGCCTCTGCGTCGGTCAGGGCGTGCAGCAGGGTCAGGCGGGTGCGGTCGCCGAGCAGGGAGAGGATCTCGGCGGCGAGCGCGAACTGCTCCTCGCCCGGTGTGCGCGATTGCGCATCGTCCGCAGCTGACAGGTGCATGCGTGCGCTCATACGCACATAATGGCGTCGGGGACGGCGAACGTCCACCCGCCGCACCGGCACACAGAACGCCGGGACACCGGAAGGGACACCCATGAGCGACCCGCACCGGCACCACCGCCACGATCACCACCGGGACGGGCATCACCACGCCCACCCCGGCCCCTCCCCCTCGGCCGCCCGGTGGCGCCGGTGGGCGCACCGCCTCGCGCACCGGCTCGCCCCCCATTCCCACGAGAGCGCCGACAAGCTGGACCCGGCCCTGGAGTCCTCGGCCCGCGGCCTGCGCGCCCTGTGGGTGTCGCTGGCGGTGCTGGGTGCGACGGCGCTGGCGCAGGCGGCCGTGGTGGTGGTCTCCGGATCGGTGGCGCTGCTCGGCGACACGGTGCACAACACCGCGGACGCGCTGACCGCCGTTCCGCTGGGCATCGCCTTCGTCCTGGGCCGGCGGGCGGCCACCCGGCGCTTCACGTACGGCTACGGGCGGGCGGAGGACCTGGCCGGTGTCGCGATCGTCCTGACGATCACCGCCTCCGCGGTGTTCGCGGCGTGGACGGCGGTGGACCGGCTGCTCGACCCGCGCCCGGTCGCGCACGTGCCGGCGGTCGCCGTGGCCGCCCTGGTCGGCTTCGTGGGCAACGAGTGGGTGGCCCGCCACCGCATCGGCGTGGGCCGGGAGATCGGCTCCGCCGCGCTGGTCGCCGACGGCCTGCACGCCCGCACCGACGGCTACACCTCGCTGGCCGTGCTGCTGGGCGCGGGGGGCGCGGCACTCGGCTGGCAACTCGCCGACCCGGTCGTGGGGTTGGCGATCACGGCCGCGATCGTCCTGGTCCTGCGGGACGCGGCGCGCGAGGTGTTCCGGCGGCTGATGGACGCGGTGGACCCGGCGCTGGTGGACCGGGCGGAGCGGGTGCTGGACGGGGTTCCCGGCGTGCGCGGGGTGGGTGAGCTGCGGCTGCGCTGGATCGGGCACCGGCTGCGCGCCGAGGTCGCCCTGGTGGTGGACGGCGGGGCGACGGTCCGCGAGGCCCACCGCATCGCCGTGGCGGCCGAGCACGCCCTGCTGCACGCGGTGCCGCGGCTCACCGCCGCCCTGGTCCACGCGGACCCGGCGCCGTCCCCTGGCGAGGCGGATCCGCATCTGGCGATCGCCCACCACGCCTGAACCCGACGGTCAGGCGACGCCGAGCCCGTCCAGGACCTCGGCGCCGGGCAGCTCCGCGAAGGCCTTGCCCGGCACGAGCAGTTTGCCGCGCCGGCGTCCGCTGCCGACGAGGACGTGGGGCAGGTCGACGACGGCCGAGTCCACCAGCAGGGGCCAGTCGCCGGGCAGGCCGACCGGGGTGATGCCGCCGTACTCCATGCCGGTCTCCCCGGTGGCCGTGTCCATCGGCGCGAAGGACGCCTTGCGCGCCCCGAGGTGACGGCGTACGACGCCGTTGACGTCGACCCGGGTGGTGGAGAGCACCACGCAGGCGGCCAGGGTCGTGCCGCCGCCCCGCTTGCCGGTGACCACCACGCAGTTGGCGGACCGTTCGAGCAGCTCACGGCCGTAGTGCTCGACGAAGGTGGCGGTGTCGGCCCACTCCGGTTCGGTGTCGACGTAGAGGATCTGATCGGCCGGTACGGTGCCGCTCCAGTGGCGTACGGCGTCGGCGACCGGGCGGGTCAGCTCGTCGAGGCAATCCGGGGCGGGCGTGGCGCTGTCGAAGTTCCCGATGGGTGCGTGCATGGCGGCACGCTAACAACTGCCGGGGCCCGGAGAACGGCCGTCTCAGCGGACGGGCGGCACCGACACCGCCATGATCATCTCCATCGGCGCGTCACCCTCGTTGCCGTACGTGTGCGGGGTGTCGGACTCGAAGGAGGCGCTCGCGCCGGTCGGCACCCGGTGGGTCACCCCGTCGACGGTGAGGGCGAGTTCGCCCGACGTGACGTGCACCAGCTCGACCGTGCCGGCGGGGTGCGGGTCGGAGAGGCTGTGCTCGCCCGGCATCAGCCGCCACTCCCACATCTCCAGCGGGCCGGGCGCCTCCACCCCGGCGAGGAGCCGGCTGAAGCTGCCCGCGTCGGTGTGCCAGAGGCGTACGGCCTGTTCGGCGGGGACGACGCGGACCGTGGGGCCCTGCTCCCAGTCGAGCAGGGTGGTGATGCTGACGCCGAGGGCGTCGCCGATCTTCACGACGGTGCCGAGGCTGGGGTTGGTGCGCGCCTGCTCGATCTGGATGAGCATGCCGCGGCTGACCCCGGCGCGCGCCGCGAGCGCCTCCAGGGTGAAACCGCGCTCGGTGCGCCAGCGCCTGACGTTGCGCGCCAGGGACTGGGTCAGCAGGTCGAGGTCCGCCACGTTCCGTCCAGGGACTCGTTCAGGTACGTACATTGATGTGCATGACGTGGTACTTCAGACTGAACTGCGGTCTGCCGCACCCGAAGGTCCACGGAACTGTACTGCGGGCCGACCGGACCGTGACAGCGCGCTCGGCCGACACCCTCCAGGTCGCTCCTCAGCCCTCCGCGGCCGGTTCCGCGAGCCTGCCCGGCGTCCGCTGCGGATCTGCGTCCAACGCGGCGAGACGGGCCACCGCCTCGTCGTCCAGCTTCGACAGCTCCCGCAGCTGCCCCGGCGTGATCCCGTCGGGGATCGGCACCGGAGCCGGGGTCCTGAGCGGCGGCTGCCAGCCCTCGGCGGGTGTCCAGCGCCGTACGACACGGGCGGGGGCGCCCGCCACCACGGCGTGGTCGGGGACCGTGCCCCGGACCACGGCACCGGCGGCCACGACCACGTTCCGCCCGATCCGCGCGCCGGGCAGGATCACCGCGCCGGTGCCGATCCAGCAGCCGGGGCCGATCTCCACCGGGTCCATCCGCGGCCACTGCTTGCCGATGGGCTGGTGCGGGTCGTCGTAGGAGTGGTTGGTGGAGGTGACGTAGACGTACGGGCCGACGTAGCAGTCGCTGCCGATGGTGACGGTGGTGTCCGCGATGACGTGGCTGCCGCGGCCGAGGACGACCCCGTCGCCGATGCGCAGGATCGGTTCGGGGCCGAGGTCGAGGTCGGGCATGAGCCCGGCGGTCAGCGTGACCTGCTCGCCGATGATGCAGTGGGCGCCGACGTGGATCCAGGGCTCGCCGAAGACCGTGCCGAGCGGGAAGGCCAGCCGAGTGCCCGTGCCCAGCGCGCCGAAGCGGAACCGCCCGGGGTGCGCGGCGGTGACGGAACCGGTGCGCTGCGCCCAGGCCCAGCCCGCGTGGACGGCCCGCTGCGCGAGGCGGCTCCGCCAGGACGAGAACGTGTTCTTGCGGTGGGGCACCCGCTCACGGTAGTCCGCGCGCGCCGCGCGCAGGTCCGCACCGTGCTGTGATCTTCACCCCACCGGGTGACGTACGGTGCCGTACAACACCCGAGCAGGAGGCGAAGATGACGCAGCAGGCGCTGATCACGGGCATCGGTGGCAAGGACCCGAAGGTGGACGCGGAGGCCTTCGTGGCGCCGACGGCCTCGGTCGTCGGGGACGTGACGCTGCACGCCGGGGCGAGCGTCTGGTACGGCGCGGTGCTGCGCGGCGACGTCGAGCGGATCTCCGTGGGCGCGAGCAGCAACGTCCAGGACAACTGCACGCTCCACGCCGACCCCGGCTTCCCCGTCACCGTCGGCGAGCGCGTCTCCATCGGGCACAACGCCGTGGTGCACGGCGCCACCGTCGAGGACGACTGCCTGATCGGCATGGGTGCCACGGTCCTCAACGGCGCGGTGATCGGCGCGGGTTCACTGGTCGCGGCCCAGGCGCTGGTCCCGCAGGGGATGCGGGTGCCGCCGGGGTCGCTGGTCGCGGGGGTACCGGCGAAGGTGAAGCGGGAGCTGACGGAGGAGGAGCGTCAGGGGGTCACGCTGAACGGCACGATGTACGCGGCGCTGGCCGGGCGGCATCGGGACGCGGTGGGAGAGGTTCTGTGATCGGCCGATCGCGGGTTCGTCGCGGGTTCGCCGTGGTGGCTCGCGCCCACGCGGCGGAGCCGCACATCGGCACAGCCCCGCGCCCCTGCGGGGCGCCTCACTCCCCGGCGGTCGCAGGCTCGGGCTCCGGCCGGGCCCTGCCCGCCCTGCGCTTGACGATCAGCATCGAGGCGACACCGATCAGGACCGCCACCACCAGGCCCAGCCAGGAGAAGCGCTTGAGCCAGTCCTCCGCGACGACGCCGACGTAGTAGATGACGGCGGTGGTGCCGCCCGCCCAGACGATGCCGCCGAGGACGTTGGCGATCAGGAACTTCCAGTACGGCATCCGCAGCACACCGGCCAGCGGGCCCGCGAAGATTCGCAGCAGGGCGACGAAGCGGCCGAAGAACACGGCCCACATGCCCCACTTCTGGAAGGACCGCTCGGCGGTGGCGACGTGCCCCTCGCTGAAGTGCTTGGGGAATTTTCCGCCCAGCCAGGCCAGCAGCGGCCGGCCGCCCTTGCGGCCGATGGCGTAGCCGATGGAGTCGCCGATCACCGCGCCCGCGCTGGCGCAGGCGCCGAGGACCAGCGGGTCGATCCCGCCGTGCTGCGACGACAGCAGGGCCGCCGACACCAGGATGATCTCGCCGGGCAACGGGATGCCCAGGCTCTCCAGACCGATGACCAGCGCGACGACGGCGTAGACGGCCGCCGCGGGCACCGTGTCGAGCCATTCCTGGACGTGCAACGCCCCATCCTCCGCTTCGCGTACCTGTTCCCCGGTGCGCCTCGTTCGAGGCGCACCGGGAAGCGTACCGGGTCGGCGGGGGTCAGCCGTTGGGGCGCAGGGTCCATATGACGGTCATCTCACCGGTGACGGCTCCGTCCTCGCGCCGGATGGCGACGCTCACCGGGAATTCGGGCCGGCTGCCGGCGTCCAGTTCGGCGACGACGTCCGCGGCGGGGCGGCCGAGTGTCGCGGTGGCGGTGACCGGGCCGAGGGCGATCTTCTTGAAGGCGATCTCCGCGGTGACCGGCAGCGGCACCGCCCGGGAGAGCTGGTCGCCGAAGGCGGCCAGCACGATCGCGCCGCTGGCCGACTCGCCCAGCGTGAACATGGCTCCGGCGTGCGGTCCGCCGACGTGGTTGCGGTACTCGCTCTGGTCCGGGAGGGCCAGGACGGCCTTCTCCGGGGTGGTCTCCAGGTACTCGAGGTTCAGGGTCCGGACCATCGGCACCGTGGCGGCGAGCAACTCGCCGATCGACATCTGATCTGCGCTCATGACGGCAGGTTACCCGTGAGTAGCATCCAGGGCCAGGGACCCGGGAAGATCGCCGTATGCTGGGCGCCCATGTGGCCAGGAGAGCAGTCGTCCGCCGGCGGACCGGACCCGCGGCAGCCCAACCCGTACCGGCAGCCCGGCCACCAGCAGCAGCCGCCGTACGCGGGGCAGCAGCGGCCCGCCCCCTGGAACGCGCCCACGGTCACCTCCGGCGGTCCGGCGGGACGGGGGCCAGGCAACGGCCGTACGAAGGTGGTCGCGGTCGTCGTCGCCGCGGTCGTGGTGGTCGCCGCCGCCGTGACCGGGGCCGTCCTCCTGGGCGGGGGCGGGGACGACGAGGCCCGGCCCGGCCCCGCCTCCTCCTCCGCGGCGGCCTCCTCCCCGGCCGCGTCCGCCGCCGACGACCCGCGCGGCGGTGACGACTCCCCGAAGCCCACCGTCGAGGGCTGGACCGTCGTGGCCGACCCCGACCGCGGCATCGCCTTCGACGTACCGGCGTCCTGGGTACCGCAGTCGCGCGACTGGGTCACCTACGTCGCGGAGGACGACGACCCCGACGAGAAGCCCCTGGTCGCCATGAAGGCCCCCGCCGTGCTCAAGGAGAAGTGGTGCGCGTCGGACGACGACCGGGACGGCTCGGTCGACCACACGCCCCTGGCCAGTGCGGGCACCCGCGGCAACAACGGCGCCCGGAGCACCGAGGAGATCGCCCGCACCGACTCCGCGACCTGGGTCTACGGGGCCTTCACCCAGCCGGACCGGGACAAGGTCGCCACCGGACCGGTGACGTCGTTCACCACCGCCTCCGGCATCGAGGGCAGCGTGGCCACCTCCCGGTCGTCCGGGGTGGCGAAGAAGGACAAGTGCGACGTGAACGGCAAGGCGACCACCTTCGCCTTCACGTCCGCCGACGGCGACTTCGTCTCGTGGTCGTTCTTCGGCGCGGCGGACGTCGCCGACGAGGTGCCCGACGCCACGGTCCGCGAAATCCTCGCCACCGTCAGGGAGTACACCCCGTCGCAGTCCTGAGCTCCGCCGTTTCGGTACGTCCCTGACAAGGCCCGGTGACCGAATCGTGTCCTGGGCGGCATTAGGGTGACTGCTCATGTGGCCAGGACAGCAGCCGCCCGGGGGCGAGCAGAACCCGCAGAACAATCCGTACCAGCAGCCGGGGTACCAGCAGCCGAATCCGTATCAGCAGCCCGGCTACCAGCAGCAGCCCGGGGCGTACGGGCAGCAGCAGTGGAGCACGCCGCAGCCGGCCACCGTTCCGCAGCCTGCGACGGGCGGCGGTGGCGGTGGCGGCAACCGGACGAAGCTGGTCGCGATCGTCGCGTCCCTCGCCGTGGTGGTGGCCGCGGGCGTCACCGGGTTCCTGGTGCTCGGCGGTGACAAGGACGACCAGGCGGACGACGGCAAGGACAAGAAGACGTCCGCGAGCCCGACCGCGGAGAAGTCCGAGTCCCCCACCGCCGACCCGAGCGCGTCGGGCTCCGACGAGAACCCGCGCGGGGGCGAGGGCGCGAAGGCGACCGTCGACGGCTGGAAGGTCGTCGCCAATCCGCGCTTCGGCACCATGTTCGACGTGCCCGCGGACTGGGAGATCGACAGCACCGACACCAGCGTCGGCTTCGAGTGGGAGGAGGACGGCAAGACCGACCGCACCACCGTCACCGCCCCGGCCTACCTGAAGTCCGAGTGGTGCACGACCGACGAGAACAAGGACGGCCGCAAGGAGAGCACCGCCCTCGCCACCATGGGCACCCGGGGCGAGAGCGGCGCCAAGACCACCGACCAGGCGGCCGAGACGCGGGTGCCGTGGTGGATCTACGGCGGTTTCACCGAGCCGGACAAGAAGAGCGTGAAGTACGGCAAGCCGAAGGCGTACACCACCGCGTCGGGCATCAAGGGGAGTGTCATCACGGCGCACTCGGAGGGCGCTCCCAAGAAGGGCAAGTGCGACACCGAGGGCAAGGCGATCACCTTCGCGTTCAAGAACAGCGCGGGCGACTTCGTCACCTGGAACCTGTACGGCGCCAAGGGCGTCAAGGACGAGGTCCCCGAGGCGACGATCCAGAAGATCCTCAGCACCGTGCGCCTCACCGAGGAACCGCCGACCGAGTCGTAGCGCCCCCGTCCCACGGGGCTCGTACGTCGCTCAGCCGATGCCGAACGCCCCGGCGGGCGGCTCGGGCGACGGTACGGCGTCCTCGTCGCGCACCGGACGGGCGTCGCCGACGAAGTCCCGCAGGGCGGGCCCGTGCTCGACCCTGGCCGGGAAGGCGTCGGCGGCGGTGCGCCGGGCCAGGGCCGCGGTGTCCAGCGGCCGGTGCGCGGCGACCAGCACCGCGTTGCCGAAGCGGCGCCCGCGCAGCACGCCCGGTTCGGCGATCAGCGCCAGTTCCTGGAAGAAGGCCGCGAATCCGGCCAGTTGGCCGCGCAGGAAGCCGAACGGCGCCCCGTCGGCCAGGTTGGCGACGTACACGCCGTCGGCGCGCAGGACGCGGGCCGCCTCGCGCACGTAGCCGACGGACGTCAGGTGCGCGGGCACCCGTGAGCCGCCGAAGACGTCGGCGACCAGCACGTCGGCCGAGTCCGCGGGCGCGGCCGCGAGCCAGGCGCGGGCATCGGCGCCGTGCGCGGTGACGCCCGCGTCCGGTGGCAGCGGAAGGTGCTCGGCGACCAGGTCGAGGAGCCCCCGGTCGGCCTCCACGACGTGCTGCCGCGAGCCGGGCCGGGTCGCGGCCACGTACCGAGGCAGGGTGAACGCGCCGCCGCCCAGGTGCAGGACGTCCAGCGCACGCCCCGGCTCGGCGGCCGTGTCCAGAACGTGGCCGAGCCGGCGCGTGTACTCGAACTCCAGGTGCGCCGGCTCGTCCAGGTCGACGTACGACTGCGGCGCCCCGTCGACGGTGAGCAGCCAGGCCCGTTCCCGGTCGACGTCGGGCATGAGCTTGGCGGTGCCGTGGTCGGTGACGCGGCTGACGGGTATGGCTTCGTTCACCTGCCCATTGTGCCAAGCACCGGTCTCATCCGACGGCGGTCACGGTCCCCGCCCCCACGGTGCGGCCGCCCTCGCGGATCGCGAAGCCGAGCCCCGTCTCCAGGGGCACGTCCCGCCCCAGCTCGACCGTCATGGTGACGGTGTCCCCGGGCCGGGCGACGGCCACCTCGCCGAGGTCCACGTCGCCGACCACGTCCGCGGTGCGGAGGTAGAACTGCGGCCGGTAGCCGGTGGTCAGCGGCGTGGAGCGGCCGCCCTCGCGCGTCGACAGCACGTACACCCGCGCGGTGAAGCGGCGCGCGGGCACCACGCTGCCGGGTGCGGCGACCACGTGTCCACGGCGCACGGTGTCGCGGGCGACTCCGCGCAGCAGCAGCGCCACGTTGTCCCCGGCCTGCGCCTCCTCCATCGGCTTGCCGAAGGTCTCCAGGCCGGTGACGACCGTCTCGACGGACGCGCCGAGCACCTCGACCCGGTCGCCGACGCGCACGGTGCCGCGCTCGACGGCGCCGGTGACGACGGTGCCGCGGCCGGTGATGGTGAGCACGTTCTCCACCGGCAGCAGGAACGGCGCGTCCAGGTACCGCTCGGGCATGGGCACGTACGTGTCCACGGCGTCGAGCAGCGCCTCGACGGACGCCGTCCACCGCGGGTCGCCCTCCAGGGCCTTGAGCCCCGAGACCCGTACGACGGGCACGGCGTCGCCGCCGTAGCCGTGCGCGCTGAGCAGTTCGCGGACCTCCAGCTCGACCAGGTCGGTCAGCACCGTGTCCTCGCCGTCCTCGGCGGCGTCGGCCTTGTTGAGCGCGACCACGATGTGGTCGACGCCCACCTGCCGGGCGAGCAGCACGTGTTCGGCGGTCTGCGGCATGATCCCGTCCAGCGCCGAGACGACGAGGATGGCCCCGTCGAGCTGGGCGGCGCCGGTGACCATGTTCTTGACGTAGTCGGCGTGGCCGGGCATGTCGACGTGCGCGTAGTGCCGGGTGTCGGTCTCGTACTCGACGTGCGCGATGTTGATGGTGATGCCGCGCGCCGCCTCCTCCGGGGCACGGTCGATGCGGTCGAAGGGCACGAACGTGCCGGCCCCGCGCTCGGCGAGGACCTTGGTGATGGCGGCGGTCAGGGTGGTCTTGCCGTGGTCGACATGGCCCATCGTGCCGATGTTCAGATGCGGTTTGGTGCGGACGTACGCCGTCTTGGACATGGCGGTACCTCGAAGCCTCGTGGCGGTGGTGGGGACCCCTGGGGCCGGCCGACCCTCCCCCTGCGGGGTCCGCCGGACGATCCGGGGAGGGTCAGCTTCGGGCGCCGTCGACTGCGGCGGTGAAGTGGGCGACGGCAGCCTTCGGGGCATCCGCGACCGCGGATGCTGCGAGGTGGAAGGCGTACCGGAACATGACGCCGATCATTGCCGACGCTTCGTCCCGCGTCGAATGGTTTTTACCGGAACGGGAGTTCGACGTCCCGCCGTCGGACGCGCTACGGGCCGATGGTC
Source organism: Streptomyces sp. MH60 (assembly GCF_002939385.1). Taxonomy (GTDB): domain Bacteria; phylum Actinomycetota; class Actinomycetes; order Streptomycetales; family Streptomycetaceae; genus Streptomyces. The sequence continues at coordinate 9,166 of NZ_MULI01000024.1, read as the reverse complement.
CGCAGCGCCTCGCGGACGGACAGCGGTGCGAGGCCGGTCCGGTGCTCGGCCACGAAGGCGCGCACGGCGTCCGGATCGGTCTTGGCGTACTCGCGCAGGCACCAGCCGACGGCCTTGCGGACGAAGAAGTCGCCGTGGTCCGACCGGCGCACGCAGTAGCCGAAGAGGCGGTCGGTGTCGGTGCGTTCCCTGTAGCGCAACTGGTGGAGGAGCGCCGCGCGGACCAGCCAGAGGTCCTCGTCCCCGATCCAGGCGTCCATGTCGGCCGTGAGGCCGCGGTCGGCGGCGACCAGGCCCCCGACGACATGCGCGGCGAGCAGGTCGACGGTGTCCCACCAGGGGACCGTGGTGAGCAGATACCGGGCCACGGGCAGGAAACCGGACGAGCAGTGCGTCACATACCGGCGCAGGTAGTCGACGGCGAAGTAGTGGTACTCGCGCTCGGGCAGCCGCCAGCAGCGCAGCGCGACCGCGGCGCAGTCCGACTCGTCCGGGCGGGGCACGCCCGCCAGCACCGTGCGGGACAGCGAGCGGCGAACGGGCGAGGTCAGGCCCAGGAACGGGGCCACGTCCTTCATGTACGCCCGCTGCCCGGCGGCCCGCCCGGCGTCGGCCGCGGCGGGGTACTCGACGATGAGCCGCTCCAGTACCGTGTCGGCGAGGGCGCTGTGCGGCGCGTCCGGAATCGGCCGGGCTGTGACGCTCATGAGACGCACCATACGGCGATCACACACATGTGTCGGTTAGTGTCACCGGATGCTCGATGCCACCACCCGCTCTGGGGGCACCGCCACGGTCTCTCCCCGGGCCGCCGCCGAACTCGCCGTCGCCACCGCCGCCGGACCGGTCGCGCCGGCCGGCTTCGCCGCACGTGTGACGAGAGTGCTGCTGTCGCCGTGGTCGCGGCTCTCCCTGCTCGTCGCCCTGCTGGCCTCGGCCGCGACGACTGTGGTGCTCTTCCAGCCGCAGCAGTTGCTGACCGACGGCTGGCCGCCGCAGCTCGGGGGTGCGGCGGCGGCCCTCGCGTACGCGGTGGCGTACGGACTGTGCACGGTCGCCTTCGTGCCGCGCCCGCTGCTCAACCTGGCGGCCGGCGCCCTGTTCGGCTCGCAGCTGGGGCTGGCCTCCGCGCTGGCGGGGACGGTGCTCGGCGCCGGGATCGCCTTCTGTCTGGGCCGGGTACTCGGCCAGGAGGCACTGCGGCCGCTGCTGCGGGGCAAGTGGCTCAAGGCCGCGGACGGGCAGCTCAGCCGGCACGGCTTCCGCTCGATGCTGGCGGCGCGGCTGTTCCCCGGGGTGCCGTTTGCCGCCGCCAACTACTGCGCCGCCGTGTCCCGGATGGGCCTGCTGCCCTTCCTGCTGGCGACGGGGCTCGGCTCGATCCCCAACACCGCCGCCTACGTCGTCGCGGGCGCCCGCGCCTCGACGCCGACCTCTCCCGCCTTCCTGATCGCGCTGGCCTGCATCGCCCTGCCGGGCCTCGCGGGCGTGGTGGTGGCCTGGCGCAAGCGGCACCGGCTGCGCGGGCACTGACGGGGCGTTGCACCGCTTCCGGGATCCGGTCGGCGCCGGTCTCCTGCCGCCGGGCCGGCACGACGCCGGTGGGCATCGGCAGCGGGTCGGTCCTGATGACGCTCGTGGCGTCCCCGGCTGGACGGTGCCGGGCCCCGCGGTGGCGCAGGGGCCTGCTCACCCCCGTCGTCCCGGGTTCATTTCGGGGCGCTACGCTGCCCCTCGGCACGCCAGGTCCCGATCACCGCACGCGACGGTTCGGCGTGTCCGCCGACCGTTTCTCGCCGTTCCCCGATCGCCGCTTGGACTGACGTAACTCCATGTCTTGGTTTGAATCCCTCGTCCTCGGACTCGTCCAGGGACTGACCGAGTTCCTCCCCGTTTCCTCCAGCGCGCACCTGCGGCTGACCGCGGCGTTCTCCGGCTGGCACGACCCGGGCGCGGCCTTCACGGCGATCACCCAGATCGGCACCGAGGCCGCGGTGCTCATCTACTTCCGCAAGGACATCGGGCGGATCATCGCGGCGTGGACCCGCTCGCTCACCGACAAGTCGATGCGGCACAACCCCGACGCGCGCATGGGCTGGCTGGTGATCGTCGGCTCGATCCCGATCGGTGTGCTCGGCCTGACGCTGAAGGACCAGATCGAGGGCCCCTTCCGCGACCTGCGGATCACCGCGACGATGCTGATCGTCGTCGGCGTCGTCATCGGCATCGCCGACCGGATGGCCGCCCGGGACGAGAAGGGCGGCCGGCACCGCGCGCCGCAGCAGCGCAAGGAACTGGAGAACCTGGGCGTGCGGGACGGCCTGATCTACGGCCTGTGCCAGGCGGCGGCCCTCATCCCCGGCGTCTCCCGCTCCGGCGCGACCATCAGCGGCGGCCTCTTCATGGGCTACCGGCGCGAGGCCGCCGCGCGGTACTCGTTCCTGCTCGCGATCCCGGCGGTGCTCGCCTCCGGCGTCTTCGAGCTGAAGGACGCGATGGAGAGCGACCACGTCTCCTGGGGACCGACGCTCTTCGCCACGGTCATCGCCTTCGCCACCGGGTACGTGGTCATCGCCTGGTTCATGAAGTTCATCTCCACCAAGAGCTTCATGCCGTTCGTCTGGTACCGCATCGCGCTCGGCATCGTCATCATCGCCCTGGTCGCGACGGGTGCCCTCAGCCCGCACGCCGCGGAGTCCTCCGGCTGAGACGATCCGCTTGTGTAGCCGTGCGGTAGCGCAGTGTCAGTGCTTGCCCCTAGGCTTGTCCGCATGTCCCCCGATTACGTGACCCCTGGTTCCGTGCGGTCCGCCGCGGAACTGAACGAGCAGATCCGCGCCCTGTGGCGGCGTGCGGGCGGGACCCTGTCCGCGCAGGAGCGTGTGGAGTACGAGCTGCTGGTGGTCGAGTGGGCGACCGCGATCCGCGGCCAGGTCATCGAGGCGGCCTGAGCGGCGGACCACCCCACGCCGCCCCACCGCCCGGCCCCCGCCCCGCCCCCTTGGCCCCGTCAGCGCCCGCCCGCCACCCGGAGCACGGTCCCCGTCGTGTACGACGCCTGGGGTGACAGCAGCCAGGAGATCGCCGCGGCGATCTCCTCCGCCCGGCCCGCGCGCCCCAGCGGCACCGCCGCCCCCATCCGCTCCGCCCGCCCGGCGTCGCCCGCCGCCGCGTGCATCTCGGTGTCGATCACCCCGGGTGCGACGGCGTTGACCCGGACCCCGTCCGGGCCGAGCTCCTTGGCCAGGCCCAGCGTCAGCGCGTCGACGCCCGCCTTGCTCGCCGCGTAGTGCACGTACTCCCCCGGGCTGCCGAGGGTCGCGGCGCCCGACGACACGTTCACGATCGCACCGCTCCCGCGCGGCGTCATCAGCCGCGCCGCCCGCCGGGCGCACAGCAGCACGCCCAGCAGGTTGACGTCGAGGACCCGGCGCAGATCGGCGGTGTCGCTGTCGGCGAGCCGCCCCAGCGGGCCGGTCACGGCCGCGTTGTTCACCAGCCCCGTGACCGGGCCCAGCCGCTCCTCCGCCACGTCGAAGAGCCGCTCGACGTCGGCCTCCACGGACGTGTCCGCGCGCACCGCGACCCCGCGGCCGCCCGCGTCGCGCACCCCCGACACGACCGTTTCGGCGGCCGCGGAGTCTCGCGCGTAGCCCACGACGACGTCGTGGCCGTCCGCCGCCAGGCGCAGACAGGTCGCCGCCCCGATCCCCCTGCTGCCGCCGGTGACCACCGTGATGGGCCGTGTCATGAGCTACCTCCAGGCTTTGATCGATCATCGATCATCCTAGGTGAGGCCTCAGGCGCTGGACAGGCTTCGGGGTGACGGACTGACGGACACGGACTTCGGTGTGATCAACTGAATTCGCACCCCGTCGCGTGCGCACACTGTAGGGATCACCGGGTAGGGATCATCGGTAGAGAGGAGCCCATGAAGACGCTCGACCACTGGCTCGCCTCCCCGTGGCGGCGCTCGGCCGTCGCCGTGCTCGCCGGGGCCCTGCCCGTGCTCGCCTTCCCGGGCCCGGCCCTGTGGTGGTGGGCCTGGTTCGCGCTGGTCCCCTGGATCCTGCTGGCCCGGACCGCGCCGGGCGGCAGGCGCGCGGCGTACGACGGGTGGTGCGGCGGGTTCGGGTTCGTGCTGGCCATGCACCACTGGCTGCTGCCGAACCTGCACGTGTTCACGTTCGTCATCGCCGCGCTGCTCGGCGCGCTGTGGGTCCCGTGGGGCTGGCTGGTGCGCCGGACGCTGGGCGGGGCGCCGTCCGCCGGCCGGGTCGCGGCGGCCCTGGTGGTGCTGCCGTCGGGCTGGCTGCTGGCGGAGCTGGTCCGCTCCTGGCAGGGGCTCGGCGGTCCCTGGGGGATGCTCGGCGCCAGCCAGTGGCAGGTGGCTCCGGCGCTGCGGCTGGCCTCGGTGGGCGGCGTGTGGCTGCTCAGCTTCCTGGTCGTGGCCGTCAACGTCGCGCTCGCCGTCCTCGTCGCCGTGCGCCGGGCGAGGGTGCCGGCCCTGGCGGGGCTCCTCGCCACGGCCGCGGCCACCTCGGCGGCCTGGGTCTGGTCGCCGCGCCCCGACACCGACGAGCGGGCCGCGATCGCCGTGGTGCAGCCGGGCGTCGTCGCCGGGGCGGACAGCGCCGACCGGCGGTTCGACCGCGAGGAGCAGCTGACCCGGCGGCTCACGGACCGGGACCTCGACCTGATCGTCTGGGGCGAGAGCAGCGTCGGATTCGACCTGGACGACCGGCCGGACCTCGCCCGGCGGCTCGCCGCGCTGTCCCGGGAGACCGGCGCGGACATCCTGGTCAACGTGGACGCGCGGCGCTCCGACAAACCCGGCATCTACAAGAGTTCGGTGCTCGTCGGCCCCCAGGGCCCGACCGGCGACCGGTACGACAAGATGCGGCTCGTTCCCTTCGGGGAGTACGTGCCGTTCCGCTCGGTGCTCGGCTGGGCCACCTCCGTGGGCAAGGCGGCGGGCGAGGACCGCAGGCAGGGCACCGAGCAGGTGGTGATGGACGTCGGCGACGGCCTGCGGATCGGGCCGATGGTCTGCTTCGAGAGCGCGTTCCCCGACATGAGCCGCAGTCTCGTCGCCGACGGTGCCGAGGTGCTGGTCGCCCAGTCCTCGACCTCGACCTTCCAGCACACCTGGGCACCCGAGCAGCACGCCTCGCTGGCCGCGCTGCGTGCCGCCGAGACCGGCCGGCCGATGGTGCACGCGACGCTGACCGGCGTCTCCGCCGTCTACGACGCGAACGGCGCGCGGATCGGCTCCTGGCTCGGCACCGACGCGAGCACCTCGCGGGTGTACGAGATCCCCCTCACCCACGGCACCACGCCGTACGTCCGCTACGGCGACTGGACGGTGTACGCGGCGCTGCTCACCCTCGCGGCCTGGGGCGCCGCCGAGGGTGTACGGACGGTGCGGCTCAGGCGGAGCGGTCGAGCACGGCCCGCACCACGCGCTCGCACAGCTCATGGGTCTCCAGCGCGTCCCGGGCGCTGAGCACCTTGCCGGAGCGCACCGCGTCGAGGAAGGCGAGCACCGCCTGCTCGATGCCGCGCTGACGGGCCACGGGGACCCAGTCGCCGCGCCGCCGCACGGTGGGCTGGCCCTTGTGGTCGATCACCTCGGCGAGGTTGACCACCTGGCGCTTGGTGTCCTGGCCGGAGACCTCCAGGATCTCCTCCGCCGAGCCGCTGAGCCGGTTCATCACACCGAGCGCGGTGAAGCCGTCCCCGGCGAGCTGGAGCACCACGTGGTGGAGCAGGCCGTCCTCGGCACGGGCGCGCACGGTCACGTCGTCGACCGGTCCCGGCACCAGGAACCTCAGGGTGTCGACGACGTGGATGAAGTCGTCGAGGATCATCGTGCGCGGGTCCTCGGGCAGTCCGGTGCGGTTCTTCTGCATGAGGATCAGCTCGCGCGGGTGCTCGGCGCACTGCGCGTACCCGGGGGCGTGGCGCCGGTTGAAGCCGACGGCGAGGCTGGTGCCGCGCTCCTCGGCGAGGGTCACCAGGCGTGCGGAGTCGGCGAGTTCGTAGGCGAGGGGCTTGTCGACGTAGGTGGGGACGCCGGCTTCGAGGAGCCGGGTCACGATCTCGGGGTGGGCGGCGGTCGGCGCGTGCACGAAGGCGGCGTCCAGTCCCTGGGCGAGGAGCGCGTCGAGGTCGGCGTGGCGCTGCGCCGGCGGGATGCGCAGCCGGTCCGCGACCCGGGTGAGGGTGGCGGGGGTGCGGGTCTGCAGGTGCGGTTCGATCCCGGGGAGGGCGGCGAGCACCGGCAGGTAGGCCTTCTGCGCGATGTCGCCGAGTCCGATGCAGCCGACCTTCACGGGATGTACTCCTCTAACGCTCGTAACGCTCGCCGACCTGGGTCCGCCGGGAAGCATACGGGGGCTGCGGTGGCCGCCAGTCGGCGATGCCGTCGAAGCCGCGCAGGAACAGGGCGGGTCCGGCCTTGGACAGGGCGAGGATCGCGGCGTCGCGGACCGCGGTCCCGGCGCGGTTGCCCATCAGGTTGAGGCGGGCGACCTTGACGGCCCGCCGGGCGATCGCGGTGGTGCGGGGCAGCCGGGCGGCCGTGTAGGCGGCGAGGTCCTGGCTGTGGTGGGCGAGCACGATGGCGTCCTCGATGGCCTGGTTGCCGCCCTGGCCGAGGTTGGGCGGCATGGCGTGCGCGGCGTCCCCGAGGAGGGCGACCCGGCCGCGGTGGTAGGCCGGCAGCGGTTCGGCGAGGTGGTGCACGTCGTGGCGCAGGACGTCCTCGGGGCGGGCGGCCGCGAGGACGGCGGGGACGGGATGGTGCCAGTCGCCGTAGCGGTGCAGCAGTTCGGCCTTCTCGTCGGCCGCGTGTCCGCCGGCCGGGGTGACGGCGGCGGCGTAGGCGTAGACCCGGCCGTCCCCCAGCGGGTGCGTGCCCCAGATGCGGCCCCGGCCCCAGGTCTCGTGGGAGGCGAACTCGGCGCCGGGGACCGGGATCACGATCCGCCAGGTGGTGAAGCCGGAGTAGACGGGCCCCGGGTGGTCCGGGAAGAGCGCGCGGCGCGCGACGGAGTGGATGCCGTCGGCCGCGACGACCAGGTCGGCCTCCAGTTCGCCGTCCGGCGTGCGGACCGTCGCCGGACGGTCGCGGTTCCCGGGGTCGGCGACCATCGCGTCGGCGGCCGTGCGGACGGCGTCCGGCGGCAGCAGCGCGGCGAGGCGCTCGACGAGGGTGGACCGGTGCAGCAGCACCAGCGGACCGCCGAAGCGTGCCGCGGCGGCCTCGGCGCTGGTCCGGGAGAGCCAGCGGCCGCCGGGGGTGCGCAGTCCCCCGTCGCCCTGCCAGGCGGCGAGGTCGCGGATCTCCTCGCCGAGTCCGATCACGTCCAGGGCGCGCAGGGCGTTGGGCGACAGCGAGATGGCCGCGCCGATCGGCCGGAGCGAGGGTGCCCGCTCCAGGACGGTGACCCGCAGGCCGCTCTGGTGCAGGGCGGCCGCCGCGGTCAGGCCGCCGATGCCGCCGCCGATCACGACGGCCGTCTTCGTGCGGGTCATGACTCTCCTCGGCACTTCCTCGACGCATGGCTCACTACAGGTGTAGTAGCACTCGCCGTCGACTGTACTACAGCCGTAGTGAGCCGGGTAGGTTGATCTCCATGTCCGCACACACCGCGTCCCCCGGACCCTCGGCGGGCGCCTCCCGCGCCGACCTGGTCGCCGACGCCGCCCTGGCCCTGCTCGCCGAGCGCGGGATGCGCGGGCTCACGCACCGGGCGGTCGACGAGACGGCCGCGCTCCCCCAGGGCTCCACCTCCAACGTCGCGCGGACCCGGCAGGCGCTGCTGGAGCTGGCGGTGCGGCGGCTGGCCGACCGGGAGGCCCGGGTGCTGGCGCTGCACGAGATGCCGGACCCGCGCGCCGGCCTCGACGCCCTGGTGGACGCGCTGGCGCTGGCGACACACCGCGCCCTGACCCGCAACCGCGCGCTGACGCTGGCCCGGTACGAACTGGCGCTGGAGGCCACCCGCCGCCCCGAGCTGCGGGCGCACTTCGACACGGCGGGCGCCCGCTTCCGGGAGCAGCTGGGCGCCCTCGTCACCGCGATGGGCTCGGCCGAACCGGCCCGGCACGTGCTCTCGCTGGTCGCCTGGGCGGACGGCCTGATGTTCAGCTGCGTGGCCGGGACCTTCCACGCCGAGGTGCCGAGCCTCCAGGAGGTGCGGTCGGGGCTGCGGGAGCTCCTGGACGGCATGCTGGGCGGCGGGCCGGACAGCTGAAACCCCCTGGTGGGACCGGCCCGTTCTGGGCGAGGATGCCGGGATGACGACCGAACGCCGTGAACCCCCCGTCGACGCCGACGAACGCGCGATGCTGGAGGGCTGGCTCGAGTACCACCGGCAGACCCTCGCCTGGAAGTGCGAGGGACTCACCGACGAGCAGTTGAGGACGGCCGCCGTGGCACCGTCGACGCTGTCCCTGATGGGACTCGTCCGGCACATGGCGGAGGTGGAGCGCAGCTGGTACCGCAGGGTGCTGGCGGCCGAGGACGCGGGCCCGATCTACTACTCCGACGAGGATCCGGACGGCGAGTTCCGGCTCACCGAGGCGGACACCTTCGCTCAGGCCCACGCCACCTGGCAGGCCGAGATCGAGGCGGCCCGCCGGAACGCGGCCGGCGTCCCCCTGGACGAACCGACCCGGGGCAAGCACCTGCGCACCGGCGAGCGCTACACCCTGCGCTGGATCCACACCCACATGATCGAGGAGTACGCCCGCCACAACGGACACGCGGACCTTCTCCGCGAGCGGCTGGACGGAGCCACGGGCGACTGACGTCACCCCCGGGCGCCCACGGGCCTCCGTACGGGGCCGGAGATCACCCGTGCGGGGCAACCTCCGCCCGTCCGGCGCCGGCCGGGGCGCCCGAACCAGCAGAGTGGCGCGGGTGCATCGAACGACGACCACCGCAACGCTTCTGGTGACCGTGGCTGTCTCGGCCCTGACCGGCTGTACGACGGTCAGGGGTCCGGCCGCGGCCGACCCGTCGGCGGGCGGGGCCCGCTCGTCCGCGCCGCGCCCGGACGGCCCGGCCGAGCCCCGGGTCGTCCAGGCCCCGGCCCGGGAGGCGCTGGAGATGATCGGCCCCTCTCCGAGCCCGGAGCGCGCCGGCGGGGAACCGCGC
>NZ_MULI01000023.1 GCF_002939385.1 Streptomyces sp. MH60 | reverse complement strand
CCGCGGGCCCGGGCCGCCGTGGCGCGCCCACCGCGCCCGACCGGCGTATCGGGCAGCCCACCGCGCCCGGCCGGCCCACGCCGATGCGGCGGGACGGGGACCGGCTGCGGTTCGTGGGCGCCGCGACCCGGCGGATCGCCCGGGGCATGGACCTCGACGAGATCGTGATGGGGCTGTGCCGGGCCACCGTGCCCACGTTCGCGGACGCCATCCTGGTCTATCTGCGCGAGCCGCTGCCGGTCGGCGACGAGCGGCCCACCGGCCCCCTGGTGCTGCGGCTGCGGCGCACCGACCGCATACCGGCCGAGCGGGACACCGAGGGCGGCTTCGCCCCCGCGGCCCAGCCGGAGCCGTCCGAGCTGGAGACGGTCGGCGCCGAGCTGTGCGAGGTGCGGCCGGGCAGCGCGCTGGCCGAGGTGCTGCGCGGGGTGCGCCCGGTGTTCACGGACACGCCCGCGGCCCGCGCCGCGCTGCCGGAACTGCTGGGCGAGGAGCGCGACTTCGCCCTGCCCGACGGCCGCAGGGCGATCCTCGCCCCGCTGCGCGGCCGGCGCCGGGTGATCGGCGCCGCGCTCTTCCTGCGCGGCCCGGAGCGCGTCGCCTTCGAGGCCGACGACCTGCTGGTGGCCGCGCAGCTCGCCACGCACAGCGCCCTCGGCATCGACAAGGCGGTGCTGTACGGGCGTGAGGCGTACATCGCCGACGAGTTGCAGCGCACGATGCTCCCGGAGAACCTGCCGCGCTGCACCGGCGTACGGCTGGCCTCCCGCTACCTCCCGGCCGCCGAGACCGCGCGGGTCGGCGGCGACTGGTACGACGCCATCCCGTTGCCCGGCAGCCGGGTCGCGCTGGTCGTCGGGGACGTCATGGGCCACTCCATGACCTCGGCGGCCATCATGGGCCAACTGCGGACCACGGCGCAGACCCTGGCCGGGCTCGACCTGCCGCCGCAGGAGGTGCTCCACCACCTGGACGAGCAGGCCCAGCGGCTCGGCACCGACCGCATGGCGACCTGCCTGTACGCGGTGTACGACCCGGTCTCGCACCGCATCACCGTCGCCAACGCCGGCCATCCGCCGCCGGTGCTGCTGCACATGGACGGCCACGCCGAGGTGCTGCGGGTGCCGGCCGGCGCCCCGATCGGCGTGGGCGGCGTGGACTTCGAGGCCGTGGAGCTGGACGCGCCGGCCGGTGCGACGCTGCTCCTGTACACGGACGGGCTGGTCGAGTCCCGGCTGCGGGACGTGTGGACCGGCATAGAGCAGCTGCGGGAGCGGCTGGCGGCGACCGCGCAGCTCACCGGTCCCGACCATCCGCCGCCCCTGGAAGCCCTGTGCGACGAGGTGCTCGACATGCTCGGCCCGGGCGACCGGGACGACGACATCGCGCTGCTCGCCGCCCGCTTCGACGGCATCGCGCCCAGCGACGTGGCGTACTGGTTCCTGGAGCCCGAGGACGCGGCCCCCGGCCGTGCCCGTCGCCTGGCCCGGCGGGCGCTCGCCCGCTGGGGCATGGAGGACCTCACGGACGCCGTGGAGCTGCTGGTCAGCGAGGTCGTGACCAACGCGGTGCGCTACGCGTCGAAACCGGTCACCCTGCGGCTGCTGCGCACGGACGTGCTGCGCTGCGAGGTCGGTGACGACGTGCCGCAGCTGCCCCGGCTGCGGCAGGCGCGCGCCACCGACGAGGGCGGGCGCGGGCTGTACCTGGTGAACCGGCTGGCCCGGCGCTGGGGCGCGACGCGGCTGAGCACCGGCAAGGTGGTGTGGTTCGAGCTGAACCGCGGCTGAGGCCGGGGAGCGGCGAACGCGTGAAGGGGCGCCCGGTGAGCACCGGGCGCCCCTTCACGTGTGTCCGCGGCTCCTGACGGTCTACGGCACCCAGTCCCCGCCGGGGAAGTCGGGCTCTCCCGACTCGGTCGACCCGCCGCCGTCCGGCGGAGGTTCGGTGGACGGGCTGTTCGACGGCGAATGCGTCGGCGACTCGGGCGGCGCCTCGGTCGTCGGATCGTTCGACGGGGGTGCCTCGGTCGTCGGGTCCTTGGACGGGGGCGGCGCCTCGGTCGTCGGCTCCTTGGACGGCGAGTGGCTCGGCGACTGGGTGTTCGACGGCGACCTGCTGGGCTTCACCGCGGCGCCCTGCTTGGTGTCCAGGTCGAACTTGGTGACCTCGTCCATGACGCCGAAGGTGTACGCGGCCCAGATCTCCGCCGGGGGGCCGCCACCGTTGACGCGGTAGTCGACGCCGGCCGCCTTGTACATCGGGACCTGTGGGTGCGGTGCCTTGTCGTCCTCGCCGAACAGGCCGACCGAGGTGACGAGGCCCGGGGTGAAGCCGGTGAACCAGGCCGACTTGTTGTTGTCGGACGTACCGGTCTTGCCGGCCACCTGCTGACCGTCCCGCAGCGGGTTCTCCCGGACGGACGTCTTGGCCGTACCGTCGTCGACCACGCCGGTGAGCACGGAGGTCACCGTGTCCGCGGCCTCCCGGCTGATGACCTCCTCGCCGATGGGGTCGGGCATCTCGATCGTGCGGTCCTTGTGCTCGACCGACTTCACGATCGCCGGGGTGACCTTCTTGCCGTGGTTGTCGAAGGTGGCGTAGACGCCGGCCATCTCCAGCGGGCTGGCGCCCATACTGCCCAGGGTCTGCGCGGGCACGGCCTGCTCGCCCTCGGTGTCCATGCCGAGTTCGCCCGCGACCTTCATGACCTCGGGCATGCCGACGTCGGTGCCCATCTGCGCGAAGACGGAGTTGACCGACTTGTTCATGGCCTCCTGGACGTCGATCTCGCCGTAGTCGTGGTCGTCCTCGTTGGGCGGGGCGAAGCCGACCTTCTGGTCGCCGTCCATCACGGGGCGCTCGCTGTCGCCGTCGTAGAGGGTGTTGGCCGTGATCGGCACGCCGTCCTGGGTCTCGGCGTCGTGGTCCACGGCGGCGGCGAGGATCACCGGCTTGAAGGTGGAGGCGGGCTGGTAGTCGTCGCGGGTGGCGTTGTTGGTGTAGTGCTTCAGGTAGTTCACGCCGCCGTACATCGCCACGACGGAGCCCGTCTTCGGGTCGACCGAGACGGCTCCGGCCTGGACGTCCGCGTCGACCTTGCGCCGGCCGGGGTCCAGCTTGCTGGTGAGCTTCTCCTTGACCGCCTTCTCCAGCGCGGTCTGCTTCTTCTTGTCGATGTTGAGGGTGACGGTGTAGCCGCCGAGGTCCACCAGGGCCTTGGCCTGCTCCATGTCCTCGGCGGCGCCCTGGGCGACGAGCTGCTTCTTGAGCGCGAAGTTGGCCGCGTCCACCAGGTATCCGGTCTGGCCGTCCATCCCCGCGGCGGCCTTGGGCTCCTTGGGCGTCGGGAACGTCATGCCCTGCCGGTCGCCCGCGCTCAGCCACTTCTGCTCGACCATGTTGTCCAGGACGTAGTTCCAGCGCTGCTGGACGAGCTTCTTGCCGGTCTCGCTGGCGATCGCCCAGTCGTACTGGTTCGGCGCCTGGAGCAGCGCGGAGAGGTACGCGCCCTGTTCGACCGTCAGGTCCTCGGCGTCGACGCGGTAGTAGGCCTGGGCGGCGGCCTGGATGCCGTAGGCGCCGCGGCCGTAGTAGCTGGTGTTGATGTAGCCGGCGAGGATGTAGTCCTTGGACTTCTCCCGGTCCAGCTTGAGGGAGATGACCAGTTCCTTCAGCTTGCGGGAGACGGTCTGGTCCTGGGTCAGGTAGTAGTTCTTGACGTACTGCTGGGTGATCGTCGAGCCGCCCTGCGCGCCCTTGCCGGAGAGGGTGTTGAGCACACCGCGCGCGGTGCCCTTGAGGTCGACGCCGGCGTCCTTGTAGAAGGTCTTGTTCTCGGCGGCGACGAAGGTCCGCTGGACGTCCTTGGGGATCTTGGCGAGGTCGACGATCTCACGGTTGCGCTCGCCGGTGCGGGCCATGATGCTGCCGTCGCTGTACTTGTAGACGTTGCTCTGCAGTTCGGCCTCGGGGTTGCCCTCGGGGATGTCGATCATCATGTACAGCACGATGAAGGCGCCCATGCCGAGCAGGCAGAGGCCGAAGAACGTGCCGACGATCTTCTTCCACGTGAACAGCCGGCGTATCCGGCCCTTCCCGCCCGCACCTGCGGCCGCGCGCGACGAACGGCGGCGTTTCGGCGCCGCGCGGCGTCCACCGCGCTGTCGCGCTTTTCTCTCTTCCGCTCGTCCCATGGGTCCGATCCGCTCCGCTTCGGTCATCTGTGGGCACGTCTCGCTCACGCGTCCCACAGGTTCGTCGCTCAGGTCAGCTCAGAAAGCTAACACCGGGAGATGTGACAAACGGCAACCGATCCAGCCTTGTACGGACGTGAGAATCAGCACCCGTTCCACAGGAACCGACGTACGAGAGGGGTTCAGGGTTGTGATCGGCGTGTAAAGTGATATCACTTAGTCAGCAAAGAGAGAACGGGGGACCACCCATGTCCACGCACGATGCCCCGCAGGTCACCGCCGATGTGCCCGAGATGCCGACGCCCCGGGTGCGCGAGAACCAGGCACACAGCATCGGCGGCGGCTTCGCGCTGCTGCTGGGGCTGGTCGGGCTGCTGGTCGGTGCCGGCCTGATCGTCACCGCGACCGCGGTCGCGGCCACCGGCGCGAAGGCGGTGCTGATCGTCGCGGGCGTCGTGATCGCCCTGGCCGCCTTCCTCGCGATGTGCGGGCTGAACATGGTGGCGCCGGGCGAGGCCCGCGTGGTGCAGCTCTTCGGGCGGTACCGGGGGACGATCCGGCAGGACGGCCTGCGCTGGGTCAACCCCTTCACCTCCCGCACCAAGATCTCGACCCGGGTGCGCAACCACGAGACGGCCGTCCTGAAGGTCAACGACGCCTACGGCAACCCCATCGAGCTGGCGGCGGTCGTGGTGTGGCGGGTGGAGGACACCGCGCAGGCCACCTTCGAGGTGGACGACTACGTCGAGTTCGTCTCCACCCAGACCGAGGCGGCCGTGCGGCACATCGCCATCGAGTACCCCTACGACGCCCACGACGAGGACGGCCTCTCGCTGCGCGGCAACGCCGAGGAGATCACCGAGAAGCTCGCCGTCGAGCTGCACGCGCGCGTGGAGGCGGCCGGGGTGCAGATCATCGAGTCCCGCTTCACGCACCTCGCGTACGCCCCGGAGATCGCCTCGGCGATGCTCCAGCGGCAGCAGGCCGGTGCGGTGGTCGCGGCGCGGCGGCAGATCGTGGACGGCGCGGTCGGCATGGTCGAGGCGGCGCTCGTCCGCATCAGCGAGCAGGGCATCGTGGAGCTGGACGACGAGCGGAAGGCGGCGATGGTGTCCAACCTGATGGTCGTGCTCTGCGGGGACCGCGCCGCCCAGCCGGTGCTCAACACGGGGACGCTCTACCAGTGACCACCCCGCCCGAAGGCTCCGCGCCGTCCGAGGACCCGGCACCGAAGCGTCGGCCGCGGCAGCGCAAGCAGGTGCTGCTGCGGCTCGACCCGCAGGTGTACGAGGCGCTGGCCCGCTGGGCGGGCGACGAGCTGCGGTCGGCCAACGCCCAGATCGAGTTCCTGCTCCGCAGGGCGCTGGCGGAGGCCGGCCGGCTGCCCGGCGACACCGGACCGCTGCCGCGCCGCGGCCGCCCGCCGGGGGGCGGCGGCCCCGGGGCCGCGCCACCGCCCTGACCGCCCTTCGCAGGCCGCACCACCGCAGCGATGCGGAGGTGCGGCCTCCGTCGTAGCGGAACCGTGACAATCGCCTCCGACCTGCGGCTCGGCCGCCCTCGTGAACCGGCGGCACCACCTCTGCACGGTGCGTATACATAGGGCGATACACCGTGTGTAGAGTGCTCCGCATGTCCATCGGTCACACCCTCCTGGGGCTCCTGGAGTCCGGGCCGCGCCACGGTTACGACCTCAAGCGCGCCTTCGACGAGAAGTTCGGTCACGACCGGCCGCTGCACTACGGCCAGGTCTACTCGACGATGTCCCGCCTGCTGAAGAACGGCCTCGTCGTGGTCGACGGCATCGAGGCGGGCGGCGGTCCCGAGCGCAAGCGGTACGCGATCACCGACGAGGGGATCACCGACGTACAGCGGTGGCTCGCCACGCCGGAGAAGCCCGAGCCGTACCTCCAGTCGACGCTCTACACCAAGGTCGTCCTCGCGCTGCTCACCCACCGCGACGCCGCCGACATCCTCGACACCCAGCGTTCGGAGCACCTGCGCAGCATGCGCATCCTCACCGACCGCAAGCGCAAGGGCGACCTCGCGGACCAGCTCATCTGCGACCACGCCCTCTTCCATCTCGAGGCCGACCTGCGCTGGCTGGAACTCACCGCCGCGCGCCTCGACAAGCTCCGTGAGGCGGTAACCCGATGACTCCTCCCGCAGGTTCCCTGCTCTCCGCCGAGGCGCTCCGCAAGGCCTACGGTCCCACCCTCGCCCTCGACGACGCCGAGTTCTCCATCCACCCCGGTGAGGTCGTCGCCGTGATGGGCCCCTCCGGGTCCGGCAAGTCGACGCTGCTGCACTGCCTCGCCGGCATCGTGACGCCCGACTCGGGGACGATCACGTACAACGGGCGCGAGCTGTCGGCGATGTCCGACGCCCAGCGCAGTGCGCTGCGCCGCTCGGACTTCGGGTTCGTGTTCCAGTTCGGCCAGTTGGTGCCGGAGCTGACCTGTGTCGAGAACGTCGCCCTTCCGCTGCGGCTGAACGGCACCTCGCGCAAGGAGGCCGAGCGGGCCGCGCTGACCTGGATGGAGCGGCTGGAGGTGGACGACCTCAGGAAGAAGCGGCCGGGTGAGGTCTCCGGCGGCCAGGGCCAGCGGGTCGCGGTGGCCCGCTCGCTGGTCACCAGCCCGCGCGTGCTCTTCGCGGACGAGCCGACCGGCGCGCTGGACTCCCTCAACGGGGAGCGCGTGATGGAACTCCTCACGGACGCCGCCCGCTCCACCAACGCCGCGGTCGTGCTGGTCACGCACGAGGCACGGGTGGCCGCCTACTCCGACCGCGAGATCGTCGTACGGGACGGCAAGTCCAGGGACATGGAGCGGGTCGTATGAACGTGCGCCAGTGGGCGGCCGACCTGACGCTGGGCGTGCGCTTCGCCTTCACCGGGGGCCGCGAGGGCTGGACCCGGGCCGTGCTGACGGCCGTCGGCGTCGGTCTCGGCGTGGCGCTGCTGCTGCTGACGACGGCGATCCCGAACGCGCTCGCCGTCCGGCACGACCGGGAGGCCGCCCGTACCGACATCACCTTCTCCTCGGAGCAGTTGCCGAAGGCCGACGACACCCTCGTGGTCGCCGGTGTCGGCTCGGACTTCCGCGACGACAGCATCCGGGGCCGGGCCCTGGAGCCGGAGGGGCCGCGGGCGCCGCTGCCGCCCGGGGTGGAGAAGTTCCCGGCGGTGGGCGAGATGGTGGTCTCCCCCGCGCTGAAGGAACTGATGGAGTCGGACTCCGGCGCGATGCTGCGCGAGCGGCTGCCGGACCGGATCGTCGGCACCATCGGGGAGGACGGCCTGATCGGCTCGGCCGAACTCGCCTTCTACCGCGGCGCCGAAGGTCTCGCGTCGCACATCAACGGCGGCGGAATCGCCCGCATCGACCGGTTCGGGGACCCGGACCCGTCCACCGAGCGGTCCGACCCGGTGCTGCTCCTGCTGATCCTCGTGGTCTTCGTGGTGCTGCTGATGCCGGTCGCGGTCTTCATCGCCGCCGCGGTGCGGTTCGGCGGGGAGCGGCGGGACCGGCGGCTCGCGGCGCTGCGGCTGGTGGGCGCCGACAGCCGCATGACCCGGCGCATCGCCGCCGGTGAGGCACTGGCGGGCGCGGTGCTCGGGCTGGTCTTCGGCGCCGTGTTCTTCCTGATCGGACGGCAACTCGCGGGCACCGCCCAGGTGTTCCACATCAGCGTGTTCCCCAGCTATCTCAACCCCTCGCCGCTGCTGGCCCTGCTGGTCGCGGTGGCGGTGCCGGCGGCCGCGGTGCTGGTGACGCTGTTCGCGCTGCGCGGGGTGGTCATCGAGCCGCTCGGCGTGGTGCGCGCGGGCCGGCCGGCCCGGCGGCAGCTGTGGTGGCGGCTGATCCTGCCGCTGGCCGGACTGGCGATGCTCTACCCGATGATCGGCAACGGCCGCGAGAACGGCGACTTCAACCAGTACCTGGTGACCGGTGGCGTCATCCTGCTCCTGGTGGGTGTGACCGCGCTGCTGCCGTGGATCGTGGAGAGTGTCGTCGCCCGGCTCGGCTCCGGCGGCGTGGCCTGGCAGCTCGCCGTGCGCAGGCTCCAGCTGAGCAGCGGTACGGCGGCCCGCATGGTCAACGGCATCGCGGTGGCCGTCGCCGGGGCGATCGCGCTGCAGATGCTCTTCGTCGGTGTGGACGACGACTACACCAAGTCCACCGGGAAGGACCTGTCGCAGGCCCAGATGGAGGTCATCCTGCCGAGCGGGCTGCTGGTGCCCCCGGCGGCCGGCAAGCTCCGGGACACCAAGGGCGTGAAGGCGGTCTACGGCTACTCCGAGGGCTACCTCGGCGACCGCGCCCTGGACCCCGAGCACGGCACGACGGTGACCGTGGGCGACTGCACGTCGCTGCGGGAGATCGCCCGCCTCGACTCCTGTGCCGACGGGGACGTGTTCGCCGTCCACGGGGCCGAGTGGGACGGCGACGAGGACCTGGCGAAGCTGGCGGTGCCCGGCCGCAGATTCTACGCGGACCCGTCGTACGAGGGTGTCCCGAAGCGCACGGAGATCCCCTGGACGGTGCCGCAGGGCGTGAAGGCGGCGAAGCCCCGCCAGGGGCTGCTGGCCGGGACCGACCGGGGCGGCTTCCTGATCACGCCGAAGGCGATGCCGAAGTCGCTGGCGCCGGCCCTGGACGGGCACGCCTACCTCAAGCTGGACGAGTCGGTGGCGGACGTGCAGGACCTGGTGCGGAACACCGCGGCGGGCATCGACCCCCTGGCGGACGCCGTGACCTGGGCGGAGACCGAGCGGACCAACCGGTTCGACGCCATCCGCACCGGTCTGTTCGTCGGCGCGGCGTGTGTGCTGGCGCTGATCGGCGCCAGTCTGCTGGTCTCGCAGCTGGAGCAGTTGCGCGAGCGGAGGAAGCTGCTGTCGGCCCTGGTCGCCTTCGGCACCCGGCGCCGCACGCTGAGCCTGTCGGTGCTGTGGCAGACGGCGATCCCCATCGTGCTCGGCCTGGCGCTCGCCTTGGTGGTGGGCCTGACCCTGGGCACCGTGCTCCTGAAGATGACGAACACCCCGGTGCGCGTCGACTGGACCGGCGTCCTGTCCATGACCGGCATCGGCGCCGGGGTCGTCCTGGCGGTGACGTTGTGCAGCCTGCCGCCGCTGCTGCGGCTGATGCGGCCGGAGGGGCTGCGCACGGAGTAGCGCACGGGGTGGCTCCGCCGGTGCGCGACGGAGGGACCGAGGGACTGAGCGGCCGCCCGGCCGGGTGGTCGCCCGGTCCCTCAGTCGTGCACCGTCCGGACCGGCAGGTCCGCCATCGCCTCCCGCAGGGCCGCCGCCAGTTCCTCGTACTCCGCCGAGCGGGCCGCGCCCGTGCGCATGGCGAGGGCGATGCGGCGGGTGGGGGCCGGGTCGGTGAAGGACGCGGTGAGGAGCTGGCTGGAGCGGGAGGTCTCCACGCGGACGGCGGTGCGCGGCAGCAGCGTCACCCCGAGGCCGCCCGCCACCAGCTGCACCAGCGTGGACAGTCCGGCGGCCGTGGTCGTCGCCGGGACGCCCGCCCGGCCCGCCTCGCGGCAGATGTCGAGCGCCTGGTCGCGCAGGCAGTGCCCCTCGTCGAGCAGCAGCAGCCTCAGCTCGCGCAGCACCGAGCGCTCCAGGCCCTCCCGGCCGCCGAGCCGGTGGTCGAGCGGCGTGACCAGGACGAAGTCCTCGTCGAAGAGCGGGAGTTCGCTGACGCCGGGCACGCCCAGGGGGACCGCGAGCAGGAGCAGGTCGAGGCGGCCGGTGGTGAGCCCGTCCAACAGGCTCGCGGTCTGCTCCTCATGGACCTGGAGGTCGAGGTCGGGGTAGCGGTCGTGGACCAGCCGCAGCACCGTCGGCAGCAGGTACGGCGCCACGGTCGGGATGACGCCGAGCCGCAGCGCGCCGGTGAAGGGCGCCCGGACCGCCTCCGCCTCCTCCAGGAGTGCGCCGACCTCTGCCAGGACCGCCTTGGTCCGCACCGCGAGCCGTTCCCCGGCCGGCGAGAGCAGCACCTTGCGCGTCGTACGCTCCAGGAGCGTGACACCCAGTGCCTCCTCCAGCGCGGAGACCGCGCCCGAGAGCGCCGGCTGGCTCATGCCGATCGCGGCGGCGGCATCGCGGAAATGCAGGTGCTCGGCGACGGCGTCGAAAGCCCGCAGCTGAGCGAGGCTGGGCTGCCTCTTCTTAGTGGTCACTAATAGCCACCTCCGATCAACTCGACCGATTGTAGCTATTTCACTAATCAATGCACCCTGTGCCAACATCAACAACGTCCAACCCATGGAAACGCTCGCAAAGCGGGTGTTTCCTCGCTGCATTTTTTGGAGAGCGCGTGCTCACTGTCGGTGACAAGTTCCCCGAGTTCGACCTGACCGCCTGCGTCTCGCTGGAGAAGGGCAAGGAGTTCCAGCAGATCAACCACAAGACCTATGAGGGTCAGTGGAAGGTCGTCTTCGCGTGGCCCAAGGACTTCACCTTCGTGTGCCCCACCGAGATCGCCGCCTTCGGCAAGCTGAACGACGAGTTCGCCGACCGTGACGCCCAGATCCTCGGCTTCTCCGGCGACTCCGAGTTCGTGCACCACGCCTGGCGCAAGGACCACCCGGACCTGACCGACCTGCCGTTCCCGATGATGGCCGACTCCAAGCACGAGCTCATGCGCGACCTCGGCATCGAGGGCGAGGACGGCTTCGCGCAGCGCGCGGTCTTCATCGTGGACCAGAACAACGAGATCCAGTTCACGATGGTCACCGCCGGCTCCGTCGGCCGTAACCCCAAGGAGGTCCTGCGGGTCCTCGACGCCCTGCAGACCGACGAGCTCTGCCCGTGCAACTGGAGCAAGGGCGACGAGACCCTGGACCCGGTCGCGCTGCTGTCGGGGGAGTGAGCTGACATGTCCCTCGACTCCCTGAAGTCCGCCGTACCGGACTACGCCAAGGACCTGAAGCTCAACCTGGGTTCGGTCATCGGCAACTCCGACCTCCCGGCGCAGCAGCTGTGGGGCACGGTGCTGGCGACCGCCATCGCCTCGCGCTCCCCCATCGTGCTGCGCGAGCTGGAGCCGGAGGCGAAGGCGAACCTCTCGCCCGAGGCGTACTCGGCCGCCAAATCGGCCGCCGCGGTCATGGCGATGAACAACGTCTTCTACCGCACCCGGCACCTGCTGTCGGACCACGAGTACGGCACCCTGCGCGCCGGTCTGCGGATGAACGTCATCGGCAACCCGGGCGTCGACAAGGTCGACTTCGAGCTGTGGTCCTTCGCGGTGTCCGCCATCAACGGCTGCGGCATGTGCCTGGACTCGCACGAGCAGGTGCTCCGCAAGGCCGGTGTGGACCGCGAGACGATCCAGGAGGCGTTCAAGATCGCCGCCGTGGTCGAGGCCGTCGGCGTCACGCTGGACGCCGAGGCGGTCCTGGCCGCCGAGTAGTCCCGCTCCCCGCGGCACGCACGGCACGGGCCCCGCCCACCGAGAGGTGGGCGGGGCCCGTTCGCGTGTCTAGGCCGGGGAGGCGTCCGACGGCGGGCCGTCCGCCGGGGGCTCCGGGGCTTGCGGGGACTCCGCGCTCTTCGGCGGCACCGGAGGCCGGTCGGCGGCCGGGGCGGCGTCGGTCGAGGTGGCCCCGTGCGGCCTGGGCGTCTGCCGCAGGGCGGCCTCACGTGAGTACGCCCGCAGATAGCCCACGACGGTGTTGGTCACCGCCACCAGCGGTACGGCGACCACGGCGCCGCCGATGCCGGCCACCATGCCGCCGGCGGCCACCGACAGCACCACCGCCAGCGGATGGACCCGCACCGCCCGCCCGAGGATGAACGGCTGCAGGATGTGCCCCTCGATCTGCTGCACCGCCAGCACCACGACGAGCGTCATGACCGCGGCGAACACACCCTGCGTCACCAGTGCCACGACGACCGCGAGGGCGCCCGACACCACCGCGCCGACGAGCGGGACGAAGGCGAACAGGAAGATGAACACGGCCAGTGGGACGGCCATCGGCACGTCCAGGAAGTAGATGCCGAGGCCGATGAAGATGGCGTCGATGAGGGCGACTATCACCGTGCCGCGCACGTACGCGGTCAGCGTCCGCCACGCGCGCGGACCGGCCCCGGCCACGCCCGGCCGGGCGGCCGCGGGCACCAGCTTCAGCGACCACTGCCAGATGCGCTTGCCGTCGTAGAGCAGGAAGAGCGTCGAGAAGGCGGCCAGCAGGATGCCGGTGAGCGCCTCGACGACGACCGTGACGCCCTCGAGCCCGGCGGACGTTATCTGGTCGGTGTTGGCCCCGACCGCGTCCCGCAGGTTCTTGGCGATCTCGTTGATCTGCTTGTCGGTGACGTGGAACGGACTGTTCAGCAGCCAGTTGCGCAGTTCGTCGATGCCGTCCTGGACCTGGTCGGAGAGGTTGTCGATGTTCTCCATCACCTGCCAGGTGACGAACCAGCCGATCAGACCCATGATCACGAACCCGAGGATCGCGGTCAGCGCGGTGGCCGGCCCCCGCGGCACCCCGCGCCGGCGCAGCCAGGCCACGGCCGGCTGGAGCAGCGCGGTGATCAGCAGCGCGGCCACGAAGGCCAGCACCACCAGCTGTACGGCGCTGATGACCCGCATCAGCACCCACACGGTGCCCGCGAGCACCAGCAACCGCCAGCCGGCCTCCGCGGCCACCCGTACTCCCCAGGGCACGGCCTGCGCCGGGTCGGGGCGGGTGCCGACCACGACCGGACGGTGTGCCCCGATGTGCTCCGCGACCGTGTCGTCGGTCGCGCCGCCAGCCGCGTCCTCGGCCGTGTCGCCCAGGGGCCGCCGCACGTGGTGGGTGGCCGGCACCGGTCCGTCGTCGGCGTCGTCCCGCCGCGCCTCTTCGCGGCGCTGCTCCAACCGCTCGCTCATGCGCGTCAGTCCGGCGCCGAGCCGGCCGAGCCACCCTGGCACTCGTGACATGATCCGTCCTCTTCCCCCGTCCTTCCCCACCACTCCCCCCGGAGTCATTCCGGTCCGACCGTACAGGGCGGCAACGCGAAAGCCCCTCACCCTAGGACGGTGAGGGGCTGCGCGAGGTTGAGCGGGGGCCGCGCCGACGGGGACGACGGGCGGACGGCGGGCTCAGTACCAGTGGTTGGCCTGCCAGAAGGACCAGGCCTCGCACGGGCTGCCGTAGCGATTGTCCATGTAGCTGAGGCCCCACTTGATCTGGGTGGCCGGGTTGGTCCGCCAGTCGGCGCCCGCGGAGGCGTACTTGCCCGCGGGCAGGGCCTGGAAGAGGCCGTAGGCACCGGAGGAGGCGTTCACGGCCTGGTAGTTCCAGCTGGACTCGTGATTCACGATGTTGCTGAAGCACTGGAACTGACCGCCGGGCACCATCTGACGGGCCATCGCCTGGATCTGGCTGGTGCTGTAGGAGCTCTGGACGGCGAAGCTGGTGGACTCGCGCTTGGCGTCGCGGCTGGCCGCTTCCTTCTCCGCCTCGCGCTGCTTCGCCTCCGCGGCCGCCTTCTTGGCCTTCTCCTGCTTGGCCACGGCGGTCTCTGCGGCTGCCTTGCGGGCCGCCGCCTCGGCGTCCTTCTTGGCGCTCGCGTCCGCCGCGATGGCCTGCACGTCGGCCTGCTGCGTCAGGGACGCGGTCTGCACCTGCGCCTGCTCACCCATGGGGATGTCGGCAAGCAGGGTCGTACCTGCTGCCGTCGCCTCCGCGTCGTCGTTGCTCTGCGCGACGCTGCCCGAGGCAACGCCGACGACGCTTCCGACGGCGGTGACCGCCGTGGCCGAGGCCACTGCGAATCCCCGGACCGAGATCCGGCTCACACGGTTTCCTTCCAGCATCGCCCGCTTCGGTGACCCTCGCGGACGCAATCGTGCCCCTGGCGCTGGCCTCCCCAACTACGGGTCACGGGAGGCACGGGCCCGGTGGACAACTCCCTCGTCGGGAGCGCCGCATGGTGCTCGGGCGGCATACGACTCTGCTATGGAGTTGGATCTGGTGTTTCTGGGGCGCCGTACCGCTGGGGGTACGGCTGTGTCGTATGCGGGGCCTGACAGGAAGGAGACTCTGCCGTAACCCGGCGGGTGAGGCAATTCTGTGATGCGTGTGAAAGCTCACATCCCGTTTGGCCCAGGGGATTCACGGGATTCCCCACACACCGAGGCGCCGCCCGGCTAGGCTCTCGGCCTTTCCGGACGGCGCCGAACTGACGGGTAACCGACCCTTGTCGGGTCAGATGTGACCGTCCTCCAGCATTTCGGTCACGAGCGCCGCGATCTGGGACCTCTCGGAGCGCGTCAGGGTGACGTGCGCGAAGAGCGGATGCCCCTTCAGCTTCTCGACGACGGCGACGACCCCGTCGTACCGGCCCACCCGCAGGTTGTCCCGCTGCGCCACGTCATGGGTGAGGACGACCCGTGAGTTGGCCCCGATCCGGGACAGCACGGTCAGCAGGACGTTCCGCTCCAGCGACTGGGCCTCGTCGACGATCACGAACGCGTCGTGCAGTGAGCGTCCCCGGATGTGGGTGAGCGGCAGCACCTCCAGCATCCCGCGCGCGGTCACCTCCTCGATGACCTCCCGGCTGGTGACGGCCGACAGCGTGTCGAAGACCGCCTGCGCCCAGGGGCTCATCTTCTCGGCCTCGGAGCCGGGCAGATAGCCCAGCTCCTGCCCGCCCACGGCGTACAGCGGACGGAAGACCATCACCTTCTGGTGCTGCCGGCGTTCGAGCACGGCCTCCAGTCCCGCGCACAGCGCGAGCGCCGACTTGCCGGTACCGGCCCGGCCGCCCATCGACACGATCCCGACGTCCGGGTCGAGGAGCAGGTCGAGCGCGATCCGCTGCTCGGCGCTGCGGCCCTTGATGCCGAACACCTCCCGGTCGCCGCGCACCAGCCGGACGTTCCCGTCGGGCGTGACCCGGCCGAGCGCCTTGCCGCGCTCCGACTGGATGGTCAGCCCCGTGTGCACGGGCAGGTCGGCGGCCTCGGGGACGTAGACCCGGCCCTCCTCGAAGAGCACGTCCACCTGCTCGCCCGGCAGGGTGAGTTCGGACATCCCGGTCCAGCCGGAGGAGTCCGTGATGGCCAGCTCGGCGCGGTACTCCTCGGCGAGGAGACCGACGGAGGACGCCTTGATCCTGAGCGGGAGGTCCTTCGAGACGACGGTGACGTCGAATCCCTCCGCCTGCAGGTTGCGGGCGACCGCGAGGATGCGGGAGTCGTTGTCCCCCAGGCGGTAGCCGCTGGGCAGCACGCTGGGGTCCGAGTGGTTGAGCTCGACACGGACGGTGCCGCCGAGGTCCCCGATCGGGATGGGGGCGTCGAGGCGACCGTGCCGCACCCGGAACTCGTCGAGCAGGCGCAGGGCCTGCCGGGCGAAGTACCCGAGTTCGGGATGGTGCCTTTTGGCCTCCAACTCCGTCACCACGACGATGGGGAGCACGACCTCGTGCTCGTCGAAGCGGTTCAGGGCGTTCGGGTCGGCCAGCAGGACGCTGGTGTCGAGAACGTAGGTGCGCCGGTCGGGCTTGTGGCGCTTTGTGCTGGTCACCACGGAAGGACGTACCCCCTCGGAAGAGGTCGGGGAGCGACGGAGTGGACGCTGGACCGGGAGGGCCGTAACGATCCGGCCGGTCGAGGGCCGCCCTGCACTGGCGCGGGCCGTGGACCGGCCCTCCGCCGCGTCTTCCGTGCCGTGACCGCACGGTGGGGCTGGTGCAAAGGGCCTCCCGGGCGGACGGCTCCGTGCCGTCCGCTGAGAACCGACACCCGTGGTTCGGGCGTCGACCTGCTTGGCTTATGCCCTCGAACAAGCGCCGCCATGCCACGACACAGGACGGCGCACCGGTGAACTCCTCGTTACGGGCGTACCACTCGGGGGGACGCCCGGGAGGGCACAAAAAACGGGCCGGTCCGTGGGGGGGGAGACGGACCGGCCCGAGGGGGGGTTTCCACCATAACCCTTCGTAAGTGATGCTGCGTGCATCGGCGTGCCGCAACTACTCTCCGAAGTCGGTCGGCGACGCCCGGATGACCACGGAAGCCCTCATTCCGCCCCGAACGGTGGCCAAATCACCGCGTGTCTCCAGGTGGCGGCCGATTCGGGTGCGACTGGAGTGGCCCGGCCGGGCCGATGACGGGCGCCGCGGCCCGGAATCCCGCTTCCCCCGTCCGGGTGACGTCACCGGAAGACACGGGCTTGACCCGGCGCTCGGTCGGGCGCCCGACCGGTGCGTGGCCGGCTCTCGATCCGGCACCGCGCAGCCCCCTCCACTGCGCGGTGCCACGCGCGTAGCTTTGCTCACGCGAATTACCTGGGCTCGAACTTACGCGATCGGGTGGGCTGCGTACGACCCGAGAAGGACAACGGTGAATAACGATGTGGACACCCTGTGAGGATCGACGGGTGATTCCGTACCCTGCCTCCGGACGCGCGGCCATTTGCGAAGGTGTGCCCCTTAGGCCCGGAAGATCCCCACTCCTTCATCCACCGGACGACCGAAACAGTCCTGGAGATAGCCCGGGAGATAGGGGACGCCTTCCGTCCTACTCCTCTCCTAACGTCACCTCATGACGAAGACGACGGGGATCACTTGGGCCGCGGCGAGCGCACGGCGCTTCGAACGGCAGTTCCTGGCCAGGTCCGCCCGAACGGGCGCTCCCGTCGCCGACGTGGCCGCCGCGATGCTCGGCGTCCACGCCCAGGTACTGTCGGCGGCCGAGCTGTCGGTCGGCCTGCGGGCCGACGACGTGACCCGCGCGGACGTACGCGAGGCCCTGTGGCCGGCGGTTCCACCCACCGCACCCACCGCGCCTCCCCCGCCACCCTCGCCCTCGCCCTCGCCCTCGCTGGTGAAGACGCACGGCCCGCGCGGGACGGTGCACCTGCTCCCGGCCCGCGACCTGCCGATGTGGTGCGCCGCGCTGCCCGCGATCCCGGACGGCACGGCCTCCGGGTCCACTGACGTACGCCTCACCGGGGGACAGGCCGGGCAGGTCGTGGCGGCGATCGCCGAGGCGCTCGACGACGCCTTCCTGACCATCGACGAACTCGGCGAGGAGGTCGTCGCCCGCACCGGCCCGTGGGCGGGCGACCTGGTCATGCCGGCCTTCCAGACCATGTGGCCCCGCTGGCGCCAGGTCCTGCACCGGGCCGGGCAGTGCGGCGCCCTGTCCTTCGGCCCGAACCGCGGCCGCAGGGTGACGTACACCCGCCCGCCCCGCTTCACCCCGCTGCCGCCCGAGGAGGCGTCGCGGCTCCTCGTACGCCGATACCTGTACGCGTACGGCCCCGCGACGCCGCGGCACTTCGCCCGCTGGCTGGCCGCACCACCCGGTTGGGCGAAGGCCCGTTACGCCGAACTGGCCGCCGCGGGCGAGATCGAGGAGGTCCGCCACGAGGGCACACCGGCGTGGGTGGTGGCCGGTGACACCGCCTTCCCGGACGCCCCGGAGCAGGAAGAACTGGTGCGCGGGGTGCGGTTGCTGCCGTACTTCGACGCGTACGTCGTCGCCGCGCAGCCGCGGGAGCTGCTCTTCCCGGGGCCCGCGTACCGGCGGGCGCTGGCGGGCGGGCAGGCGGGCAACTTCCCCGTGCTGCTGGTGGACGGGGTCGTGGCGGGCGTCTGGTACCAGCGCCGCCGGGGCCGCCGTACGACGGTCACGGTCGAGCCACTGGCCCCCCTGACGGCACGGCAGGAACGCGAGCTGGCGGAGCGCGTGGAACGGGTG
Organism: Streptomyces sp. MH60; assembly: GCF_002939385.1. Lineage (GTDB taxonomy): Bacteria > Actinomycetota > Actinomycetes > Streptomycetales > Streptomycetaceae > Streptomyces. Next base: position 79,050 of record NZ_MULI01000023.1, on the reverse strand, counting down.
GGGGCCGTACTGGAGGCCGCGGCGGAGCTGGTGATCGGGGAGGTGACGGTGGGGGCGCACGCGTGAGGACGCGGATGCGCGGGTCTCAGAACGGGACCGCATGCGGCCGGATCATGTCACGGCGTATCAGGGCGTGGCCCGCGGCTTGCGCACGTCGAAGAGATGACGGGTGCTGTGGGCGACGAAGGGTCCCTCGTCCTCGATGCGCTCGTGCAGGTCGCGCAGCCGGTCCCGGTAGGCGTCGACGGTGAACCCGGGGACCATCCACACGACCTTGCGCAGGAAGTGGACGACGGCACCGACGTCGAAGAACTCCATCCGCAGCCGCTCCGCCCGCACCTCCACGACCTCCAGCCCGGCAGCCTCGGCGTCGGCCCGCTCACGGTCGGGGTGACGGTGCCGGTGGCTCGCTTCCGGCAGCGGCCCGAGGAAGTACTCGATGAGCTCGAAGACGCTGGCGGGCCCGACGTGCTGGGCGAAGTAGGTGCCGCCGGGCGCGAGCACGCGGGCGAGCTCGTCCCAGTGCGGCTCGACCGGATGCCGGCTGACGACCAGGTCGAAGGCGCCGTCCGCGAAGGGCAGGGGCGCGTCGTCCGCGGAGGCGACCACCGGGACACCGCGGGGGCGCAGCAGCCGGGTGGCCTCGGCGACGTTGGGCTGCCAGCCCTCGGTGGCGACGACGAGCGGGGCGCGGTGCGGGCCGGCGGCTTCGAGGGCGAAGTCCAGCACCTCCCCTCCCCCGGTCTGCACGTCCAGTGCGGCGGTGGCCCCGGCCAGCCGCTCCGCCATGGCCCGCGCGTACCCCCAGGACGGCCGGGCCTCGGTGGCCCGCCCCTCGAACCAGGAGAAGTCCCACCCTTCGGTGGGCACGGCGGCGCCCTCGGCCACGAGGTCGTCGAAGTCACGGCGGTCACGGCGGTCACGGCGGTCGGGACGGTCGGGACGGTCCGATGAACGATCGCGATCGACGGATGGGTGAGCGGGCACGGCTACGCTCCCACCAAGGGCCGGACCCGCTCGGCGGTGAACCGTACGAATCCCTCCGGATCGGGCTCGTCTCCGGTCGGCTGGAGGATCACGGTGTCGGCCCCGGCCTCGGCCAGCCGCCGCACGGCGTGGGCAACGGCCTCCGCGTCCCCGGCGGCCCCGAGGTCCGGGACGTCCGCGACGCCTTCGGCGACCAGCTCGCTCCGGAGCCGTTCCGCGGCGCCGGGGCCGGTGGCGGCGAGGAGATACACGACGACCCTGTGCGCGTCCGTCCGCCCGGCCGCCGCCCGCCCTTCGTCGATGAGGCGCCGGGCGCGGCGCACGCCGTCCGGCGGGGTGTTCGCGGTGAGCACGGTCCCGTCGGCGGCCTCACCGGCCAGCCGCAGCGAACGGGGCCCGGTGGCGCCGGCGAGCACCTCGACGGCCTGCTCCGGCGGCCAGTCGAGCGCGACGTCGTCGAGTCGGACGTAGCGCCCCTTCGACGTCACCCGTTCTCCGCCCAGCAACGCCCGCAGCGCCACGAGGTGCTCGCGCAGCAGCGTGAGCGGCGACTCGGCCCGCGCGCCGACCTGTCCCATCCAGTCCTGCACCCCGTGCCCCACGCCGAGGACGGCACGGCCGGGGAACATCCGGTGCAGCGTGGCGGCCTCCATCGCGGTGACGGCCACGTTCCGCAACGGCACGGGCAACAGCCCGACCCCGACCCGCACCCGCTCGGTCCACGCAAGGGCGGCGGCGGCCGTGGAGATCCCGCCCTCTCGGAAGCAGTCCTCCCACAGCCACAGCTCCTCGAGCCCCACCTCGTCGGCGACACGAGCCACGGCACGCAGCCGCTCGGGGGCCAGCTGAGGACGGAATACGGCACCGAGTCCAGTCATGATGCCTTCCTACCGTCGGCCGGGGCCCCCGTTCAACACCATTACGACGCCACCCCCAGCGGATCCTCGAAACGAACGGTCTCGACCATCCCCCGCACCAACGCCCGGTACTCCTCCCGACGCGCCACCGCCACAGTGCTGACCGTGAACACGGCCATCCGCTTGCAGTCGGGGTGCGGGAGGTGGGCGTGGATCTGGAGGAGGGGGAGCTGGGGGAGCCCGGTTTCAGCGGTGTAACGCAACGTGGTCTCGCTGAGGACTGCGGGACCGCAGGGAAGCTCCTCAAAGGCGATGTGCGTATGTCCCGCGGCCGACATGGCGGCGCGGGCCGCCGTTACGCCACGGGGAGCAACGTTCGTGTCGCGCCAAGAGATGGTGAAGAGGGAGAGTGCGTGTGTACTCGCGGGATCGATGTCGTCACGATGCAGGCCGACCGAGCAGTGGACCGTTCCGATACCGCACAGCGCCCCGAGCATCTGCTGGCCCAGCGCGACCTGCGCAACGAACCGCTGACGCACCAATTCACTGGGCGCGGCTTCGAGTATCGGGGCGACAGCCTCGCGCAGCGCTTCGGCGTCCGAGGAGTCGGGTTCGGCCAGCAGGGAGTTGAGCGGCATAGGCATGAACCCGACGGGCTCAGCGAACCACAATTCTGCTTGCGCATCTTTGACAGATTCGTGCATCGAGATCCGGGGAGCGGTCATGGGGCCTTCCTCTACGGATCAGGAACGATTGGAAGGACCAGCCGCCCGACGGCCCCGCGCAATGTCGTCAGGCCCGGCTCCCTGGTCGTTGAGGCACTCATCGTTCTGACGGTTGGCCCGCTGTTCCATGACGTGCATGCGCCGAGGGGCCCTCCCTCTTCGTCCGGGTGCGGCGATGACTCCTGCGAAGCGGACATCGCCCGCGAACCAGATTTCCTCGATCTGTGCCTTCATATGCGGCTTAGCGCGGGGAGCCATACGTCGGGACCACCATTCCAAGCGCAGATGCTGGGTAAAAATCATGGGTAGCCGCTGGCCTGGACGAGCAGGGTCAGGAAACTCAAACCAGCCATAGTGCCTGCTGGATACCTCCGGACGATCAGTCAGTCCGTACGGAACATCCCGCAGGAGCTGCCAAGCATGGGTACGCAAGATGCGGAGCATCGACAGTGCTGCCGGGAAGTATCGCAGTTGCGTCAGTGCACGGTAGGGCCCGTAAACAAAGTACGGAAGGAAGACCCAGACGAGCCAGTCGGCCGAGTGCACCGAGACGCCGAGCAATAAGACCCAGCCACTTACCCAACCGAAGAAGCCGACGACGTTCATCACCATGTGACGGAGCCAAGCGCGACGGGTGGGTGGGTGATCCCATGCAGTCGCACAGACGACAGGATCCACGATTCCTTCCCTCCTACTCAATGACAGAAGACGTATCGTGCAATGTCCACAAGGCCTCCGCCGTCAAGAACGAGACGCGAGCCGTCGATACTGGCGACAGCACCGTCTTTGATTCCGTCGCCCTCCGCGTCCACGGCCTTGTTGTACAAACCGAACCCTCCCGTACCAACGCCGACCACGCCCGACGTACCGGCAACGGCATTGGCAGCTCTGCCGGGGTCGCTAAAGCCGCGCACCGCTCGTGCGACCATGGAGTTCTCCAGGTTGGTGATTGCTCCGGCCTCGTCGACAACCTTGGAACCGTAGGTACCGACCCGCTGCCAGAAATCGAGCACTTGTCCGCTCCTGCGAACGGCTCGCGTGGCTTCGAAGGACCCCTTGGCCACTGCCGCGATACCTGGTAGCGCGCCTACGGCGTCTGCTCCTACTGAGACAGCGTTGCTCCAGAAGTCGGCGTCGAGTTCCCCCTCGGTCAACCCCTCCCACAAAGAAGCCCGCACTTCCGGGTCTGCGAGCCGCAGGCCAAGCGCCACCGTGCTCAATCCTGAAGCCGTGAGCATCAAGGCGGCCACCGTCGCGATCCCCCAGCCCAGCGGCCCCGCGAGGAGAAGCGCCACGACCCCGATCACCCCCGCCACGAAGCTGAGGATGTCCGGGAGGTTGTCGCCCAGCCAGTCGAGTACCTCGTCGAACCACCCCGGCTCATGCGGCACCAGCTTCTTCGTGGCGTCACGGATCTTCCGCGCCCGGTACCCGGCCTTCTCCTCATGCTCCTCGGCCAGCCTCTTCGCCCTGCCGATGATCTTCTTCAGCTCGGCCCGGGCATCGTCGAGGTCACCGTTCGCGCGCGTGAGCGCCTTCTGCGCGGCGTCGCCATCGGCCCCCTCCTTCTTCAGGTCGGGGTCCTGGCCCGCCGAGTCCGCGCGCCCCTGTGCACGGTCGACCGCGTCCTGGGCGTCCTTCGCGTCGCCCTCCAGCTTCCCCGCCCGTCGCTGGAAGTCGTCGAGTTCGCCCTCCCAGCGGTCCAGCTGCCTGGCCGCCTTGCGGATCGAGTGCGCCGCGTTCTTCAGATTCAGCGGCAACGGCCCGCCGTCCAGCTGCTCGCGAAAGGCGACGGCGGCGTCGCCGTTCCAGCAGCTGCCGTCCAGGAGCTTGGTGACGAGGTCGTACGCCTCCTGGAGCACCTGCGCGCATCCGCTGAGCTTCTTCTCCAGCCCTCGCACGGTCTCCGTGTCCCCCGGCACGGGATTGAAGCCGAGGTGCGGATACGCCGGGTTCGGAATGGGCGGAGCGGACTTGAGTCCCTGCGGCTTGCCCAGGTCCGCCCGCGACTGCGGGTCGAGGGCGGCACCGTACCGGTCGTGGCCGGCCGTAACGGTCACTTCCCGCCGCCGCCCTTGGCCTCGCGCGACTTGCGCACCGCAGCCTCGAGCGCCTTGTCGACCTCGAGGTAACTGTCCTTGCTCTTGCCGATGATGTCGGCAAGGTCCTCCGTCTGTTTGCCGATCTCCTCGGAGCCGTACTTCCAGTCCTCCTGGAAGGCCTCGCACGCCGAGTCGAGCTCGTCCGTGCCCAGCCCGGCGATCGTCGCGTCCGACAACGCCTTCCGCACGCCCCTGAGCGAAGTCGAGGACTCCTTGAGCGACTTCATGAACCGCCCGAGCTCGTCCCCGTCCACTGCAAGCCGCCCCGCCACCCGCCCGTCCCCTCTCACCGGTCCACCGCACCGATGAGAGGAACGACGTCATCCGGTTTTCGTGACGCCCCGGCGGCTGCCACTGCCCTGAGGGCTGGTGAGATCGATCAACGGTTGACGGCCTGGATCTCCTGGACGACCACGTCCTGGGTGGCGCCGAACGTACCGTCGGGGAGGTCGTCACCCGGACCGTCACTGCCGGTCCAATGGATCTTCCACCTGACCGTCGCCCGAAGCGGGAACGTCCCGTCACCCGAGGACCGCAGGTACTTCACCCCGCACGGCGGTGTGTCGTCCGCCTTGCCCTTCTCGTACGGCGCACCGATGCGACCGCCCTTGATCTCGCAGACGCCCGACGCCGGATAGGTCTCGGCATCCGGGGTGCCCGGCTCGATCTGCAGAGAGACCGGCTCCGCCGTGGCCGTCGCCCAGATACCGATCTCCTCCACGGACGCGGTGACCGAGACCGGCTTGAAGTCGGCACCGTCCAGCCAGGCCCACGTCGGAAGGTTCACCTTGGTCGCCGCCGCGGGCGCCAGCGTCACTTCGGTACCGGGGACACGAATCTCCCCGTAGGCGAGCTCGGCGAGGACTTCCGGGGTGACGGCGTTCTCCTTGTCCGCGGGCGGCGGGTCGCCCTGGTCCACCCAGAAGTATTCGGTGTCACACTTGTCCCAGCCCGGCGGGAAGCTCTCATTCACATACGAACCCCACCAATAGCCCTTACCTGTCTTGTCCTTGTTGAACCCCTTCTTCTCATCCAGCGCGTTGTACTTCTCCCGCTGCTTGGCATCCCACTCGTACCCCGTGGACTCGGCCTCCCAGATCGGCTCCAGGTACTTCTGCAGCTGCTCGGGGGTGTACTTCGGGGCGTACCAGCACGCAGGCGGCGACCAGGACGTGGACGACGTCACCGCACCAACCGAGTCACCACTCCCGTTCTTCGAGCGATCGAAGACAACACCACCCACGGTCACCGACACGTTCCCTCTGCCATCGGCGTTGGCATGCTGCTCCGTTCCCGAGTTTTGCGTGTTGCCGTCCAGGATGTCGTCGGCATGCGCGGCTCCGGGCAGGACAAAAGGCGACAGACACCCAATCAGAACTATCGCGACCGGCAGCGTCTTCGACCCATGCGTCAGGGCTGGCACTTGGCGCTCCCACTCTGCGAGGCGATGTTCTGGATCTCCCAGACGCCTGCACTATTCTTCTTCAGCGACGTGTGGTAGATGACGTAACTCTTCGCAGTCACCTCAGTCTTCCTGACCTTGTTGGTCTTGAGGTACTTCACGTACGCCTTGCCTTGATCCTCGCAGTACGTGAAGGAAGCAGTGCCGTCTTTGTCGACTGCCACTTCGGGGGCATAGAAGCGGTAACTTCCCGTGATTGCCGCCTTTTGATCCACGTAGTTCTGGATGAACTTCTGGGTGCCGACGGCGGCCTCACCCTCGTAGTAATAGAGATAAGCCTTGTCGAGTGCGTCCTGGTTGACGATTGCCAAGTCCACGGCCTTGATGGACTGCTCGCTATCGGCGAGGACGGCGTCCTTGTCCTTGTCTCCGGTCTTGGGCCAGTCGAAGGAGTAGGAGAGATCATCAGGCAGTTCGATCTTCGGCCGGCCGGGCTCGGACGACTCGGACGCCGTCGGTGATGACGAGGGGGTGGGACTGCCGGTGTCCGCTCCGGCGATCTTGTCGCTGTCCTTGGCGGCGCTGTCGTCGTCGCTGCCGCACGCGGACAGCGTCAAGGCCGCTGCGGCGGTCAGCGTGAGCGCTGCAATGAGGGTGGGGCGGCGGCGATTCACTGTCGGCTCCTGGGTGGGACGAGGCTTCTCTTCAGCGAAGCAACGCTATCCACCGGGGTCGGACGACACCAGGGTGACACCTGTCTCCCTGCCGCCTCCGGGGAGTTCAAATCCACTGTACGTGTGGCTTCTTGGGCCGTAACGGTTCCGTAACTCCGGGGCTGCTCCGAGGCAGCTACCTTCGGCGGGGTGACGGAGCTGTACGGAGGGTGTCTGCATGGGACGGCGGCGGTGGCGGGACGGGGTGGGGGCTTTGGTCGTGGGCGGGCCGGGTGGCGAGGGCGTTCGCGTTCCGTTGGAGATCGCGAGTTCGTACCGCGCGCGGACCAAGGGGCTGTTGGGTCGCGACTCCGTCGAAGGAGCAATGCTGCTCAGTCCCGCCAACAGCGTGCACACGTTCCGGATGCGGATGGCCATCGACGTGGCCTACCTCGACCGGCGGCTCGCCGTCATCGCCGTGCGCACGATGCGGCCGGGCAGGCTGGGGCTGCCCCGGTTGCGGGCGCGGCACGTGCTGGAGGCGGAGGCCGGGGCGATGAGTGAGTGGGGGGTGCGGACGGGGGCGCGGGTGGAGATCGTGGAGAGTCCGGGGGAGTCGGGCGGCGGAGCTGGTCGGCAGGACTAGTCGTCCGTGACGTCGATCCCGTCGTCGAATGTTCCCAGGGGCGTCTCCCCTCTGCGGGGAGTGCAGTGCCGTGCACGCATCGGTCGGGGGGATGCCGGTCGGTCCGGTCGCGTCCGAGCCCGCGGCGGCGGATCGTGGCGCTGGCCGTTTCCGGCTCCTCCTCTGGCGTCGCCCTTGGCGTCGGCATCGGGGGCGGTGCGTGCGCCGTCTCTGCCCGAGCCTTGGCGTCGGGTCGAAGCGACGCTCCGGCCGTCTGCTTCGGCCGCCTGACGGGTGGCACAAACGGCTGGAGCTCTTCGTCGCCGGGACGGCGGGGCTGCGTGTAGCAGCTCCTGTCCGACACTGAGGGAGCTTCCTCAGGGCGAGACGATGTGGAGGAGTGCCGTTCCGTTCGTCCCCGTCGTCGCCTGGATCACCACGGCGCCGGGCTGCGGGCTCGGGCGGGTGGGGTCGAGGGTGCCGCAGGAGTTGCCGCTGCCGTGTTCGCGGAGGTACGTGAGGCAGCCTTGGCCCGGGCCGCTCGCGCCGCCGGTGGAGCGGTTGTTGCCGGACTTCACCTCGTACTCGATCTCGTTCGGACCGACCTTCGTCACCGACAACGTTGCCCGGCCGGCGTCGCCCGGTGCCTGGAAGTGGAGGGTCACGGGCTCGGTCACCGCGATCTCGCAGTTGCCGTCGGTGCAGGCACTGACGTCGGTGCCGTCCGCCGGTGACGAGGAGGGGGGCGCCGGTGCGGGGCGGGATGTCGTGGGGCGGTTCCGGGGCGTGCTGGGTGCCTCGTCGTCCGTCGGGTGCGTGGTGCTGCACGCCGCTGTCGTCGCCAGGGCGGTCAGCGCTGCCAGGGCCGGCAGGACCGTGCGGGCGGGACTTGGGCGGGGGTGCGTTCGCCTGCTCATGGTGCGTCAGGGCTCCGAGCGGGGGAAGGAGACTTCGACCCTGCGGTTCTTCTTGCGACCGGCCTCCGTGGAGTTGTCGGCGATCGGGTACTGCTCGCCGTAGCCGCGAACCTCGTAGGTGATGCCAGCGTCGTTGAGGGACTGGGACAGGACGTCGTGCACGGCGTTGGCGCGCCGTTTGGAGAGCGCGTCGCCGTGGGCGGAGGAGCCGAGGTCGTCGGTGAAGCCGAAGACCCGGACCCTTGTGGCGTTCTGGGTTCTGATCTCGTCGGCGATGCCCCGGATGCGGGACGTGGCCTCGGCGCCGAGCTTGGAGCTGTCCTTGCCGAACAGCACCTCGGCCTGGAGGGCGAGCGTCACGCTCGTGTTGGTGTCCTCCCGGCGTTCGTCGCCGCTCTGCTCTTCCACCACCGACTTGATGTCCAGGACCTTCGCCTGGGCGAGCGTGGCCCCGTCCGGGAGCTTGAGGTCGGGGTCGTTGGGGTCCACCTCCACGGGGGCGGCGGCGGAGGGTTCCGTGCCCGGGGGGTCGTTGGGGTCGTCGTCGGCGTGGGCGGTGGTGGTGCCGTACACGGTCGTGGCGAGCATGAGGGCTACTGCGGCCATCAGGCGCGGGGTCGAGGTCATGATGCCCTCACCCGGAGATCTCGATGGTGCCGGTCGTGAACATCGGCAGCTGAAGCGTCACCTCGGCCGTGTCGGCGGGGGGCGCGGGGAACTGCATGAACACCGGCAGGGACTCGCCTGCCTTCAGGGCGGGGAAGTTTGTGGTCGTGAGCGGACGACCGTCTGTGTCACGCAGCACGTAGTAGCGCTTCTTGCCTTTGGGATCCACCAGAGTGGCGCCCCCCAAAGAGCTACCGTTCCTGATGATCTCGGTTTCATTGCCACTCAGTTGAGCGGGGATGTTGACGGTCTTCTCACCGTCGTTCTTCAAGTCCCCACTGATCGTGATGAAACCTCCTGCGTCCCGCTCCGACGCGGTGACCTTGAGGAACAGGCCGCTTGGTCCCTTCAGCTCGGCCAGCGCCTGCCCCGAGTCGTCCTCCTGGGCATCCGGCTTGGACTCACTGCTTTTGGAAGCGGCCGTCGATGCGTCCGGCTTGTCGTCATCGCTTCCGCCTCCACCGCTGCAAGCCACCAGGCCGAAGACCAGCGTGATCGCAACAGGCCATGCGGACAGTCCCCCGCGGCCCCTTGTGAACCGAATGCTCATGACTCCGCTTCCTTCGTCCTCATTGTTCGCTTGTCAGCTGTCGGCCAGATGGACATCGAACAGGTCCTCGGGCTTCGGTAGGTCCGAGAGGTCGTCCGGATTCAGGTCCCAGTCCTCGCCACCTTCACAGGTGAGGCTCGGCAGCGCGTCGTCGCCTGCGCCCTCGGCGGGCGGCTTGGGCGAGCAGCGGGCTTCGATGACCGCGGTCGCACTCTCTGTCGCCTTCTGATCCTCTGTGCCCGGCACGATGGTGTCCCCAACGGTGTCATTGGTCTCGGCGGAGACTGTGTAGCCCAGGAGCCCGTCCGGTGCACAATCCACGCTCGCGTCATTGCGCGCGGCCAACTCCTCGGCTCGCCAGCACGCGTTGGGAACCGACACCCTTCCCTCGAAGATGTCCTGCCACGAATCCGGCTCCAGGACGTTGTCGAGCCACTGGTCCGCGAGGTGGTCCCGGGTTTCCAGAGCCGCTGCAAGTGCCGCGGCGTCCGCTGCCGTCTGCGCCTCGTTGCGAGTCCCTGCGGCCTGGCCGACCGCGAGGTACGCGAGCGCGAGGAAGAGCAGGCCTGCCACCACCGTGATGTAGATAGGGAAGGCCTGCCCTGCGTCGTCGCGTACACGCGCAGACGTCAAGCACCGGTGACCTCGGTGATCTTGTCCTTGATCGCGTTGTAAATCGTCTGCCCGATGTCCGTCCCCGTGATCGCCAGCACGATCGCTACCACCACCGCGATGATGCCCAGGTACTCCACCGCTGTCTGGCCCTTGTCGTTGGGGGTGGCGGTGCGGGTGTGCAGGTATGCGGCGGCGGTGCGGAGCCAGTTGGTCATGGTGTTCCCCTCCAGGGTGGGCGGAGCCGTACGGCTGGGCGGTGGGGATCTGCTGGCTGGTCATGCCGGACGTGACGGCGTCCACGATCTCCACCTCCCTTGCGCTCGGTCGGGACCTCGGCCTGTCGGGAGAACCAGGCGACGACTGTCCCACAGTTGATTGCATGTGCGAAAGGTCTTGCGCGAAATGGGCCCTACTGGACCTTGTTTCATCGGTTGTTGACCTTGCCGGTATGTATGCGATCGCACTCTCTTTGTTTACGTGTACCTCCCCTACTCGCCCGTGATCGTGCCGAAGTCCGTCCCCGAGCCCAGGATCAGACCGGCGCCGAGGAGGATCATCGTGGCCGGGACCATGAAGGTCGTGATCATCAGCGTGGCCTTGGGGACCGCGCGGGCGGCCTTGCGGCGGGCGTTCTGGGCGTCCGTGCGGCGCATGTCCTTGGCCAGGGAGACCAGGGTGTCGACGATCGGGGCGCCCAGTTCCTCGCCCTGCTGGAGTGCCGTCACGAACATCGCGACCTGTTCGGAGTCGTTGCGCCGGCGCAGCTCCGTGAAGGCTTCCCGGCGGCTCATGCCCAGGTCCATCTGGCGCAGCGTGATGCGCAGTTCGTCGGCCCAGGGGCCCTCGTACCGCGTCGACACCCGGTCCAGGGCCTGGCGGAAGCCCAGGCCCGCGCTGACCACGACGGCGAGGACGTCCAGGAAGTCGGGGAGCGTGCGTTCGATGACGTCCTTGCGGATGCGGATCGCCGACCAGATGCCCACCTCCGTCCAGAACGCGCCGAAGGCGAGCAGGAGGAGGGCCACCAGGTACTGGCCCCGGAGGACGAAGACGAGGAAACCCAGCGCGCCGAGGAAGCCGTAGACCGCGCGGCGGGCGGCGTAGCGGTCGATGGTGAGGCCGCCGGGGTTGCCGGCCAGGTCGATCCGGCGGCGGTACCTGGCGACCAGGGCGGGGCCCATCAGGCGCAGTACGGCGGGGGCGTAGCGCATGCCCATGCGGTCGATCAGGGAGTGCGCCGCGCCGGTGCGGGTGGCGCCGACCTCCAGGGCGAGGGCGAGGTCGTCGGGGAGTCTGGCCTCCGCCCGGTACATGCGGATGCCGGCGAAGACGCCCCAGACGCCGATGCCCATGAGGAGGGCCAGAAGGATGCCGGGCAGTGCGAGGCCCATGTCCGTGTCTCCTCCCTCAGACGTCGATGCGGGACAGGCGGCGGATGAGGACGAAGCCGACGGCGTAGAGCGCGAAGGCGGTGATCACCGCGGCCTGGCCGGCCGGGGAGCCCGTCATGCGTTCCAGGGCGCCGTCCTTCACCCCGTTCATCAGGAGCAACGAGCCGATGCCCAGGACGGGGACGGCGTACGACGTCATCGTGACCTGGGAGAGCTGGGTGCGGACCTCGCGCCGGGTCTCCTTGCGTTCCTCCAGGGTCTCCGTCAGGTTGCGCAGCGCGCCGACCACCTGGCCGCCGGCGCGGTTGGACAGCACGAGGGTGGTGACGAGGACGACCAGTTCGCGGGAGGGGAGGCGGCCGGCGAGTTCGCCGAGGGCGTCGTCCATGGAGGCGCCGATGGCGAGTTGGTCGGCGACCTTGCCCAGTTCTTCGCCGGCCGGGGCCTCCAGTTCCTCCGCCGCCATGCCGATGGCGGTGCGCAGGGCGAGGCCGGCCTGGGTGGCGTTGGCGAGGATGCGGGCGAGTTCGGGGAGCTGGTTGATGAACTTCTCGATGCGTTTCTGGCGTTGCCAGTTGAGGAACTGGACGGCGACGCCGATGCCGAGCAGGCCGGCCAGGGGGCCGAAGAAGGGGGCCAGGGCCGCCTGGCCGATCAGCCACAGGCCCGCGACCGTCGCCAGCATGTAGGCGAAGAACTCGCCGGGGGTCACGTCCAGGCCGGTGGCCGACAGGCGGCGTTCCAGGTTGCGGCCCAGTTTCGTGCGGCGCAGACGGCGGTCCAGCCCGGGGAAGCGGCGTGAGCGTCCGGCCACCGGTGTCCGGCCGGCCGCGGTGAGGCGGTCGACGAGGGCCGCGCGCTGGGCCCTCCCGGCGGCGTACGAGTGCAGGCCGACGACCGCCAGGACGCAGGTCAGCAGCGAGATGCCGGTGGTGAGCGTGACGAGCGTGTCCAGTTCCATCGGGCGGTCCTACCTGGCTTCTCGGGTGGTGAGCTGGTCCGGTGTGTGGGCCACGCCGAAGGCCTGCGGGATGGGCTGGCCCGCCATGTAGAGGCGCTCGGCGGTGCGGTGCGGGAGGGGGTGGTACTCGTACGCGCCGACGACGCGGCCGTCGGCGGACATCGGGCGAGCGTTGAAGCGGGCGACGGTGGCCAGGCGGTACGGCTCGCCGCCGTGGCTGGCCAGCAGGGCGATCTCGGTGATGCGGCGGGCGCCGTCGGCGAAGCGGGTGAGCTGGATGATGACGTCGACGGAGCTGTTGATCTGGTCGTGCAGGGCGACGAAGGGGATCTCCACGTCCGACATCGAGGCCAGGGTCTGCAGACGCATCAGGGCGTCCTCGGCGCTGTTGGCGTGGACGGTGGCCAGTGAGCCGTCGTGGCCCGTGGACATGGCCTGGAGCATGTCCAGGGACTCGCCGCCGCGCACCTCGCCGACGACGATGCGGTCGGGGCGCATGCGCAGCGAGTTGCGGACCAGGTCGCGGATGGTGATGCGGCCCTGGCCCTCGACGTTCGGGGGGCGGGACTCCAGCCGGATGACGTGCGCCTGCTGGAGCTGGAGTTCGGCCGAGTCCTCGATGGTGATGATGCGGTCGGATTCGGGGATCAGGCCGGAGAGGGCGTTGAGGAGGGTGGTCTTCCCGGTGCCCGTGGCGCCCGAGACGATGATGTTGAAGCGGGCCTGCACCAGACCGGCCAGCAGGTAGAGCATGTTCTCGTCGAGCGAGCCGAGGCCGATCAGCTCGTGGAGGGTGAAGGAGCGCGGGAAGCGGCGGATGGTGAGGGTGGCGCCGGTGAGGGAGAGCGGCGGGATGATGACGTTGACGCGCTCGCCGGAGGGGAGGCGGGCGTCGACCATCGGATTCGACTCGTCCACGCGGCGGTTGACCGTCGAGACGATGCGCTCGATGGTCTGCATCAGCTGGTCGTGGGAGGCGAAGCGGAGGGGCAATTGCTCGACGCGGCCGGCGCGCTCCACGAAGATCGCGTCGGGGCCGTTGACCATGATCTCCGTGATCGAGGCGTCCTCCAGGAGCGGTTCCAGGATGCCGAGGCCGAGCGCCTCGTCGACGACCCGGCGAATCAGCTGGGAGCGTTCGACCGTCGACAGGACCGGGCCCTCGCGGCTGATGATGTGCCCGAGGACCCGCTCCAGGCGGGCCCGGCGTTCGGCCGTCGCGAGCGAGCTCATCTCGGCGAGGTCGATCTCCTCCAGGAGCTTGGCCCGGTAGGAGGCGACCAGGTGTCCGTCCTCGCCCCGGCTGCCGTGCTCCTCGGGGGAGTGGATGCGTGCGCGCAGGCTCATGCGTCCTCGGCTCCTCGGTCAGTGGTCCAGCGGCATGGTGGCGGTCTTGCGGGCCGGGTCGAAGTCCCAGCCCGGCACGATCGACGGGATCTCGACGGTGGCGGTGACCGTCACCTCGTCCCCGCCGTACGACGGCGTGCAGTGGGTGCCACCGGCCAGCCGGCCGCTGACGGCCGCCGCACACGCCGTCTCCGCGCTCTCCTGGAGCGAGGCGCTGCGCGCTCCCGCGCGGGCCGCGGTGCCGGCCTGCTGGGCGGTGTAGGCGATCAGGCCGAGCTGTACGACGGCCATGCCGACGAGGACCAGGATCGGGAGGAAGCCGAGGTACTCGATGGCCACCTGGCCCCGGTCCCCGGCTCGTGCCCTGCGGGAGTACGGCATCTCAGTCGTCCTCCTCTTCCACGGCCCCCGCGTGTCCGTGCACGGTGAAGGGGACGCTGAGGGTGCCCGGGAAGAGCAGGGGGACCTCGATGTGCACGTCGGCGGTGACGTAACCGCCCGCGGTACCGCAGTGCACCTCGGCACCCCCCTCCCACGAGCCCGGCAGCTTGTCCAGACCCGCCTCCCGGCAGGCGCCCTGCCGGGCCCCGCGATCGGCCGCCGTCGCCGCCCGTACCGCCTCGTCCGCAGCATTCCCCGCGAGCGTGTACGTGTATCCCACGAGCACGAGCTGCCACAGCACCACCAGCGTCGTGATGATCACCGGGGTCATGCCGAGGAACTCGATGGTGACCTGGCCGCTGTCCCGGTCCCGGACCCGGCCGTGTAACCCGCTCGCCGCGCACCGTCCGCCCGCCCCGCACCGTCCGCTCACCCCGCACCGTCCTTCCGGCGCCGGAGGCCGGCCGCGCCGCGGTCTCCCCGGAGGCGGCCGTGTCCCTTCCGGCCCGCGTCGGGCACGCCGGCCAGGCCCAGTTCGCCCGCGAGGGTCCACAGGGCCTGCTTCACGGTGCTCTTGCCGTCCAGTTCGTGGACGCGGCCCGCGTCCACGACGCTCTGGAGTTCCTTGAAGTTCGCCGGGACCGTGGTCGCGGCGATCGCCGTGCCGGTGATCTTCTGGATCAGCGACGGCTGGATCTCCGTACCCCGCGTGTGCCGGTTGACGACCACGGTCGTCTCCTGCGCCTTGCGGATCTGCAGCCGCTCCCACATCCGCACCGCCCGTTTGGCGCCCCGTACGGCGACCACGTCCGGGGTGGTGACCAGCAGCGCCGTGTCGGCGGTCTCCACGGCGGCCGCGCCGGCCCCGCCGAGCTGGGCGCCGCAGTCGATGACGACGACCTCGTACCGGGAGCGCAGGGCGGCGACGATCTGGCGGGCGGCGCGGTCGGTGACCTCCTCGCCGCGTTCGCCCTCGCCGGGGGCGAGCAGCAGGGCCAGGCCGCTGTCGTGGCGGAAGACGGCGTCGGCCAGGACGCGCGGGGAGAGGTCCGTGATGGCGGCCAGGTCGGCCACGGAGCGGCGGAACTGGACGTCCAGGTAGGAGGCGACGTCGCCGGTCTGCAGGTCCATGTCCAGCAGGGCGGTGGACCGGCCGGACGCCTGGGCCGCCAGGGCGAGTTGGACGGCGGTCAGGGTGGCGCCCACGCCGCCCTTGGCGCCGCTGACGGTGACGACGGTGCCGCCCGCTCCGGTGTACACGTCGACGGTGCCGCCGAGGTGCCGGCGTACGCCCACCGACCACTGGGCCACCGCCTGGACGCGGCTGGCGAGTTCCTCGTAGCCGAGCGGGAGGGCGACCAGGCCGCGGGCGCCGTGGTCCATGGCGGCCTGGAAGAGACCGGGGCCGGGGTCGGAGGTGACGAGGATGACGCCGACGGCCGGGAAGCGGAGGGCGACCTCGCGGATCAGCTCCAGGGCCGGGACCGGTCCGACGCGCTCGTGGACGATCACGACCTCGGGCAGTTCGTCGACCGACTCGGCGGCGAGCCGGGCGAGGGTGTCGACGAGCTGGGTGGAGTCGGCGACCGGGGCGACCGGTTCGGCGTCCGGGAGCTGGCTGAGCAGCGTCGTGAGGGACCGTACGGCGTCCGGGTCGCCGACTGCCGGGAGGATCCTCGTGGCCATGCGGCTCTCACTTGTCCTTCGCGAGTTCGTACGTCCGGTCCTGGTCGGGGACGTCGGTGTCGCCGCCGGGGGCCACCAGCGCGAGCCGGACGCGCCGGGCGAACGACTCGGCGTAGGTGATGCGCTGGGCGTCGATGGTGGACAGGGCGAAGGTGATGGGGACGGCGTCGGTGGGCTCGCGGTCGCGGCTGTCCTCGTCGGGCTCCAGTGAGGTGAGTTCGCCGACGTCGATGACCTTGGCGTTGGTCACGATGATCTTCGACTGGTCGGGGTCGCCCTCGCGGGGGCCCTCGAAGGTGGCGTACACGTTGACGGCGGAGCCCGGGGTGATCTTCCCGGCGACACCGGTCGCCGCGTCGATCATGATGGCGACCTCCTGCTGTCCGGGCCGCAGGGCGGGTGTGTCGACGATCATGTCGCTCTGGAGCAGCGAGCCGGCCTTCAGCCTGGTCACGGCTATCTTCCCGCGGACCTGGGACAGGTCGGTGACGGCGTTCTCGGACAGCCAGCGCTCGGGCATCTCGATCTTCTCGAACTGCGCGGCGCCGAGCTGCGTGTAGGGCTCGATGTCGCTCCTCACCCGGTACGCGGCCACCTCGGGGCCGACCTTGGACTTCACGTCGTTGATGACGGACAGCACGCCGGCGAAGGCGCCGAGGGCGCAGAGGACCGAGAGGAGGAGCAGGATGACGCCGCGGCGCTGACGGGAGTTCATGGGCCGTGCAACCTCATTGGGGGGTCGGATGTCCGGGCGGACGGACGGACTGGGGCGGGCGGACGGGGCGCTACGGGCCTACCCAGTCAGGGCCCGTCTCTCACGGCGGCGGCCGAGGGCGGGATCGCGGCGGTGGTCCAGCGCCCGGTCCCCGCCACTGCCGCGCCCGCCGCCCCTCCCGCCACCGCTGCCGTCGTCGTACACCGGTGGTGTCGCGGAGCAGAACACGCAGCGGTCTCCGATGACGTCGATGCCGCACCAGTGGCAGGCGCTCCGCCGTACGGACGTGACCAGTTGGTAGAGGACCGAGAGGTCGGGGAGGTACGCGCAGAACTCGGTCAGCCGTCCCGTGCCCCACCATGCGGCGGACTCCGCGGGCAGCGCCGTCTCGCGCAGCCCCTGCACCCGCCAGGAGGGGGCGAGGGTGCCGGTGACCCAGTCGGCGGCGAGCTGCCCCTTGGCGACCAGCAGCCAGGTGCCGAACTCGGGTCCGTCCAGGGCGGCTTCGGGTGCCACCTTCACCAGTTGCGGCACGGGGTGGGCGACGACGCCGAACTGGCTGCCGGGCACCCAGGATCTGGCGTGCGCCTTCAGGGTCACGGGGACGTGGTCGAGCCGGGCGACGGAGCCGAGCAGGGCGCCGGCGTGGATGTAGTGGGTGAGCAGCCGGCCGGCGGAGGCGAGGACGCCGGGGCTGAGGTCGCAGGAGGCCAACTGGCGCAACTGCCTGGCCAGTACGGCGATCCCGAGCGGTGGCAGGGATGGCCGGAACAGGGCGATGCGGTCGGTCTCCAGGAGGGCGCGGACGGTGTGCAGGCGTCGTTCCACACCCGCCGGGACGGCCTGGGAGCACACCACGATCACGTGTCCGTGCTGGTCCACCAGCGTCTGGAGCTCGGCCAGCACGTGTTCCAGGGGGCGCCGGTCGACGTCCTGGAGCACGGCCGCGGGCAGCGTCCGTTCGTCCTGCGGCGGCAGTGCCATGTCGGCACTGGTCACGGCAATGGCAGTTGGCACGCGCGGCTCCCCGTCTCCCATGCCCGTCGGTCCGCCGGTGTTACTCCGGCACACCCGGATGACTTCACTGCGTGACTACCTGAGCACTGTATCCACGCGTCTGTGACCGGAGAACAGCGTTTCTGTAGCTGTGGAACAACTTGTGTTGCACAAGGTGCGTCAAACCGGGGCAGGTTGAGCATTTTCGAGGGCGAGTCGGCCGCGCCCTCCGGGCGGCGAACCTGGTCCGTACCTACCTCTTGACACTTCAATTGGTCTGGACCACCTTGTACGTCAGCGGTGGCCACCGTCCCCCATTCCGCCCCACCTCACCCCCGGAGGCAGCAGTGGACCCCGTACGCAGACGGCACGGAAGACGTCTCGGCTCCTTGACGGGCGCCGTCACCGCCGCCCTGGCCCTCGCGTTCACGGCCGTCGGCCCGGCATCGGCCGCCGACGTCAACAACGCCAAGAACGCCGGTTTCGAGTCCGGGCTGAGCAACTGGACCTGCTCGGCGAACAGCGGCACCACCGTCGCCTCCCCGGCGCACGCGGGCTCGGCCGCGCTGAAGGCCACTCCGGCGGGGCAGGACAACGCCCGCTGTGCGCAGAGCGTCGCGGTGAAGCCCAACTCGACGTACACGCTGAGCGCGTGGGTGCAGGGCGGGTACTCCTACCTGGGCGTGACGGGCACGGGTACGACGGACGTGTCGACCTGGACCCCTGACTCGGCCTCCTGGAAGCAGCTGAAGACCACCTTCAGCACCGGCTCCTCGACGACCTCCGTGACGGTGTACACGCACGGCTGGTACGGGCAGTCGGCGTACTACGTCGACGACCTGTCCGTCTTCGGCCCCGACGGCGGTGGCGGCAACGGGGACCCCGATCCCACGGTCCCGTCGGCCCCGGCCGGCCTGAAGGTCTCCGGTACGACCCCGAATTCCGCGTCCCTCACCTGGAACACGGTCTCGGGCGCCACCGGCTACACCATCTACCGCGACGGCACGAGGGTGACCGCGGTGACCGGCACCTCGGCGACGGTGACCGGCCTGGCGGCCTCGACCTCGTACTCCTTCCAGGTCACGGCCACGAACGCGGCCGGTGAGTCCGCGAAGTCGGCGGCGGTCACGGCCCGCACCACGGCGCCGGACGACGGCGGGAACGGCGGCGACCTGCCCAAACACGCGGTGACCGGCTACTGGCAGAACTTCAACAACGGGGCGACGGTCCAGAAGATCTCCGACGTGCCGTCCGCGTACGACATCATCGCGGTGGCCTTCGCGGACGCGACCACGACGCCGGGCGCCGTGACCTTCAACCTGGACTCGGCCGGGCTCGGCGGCTACACCGTCGACCAGTTCAAGGCGGACGTGCGCGCCAAGCAGGCCGCGGGCAAGAAGGTCATCATCTCGGTGGGCGGCGAGAAGGGCACCGTCTCGGTGAACAGCTCCGCCTCCGCGACGAACTTCGCGAACTCCGTGTACTCGGTCATGCAGGAGTACGGCTTCGACGGCGTCGACATCGACCTGGAGAACGGTCTCAACCCGACCTACATGACCCAGGCCCTGCGTGCCCTGTCGGCCAAGGCCGGCCCGGACATGATCCTGACCATGGCCCCGCAGACGATCGACATGCAGTCGACGCAGGGCGGCTACTTCCAGACGGCGCTGAACGTGAAGGACATCCTCACGGTCGTCAACATGCAGTACTACAACAGCGGCACGATGCTGGGCTGCGACGGCAAGGTGTACGCCCAGGGCACGGTCGACTTCCTCACCGCCCTGGCCTGCATCCAGCTGGAGGGCGGCCTCGCCCCGTCCCAGGTCGGCCTGGGCCTGCCGGCCTCCACCCGCGCGGCGGGCGGCGGCTACGTCTCCCCGTCGGTGGTCAACGCCGCCCTGGACTGCCTCACCAAGGCGACCGACTGCGGCTCCTTCAAGCCGTCGAGGACGTACCCCGACCTGCGGGGCGCGATGACCTGGTCCACCAACTGGGACGCGACGGCGGGCAACGGCTGGTCGAGCGCGGTGGGGGCACACGTGCACGCGCTGCCGTAGCCCCGACCGACCCGGCTGATCCTGCCGCGACCCGACCCCGGCCCCTGCCCGCTGTCCCGCGGACGGGGGCCGCTCGGCTCGGCGCGGCGGAAGTTACTGCTCGACGAGGGCGTGTACGTCCTCGGGGCGCCGGCCGGGGGTGACCGCGTCGCCCACGCTCACCGGGGAGAACACGGCCCGGATGGCGCCGTCGGCCTCGGGTCGCGGCGTCTGGGAGAAGGCGCCTCCCGGCAGTCCCCAGTAGCCGTCGAGCCAGACGACGCAGTCGTGTCCGCCGGGCGGGCAGAGCGCGCGGACCCGGCCGGCCAACGGCACTCCCATGGCCCCGTCGTTCAGCGTGAGCCGGATCGAGTCGGGGCCGTCGTCCTCGCTCGTGCCGACCCCGAGCACGGCGGCGTCGATGCCCAGGCGCTGCGCGTCGAGCCTGATCTCCACGGGCAGCCGGACGAGTCGGCCGGGTGCGGTGCCGGCCGTCTCGTTGAGCCATTCCAGCAGCCGCTGGGTGGGACGGACCGGCGGTCCGGGAACGAAGACCGGACCGGCTTCGGGTGTGGGCATGGGCATCGTCACGAGATATCCATCGCATCGGCATCGGCTGTCGTGTCACTGTGGTCCGCACCCGCGACGGGACGGCGGTCGGCGCCGGTGACGTGCTGGCGCGCGGCGCCCGAGCGGGTACTGTCCGCGTGGTCCCACACCCAGTACTTGCCCCCGGCGGCCGCGCGCGCCGAGTTGATTCCGTCGTTGACGACGTCCGGCTTGGCATCCTGTGCGCGAAGCACCTTGTCCAGCACCGCGCGGTCCACCTGGCTCACGCACCACAACTCTAGCTGCATCGGCGACCAGCCCGGCGCCTTGCTCGTGTCCGAGCCGGCGACCTCCTGGAGCCCCTTCAGCACCGCGTCGCCCTTGTCCAACGCGGGGTCGACGGCGATGCCGCCTTGCTGCAGCGCCTGGTGGAGCGAATCGACCGTCTGGCCCTTGAGGCGGCTCAAGTCCCACTTGGCCACGAACTCACCGGCCGGGTTGAGCTTGATCAGATCCTTGAGGGTGGAGACGGTGTCGCGGCCGTCCGCCAGCCGCTCCTCCTCCACGTTGATCTTCGATCGGTCCTGGGTGTAGGCGAAGTGCTCGTCCCACAGGCACGCCTTCGAATTGGTGGGCCAGGGGTCGGCGACGGCCCACTCCGAGTCCGGTTCGTTCTTGTCGCCGATGAGGACGAAGGCGTGGTCCAGACCGGCGGTCGAGGCCTGCCGGAGGTATTCGCCCGGGGCGTACTGCCTCAGGTACGAGAAGGCGAAGGCCGCGTTCTCGCCGCAGTTGCCACCCTGGGCGTACAGCGCCTTCGCGGCGGTCAGGTCACTGGGGCTGACCTCACCGACGCGGCTCAGGTCCCAGAAGCCGTTGTTGCGCATGACCTGCATGCGCAGGGCCGAGTTGAACAAGGTGGACGCCAGCGCCCGCTGCTGGTTCCCCGAGTTCGGGATGCCGAGCCGCTTCGTGTTCTGAATGGCCTCGGTGGCCTTGGCGAGGCGTGCGTGTGCCTTGGCGGAGACCACCCGCTCCTGGGGCGCGCGCTGCACGACGCCGCCCGCCGGTGACCGCTGGACGACGGAGCGCTGGACCGGGGGCTGACCCGTCCGAGGGCCGCTGCCCGCACCGTGCCGGTGCGCCGTCCGGGCCCACGGGTGTCCGGCCTGGCGCAGGGTCTGCACGACAGCGTTGTTGCCCACTGCTCCCTGCATGGCGGGCAGGCTCCGAAGCGGGCTACCCGTCCCGGAACCGGAAGTCCGGTCCGCTGTACGACCGTTGTCGACCTTGGAACGTGCAGCTTTGCCAAGAGCGTACATAAGTCCTCATCACGCGCGACGGTGCAGTGTTCTTGTCTAGGGGGTGGACGAGAGCGGGACCAGGTACTCGGGTGCAGCATGGAGGGCAAACCAGGGGCCGGGCAGGCAGGCCGCGGGGCACGGCGGCGCTCAGAAGAACTCCGACCACGGCTGGTCCCAGACCTGCTTGACGCACAGGACGAGGAACAGCAGCCCGGCGACGGTGAGCATGCCGTTGCTGAGGCTGCCGTTGCGCCATTCGCGCGGGGTGCGGGAGGAGTTGAGGAGCCACATCAGGGTGAGGGCGAGGAAGGGCATGAAGGCGGCGCCCAGGACGCCGTAGATGATGATCAGGCGGAAGGGCTCGTCCTGGAAGAGCAGGATGATGGGCGGGAAGGTGAGCCACAGCAGGTAGGCGCGGAAGGCCCAGGAGCGTTCGCGGCGGCCCGAGGCCAGTTCGTCGCCCCGCGCCTCGCGCTCGCCGCGGCGGCGGGCCAGGAAGTCGGCGAACATCAGGCTCACGCCGTGCCAGACGCCGATCAGCGAGGTGAAGCTGGTGGCGAAGAAGCCGATCAGGAAGAGCTTGCCGGTCGCCGTGCCGTACTGCTGCTCCAGGACGTCGCCGAGCTGGATCAGGCCCTTGTCGCCGCTGGCGATCGCGATGTTGGCCGAGTGGAGCAGCTCGGCGCCGACGAAGAGCATCGCGACGACGAAGATGCCGGTGGTGGCGTAGGCGACCCGGTTGTCCAGGCGCATGACCTTCATCCAGCCGGTGTTGGTCCAGCCCTTGGCGTTGACCCAGTAGCCGTACGCGGCCAGCGTGATGGTGCCGCCCACGCCGCCGATCAG
The DNA here is from genome assembly GCF_002939385.1 of Streptomyces sp. MH60. Taxonomy (GTDB): domain Bacteria; phylum Actinomycetota; class Actinomycetes; order Streptomycetales; family Streptomycetaceae; genus Streptomyces. The sequence goes on along the minus strand of NZ_MULI01000023.1, from coordinate 56,739 downwards.
GCCCAGGGTGTTGAGGACCGAGTCCTTCTCGTCCGGGAGGACCGGCAGGAGTCCGGCGAAGGCGTCGCCCAGGTGGGGCGTGACACGGACCGCCAGGTACACCGTCACCACGAACATGACGCCCACCAGGACCGTCATGACCTTCTCGAAGACGTCGTACTTGTTGAACCAGACGAAGACCAGGCCCACCAGGCCGCAGGCGATGCCCCACCATTCGAGGTCCATCACGTCCGGGAAGAGCGCTTGCAGCGGCAGGGCGCTGGACGACATCGCCGCGGCGCCGTAGACGAAGCCCCAGATCACGGCGTAGATCGCGAAGAACCACGTGGTCCAGGGGCCGATGCTCGCCCAGCCGTCGAAGAGGGTGCGGCCGGTGGCCAGGTGCCAGCGGCCGCACGCCTCGGCGAGGGAGATCTTCACCAGGCAGCCGATGACCGCCGCCCACAGCAGGGTGTAGCCGAAGTTGCTGCCCGCGATGAGGGTGGCCACGAGGTCGCCGGCGCCCACACCGGTCGCCGCCACGACGATGCCGGGGCCGATGTAGCGCCAACTGGACTTCCGGGGGGCCGCGTCGGCACCGCCCGATACGCCTACGTCTGAGGTGTTGCCCGTGGTGTCCGCCATGGGGGTCAAGAAAGCCCATGGCCCGCCGGTGCGGCAAGAGGGCGTGCACGGATCTTCACCCGATGCGCTTACTCCGCGCGGGGCGCGGCCTCCTTCGCGTCCTTCGCGTCCTTCGCGTCCTCGGCGTCCTTCGTGTCCTCGGCGTCCTTCGCGTCCGGGGAGGCGCCGTCGGCTTCGGCTTCCGTCCCCGCCGCGGTTTCGGCCGCGGCCTGCGCCTCGCCGTCCTCGAAGTACGCGTCCAGGACCTCGTCCAGGGCCGATTCCCACTCCGCGAAGCGGCTCCGGGACGTGGCCTCGATCTCGATCGGGTACCAGCGGCGGTCCGGCGTGTGCACCGTGACCGTGAACCGCTTGCCGAAGCGGCCGGTCTCCGTCTCGACGGCCCCGACCTCGTCCCAGCGGAAGTCACAGCTCTGGTCGTCGAGGGAGAGCCGTACGCCCTGGTGGTCGGCGACGATCCGGGCACGGCGGTCGGCGGCCTCGAAGACCGGGCCGTCCACGGGGGCCTCGCCGTCCGGTGCGGCGGCGTCCTCGGTGCCCTCGGCGGACGGCTCGCCGGCGGCCGGGGAAGGCGACGACTCCTCGGTCTCCGCGTCGGCGTCGTCGACCGCCTCGGCCTCCTCGCGTCTCACGTCCTCCGGCCCACCGGACACGGGTGCGGTGAGCCCGGGGATGAATGCCGGGTCGAATCCGGCGCCTTCCAGGGGCTGGCTCGTCGATCCTCTGCGCTGCTCCACGCGGGCAGTATGGTCGACGATCCTGTGTCGGACACAGCCAGCCCCAACTTCGTTATCAGACGCCTACACGAGTCGCCCGCACGAGCCGCCCGCGCGAGCCGCCTACACGAACAGGCTCACCACCGCGGCCATCACGAACCCGGCGACCGACAGCACGCTCTCCAGCACGGTCCACGTCTTGAGCGTGTCCCGCTCGCTGATGCCGAAGTACTTGGCGACCATCCAGAAACCGCCGTCGTTGACGTGCGAGGCGAAGATGGAGCCGGCCGAGATGGCCATGATGACCAGGGCGACGAACGCCTGCGAGTGGTCGCCCTCGGCGAGCAGCGGCGCCACGATGCCCGCCGTCGTCACGATGGCGACCGTCGCCGAGCCCTGGGCGACCCGCAGCACCACGGAGATCAGGTACGACAGGACGATCACCGGCAGGCCGACGTCGTTGAAGGTGTCGGAGAGAGCCTGGGCGACGCCGCTGGCCTTGAGGACGGCGCCGAAGACCCCGCCCGCGCCGACCACCAGCAGGATGTTGCCGACCGGCTTCAGCGAGGCCGTCGAGACGGTCTCCAGGGACTTGCGGGACCAGCCGCGCCGGATGCCGAGCAGGTAGTAGGCGAGCAGCAGGGCGATGGTCAGCGCGACGAACGGGTTGCCGAAGAACTCGATCACCGAGCGGAGGGTGGACGGGTCCAGGGCGATGGAGGAGAAGGTCGCCGCGAGGATCAGGACCAGCGGGGTGCCGATGATGCCGAGGACCGTGCCGAGCGCGACCGGGGTCTCGGTCGGCGCGACGCCGGCCTTGCGCTGCTCCTCCACGACGGCCTGCTTGGCCTCCTCGGCCGCCTCCACCATGTCCTGCGGCACGGGCACGAAGATGCGGCGGCCGATCCAGGCGGAGAACACCCAGGCCGCGAGCACGGCGGGGATGCCGCAGACGATGCCCATGAGGATGATCCAGCCGAGCTTGACGTTCAGCAGTCCGGCGGCGGCCACCGGGCCGGGGTGCGGCGGCAGGAAGGCGTGGGTCATGGACAGGCCGGCCAGCAGCGGCAGGCAGTAGAGCAGGATCGACTTGCCGGAGCGCTTGGCGGCGGCGTAGACGATGGGCGCGAGGACGAAGATGCCCACGTCGAAGAAGACCGGGATGCCGAAGATCAGGCCCGTGAGGCCCATGGCGAGCGGGGCGCGCTTCTCCCCGAAGAGGCCGAGGAGCCGTGAGGCCAGCACCTGTGCGCCGCCGCTGACTTCGAGGATCGCGCCGAGCATGGTGCCCAGGCCGATGATGATGGCGACGTGGCCGAGGATGCCGCCCATGCCGGACTCGATGGTCGAGACGGCGTCCGACTTCTGGACGGTGCCGAAGAGTTCGGTGACCGACAGGCCGGCGAGCAGGCCGACGGCTATGGAGACGGCGAGCAGCGCGACGAACGGCTGCAACCGCACCTTGATGATGAGGAAGAGCAGAAGCACGATGCCGATGGCGGCGACGGTCAGCAGCCCGGCGGTGCCGTCGATCAGGGTGAGCAGACCGCCGGTGTGCGGTGGGGCCTCGGCGGCGGCGAACTGGAGGGACGCGTGGGACATTCGGGGGTCCTCTGGATAAGTACATGGAGCTTTCGGGCAGGGTGGAGCGCGGCACGGCGCCCCTGGGTGCGGGGACGCCGTGCCGTTCACAGACAGACGGTCAGACAGGCGGGGTGGCGGGACGGTCAGCCGAGGACGGCGAGCGCGTCGATCTCGATGAGGAGGCCGGCGGGCAGACCGACGTACACGGTCGTGCGCGCGGCGGGCGGCTGGGTGAGGCCCTGCTCCGCGAAGTAGGCGTTGTAGATCTCGTTCATCTCGGCGAAGTGGTCCACGTCGGTGAGGTAGACGCGGAGCATCATCACGTCGTCCCAGGAGGCGCCGCCCTCCGCCAGGATCGCCTTGACGTTGGCGAGGGTCTGGAGGGTCTGCTCGCGCAGGGTCGGACCGGCCGGGGTGGGGGCCTTGCCCTCCTCGTGGGGCAGGAAGCCGACCTGGCCGGCGACCTGGAGGATGTTGCCCTTCTTCACGCCGTGGCTGAACTTCGCCGGGGGGACGGTGTGGGTCGCGGGAACGAGAGCGATCTTGTCGGTCATGCGGTGACTTCCTTGACTGGGGTCCTGCCGGAGTACTCGCCGCTGATGGCGTCCGCCGTACGGCGGACCAGCGGGAGCAGGCTGAGGAGTTCCTCGGCGGTGACGACGACGTTCGGCGCGGAGACCGACATGGCGGCGACCACCCGGCCGTCGGCGCCCCGGATGGGCGCGGCGACGCAGTTGATGGACTCCTCGTGGCCACCGAGGTCGGTGGCCCAGCCCTGTTCGCGCACCTTGGCGAGTTCCTTGAGGAACCCGTCGGCGTTCGGTGTCGAACGGGCCGTGTACAGGGGGTAGTCGAGCTGCTCGGCCACGGCCCGCCGCTCGTTCTCGGGGAGGTCGGCGAGGAGCAGCTTGGCGACGGCCGCGACGGTGATGGCGACGGGCTTGCCGATCCGGGAGTACATGCGGACCGGGTAGCGGCTCTCGACCTTGTCGATGTAGAGGACCTCGTCCTCCTCGTGCACGGCGAGGTGGACGGTGTGTCCGACCTGTTCGTTGAGGCGTACGAGGTGGGGGTGGGCGATCTCGCGGACGTCGAGGTTCTCCATCGCCTCCTGGGCGAGGGAGATCAGCCGGGCGCCCAGGCGGTAGCGCTGATCGGACTGGCGGTAGACGAAGCCGTGGTCGTGGAGGGTGCGCAGCAGGCGCAGGGCCGTGGACTTGTGCACGTCCAGGCGCTCGGCGACCCGGCCCAGGTCGGCGGGGCCCTCGGCGAGCAGCGGCAGGATGCTGAGCGCGCGGTCGACGGTCTGACTCATGGCGTACGTACCTCCTCGTCGGCTCCTCGGACGTCCTGTGTCCAGCCGGGGCCGAGTCGCAGTCTCCCCCACGCGGTGTCGTCGAGGGCGGCCAGCCGGTCGGCGTGGTCGCGGGCGGGGGGCGTGGCGAGATCGCCGGGGACGGTGAGGGCGGCGGCGGCCATCAGATGGCCGTGGCGCAGGCGCTCGCGCACGGGCAGTCCGCGCAGGGTGGCGGAGAGGAACCCGGCGGCGAAGGCGTCGCCCGCGCCGACGGCGGCGACGACGTCGACGTGCAGGGCGGGCACGGAGGTGACGTCGGCGCCGTGGAAGGCGGTGGCGCCGCTCGCGCCCTGCTTGACGACGAGCAGCTCCGGTTCGGGCAGCGCGGCGCGTACGGCCTCGGGGCCGCCGAGTCCCCAGGCCTCGTCCTCGCCGACGAAGACCAGGTCGGCGCCGCGGGCGAGTTCGAGGAGCACCTCGGGACCGTGCCCGTGACCGGCGTCGCGCCACAGGCCGGGGCGGTGGTTGACGTCGAAGGAGACGAGGGGCCGGCCGGGGCGGCGGGCGGTCAGCTCGCGCATCAGGCCGAGGCAGTCGGCAGAGAGCGCGGGCGTGATGCCCGACAGGTGCAGAACCCGGCCGGAGCGGATCGCGTCGAGGTCCATGGTGTCCACGGACATCGCGGAGGCGGCCGAGCCCGCCCGGTAGTACGCCACCTCGTGGGCGTCGGTGGCGCGGTCCCCGGCGGTGCGGAAGTAGATGCCGGTGGGGCGGGCGGGGTCGCGGCGCACGGCGGAGACGTCGACGCCGTAGGCGCCGATCGCCTCGACGAGGTGGTCGCCGAAGCCGTCGGCGCCGACCCGGCCGACCCAGCGCGCGGAGTGTCCGGCGGCGGCGAGCACGCAGGCCAGGTTGGACTCGGCGCCGCCGATGGCCCGGTCGAAGGAGGGGACGTCGGCGAGGCGCCCGGGGCGGGAGGGCAGGAAGGTGACCATGGACTCGCCGAGCGCGACGACGTCCACGACGTCGGGGGCGGTGCTGGTTCGTCCGGTGGCGGTCTCGATGGTGGGGGCTCCTCGTCCGTGGCGGCTGCGGCGTCCGCGCTGTCCGCGGCTCGTTCTTCGCGTCTCGCGGGCGGCTGCTCCGTTGACCCCGCGTTCGCCGAGATGTTAGACAGCAGTAAGCGATATACGCAATGGTCGTTGCAGACATTGCAACGCATCAGATCAGGGAGGCTCCATGGCCCTCGACTCCGGCCCCACCGACGGCCGCGACGCGCTCGCCAAGCTGGCCGAGGAGCACGTCGACCACCGCTTCAAGGGCCTCCCGCCGGACGCGTACGGCCTGACCGTCGCCGAGCTGGCCGGACAGCGCCGCAACCTCTTCACCGGCGGTTTCGCCACCCCCGTGCTCGCCCTGTCCGCCGAGCGCCTGGAGCACAACCTGAAGCTGATGGAGACGTACTCCGCCCGGCACGGCCTCGCCTTCGCGCCGCACGGCAAGACCTCCATGGCCCCGCAGCTCTTCCACCGCCAGATCGAGCACGGCGCCTGGGGCATCACCCTCGCCGTGCCGCACCAGGTACGGGTGGCGCGGGCCTTCGGCGTCGGGCGGGTCTTCCTGGCCAACGAACTGGTCGACGCCGCCGCCCTGCGCTGGATCTCCACCGAGCTGGACGCCGACCCGGACTTCCGCTTCGTCTGCTACGTCGACTCCGTGCGCGGCGTCGAGCTGATGGACGCGGCCCTCACGGACGCCGGCGCCGGCCGCCCGCTGGACGTCGTGGTCGAGCTGGGCGCCGGTGCGGGTGCCCGGACCGGTGTGCGCACCGAGGCCGAGTGCGCGGCGGTCGCCGACGCGGTGGCCGGGACGCGGACGCTGCGGCTGGCCGGGGTCGCCGGGTACGAGGGCGAGGTGCCGGACGCCGATCCGGAGCGCGTGCACGCGTGGCTGCGGCGGCTGGTCGCGCTCGCCGTCGACTTCGATGGGGCGGGGCGGTTCGAGGGTCTGGAGGAGATCGTGCTGAGCGCGGGCGGCAGCGCCTGGTTCGACGCGGTGGCCGACGTGTTCGCCGAGGTCCCCGGCCTCTCCCGGCCCGTCCTGAAGCTGCTGCGCTCGGGCGCGTACGTCTCCCACGACGACGGCCACTACCGCGAGCTGACCCCCTTCAACCGGGTCCCCCAGGAGGGCGCCCTGGAGCCCGCCTTCCGGCTGTGGAGCCAGGTCGTCTCCCGCCCCTCCCCCGAGCAGGCGTTCACCAACGCGGGCAAGCGGGACGCGGCGTACGACCTCCACCTGCCCTTCGCCCAGGTGGTGCGCCGCGACGGCGTGGAGCGCCCCGCCACCGGCATCGAGGTGACCGGCCTGTCCGACCAGCACGCCTGGGTGCGCACGACCGGGGAGGCGGACCTGGAGGTCGGCGACTGGCTCGGGACGGGCCTGTCCCACCCGTGCACCTCCTTCGACAAGTGGCAGCTCATCCCGGTCGCCGAGGCGGACGGGACGGTCGTCGACTACATCCGCACCTTCTTCTAAAGAAGCCAGAGAAGCCAGAGAAGCCAGAGGAGCCAGGCATGGAAGAGCTGGTCATCAGGGACGTCGACGTCGTGGACGGCTCCGGCGCCGACTCCTACCGCGCCGACGTCGTGGTCGACGGCGGCCGGATCGTCTCGATCGTCAAGGAGGCGGCGGCCGCCGGCTGCCAGCGCCCCGAGGCACGCCGCGAGCTGGACGCCGAGGGCCTGGTCCTCTCCCCCGGCTTCATCGACATGCACGCCCACAGCGACCTGACGCTGCTGCGGGACCCCGACCACAGCGCCAAGGCCGCGCAGGGCGTCACCCTGGAGGTCATCGGCCAGGACGGGCTGTCGTACGCGCCGGTCGACGACCGCACGCTCGGCGAGGTGCGCCGCGCGATCGCCGGGTGGAACGGCGCGGGCGACGACATCGACTTCGACTGGCGGTCGGTCGGTGAGTACCTGGACCGGCTGGACCGGGGCATCGCGGTCAACGCCGCCTATCTGGTCCCGCAGGGTACGGTGCGCGCCCTCGCCGTCGGCTGGGACGACCGGGAGGCGACCGAGGCGGAGCTGGAGCACATGCGGCGCCTGGTCGCCGAGGGCCTGGAGCAGGGCGCGGTCGGCATGTCGTCCGGGCTGACGTACACGCCCGGCATGTACGCCAAGGACGCCGAGCTGACCGAGCTGTGCCGGGTGGTGGCGTCGTACGGCGGCTACTACTGCCCGCACCACCGCTCGTACGGGGCGGGGGCGCTCCAGGCGTACGAGGAGATGGTGGAGCTGACCCGCGAGGCGGGCTGCCCGCTGCACCTGGCGCACGCCACCATGAACTTCGGCGTGAACAAGGGCAAGGCGCCCGAGCTGCTGACCCTGCTCGACGAGGCGCTGGCCGACGGCGCCGACATCACGCTCGACACCTACCCGTACACCCCCGGCTGCACCACCCTCGTGGCGCTGCTGCCGAGCTGGGCGAGCGAGGGCGGCCCGGAGCAGATCATGAAGCGGCTGGCGGACGACGACACCGCCGAGCGGATCCGGCACCACATGGAGGAGATCGGCTCCGACGGCTCGCACGGCGTGCCCATGGAGTGGGAGACGATCGAGATCTCCGGCACGGGCGACCCGGCCCTCGGGGAGTACGTCGGCCGTACGGTGCTGGAATCGGCGCGGCTGCGCGGCGAGAGTCCGTGGCAGGTCGCCCGGCAGCTGCTGCTGGCCGACCGGCTGGCGCCGACCATCCTCCAGCACGTCGGCCACGAGGAGAACGTCCGCGCGATCATGCGGCACCGGGTCCACACCGGCGGCTCGGACGGCATCCTCCAGGGCGCCAAGCCGCATCCGCGCGCCTACGGCACCTTCCCGCACTACCTGGGCCACTACGTGCGCGAGCTGGGCGTGCTCCCGCTGGAGGAGTGCGTCGCCCACCTCACCTCGCGCCCGGCGGCCCGGCTGCGGCTGCCGGACCGGGGTCTGGTGCGCGAGGGGTACCGGGCCGACCTGGTGCTCTTCGACCCGGCGACGGTCGCGGCGGGCAGCACCTACGCGGACCCGCGGGTGCTGCCGACGGGCATCCCGTACGTGCTGGTCGACGGACGGTTCGTGATGGACGACGGGCGGCGCACGGACGTGCTGGCGGGGCGGTCGGTGCGGCGCACTCCGCGGTGATCCGGGCGGGACTGGGCAACCGGTGAGTGACGAAACCCACCCAAACCGCGCGTCTCAAGTGGCGGATAACACGACCCGTGAAACGTAACCGGGTCGTAAGCTCGCGGTCATGCAGGTGATCCAGTCGACCAAGCTCGCCAACGTCTGTTACGAGATCCGGGGCCCGGTGCTCGAGGAGGCCATGCGGCTGGAGGCGGCCGGGCACCGCATCCTGAAGCTGAACACCGGCAACCCGGCCGCCTTCGGCTTCGAGTGCCCGCCGGAGATCCTGGAGGACATCCTCCGCAACGTCTCCACGGCGCACGGCTACGGCGACGCGAAGGGCCTGCTGGCGGCGCGCCGGGCGGTCGTCATGCACAACCAGACCCTCGGCATCGAGACGGACGTCGAGCACGTCTTCATCGGCAACGGCGTCTCCGAGCTGATCGTGATGGCGATGCAGGGCCTGCTGGACGACGGCGACGAGGTGCTCGTCCCGGCGCCCGACTACCCGCTGTGGACGGCCGCCGTCTCGCTGTCCGGCGGCACGGCGGTGCACTACCGCTGCGACGAGCAGTCCGACTGGATGCCCGACCTCGCGGACGTGGAGCGGAAGATCACCGACCGCACCAAGGCGCTCGTGATCATCAACCCGAACAACCCGACGGGCGCGGTCTACGACGACGCGATGCTGCGCGGGCTGACGGACATCGCGCGCCGGCACAACCTGCTGGTCTGCTCCGACGAGATCTACGACAAGATCCTCTACGACGACGCCACGCACACCCCCACCGCCGCGATCGCCCCCGACCTGCTCACCCTCACCTTCAACGGCATGTCGAAGGCGTACCGGGTGGCCGGCTACCGGGTCGGCTGGATGTCCATCTCCGGGCCGCGCGCGCACGCCGAGTCCTACATCGAGGGCCTGACGATCCTGGCGAACATGCGGCTGTGCGCCAACATGCCGGGCCAGCACGGCGTGGTCGCGGCGCTCAGCGGACGGCAGACCATCAACGAGCTGGTGCTGCCGGGCGGCCGGCTGCGCGAGCAGCGGGACGCCGCCCACGAGGCGCTCACCAGCATTCCCGGCGTGACCTGCGTGAAGCCGAAGGGCGCGCTGTACCTCTTCCCGCGGCTCGACCCCAAGGTCTTCAAGATCAAGGACGACCGGCGGATGGTCCTGGACCTGCTGCGCCAGGAGAAGATCATGGTCGTCCAGGGCACCGGGTTCAACTGGCCCGAGCCCGATCACTTCCGGGTGGTGACCCTGCCGACGGCCGTCGACCTGCGCGAGGCCGTGGGCCGGATCGGCAACTTCCTGGACGGCTACGGCCAGCCCTGAACCGCGGCCGTGTCCGGGCCGTGTCCCGAATCCCGTCAACTTTAGATTGAATCCAATGTAGGATGGTTTCCTGAACCACTCAGGAGGCCATCCCATGTACGAGCCGATCCGCAGCAAGTCGGTCCACAGCACGATGGCCGACAGCCCCACGGACTTCCCCCACCGGTCCCGGGACGAGGAGCTGGACATCCAGCTCGCGGGCCATCTCGCGGCCCTGCTCGCCGTCACGGACGAGCTGCGCGCGCTGGCGCCCGACGCGGGCCTGGACGCCGCCGCCGACCGGCTCACCGAGCAGGTGACCCGGCTGCGGGGAGGTCAGGCGCCGGTCCGCCTGCAGGTGGCCGCCGCCCACCCGGAGCCGCGTCCGGCGGCCCTGCACCGGCGGGCGCACACGCTGGCGGCCCGTGCCCTGGTGGTCGCGGCCTCCCGCGCCGACACGGCGGTCGCCATCCTGACCGCCGAGCGCATGGACGCGCACTCCGCGGCCCTGGAGCCGCGCGAACTCGCGGCCCGCTGAGCCCTCCCGGGGCCCCCGCACGGCCCCGGTCCGCGTGCACCCGCAGCGACGCGCGGACCGGGCGCCACACACCCCACCGCCCGGCGGGTCAGCCGAAGATCACCGTCAGGACGACGAAGACCAGGATGACCGCGAGGACGATCGCCCACACGGGCCAGTTGCCGCGCCGGTGCGGGTCCTCCGGGCCGCCACCGCGTGGGCGGTCCTCCGCCAGCTGCGGGTCGGGATCCCGGGGCCGGTCGCGTGAGTAGAAATCACCGTCGTCTGCCATGGCGGGCCCCTCCTTCCTCTTCCTGTTCTCCGCTTCTCCGCGGTTCCGGCCTTCCGGGTACCGCGCGGGGAGCTGCGCATGCCCACCGCCCGCCGGGGCGTCTCCGGTGGACCGGCCGCGGTGCCGGGCGGGCCAGGACACGCCGAAGGGCCGGGTCCGTCGCACGCCGTTGTGCGGGGACCCGGCCCGAGCGGGGCTTCTCCGCCCTCCGGGGTTGCGATGAGCTACTGGAGCGCGGGGAGACCCCCTCGTGACCGGCCTTCGTGACGACTTCGCGGGTCAGGGCTAGTCGGACCGGTCACGGAGCCTGGCGGTGTCGGTACTGCTCAGCCCAGGCGTTCCACCAGCGCCCGGTACTGGTCCCACAGCTCGGCGGGCGTGTGGTCGCCGAAGGTGTTCAGGTGCTCGGGGACGAGCGCCGCCTCCTCGCGCCACACCTCCTTGTCGACGCTGAGCAGGAACTCCAGGTCGGCGTCGGCGAGGTCCAGGCCGTCGGTGTCCAGGGACTCCTTGGTCGGCAGCACGCCGATCGGGGTCTCGACGCCGTCCGCCTTGCCCTCCAGGCGCTCCACGATCCACTTCAGGACGCGGCCGTTCTCCCCGAAGCCGGGCCAGACGAACCTGCCCTCGTCGTCCTTGCGGAACCAGTTGACGTAGTAGATCTTGGGCAGCTTGGACTGGTCCTTGTCCTTGGCCACGTCGACCCAGTGCCCCATGTAGTCGCCCATGTTGTAGCCGCAGAACGGCAGCATGGCGAAGGGGTCGCGGCGCAGCTCGCCGACCTTGCCCTCGGCGGCGGCGGTCTTCTCGGAGGCCACGTTGGCGCCGAGGAAGACGCCGTGGTTCCAGTCGAAGGACTCGGTGACCAGCGGTACGGCGGTGGCGCGGCGCCCGCCGAAGAGGATCGCCGAGATCGGCACGCCCTTGGGGTCCTCCCACTCCGGCGCGATGATCGGGCACTGCGCGGCGGGCGTGGTGAAGCGGGCGTTGGGGTGGGCGGCCGGGGTGCCCGACTCGGGCGTCCAGTCGTTGCCCTTCCAGTCGGTGAGGTGGGCCGGGGTCTCCTCGGTCATGCCCTCCCACCACACGTCGCCGTCATCGGTCAGGGCGACGTTGGTGAAGACCGAGTTGCCCCACAGGGTCTTCATCGCGTTGGCGTTGGTGTGCTCGCCGGTGCCGGGCGCGACGCCGAAGAAGCCGGCCTCGGGGTTGATGGCGTACAGGCGGCCGTCCTCGCCGAAGCGCATCCAGGCGATGTCGTCGCCGATGGTCTCCACGGTCCAGCCGGAGATCGTGGGCTCCAGCATGGCGAGGTTGGTCTTGCCGCAGGCCGACGGGAAGGCGGCGGCGACGTACTTGGGCTCCCCGGTGGGCGGGGTCAGCTTCAGCACCAGCATGTGCTCGGCGAGCCAGCCCTCGTCGCGGGCCATGACGGAGGCGATGCGCAGGGCGTAGCACTTCTTGCCGAGCAGGGCGTTGCCGCCGTATCCGGAGCCGTAGGACCAGATCTCGCGGTCCTCGGGGAAGTGCGAGATGTACTTGGTGCTGTTGCAGGGCCACGGGACGTCCGCCTCGCCCTGGGCGAGGGGTGCGCCGAGGGTGTGCACGGCCTTCACGAAGAAGCCGTCGTCGCCCAGTTCGTCCAGGACCGGCTGTCCCATGCGGGTCATGGTGCGCATGGAGACGGCCACGTACGCGGAGTCGGTGATCTCGACGCCCAGCGCGGAGAGCGGGGAGCCGAGGGGGCCCATGCAGAAGGGCACGACGTACATGGTCCGGCCGCGCATGGAGCCCCGGAACAGACCGCCCTCCCCCTGCTCCCCGGTGAAGATCTCCCGCATCTCGGCGGGGTCCTTCCAGTGGTTGGTCGGGCCGGCGTCCTCCTCCTTGGCGGAGCAGATGAAGGTCCGGTCCTCGACGCGGGCGACGTCGGAGGGGTCGGAGGCCGCGTAGTAGGAGTTGGGGCGCTTGATCGGGTCCAGTTTTCGGAAGGTGCCCTTCTCGACGAGCTCCCCGCACAGTCGCTCGTACTCGGCCTCGGATCCGTCGCACCAGACCACTGCGTCCGGCTGGGTCAGTTCGGCGATCTCGTTCACCCACGAGATCAGTTCCTGGTGGTTGGTGGGGACGGAGGGAGCCGCGATGTCGCGCGCCACGATTGCTCCTAAATGAGGGGTTTTTTTGTTGGAGGCCCCGTGGGGGCTGCGACCCGGACGCGTGACGTTGACCTCGTGGGCGCTCATCCGGTGTCGACCGCACTCATTTGATCATCCGACGCGAGCGCCCATCTGTCCAGAGGGCGTCACACTTGAGCGGCGTGAGGAGCGCCACGTGCCCCAACCGGGAGTGCGCCGCCGCAGCCACCGTGAGACGATGACCACTTGCTCTGCGGCACCCGCCCGTACTGATGCGTAACTTACGGAGCCGTAGGTACGATGCGCCCATGACTGCGTCCGTCCCCGACGCGCCCAGGGACCTGCCGGCCGACGGCCGCGGGCCCGTAGCGCTCTCCCTCCCGCATCCGGTCAAGCCGAAGCTGCGCGGTTGGCTGCACCTCGGCATGTTCCCCGCCGTCCTGGTCGCCGGTCTGGTGCTCACCGCCCTCGCCGAGTCCCACGAGGGCCGCATAGCCTGCGGCGTCTACGTCCTCACGGCCTGCCTGCTGTTCGGCGTCAGCGCGCTCTACCACCGGGGCAACTGGAGCCCCCGCATGGACGGTGTCCTGCGCCGCCTCGACCACGCCAACATCTTCCTGATCATCGCCGGCACCTACACCCCGCTCACGATGCTGCTGCTGCCCGGCGCCAAGGGCCAGTGGCTGCTGTGGGGCATCTGGGCGGCCGCCGTGGCCGGGATCGTCTTCCGCGTCTTCTGGGTCGGCGCCCCGCGCTGGCTCTACACCCCGTGCTACCTCGCCATGGGCTGGGCGGCCGTCTTCTACCTCCCCGAGTTCATGCGGGCCGGCGGCGTCGCCGTCCTCGTGCTGGTGATCGTCGGCGGTCTGCTCTACAGCGCGGGCGGTGTGATCTACGGCCTCAAGCGCCCCAACCCCTCGCCCCGCTGGTTCGGCTTCCACGAGGTCTTCCACTCCTTCACGCTGGCCGCCTTCATCGCGCACTACGTGGGGATCTCGCTGGTCGCGTACTAGCCGCCGCGCGGGGCAGGCCGCACCCTCACCGCGTGGCCGGCGATGACCGAGGAGAGCCGGGACGCCCTGGAGAACGGGTTGCCCGCCCTCCGGGAAGGCCGCCGGGAAGACCCTCGGGAAGGCCGCCGAAAAGGCTGCGGCCCGGTCCCCGCCTCCGTGGCATTCTGACCGGGTGAACGGTCCCGAGATCCACGTCGAGTTCGCCCCCGAACTGCACCTGTTCGTCCCGCGCGCCCGCCCCACCGGCGCCGCCCGCGCGGCCACCGACGGCGTCTCCACCCTCGGCCACCTCGTCGAGTCCCTCGGCGTGCCGCTGACCGAGGTCGGCACCCTGCTCGTCGACGGCCGCGAGGTGCCGCCCGGACACATCCCGGCGGGCGGCGAGTCGGTGCGCGTGCGGCCCGTCCAGCACCCCCAGCGGGTCCCCGGTGCTCCCCTGCGGTTCCTGCTCGACGTGCACCTCGGCACCCTGGCCCGCCGGCTGCGGCTGCTCGGCGTGGACACGGCGTACGAGTCGACCGACCTCGGCGACCCGGCGCTCGCCGCGCTGTCCGCGGCCGAGAAGCGGGTCCTGCTCAGCCGCGACCGGGGACTGCTGCGCCGCCGCGAGCTGTGGGCCGGCGCCTACGTCTACAGCACCCGCCCCGACGAGCAGCTCCAGGAGGTCCTGGACCGGTTCCGGCCCGCACTGCGCCCCTGGACGCGCTGCACCGCCTGCAACGGGCTGCTCCGGACGGCCACCAAGGAAGAGGTGGCGGAGCAGCTCAAGGGCGGCACCCAGCGGTCGTACGACGTCTTCGCCCAGTGCACCGCCTGCGGCCGCGCCTACTGGCGGGGCGCGCACCACGAGCAGCTGGAGGCGATCGTGGAGCGCGCCGTGAGCCGCAGCGCCCAGGACGGCTGAGGAGTCAGCTGCCCGGGGCGGCGTCCAGCGCGGCGCGCAGCCGGTCCGGGTCGGTGGTCGGCGCGTCGCAGGTGAAGTTCCGGCAGACGTACGCGGCCGGGGCCCCGCCCACCAGCGGCCGGTCGGCGAGCAGCGGGAACTCGTCGCTCCCCTCGGTGCCGAAGGCGACGACCGCCCCGGGAGCCGTACCGAGCAGCGCCGTACGGTGCAGCCCGCGCGCCGCGGGATCGGCCGGGCCCGGAGCGACGACGGCGACCTCGCGCGGGCCGTCGAGCAGTGCCTCGGCGGCCGCCAGCCCCCAGCCGATGAAGCGCGGGACGCGCGGGCCGAGCGCCTTCACCACGCCGAGGGCGCGCTCGGCGGCGGTGCGGTGGGGTGCGGAGCCGGTGTGGGCGGCGTAGGACAGCAGGGCGCCCGCGGCGGCACTCCAGCCGGACGGGGTGGCGTTGTCGGTGGGGTCCTGCGGGCGGCGGATCAGCTGCTCGGCGTCGGCCGCGGTGTCGTACAGCGAGCCGGACTCGTCCGTGAAGCGGGTGAGGACGTGGTCGAGCAGGAAGCCGGCGAAGTCCAGCCACACGCCCTCCCCGGTGACCGACGCCAGCGCGAGGAAGCCCTCGGCCACGTCGGCGTAGTCCTCCAGCACCCCGGCGTTGGCACCGGCCCTGCCGTCCTTGCTGGTGCGGGTGAGGCGGACCTGCTCGTCCAGGTGCAGGCGCACCAGCAGGTCGGCGGCGGCGACGGCGGCCTCGACCAGGTCGGGGCGCTCGAAGTAGGCGCCGGTCTCGGCGAGCGCGGCGATCGCCAGGCCGTTCCAGGCGGCGACCACCTTGTCGTCCCGGCCCGGGGCCGGGCGCCCGTCCCGCGCGGCGAGCAGCCGCTCCCGGACCGACGCGATCCGCGCGGCGTCGAAGACGCCTTCCTGCTGCGGCAGTTGGAGCACGGAGGCGCCGTGCTCGAAGGTGCCCTCCTGGGTCACGCCGAAGTACTGCGCGGCCAGCTCCGCGTCCTCGGCACCGAGGACCTCGGTCAGCTGCGCGGGCGTCCACGCGTAGTAGGCGCCCTCGACGTGCTTCCCGGTGCCGTCGTCGCTGTCGGCGTCCAGCGCGGAGGCGAACCCGCCCTCGGCGGTGCGCAGTTCACGCACCATGAAGTCGGCGGTCTCCAGGGCGACCCGGCGGGCCAGGTCCGAGCCGGTGGCCCGCCACAGATGCGCGTACACGCGGCACAGCAGGGCGTTGTCGTACAGCATCTTCTCGAAGTGCGGCACGACCCACTCGCGGTCCACGGAGTAGCGGGCGAAGCCGCCGCCCAGCTGGTCGTAGATGCCGCCGCGGGCCATCCGCTCGCAGGTGTCCCGCGCCATCTGGAGCGCGCCCTCGGCGCCGGTGCGGGCGTGGTGGCGCAGCAGGAACTCGATCACCATGGAGGGCGGGAACTTGGGCGCCCCGCCGAACCCGCCGCGCTGCGCGTCGTACTCCCGGGTGAGTCCGAGCAGCGCCTGCCCGAGCTGCTCCTCGCCGGGTGCCCGCGCGTCGCCGTAGGAGATCTCCCGCCCGGCGAGGTCCCGGACGATCTTCCCGGCGACCTCGTCGACCTCGTCGCGCCGCTCGGCCCACGCCTGCTGGACGCCCTGGAGCACCTGGCGGAAGGAGGGCATGCCGTGCCGGGGCTCGGGCGGGAAGTAGGTGCCGAAGTAGAAGGGCTCCGCGTCCGGCGTGAGGAACACGGTCATGGGCCAGCCGCCCTGCCCGGTCGCCGCCTGCACGGCCTCCATGTAGACGGCGTCGATGTCGGGGCGCTCCTCGCGGTCGACCTTGACGCTCACGAAGTGCGAGTTGAGGTACTCGGCGGTGGTCCCGTCCTCGAACGACTCGTGCGCCATGACGTGGCACCAGTGGCACGCGCTGTAGCCGACGCTCAACAGGACGGGGACACCGCGGCGTCGGGCTTCCTCGAACGCCTCGGCCTCCCACGGCCACCAGTCGACCGGGTTCTCCGCGTGCTGGAGGAGGTAGGGGGACGTCGCCTGCGCAAGTCGGTTGGGCATGCCCCCATCCTGGCGCACGCGCCGCCGCCCCGCCCGGACGCCACGGTGGAAGGGGCGCACGGACGGGGCGGCGGGGCGCCGGGGAGGCTGCTGCTCCGTGGTCGGCTCAGTAGTCGACGCGGTCGGACTTGGCGATCCAGGCGTCGAACGGCTGGGTGCGGTGGGGCAGGTCGAGGTGCTCCACGGTCATGGGCCAGTTCGCCTGGGGCCGCTTCTCGAACAGGTCGTAGAACTTGCGGTCGTCGAAGCCGGCCACGGCGGCGTCGTGGCGGTCGGCGGAGAAGACGAGGCGGTCGACGCGGGCCCACAGGGCCGAGGAGAGGCACATCGGGCAGGGCTCGCAGGACGTGACGAGGGTGCAGCCCTCCAGGCTGAACGTGTCGAGCGTCTTGCAGGCCGCGCGGATGGCGCTGACCTCGGCGTGCGCGGTGGGGTCGAGGCCGGCGGTGACCTGGTTGCTGCCGAGGGCGACGATCTCACCGCCCTTGGCGATCAGGGCACCGAAGGGGCCGCCGCCGTCGCGGACGCTGGTGGTGGCCAGCTCGATGGCCTTGTCCATCCAGGCGCGCTCCAGCTCGCGGAGGCCGGTCTCGAGGGTGTCGGTGGTCGTCATGCGTGCTCCTTCTTGGGCAGGCGGCGGGCGGGAGTACGGCGTGCGGGCCGGTGCGCTTCACGGGGAGGATGCGTAGGAGCAGTACACAGCTCGCCGACGAGACCCGGCCAGGGGCCGAAAACATGAACTACGGACCGGCCGCGACCACCGCTTCATAGCTTCCTACAAGGGCGGACGACCGCCCCGGAGGGGTCAGTCGCCCTCGGCCTCGAAGGCGCGCAGCAGGTCGGCCGCGACGCTCACGGCGATGGTCGCGGGCTCCTTGCCGGCGATGTCGGCCAGCCCGATCGGGGTCTTGATCCGGTCGATGACGGCGTCGTCGTGGCCGCCCTCGGTGGCGAGGCGTCCCCGGAACCGCGCCCACTTGGCCGCCGACCCGATCAGCCCGATGGAGCCGAGGTGGCCGGTGCGCAGGGCGGCGTCGCACAGGGCGGCGTCCTCGGCGTGGTCATGGGTCATGATCAGGACGTGGGTGCCGGGCGGCAGCTCGGCCAGCACCTCCTCCGGCAGCAGCGGCGTGTGGTGCGTGCGCACCTGCGCCACCGCGTCCGCCAGCACACCGAGGCGCTCGTCGGTCAGCAGGTCGGCGCGGCTGTCGATCAGGTGGAGGTCGAGGTCCTGACGGGCCAGGATGCGCGCCAGTTCCAGACCGACGTGCCCGACGCCGAAGATTGCCACCGCCCGGACCACCGGCAGCGGTTCGAGCAGCACCGCGACGGTGCCGCCGCAGCACTGCACGCCGTGCCGGTTGGTCACCTTGTCGTTCAGGGCGAAGTCGAGCATCTCCGGCGCCGGCTCGGCCGCGGCGATCATCTCCCGGGCCCGGTCGACGGCGACGGCCTCGACGTTGCCGCCGCCGATCGAGCCCCAGGTCCCGGTCCGCCCCACGACGAGTTTCGCACCGGCGTCCCGTGGGGCGTGACCGCGCACGGCCGCGACGGTCACCAGCACGCCGGGTTCCCGGCGTGCCCGCAACCGCGCGACCGCGGCGACCCAGGTCATGTCAGGCACCGCTCAGCGCTTCCACGCCGGTGCGGACCGCGCCGCCGTCGACGGCGGCCGCCGCCACGTCGGGGGTGCGGCCGTTCCCTGCGGTGCCACCCCGCCGGGCCGACTCGACCGCCCAGTACACCGCCTCCGGCGTGGCGGGCGAGGCCAGCTCGACGGCGGTCCCCCTCGGCCCGAACGCGGCGGCCGCCTGCCGCAGCGCCTCGCGCACCGAGAACGCCAGCATCAGCGGGGGCTCGCCCACCGCCTTGGACCCGAAGACCGCGCCCTCCTCGGTGGCGTTCTCCAACAGGGTGACGTTGAACTCCTCGGGCATCTCCGAGAAACTCGGCAGCTTGTACGTGCTCGCCGCCTGGGTCAGCAGGCGCCCGCGGTTCGGGCCGTCACCGGTGTCCCAGCGCAGGTCCTCCAGCGTCAGCCAGCCCGCGCCCTGCACGAACCCGCCCTCGACCTGGCCGATGTCGATCAGCGGGGACAGGCTGTCGCCGACGTCGTGCACGATGTCCACCCGCCGGATGCGGTAGGCGCCGGTGAAGCCGTCCACCTCCACCTCGGTCGCGGCGGCGCCGATGGCGAAGTACTTGAACGGCGACCCCTGGAACTTCGTGGCGTCCCAGTGCAGCCCCTCGGTCCGGTAGTAGCCGGCCGCGGAGAGCTGGACCCGCTGGAAGTACGCGGTGCGCACGAGGTCGTCCCAGGCCAGCTCCTGGTCGCTGCCCAGAGTGCGCGCGACGCCCTCGACGATGCGCACGTCCGAGGCATTGCAGCCCAACTGGCTCGCGGCCACCCGCAGCAGCCGCTCGCGCAGCTGCTCACAGGCGTTCTTGACCGCCCCGCCGTTGAGGTCGGCGCCGGAACTGGCCGCGGTGGCGGAGGTGTTGGGCACCTTGTCGGTCCGGGTCGGGGCGAGGCGCACCTTGTGCAGCGGGATGCCCAGCGTGGTCGCGGCCACCTGCAGCATCTTGGTGTGCAGGCCCTGGCCCATCTCGGTGCCGCCGTGGTTGATCAGGACGGAGCCGTCCTTGTAGATCAGCACCAGCGCGCCGCCCTGGTTGAAGGCGGTGAGGTTGAACGAGATGCCGAACTTCACTCCGGTGACCGCGAGGGCCCGCTTGGTGTGCGGGTGCGCGGCGTTGAAGGCGGCGATCTCGCGCTCGCGGTCGGCGATGTGGCCGTTGTCCTGGACCTGTTGCCAGACGGCGGCGATCCGCTCGGGCTGGGTGACCGGCTGCCCGTAGGGGGTCGTCTGGCCCTGGCCCGGCCGGTAGAAGTTGCGTTCCCGCAGCTGCTTGGCGTCCAGGCCGAGTCGCGGCGCGCAGCGGCCCAGGATGTCCTCGATCACCAGCATGCCCTGCGGTCCGCCGAAGCCGCGGAAGGCGGTGTTGGAGACCGTGTTGGTCTTGGCGATACGGCCGGCGACGCGTGCGTTGGGGATCCAGTACGTGTTGTCGATGTGGCACAGCGCCCGGGCCAGGACCGGCTCGGACAGGTCCAGGCTCCAGCCGCCGTCCGCGGTCAGCGTGGCGTCGAGGGCCTGGATACGGCCCTCGGCGTTGAAGCCGATCTTCCAGGTGGCGTGGAACCCGTGCCGCTTGCCGGACATGGTGAGGTCCTGGGTCCGGTTGAGCCGGAACCGCACCGGCCGGCCGGTCAGCTTGGCGCCCAGCGCGGCGACGGCCGCGAACCCGTGCGGCTGCATCTCCTTGCCGCCGAAGCCGCCGCCCATCCGCAGGCACTGCACGGTCACCTCGTGGGAAGGCACCCCGAGCACGTGCGAGACGATCTCCTGGGTCTCGGAGGGGTGCTGGGTGCTGCTCTGGATGAACACCTGCCCGTTCTCGTCGATCTGGGCCAGCGCCGCGTGCGTCTCCAGGTAGAAGTGCTCCTGGCCGGAGAACTGGAACTCGCCGGTGAACACGTGCGCCGAGTCCGCGAAGCCCGCGTCGACGTCGCCGTGCGTCATGACGGGCCGGGCGCCGTGGTAGCTGCCGGCCGCGATGGCCTCCGGCAGCGTGATCAGGGAAGGCAGCTCCTCCAGGTCCACCTCCACGGCGGCCGCGCCGAGCCGGGCGGCCTCCAGGGTCTCGCCGAGCACCCAGGCGACCGCGTGGCCGTGGAACATGACCTCGTCGGGGAAGAGCGGCTCGTCGTGCTTCATGCCGGCGTCGTTGACGCCGGGCACGTCGGCGCCGGTCAGCACCCGCACCACACCGGGCACCGCGAGGGCGGGTCCGGTGCGCAGTGCGGTGACCTTCCCGCGGGCCTTCATGACCTGGACCGGATAGGCGTGCAGCACGTCCTTGGTGCGCTGGACCAGGTCGTCGGTGTACAGCGCGGTGCCGGTGACGTGCTGGACGGCGCTCTCGTGCGGCATCGAGACGCCGACGGCGGGCTTCTCGGGACGCTCGGACAGGTGGCTCATGACGGCACCGCCTCGGTGGTCTGTGCGTGCAGCTTCAGCAGGCTCTGGCCGAGCATCGCGGAACGGTAGTCGGCGCTGGCGCGGTGGTCGCTCATCGGCGTGCCCTCGCCCCGCAGCACCCCGGCCGCGGCCTCCGCGGTCTCGGCGGTCCACGGCCTGCCCTCCAGGGCGGCCTCGGTGGCGAGCGCGCGGACCGGGGTGGCGGCCACGCCGCCCAGACCGATGCGGGCCTTGCGGACGGTCCCGCCCCCGATGTCGAGCGCGAAGGCGACCGCCACGCTGGAGATGTCGTCGAAACGCCGCTTGGCGATCTTGTGGAAGGCCGTGACCGGAGACAGCGGCAGCGGCAGGCGCACCGCGCGGATCAGCTCGCCGGGACGGCGCACGCTCTGCCGGTAGCCGGTGAAGTACTCGGCCAGCGGCACCTCGCGCTCACCGTCGGCGTCGGCGAGCACCAGCGACGCCTCCAGCGCGAGCAGCACCGGCGGACTGTCGCCGATGGGCGAGCCGGTACCCAGGTTGCCGCCGAGGGTGGCGCCGTTGCGGATGAGCCGGGACGCGAACTGCGGGAACAGCTGACCCAGCAGCGGGACGGTGCCGTCCAGGCGGCGTTCGATCTCGGTGAGCGTCAGCGCGGCCCCGATCTCGACGTGGTCGGACTCGACTCGCAGCTCCCGCAGTTCGGGCAGCCGGTCGACGGCGACCACGCAATCGGCCCGGCGGGAGCGGATGTTGACCTCGACGCCCCAGTCGGTGCTGCCGGCGACCACCACCGCGTCGGGCCGCTCGCGCAGCAGTCGCAGGGTCTCGGCCAGGGTGCCCCTGCGCAGGAAGGCGCTGTCGTCCTGGCGGTACTCGGTGGCGACCGGCGCGGGCGGGTCCTGCTCGCGGCGCCGGGCCAGCGGGTCCTCGTCGGTGGGCACGCCGACGGCGAACGCGGCGTCGCGGATGGGCCGGTAGCCGGTGCAGCGGCACAGGTTGCCGCTGAGCGCGTGCAGGTCGAAGCCGTTCGGACCGTGCTCCGGGTCGGTGCCGGCGACGCCGTCGGCGCCCTCAGCCGGATCCGAGCCCTGGCCGGCGTGCGCGCAGCGGTCGGGCCGGTAGTACTCGGCCGCCATGCTGCAGACGAATCCCGGCGTGCAGTAACCGCACTGGGAGCCGCCGCGGACCGCCATCTCCTCCTGCACCGGGTGCAGTACGGGCGGCGTGCCGGGCGCCTCGACGGTGGCGAGGCCCTCGGAGGTGACGACCTCCTGGCCGTCGAGCGCCGCGACCGGGACGAGACAGGCGTTGACCGGCACCCAGTCGGTGGGCTTGCTCACGCCGGGGCGGGCCACCAGGACCGAGCAGGCGCCGCACTCACCCTCCGCGCAGCCCTCCTTGGTACCGGTGAGGCCGCGCTCGCGCAGGAAGTCGAGCACCGTGGTGTGCGGCGCGGCCGGTGCGATCGGTGCTTCTTTTCCGTTGACCGTGATCCGTGCCGTCACCATGACAGACCTTCATTTCGACTCGGGGCCGGTCGATTCGGGACAGGTCGATTCATCATGTTCGCCAATTTCAGGCAGCTTTCTGAGTCCGGACGCGCCGCAGAAGATGAGCAGGCGCACATCGGCACGCGACAACGGCATGCCGTGAAGTGGGGAAAGTGAGGGAGAAGAAAGAGGAGAAACCCGGAATGTGCCCCATGGGGGCACAGCGGAACGGCGTGTCAGCAGCCGTGCGCGACCCGACCCGAAACCCACACCGTGCGGCGGGCGAGGCGGCTCAGGTCAGAGTTGGTGTACATCTGCCGGTCGCCTCCTGTCGGTAGTCATGGGTCTGCCTCCATCGAAAATTAGTGGCTGCGGTCACCCGGGTCAAGAGGGGAATTCGTCGACTTTCCCGGCCGGTGCGAACCATCCCTCCCCAGGGTCTCCTCGCAGCAGGACACTTGACTCACGCATAACCGGGGAAGGACCCGGGGATGGGCGGGGAGGGCTCTGGGACTCCTGGGGCCACCGGGGCGCCTGGGGCGACCCGGCAGGACACCGATGCCGCCGGAGGGGGCGCGACATGCGGGACAGTCATCGGGCGGAGGCCGAAGGGCTGCTCAGGCGGGCCGTGGAGGAGGAGGTACGGCGCTCGGGCGGGCGCACCGACGGGACCGTACTGCTCTCCCGGGCCCGCGCGGCACTCGACGCGATGGCGGGGGCGGCCGGCGAGGAATACGAGGCCTACACCCGCGCCCTCGACGAGGCCGCGGCCGGGCAGCTCACCTTCCGCCAGCGCTACGCCCGTGAGGGCGCCGGCACCCCCCTGCTGGTGGCCGCCGTGGCGGCGGTCGCCGCGGTGGTGGCCGACGTGGCGCTCGGCACCGGCACCGGCACCGCGGTGGGCGCGGGCGCGACGGTCGGGGTCGTCGGCGCGGCGGCGACCGTGGTCAAGGTGGTCGGGGCGCATGTGCCGGCCGCCCACCACCGCGCCGGGGCGGTCAGCCAGCCCGGCGGGCCCGAGCAGCTGCGGTTGCAGTGGCTCACCGCGCTGGAGGTGCGCGGCATCCGGCCCTTCCTCGACCAGCAGCGGATGCTCGCCGCGTCCACCGGACCGGCCAAGACCGGGCCGAAGCTGCGGGGCGCGGACAAGAGCGCGGCCGCCCGGGGACGCAACGCCCTGGAGCAGTCGTTCGGGCAACTGCCCGAGCCGGAGGGCGTGTTCGCGGGCCGGCGGCAGGAGATGGCGCGGCTGCGGCAGTGGGTGCAGGCGGCCCGCGCGAGCACGGAGACCAAGCCGACGGTGGTGGTGCTGCACGGGGCCCCCGGCAGCGGCCGTACGACGCTGGCGGTCCGGGCCGTCCACGAACTGCGGGACTACTTCCGCGGGGCCTGCCTGGTCGACCTGCGCGGAGCCGGGTCCGCGGCGGGCGGCTCCGGGACGGGCGGCTCCGGTTCGGGTGGCTCCGTGGAGGGCGACGAGTCGCCGCTGAGCACCCGGGACGCCCTGCTGCATCTGCTGAACCGGCTCGGGGCGCCGCGCGAGCAGCTGCTGTTCCGGGAACGCTCCTCCGCCGACCAGCAGGTCAAGCGGCTCAGCGAGCTGTACCACCAGCATCTGACGGGCGTCCCGGTCACCGTCGTCCTCGACGACGCCTCGGACCCCGAGCAGGTGCGCGCGCTGGTGCCGGAACGCTCGGACAGCCTGGTGCTGGTCACCGCGCGCCAGGCGCTGCGGCTCCCGCCCGACCTGCCCGCGCGGGTGTACGACCTGCCCGTCGAGGAGCTGGACGCGGCGGGCGCGGAGGAGCTGCTGGGCGCCGCGGCCGAGGACGCCTCGGGGCCCTACGACGCCGAGTCGAGCGAGCTGATCCGGCAGCTGTGCGGCGGGCTGCCGCTGGCGCTGCGGGTCGCCGGGTCGTCGCTGGGTGCGCGCTCGCCGCGCGCGCTGGCGACCGACCTGGGCGCCTACGGACCGGTGGAACCGGTCGAGCGGGCGCTGTGGCTGCGCTACACCGACCAGCCGGAGCCCGCCCGGCGGCTGCTGCGCCGGCTGGCGCTCGCGGGGCGCACCTCGCTGGGTGCCGCGGCCGCCGCCGCGCTGCTGGCCACGGACGAGGCGGAGGCGACCCGGCAGCTGGCGGCGCTGGCGCGGGCGGGCCTGATCGACCACGTCCGGGGCAGCCGCTACCGCCTGCACGACGTGGTGCGCGCCTTCGCCCGCGCCCGGCTCGCCGACGAGGAGGAGCCCGGCGAGCGGACGGCCGCGCAGGAGCGGCTCATCGCGAACTACGCCGAGCTGGCCGACTCCGTGCTGCGCCTGGTCGACGGCAACATGTCGACCCGCTCCAACCAGTTCGGGCAGTACGGCTTCACGTCCCTGGACGAGGCGCTGCGCTGGCTGGACGACGAGTCGAGCTTCATCACGGCGACGCTCCGGCACGCGGAGGGCGTCGACCAGGGCGCGGTGCTGAACCTGCTGGGCGCGCTGTGCGACTACTGCCTGCTGCGGGGCGACCTGTACCGGCTGGGGGAGATCAGCGAGCTGGCGCAGTCCGTGGACCAGGGGCTGCTGGTGCGCTCGGTGCAGTGGCGCACCGGAATCGCGGCCCGGCAGCTGGGCGAGCTGGACAAGGCGCGTACGACGCTGGCCTCCGTCGTCGACCTGTACCGGGACGCCCACCACGACGCCGGTGCGGCGCGGGCGCTGTGCTCGCTGGGGATCACGCTGCACCACCAGGGCAACCTGACCGACGCGGCGGCCAAGCTCCAGGAGGCGCTCGACCTCCAGGCCGCGCCGGAGCTGGCCACGGACCGCGCGTGGACGCTGCACGCGCTGGCGGCGGTGCAGCGCGACCGGGCCCGGCTGGCCGAGGCCCTGGAGCTGCTCACCGAGTCGCTGGTGCTGCACCGCGCGGGCGAGTCGGTGCACGGCCAGGCGTGGGCCCACTTCCAGCTCGGCCAGCTGCACCTGCGCATGGGCGACGTGCCGGGGGCGGAGTCGGACCTGCGGGCGGCCCTCGACCTGTACGGCCGCACCCAGGACGCCCGCGGCGAGGCCTGGGCGCTGACCCAGCTGGCGCGGGCCCGCCTGGTGGGCGGCGACGCCTCCGAGGCGGTGGAGGAGCTGCGGCGGGCGGCGGCCCGGCACCGCGAGAACGAGGACGCCCGCGGTGAGGCCTGGACGGTCTACTACCTGGGCCAGGCGCTGGAGGAGACCGGCGACCTGGACCAGTCCGTGCGCGAGCTGGAACGCTCCCGCACGATGTTCTCCCGGATGCGGGACGTGTACGGCCTGGCCTGCGCCCGGCACCACTCGGCGCGGGTCACCCGGGACCAGCGGGCCGCCCAGACCGGTTCCCTGCGCAACTCGGGCTTCGCCCGGCAGCTCCTGGTCGACGCGCGCGCCGACTTCCAGCGCATCGGCGTCGGGCACGGGGAGGCGTGGACGTGTCTGGAGCTGGCGGTCGTGGACGCGGGCAACGCGCGCACGCCGCAGGCACTGGCCCTGTGCGACGAGGCGGCCGCCCTCTTCGCCGGGTACGGCGACCGGCGGGGCGAGGACTGGGCCCGCTTCCTGCGCTGCACGCTGCTGCCGTACGCCGCCCCCGGCGGAGTGGAGGTCGGCACGGCGGTGGCGCAGGAGGAGCTGGCGCAGCTGTCCCGCGCCCGCCATGCCGCCCGCGACAGCAAACTGGACGACTACGTGGACGCCTACCAGCTTCTCCTGGAGCGCGGAGTCCAGCTGGAGGCGGGCTGGCAGGCCTGGCGCCTGGGCATGGTCCCGGGCCGCCAGGCGAGGGAGGTGATGGGCGTGGCGGTCACGGCGTAGCCCCGCCGGGCCGCACCCCCGGAGGGCCGCACCGCCGCGCAGGGTTCCGTCTCCGGCGGGGGTCCCCGCCGGGGTCTAGCCCTGCTGGGGCTTCGCCTCACCGCCGCCGGAGGCGTCCTGCTCCGCCGCCTCCTTGAAGTCCACCTTGCCCATGTGCCGGTTCATGGACTTCATCAGTCCCCACACCGCCAGAGCCATCACCGCGAACACGATGAACCCGAGGACGCCGGGGGTGACCTTGTCCTCGTCCAGCTCGGCGAGAGTGACGAGGTGCGTCATTGCCAGGCTTGCGCTTGCACTCATGTCAGGCATTGTCGCGGATGCCCGCGAAGAGGTCGTCCTCGGGGAGGGAGGTTTCCACGAGGGACTTCGCCAGCTCGTACTCCTCGGTGGGCCAGACCTCCTTCTGGATCTCCATCGGCACCCGGAACCAGCCCCCGTCGGGGTCGATCTGCGTGGCGTGCGCGATCAGCGCCTTGTCGCGGATCTCGAAGAAGTCCGCGCAGGGCACGTGGGTGGTGAGGGTGCGCTCCTTGCGCTCGAACTCCGACCAGCGCTTGAGCCAGTCCTCGTAGGGCGACTCCAGGCCGCGCTCCAGCAGCGCGTTGTGCAGCGCCTCGGTGCGGGGCCGGTTGAAGCCCTGGTTGTAGTACACCTTCATGGGCTGGTACGCCGGTCCGTACTCGCCCTCCGGGTACTTCTCGGTGTCCGCCGCGCCCTCGAAGGCCACCATCGTGATCTTGTGGGTCATGATGTGGTCGGGGTGCGGGTAACCGCCGTTCTCGTCGTAGGTGGTGATCACCTGGGGCCGGAAGGAGCGGATCTTCCGCACCAGCTCACCGGCCGCCTTGTCGACGTCCTCCAGGGCGAAGCAGCCCTCCGGCAGCGGCGGCAGCGGGTCGCCCTCGGGCAGGCCGGAGTCGACGAAGCCGAGCCACTCCTGCCCGACGCCCAGGATCTCCCGGGCCTCGTCCATCTCCTTCCTGCGCACCTCGTGGATGTTCTCCTCGATGTACGCGTCCCCCTGGAGCTTCGGGTTGAGGATGGAGCCGCGTTCCCCGCCCGTGCAGGTCACCACCAGCACGTCCACCCCCTCGGACACGTACTTCGCCATGGTGGCCGCGCCCTTGCTCGACTCGTCGTCGGGGTGGGCGTGAACGGCCATCAGTCGCAGCTGGTCAGTCAAGACTCAATCCTTGGGTCAGTCGGCGCCCGTGTGCGTCGGCGCAATCGGCGGCTTCTATAGTGACCGAATCGGGGGCGGAATAATTCCGGGGCCCGGAACCCGGACCCGCTCCCGCGGAGAGGACGATCATGAGTACGGCGAGCACACGGACGCCCCAGGGTCGGTACGGCCGCTCCTCGGACGAACGGGCCGACCGCACCCTCAAGGTCGTCGGCGCCGTGCTCGGTGCCCTCCTGCTCGCCCTGATCGGCTGGTTCGGCTACCACTACGTCGGCCAGAACAAGATCAGCGGAGAGCTGATCGGCTTCGAGCTGGCCGAGAACTCGGTGCAGGTGCACCTGGAGGTCCGCAAGGACGCCGGCGTCACCGGCTACTGCACCGTGCGCTCCCAGGCCGAGGACGGCGACGAGGTGGGCCGGGCCGACTTCCGCTTCGACGGGGACGACACCCGCATCGACAAGGTCGTCACCCTGCGCACCAAGGCCGCGGGGACGACGGCGGAGCTGCTCGGCTGCCACCCGGAGTGATCCGGCGGGGCCCGATGCCGCCAATACCTGCCGCCTGACCTGCGGTGACAGGAATCTGGCGGCTTATGTCCTCCCCCTTTGGCCACTGAATTGTTAGGCTCGTGGTTTCGCCCTTCCGTGAAGGAACATCCTTCTGGGTAGGGCGTTGATTTGTATTCCCAGTACCAACGAGGAGCACCCGTGACCCAGACCAGCGAGAACGTCACCTGGCTGACCCAGGAGGCGTACAACAAGCTCAAGGAGGAGCTTGAATACCTTACTGGTCCTGCGCGCACCGAGATCTCTGCCAAGATCGCCGCGGCTCGCGAGGAGGGGGACCTGCGTGAGAACGGCGGGTACCACGCGGCGAAGGAGGAGCAGGGCAAGCAGGAGCTCCGCGTGCGCCAGCTGACCCAGCTGCTCGAGAGCGCCAAGGTGGGTGAGGCCCCGGCCGCCGACGGCGTGGTGGCGCCCGGCATGGTCGTCACGATCGCCTTCGACGGTGACGAGGACGACACGCTGACCTTCCTGCTCGCCTCGCGCGAGTACGCGAGCTCGGACATCGAGACGTACTCCCCCCAGTCCCCGCTGGGCTCGGGCGTCATCGGCCACAAGGTCGGCGACGACGCGCAGTACGAGCTGCCCAACGGCAAGCCCGCCTCGGTGAAGATCCTCAAGGCCGAGCCGTACAACGGCTGACGCGCCGCTCACCCGTCGACGAGCCCCCGGTGTCCCCGTGACGCCGGGGGCTCGTCGCGTCGTCTGCCGGTCAGGTGGCCGCCGAGCGGTACTTGCGCACCGCCAGCGTCCGGAAGACCGCGATGATCAGCACGGACCAGATCACCGAGGCCCAGACGGGATGCTGCATGGGCCAGGCGTCGGACTGCACGACGCCGGGGTTGCCGAACAGCTCGCGGCAGGCCTGCACCGTGGCACTGAACGGGTTCCACTCGGCGATGTGCCGGAGCCAGGGCGTCATCTGGCTGGAGTCCACGAAGGCGTTCGAGACGAAGGTCACCGGGAACAGCCAGATGATCCCTCCGGAGGTCGCCGCCTCCGGCGTCCGAACGGACAGGCCGATCAGGGCGCCGATCCACGTGAAGGCGTACCCCAGGAGCAGAAGCAGCCCGAAGCCCGCGAGCACCCTCCCGATGTTGGTCGGCTCCGCCGACCCGGTACGCCAGCCCACGAGCAGCGCGACGATCGCCAGGACGAGCAGGGTGATCGACGTCTGCACCAGGTCCGCGACCGTCCGCCCGGTCAGCACCGCCCCGCGCGCCATCGGCAGGGACCGGAAGCGATCGACGAGCCCCTTCTGCATGTCGTCGGCGATGCCGGCCGCCGATCCGGCGGTGGCGAAGGTGACGGTCTGCGCGAAGATGCCCGCCATCAGGAAGTCCTTGTAGACGCCCGAGTCGGTGGTGCTGCCGACCTTGATGGAACCGCCGAAGACGTACGTGAAGAGGACCACGAACATCACCGGCTGGATGACCCCGAACAGGACCATCTCCGGGATCCGGGTCATCCGGATGAGGTTTCTGCGGGCGATGACCAGCGAGTCGCGGATGGACTGGCCGAGGGGGTTGGCGGACGCCGTGACCGGCGCGGCATCGGTGGCGGCGCTCACTTGGCGGCCTCCTTCTCCTGCTCGTGGTCGGCGCCGTCCGCCGAGCCGTTCGCCTCGTCCTTCGCCTCGGCCACGTGGCCGGTGAGGGAGAGGAAGACGTCGTCGAGGGTCGGGCGGCGCAGGCCGATGTCGTCGATCTCGATGCCGCGGACGTCGAGCTCGCGGATGACCTCGGCGAGCAGCTTCGCGCCGCCGGTGACGGGGACGGTCAGCTTGCGGGTGTGCTCCTCGACGGTGGTCGAGCCCTTGCCGAATCCGGCGAGCACCTCGGAGGCCGTCCCTATGTGGTCGCGCTCGTGGACGACGACCTCCACGCGCTCTCCCCCGGTGCGGGCCTTGAGCTGGTCGGAGGTGCCGCGGGCGATGACGCGGCCGTGGTCGACGACCGCGATGTCGTGCGCGAGATGGTCGGCCTCCTCCAGGTACTGCGTGGTCAACAGCAGGGTCGTACCGCCGGCGACCAGCTGTTTGATGACCTCCCACAGCTCCTGGCGGTTGCGGGGGTCGAGGCCGGTCGTGGGTTCGTCCATGAACATGACGGGCGGGGAGACCACCAGGGCCGCCGCCAGGTCGAGCCGGCGGCGCATGCCTCCGGAGTAGGTCTTGGTGGGACGGTCGGCGGCGTCCGAGAGGTGGAACTGCTCGAGCAGCTCGATGGCTCGGGCCTTCGCGGCCTTGCCCTTCATCTGGTAGAGCTGCCCGACCATCTGCAGGTTCTCCCGGCCGGTCAGGTATTCGTCGACCGCGGCGAACTGGCCGGAGAGGCCGATGGAACGGCGTACCTCGTTGGGCTGCCTGAGGACGTCGATGCCCGCGACGACCGCCTTTCCGCTGTCGGGGCGGAGCAGGGTCGTGAGGCAGCGGACGGCGGTGGTCTTGCCCGCGCCGTTCGGCCCGAGCAGGCCCAGGACGGTGCCCTCGGGAACGTCGAGGTCGACGCCGTCCAGAGCCCGTACGTCACCGAAGGTCTTCACCAGGCCTTCGGCATAGATGGCGCCTGGCATATGAGTCTCCACGTCGTCGGGGATTCTTCGGAAAGCCTAGGTTTGTACGTTTCGCCGCGCTCAGCGAGCGATTTACGACACACCATAACGCGATGTATCGCGTCTCACAATGCAGTTGCTCGAACGAGTGACGAAGTGGCGGCCGTCCCCTGCACAGGGGCCCCAGGGGGCTCAGGCGATGACGGTGTAACCCGCTTCCCGCAGCGCGCGGCCGACCTCGGTGCAGTGCTCCGGGCCCTTCGTCTCCAGGTGCAGTTCGACCTCCGCCTCCGTGAGCCCGAGCCGCGGATGGGTTCGGACGTGGCTCACATCGAGGACGTTAGCGTCGACCACTGACAACACCCCGAGAAGCGTGGCCAGGGCCCCGGGCCGGTCCGTCAGCCGCAGCCGGACCGCCAGGTAGCGGCCCTGCGCGGCCATGCCGTGCCGCAGCACGCCCTGCATCAGCACCGGGTCCACGTTGCCGCCGGACAGGACCGCCACGACCGGCCCCGCGAAGGCGTCCGGCGCGCTCAGCAGCGCCGCCACCGGGCTCGCCCCGGCCGGTTCCACGACCAGCTTGGCCCGCTCCAGACACAGCAGCAGCGCGGTCGACAGCTCGTCCTCGGAGACCGTGCGGACCTCGTCCACCAGCTCGCCGACGATCCCGAACGGCACGTCGCCGGGCCGCCCCACCTTGATCCCGTCGGCCATCGTCGCCGGGTTCTCGACGGCGACCGGGCGCCCCACGGCCAGCGAGGGCGGGTAGGCGGCCGCGCCCTCCGCCTGCACGCCGACGATCCGCACGTCCGGCCGCAGCGCCTTCACCGCGACCGCGATCCCGGCCGCCAGCCCGCCCCCGCCGATGCCGACCACGACGGTCCGCACCTCGGGGCACTGCTCCAGGATCTCCAGCCCGACCGTGCCCTGGCCCGCGATGACGTCGGGATGGTCGAAGGGGTGGATGAAGACCGCGCCGGTCCGCTCCGCGTACTCCTGGGCGGCGGCCAGCGTCTCGTCCACCACCTGGCCGTGCAGCCGCACCTCGGCGCCGTAGTCCCGGGTCGCGCTGATCTTCGGCAGCGGCGCCCCCTGCGGCATGAACACCGTCGAGCGCACACCGAGCAGCGACGACGCCAGCGCGACGCCCTGCGCGTGGTTGCCCGCGCTCGCCGCGACCACACCCGCGGCCCGCTGCTCGGGCAGCAGCCCGGCAATCCGCACATAGGCGCCGCGCAGCTTGAACGAGCCCGTCCGCTGCAGGTTCTCGCACTTGAAGTGCACCGGCGAGCCGACCAGCTGGGACAGGTGCCTGCTGCCCTCCATCGCCGTCACCCGCGCCACGCCCGAGAGCATCTTCTGGGCGCCGCGCACGTCGTCGAGGGTGACGGGAGCGACCAGGCGCGTCGTGCTGTAGCTCATACCCTCCAGCATCGCAGTTCCCGGACGCCCCGCACCGTTGTGACCAACCACCGAGACCCGCTTTGCCCAGCGCCGGTACGCCTTGCCGCCCGGCCGCGTACCCTGTCCCCCAATTAGCAGCCCTCCACGAAGTGAGCCCCCGGCCATGCCCACAACACCTGAAATGTCGATGGACATGACGACCGCCGGTGACACCGGTCTTCTCGAGACGCTCCAGCACGAGGTCGCGCTCTTCGCCCGACGCGCCGAACAGACCCGACTCGGCGGGGTCGGCCAGGTGCGCAACTCCATGGACCGCGCCGCCTACCTGCTGCTCAACCGCCTCGACAAAGAGGGCCCGATGGGCGTGAAGGCGCTCGCCGCGAGCATGGGGATCGACTCCTCGACGGTCACCCGGCAGGTGGCCCCGCTCGTCGACACCGGACTCGTCAAGCGGACCTCCCACCCCGAGGACGGCCGCGCGGTGGTCCTGCAGCTGTCGCCGCGCGGCGTGGCGCGGCTGGAGGAGGTCCGCTCCTCCCGGCGTCAGCTCATGGCCGAACTGACCCACGACTGGGCGCCGCAGGAGCGCGAGACGTTCTGCGCGCTCCTGGCACGCTTCAACGGCGCCCTGTCCGCCCGTATGGCCCCCTCCGGCGTGGCGTCCACCGACGCGCAGGCGGGCTCCTGAGCGACGCTTCGCACGCCGTTCCGCGGCTTTCCGAAGCTTTCCCTCAGCTTTCCCGGAGCTTTCGGAGCGGGGTTCGCACCGAACCCTTGACCGACGGGCCGCCCCTGGCCTGATATGAGACCTCAGGGGTCGTCGCCGTCTGGGCGGGAGGCGCGGTGCGAGAACGGCATGCGTCCCGGAACGCCCGCCGGGCCCGCGAGTTCGAGGCGTTCGTCGCGGGCGCGGCAGGGCGGCTCCTGCACGCCGCGACCCTGCTCACCGCCGAGGCCCCGGACGCCAACCCGCGCGCGCGGCGCCTGCTGGCCCTGAGTCTGGCCCACACGTACGCGTACTGGGACCGGCTGCACGGGGAGGACCCGTACGACCGGGCCCGCCAGTACCTGGCCACGCGTTTCGCCCGTGAGGCGTGGCACCGGTACGGCGTTCTCGGCCGGGCCCGCCGGCGGCCCGTGGGCCCCCTGGGCCCACTCGCGCCGCAGGAACGCCTGGTCCTGGTGCTCAGGCTGTACGAAGGCGTCGCCGAGGAACAGACGGCCGCGCTGCTGGGCCTGCCCGCGGAACGGGTACGGACGCTCTGCGACCGCGCGACGGCCGCCCTGCTGCACCCGCCGCCCGCACCGGCCCGGCCGGTGGCGTCGGAAGCGAAGGCGGCGACGCCGTGACCGGCCAGGCGAGCGCCCGGAGCAGCCGTACGGCGACGTGCGCGATGACCCGCGCGACGGCCGGCACGCGCGCGTGGCGGACCGGGAGGTGCCGGTGAACCGTCCCCGGCGGGAGGCCGCCGCGCGGCAGATCATGGAGCAGTCGCCGCCGCGGGTGCCGCCCGACCTCTGTGCGGAGGCCGTCCGCCGCGGCGGCCGTATGCTGCGCCGCAGGACCGCCGCCCGCCGCCTGATGTGGCTGCTGCTGGGCGCCGCGGCCGTGGCGTTCGCGGTGTGGGCGCTGACCGTCCAGCCGTGGGTGGAGCCGCCCTCGGAGACGACCCCACCCGTGACCGGCTGGGAGGGCTGGTGAGCCCTCTCCGCTAGCCCAGCGCCTGCTGGAGGTCCGCCAGCAGGTCGTCGGCGTTCTCGATGCCGACCGACAGCCGCACCAGGTCGGCGGGCACCTCCAGGGCGGAGCCCGCCGCGGAGGCGTGGGTCATCCGGCCCGGGTGCTCGATCAGCGACTCGACGCCGCCCAGGGACTCGCCGAGCGTGAAGACCTTCGCGCGGTTGCACACCTCGACGGCGGCCTGCTCGCCGCCCTCGACGCGGAAGGACACCATGCCGCCGAACGCCTTCATCTGCTTGGCGGCGACCTCGTGCCCCGGGTGCTCGGGCAGCCCCGGGTACAGCACGCTCGTCACGCGCGCGTGCCGGGAGAGCATCTCGGCGACCTTGGTCGCGTTCTCGCTGTGCCGGTCCATGCGCACCGCGAGGGTCTTGGTGCCGCGCAGCACCAGCCAGGAGTCGAAGGGCCCGGCGACCGCGCCCATCGCGTTCTGGTGGAAGGCCAGCTCCTCGCCCAGCTCCTGGTCGCCCACGATCAGCGCGCCGCCGACCACGTCCGAGTGGCCGCCCATGTACTTGGTCAGCGAGTGCACGACGACGTCCGCGCCGAGCGCCAGCGGCTGCTGGAGGTACGGGGTGGCGAAGGTGTTGTCGACGACGAGCCGGGCGCCGGCGTCCCGGGCGACCTGCGCGACCTGCGCGATGTCGGTGATGCCGAGCAGCGGGTTGGAGGGGGTCTCCACCCACACCGCCTTGGTCTTCGGGGTGAGTGCGGCCCGCACGGCCGCGGCGTCGCCGGTGTCGGCCACGGACCACTCGACGCCCCACCGGGTGGCGACCTTGGCGAAGAGGCGGAAGGTGCCGCCGTACGCGTCGTTCGGGATCACCACGTGGTCGCCGGGGCTCAGCAGCGTACGCAACAGGCAGTCCTCGGCCGCCAGTCCGGACGCGAACGCGAGACCTCGCCTGCCGCCCTCCAGGGCGGCGAGGTTCTCCTCCAGGGCCGTGCGGGTGGGGTTGGCGCTGCGGCTGTACTCGTAGCCGCCGCGCAACCCGCCGACGCCGTCCTGCTTGTAGGTCGACACCTGATAGATCGGCGGGACCACCGCGCCCGTCAGGGGATCGGCGGTGTTGCCCGCGTGGATCGCGAGCGTCTCGAAGTGCTGACTGATGTGCCTGTCGCTCATGGGCACCGAGGGTAGCCGTGCGGAACGCTTCGCGGGTTTTCCACAGGGCGGGGGACAGGTTGGCCAATTGTCGGCGGCGTCTGGTTCGCTTGAGACATGGAGATTCTCTGGGTCCTGATGGCCCTGGTCATGCTCGGCTTCGTGCTGCTCCAACTCTCGCGGCGCCGGCGCGGCGCGGTCGGCCTGGTCGAGCCCGGCCACCCGGATGCCGCCGACCCCGCGAACTACGGCTTCGCCCGCGAGGAGGAGCTGGACATCCGCATGCCGGGTCCGGACGAGGACCTGCTGGACGTCCTGGACCTGGTGCAGCGCACCCAGGACTACCGGGGGGCGCAGCAGCTCCTCGCCGGCACGGAGGCGAAGGGCGAGCGGCGCTGGCAGCGCGTGCAGGCCTTCGCGGGCGCCGCGTCGCTGGAGCTGCGGCAGCGGCCCGGCGGTGTCGGGGAGACACCGGGCGGGCAGTGGCTGCGGGTGTGGCGGGCGGAGATGCCCAAGGACGCGGGGGGCGCGGCGGTGCACGCCGAGTTCCTGGTGCAGCAGGCGTGGCGCACGGCGACGCCGGGCTCGGACGACTTCCGGATCATCATGGAGGAGGCGAAGGCGGCCTGCGGCGAGGCGGCCCTCCTCGCGCCCGGGGACCCGGTCCCCTACATCATCGAGCTGTCGGTGGCCCGCGGTCTCGGTTACCCGCGCGAGGAGTTCGAGCAGCTCTGGCTGAAGATCCTGGACCGCGCTCCGAACCACATGGGCGCTCATCTGGCCGCCCTGCAGTACTGGTGCGAGAAGTGGCACGGCTCGCGCGAGCTGGCGTACTCCTTCGCGGAGGCGGCGGCCGCGCGCGCCCCGCGGGGTTCCCTGCTGGCGGCGATGCCGCTCTTCGCGGTCTTCGAGCACCTGCCCGAGGTCAACCTGGTCAGCGGCTTCTACCAGAGCGAGGTCGTCACCAAGGCGGTCCACGGCGCGCTGCACGCGGTCCACGGCGCCCACCCGGACGACCCGATGCAGGCGCACGTCCGCCACCTGCTGGTCTTCTTCCTGGTCCGCGGCGAGCGCTGGGCCGAGGCGATGAACCAGCTGATGGTCATAGACGGCCACGTCGGCGCCCTGCCGTGGACCCTGTCGGCCGACCCGGCGGCGGAGTTCGCGGTCTACCGAGCGCTGGCGGTGGCGGGATACGAGGCGAACGGGGGCAGCCCGGCGACGCTGCCGCACTGAGCGCCCCACGACGAACGGTCCGGCCGCGAACCCGGCCGGACCGCTTCTCGGTGAACCCTCAGCCCTCGGTACGGGCGGGCAGCCGCCATCCCGGGCGCGGGAAGTGGCAGGTGTACCCGTCCGGGTAACGCTGCAGGTAGTCCTGGTGCTCGGGCTCGGCCTCCCAGAACGGGCCGACCGGCTCCACCTCGGTGACGACCTTGCCGGGCCACAGCCCGGAGGCGTCCACGTCCGCGATGGTGTCCTCGGCGATCCGCTTCTGCTCGTCGTCCACGTAGTAGATCGCCGAGCGGTAGCTGAGGCCGATGTCGTTGCCCTGGCGGTTCTTGGTGCTCGGGTCGTGGATCTGGAAGAAGAACTCCAGGATCGCGCGGTAGTCGGTCACCTCGGGGTCGAAGAGGATCTCGATGGCCTCCGCGTGCGTGCCGTGGTTGCGGTACGTCGCGTTCGGCACGTCACCCCCGGTGTACCCGACCCGGGTCGCGGTCACGCCCGGGAGCCGACGGATCAGCTCCTCCATCCCCCAGAAGCATCCGCCCGCCAGCACGGCCCTCTGTGTCTGCGCAGCCATCGCGGCCCTCCAAAAAATCTCTCGGCTCGGTCACTCGGGCACGCGGCCCATACCCGACTGGCTCCCATACCCACGCTTGTGCAACGCACGGGGCACCCTCAACCATTCCACGCCCGATCGTCCGAGCGGCATCCGCCCGACCGGCTGCCACCCCGGAGGGACGCATCGGCACTGCCTCACCCGTTCGAGCGGTACGGCGGCGCTCGCGCCGGACAGCCTGATGCGTGGGAGCCAGACAGATCACGCCGGCAGCGCTGCCCGCGTTCACGCGGGAGTTGGACCAGGCGGCGGACCAGTCCCGGCAGGGTTCGGACCTGGCGCCCCTGCAGCGGTTCATCGCTCAGTGGGCGGCCCATGTCTACATCCGGCGCCAGCCGGACCTGGCGGCAGACCTGCAAATTCTTCGACCTGGCCAGTACAGCAGCCGTGCCGCTGCCGAAAACCGGTAGCCCGATTCGGAGCCCCCGACCCAAGCTGTACGCCATGCAACAACCCCCGCACGAGGTCCGGGCGGTCCACACGGCGTCCACCGTCACCGTCTACCAGGCGTACACCCCGGAGATCGGCCTCCCCGCCGCCCGCGAGGGACGCTTCCCCGCTGCCTGGAAGCGGGACAGGATGACGTGGATCAAGCCGTCGTTCCTGTGGATGATGTACCGCTGCGGATGGGCCGCCAAGGAGGGCCAGGAGACCGTCCTGGCGGTCGAGATCAGCCGCGAGGGCTTCGAGTGGGCCCTGCGCAACGCATGCCTGTCGAGCTACCAGCCCGGCGTGCACCCCGACCGAGCCACCTGGCAGCGCGAGTTGAAGCGCTCACCCACCCGTGTCCAGTGGGACCCCGAACGCGACCTGCGTCTGCGGCCCCTGCCGTACCGCTCCCTCCAGCTCGGCCTCTCCGGCGAGGCCGCGCGCCGGTACGCCGACGAGTGGACGGTCGGGATCCGTGACGTCACCCCTCTCGCCCACGAGATCCACGGCTTCGTACGCGAAGGCGACCTCGACTCGGCACGACACCTGCTGCCCCGGGAGCGGCCGTACCCCGCCGCGGAGGAACTACTGAGCGACGTACGACCGCCGGACCCGCCACCGTCACGTCGACCGGCTGTCCAGCCACCGGTCCGGACCGTTCGGGAGTAATGATGTCCCGGGCCGAGAAGTCCGCTTCCGCCGAGCGGTCGGGGCACGAGGCGGAGCTATCGGTGTATCAGCGGGCGATGCGGGAGCGGCTGCTCGCGGCGCCTTCGGTTCCCGGGCCCTGGCGGTCCGTCGGTCTCGTGCCGGTCGGCGGGCTGCTCGGCATCGGTTTCGCGGCGCACCCCGACAGCGGCCGTGACCTGGTCATGGTCGTCTCGCACGACGGCCACGGTCTCTTCGACGCCGTCACCGGAGAGAAGACCGCCAGGGACCGGGATCCCGAACCCGACGGCAGCACACCCGACGAAGCAGCCGACCTGTCCTGCCCCGGGCTGGGCCCCATCAACGGCTGCCGGGTGCGCTCTGTTGTCCCGTGACGGCGGCCTCCGCCACGCCGGTCCGCACGGAGAGCGGTGGTGGCACCTCTTCCACTCCGACTACTCCACGTTCCGAGCGGCGGGCTTCTCACCCTCCGGCCGCATCATCGCCGTGGCGACGAGCAGCGACCTGTCGCTGTGGACGCGCTGAGCGGACGGACGTCACCCGGCACGCCCACCGGGGTCAGCCCCCGTCGCGCAACCCCGCGACCAGTACCCCCGCCAGTTGACGGGCGTCGTAGCGCGGGTCGGGGGTCTCGGCGCCGATGCAGAGGTTGCCGACGCCGCGCATGAGGGCGATGGCCGGTACGTCGGTGTGGATCTCGCCGGAGGCGGTCGCGGCGGCGAGGAGGTCGGTGCACACGGGGACGAGGCGGTCGAGGAAGTACGCGTGGAGGGCCTCGAAGCCCGCGTTGTCGGACTGGAGGACCGCGGCGAGGCCGTGCTTGGTGACCAGGAAGTCGACGAACCGGTCGATCCAGGTAGCGAGGGCGGCGTACGGGGTGGGGCTGCTCGCCAGCAGGGCGGGGCCGGCCTCGGCGCAGGCCTCCACCTGGTGCCGGTAGACGCCGATGATGAGGTCCGCCCGGGTCGGGAAGTGGCGGTAGATCGTGGCCGTCCCGACGCCGGCCTCGGCCGCGATGTCGCGTACGGGGGCTTCCACGCCCGCCCTGACGAACACCGCGGCCGCGGCGTCGAGCAGGGACTTCTCGTTGCGCCGGGCGTCCGCGCGCTTGGGCCGGGAGGCTGCCTGCCCCGTCGCCGCTTCGCCGTCCTTCACCGATTCCGTCCCTTCGCCGTTCCCGATCCCGGTGTCATTCCCGTCCCGTTCCGTTCCCGTTGCCGTTCCCGTTGTCGTTCTCGCCGTCGTCGCCGACGTATCGACCGCCGCGGTTGCTAAACGGGACAGTGTTCCGTATCGTTGGGCGAGTAAACGGGACGGTGTTCCGCTTGGTCTCTCCATGATGCCAGAGCGTCGAGCCCGCCACCAAGTCATGCCTCGCCCCCTACGCAGGCCACCCCCAGTGGAGGAACCGTCATGCAGTACCGCACCTTGGGCCGCACCGGTGTGCAGGTCAGCTCGCTCGCGCTCGGCGCCATGAACTTCGGCAGCATCGGGCGCACCACCCAGGACGAGGCCACCGCCCTCGTCGACGCCGCCCTGGAGGGAGGGATCAACCTCATCGACACCGCCGACTGGTACAGCGGCGGCGAGTCGGAGGAGATGGTCGGCAAGGCGATCGCCGGGCGCCGGGACGACATCGTGCTGGCCACGAAGGCGTACATGCCGATGAGCGACGAGCCCAACCACCGGGGCGCCTCGCGCCGCTGGCTGGTCACCGAGCTGGACAACAGCCTGCGCCGGCTCGGTGTCGACCACGTCGACCTCTACCAGATCCACCGGTGGGACCCGGACACGAGTGACGAGGAGACCCTGTCCGCGCTCACCGATCTGCAACGGGCCGGGAAGATCCGGTACTTCGGCTCCTCGACCTACCCCGCCCACCGCATCGTCGAGGCCCAGTGGGCCGCCCGCGAGCACCGGCTGAGCCGGTACGTCACCGAGCAGCCCAGCTACTCCGCCCTCCAGCGCGGGATCGAGAGCCATGTCCTGCCCGTGACCGAGCGGTACGGGCTCGGCGTGCTGGCCTGGAGCCCGCTGGCCTCGGGATGGCTGTCGGGCGCGGTGCGCGCCGGGCGGGAGGTCGCCACGCACCGGTCGGCGATGCTGCCGGAGCGTTTCGACACCGCGCTGCCCGCCAACCGGGCCCGGCTGGACGCCGTCGAGAAGCTGGCCGCGGTCGCGGACGAGGCCGGTCTCACCCTGATCCAGCTGGCGCTCGGCTTCGTCACCGCGCACCCGGCCGTCACCGCCGCGCTCGTCGGGCCCCGCACTCTGGACCACCTGCGCTCCCAGCTCGCCGCCGCCGACACCGTGCTCTCCGACGACGTCCTCGACGCGATCGACGCCATCGTCCCGCCGGGCACGGATCTGGCCGCGCACGAGAAGTTCGACGCCACACCCGCGCTGCTCGACCCGGCCCTGCGCCGTCGGCGCCACCCGGCAGACCGCTGAGCGTCAGCGCACCGGCCGCCCCGCCCGCACCTCGCCGCGACCCCGGGAGCGGTACACGACGTACGGCCGCACCAGGTAGCCCAGCGGCGCCGTGAAGGCGTGGACCAGGCGGGTGAAGGGCCACAGGGCGAACAGGGCCATGGCGAGGAGCGCGTGCAGGCGGTACACCAGCGGCGCCTCGGCCATGGCGGTCACGTCCGGGTCCAGGGCGAACAGGCTGCGGAACCAGACGGAGACGCCGAGCCGGTAGTCGTACGTGGACTCGGCCGTCGCGCCGGAGGCGGTGGCCGTCAGTCCGGCGAGGACGACCGTGATCAGCACCGGGTAGACCACCCGGTCGCTGCGGCTGGTCGCCGCCCTGATCGCGGGGGTGCGCAGGCGGCGGTACAGCAGGAGGGCGAGGCCCGCGAACGTGGCCAGGCCCGCCGTGCCGCCCGCGATCAGGGCGTTGGCGTGGTAGAGGTGCTCGCTGACGTGGAGGCGGTCGGTCAGCGACTCGGGGACCAGGAGGCCCGCCACGTGGCCGGCGATCACGAACAGCAGGCCGTAGTGGAAGAGCGGTCCCGCCACCCGCAGCAGCCGGCTCTCGTGCAGTTGGCTGGAGCGGGTGGTGAAGCCGAAGCGGTCGTAGTGGTAGCGCCAGGCCGTGCCCGCCACCAGCACCACCAGCGTCAGATACGGCAGGACGCCCCACAGGGCGATGTGCAGGTGCCTCATCGGCGGGCTCCTTCGTCGTTCGACCGGGGCTGGGCGGGGAAGGGCCCCAGGACGTCCAGGCCCACCGCCTCGGCCGGCGGGCCGGTACGGGTCAGGCGCAGGGCCTCCTCGCGGCTGGCCGGTGCCTGGCCGGGCAGGCACCGGCAGACGGCCTGGAGGAGGGCGGCGTAGGGGCTGCGGTGGGCTTCGAGGGCGTAGCGCAGGACTTCGATCGCGGCACGGTGGTCCGTCAGCAGGGCGGTGCCCGCCTCGGGGATACGGGCGGCGAACTCCAGCATCAGCGGCAGGAAGTCGGGCAGCTCGTCGTCCGGGGGCAGCCAGCCGTGGGTGCGGTACACGGACTTGATGCGGGCCAGTGCGGCGCCCCGGCGGCGGGTGTCGCCGTCGGTGTAGTAGGTGAGGTAGAGGCAGCGGCGGCGGCTGCGGTCGAAGGTGGCGACGTAGCGGGCGGCGACGGCGAGGGGGTCCTCCCGCTCCGCCCGGTCGCAGAACGAGAGCAGGAGCTGGATCTCGGGGCCGGGGAGTGCCGCGACCGTCTCGCGGACGGTGCGCGGGCGGCGGGGCCAGTCCCGGTCCGGGTAGCCGAGGAGCAGGGCGGCGGCCTGGAAGACGACCGGGGCGTTGGCGGTGTTTCCGGTACGGCTGCGGCTCACAGCTCGGGCTCCGTCCGCACGGTGCGCGGGAAGAGGCCGTCCGGGCGTCCCTTCCCGTTCCAGTTCAGGAGGTTGACGCGGCCGCGCAGGGACGTGGCGGTGCCGGAGGAGTCCGCGGTGGGTGGCGCGTGGAAGGAGTCCGGGTCGAAGTCCCCGCCCTCGGGCATCATCCCGGGCCCGCCCACGCCGTCCAGGCTGCAGCCCGCTCCGCTGCCGCCGGGGTCGGGGACGGAGCCGGTGTAGGCGGTCGGGATGACGTACCGCTCGTCGTACTTGGCGAGGGCGAGCAGCCGGTACAGCTCCAGGATGCCCCGCTCGTCAAGACCGACCGCCTCGGCGATCCGCGGGTCCTGTTCCTCGCCGAGGTTGACCCGCCGCATGTGGGAGCGCATCGCGGCCAGCCGGCACAGGGCGGCCTCGACGGGTCCGGGATCGCCCGCGGTGAAGAGTTCGGCGAGATAGCCGAGGGGGATGCGCAGCGTGTCGATCGCGCCGAACAGCGCGGCCGGGTCCTCCCCGTCGTGGCCGCTGCCGGTGAGCGCGTCGACGACCGGGGAGAGCGGCGGGATGTACCAGACCATCGGCATGGTGCGGTACTCCGGGTGCAGCGGGAGCGCGACGCGGTAGCGGCTGATGAGGGCGCCCACCGGGGAGCGGCGCGCGGCCTCGACCCAGTCGTGCGGGATGCCGGACGCCTCCGCCGCGCGGGCCACCTCCGGGTCGTCGGGGTCGAGGAAGCAGCCGAGCTGGGCCTCGTACAGGTCCTTCTCGTCGGTGACGGAGGCGGCGGCGCCGACCTTGTCGGGGTCGTAGAGCATGACGCCGAGGTAGCGGAGGCGGCCGACGCAGGTCTCGGAGCAGACCGTCGGGTCACCGGCCTCGATGCGCGGGTAGCAGAAGGTGCACTTCTCGGCCTTGCCGGTGGCGTGGTTGAAGTAGACCTTCTTGTACGGGCAGCCGCTGACGCACATCCGCCAGCCCCGGCAGCGGTCCTGGTCGACCAGGACGATGCCGTCCTCGACGCGCTTGTACAGGGCGCCGGAGGGGCAGACGGCGACGCAGGACGGGTTGAGGCAGTGCTCGCAGATGCGGGGCAGGTAGAACATGAACGCCCGCTCGTAGTCGAGGCGGACCTGCTCGCTCATCCGGGCCAGCAGCGGGTCGGCGGCGAGCTGGTCGGGGCCGCCGCCGAGGTCGTCGTCCCAGTTGGGGCCCCAGGTGATCTCGGTGGGCCGGCCGTCGATCAGGGAGCGGGGCGGCGCGGTGGGGATGTCGTCGCCGAGGGGGGCGGTGGTGAGGTTCTCGTAGTCGTAGGTCCAGGGCTGGTAGTAGTCGTCGAGGGTGGGGAGGTCGGGGTTGGCGAAGAGGCGGGCGAGGCGGCGGGCGCGGCCGCCGCTGCGCGGGACGAGGCGCCCGCCCTTGAGCTGCCAGCCGCCCTTCCACTTCTCCTGGTCCTCGTGGCCGCGGGGGTAGCCCTGGCCGGGGCGGGTCTCGACGTTGTTGAACCAGACGTACTCGGTGCCGGTGCGGTTGGTCCAGGTCTGTTTGCAGGTGACCGAGC
This sequence comes from Streptomyces sp. MH60, assembly GCF_002939385.1. Taxonomy (GTDB): domain Bacteria; phylum Actinomycetota; class Actinomycetes; order Streptomycetales; family Streptomycetaceae; genus Streptomyces. The sequence continues at coordinate 13,904 of NZ_MULI01000023.1, read as the reverse complement.
AGGTGTGGCAGCCGATGCACTTGTCGAGGTTCATGACCATCGCCACCTGTGCCATGACGCGCATCAGTACGTGACCTCCTGGGAGCGGCGCCGGATCGTGGTGACGGCGTCGCGCTGGTTGCCGGTCGGGCCGTAGTAGTTGGGGGCGAAGGAGAGCTGGCCGTAGCCGCCGATGAGGTGGGTGGGCTTGACGAGCAGCTTGGTGAGGGAGTTGTGGACGCCGCCCCGGCGGCCGTTCGCCTCCGACTTGGGCACGTTCACCAGGCGTTCCTGGACGTGGTACATCAGCACCGTGCCGTCCGGGACGCGGTGCGAGACGATCGCGCGGGCGACGACGACGCCGTGCGCGTTGACGGCCTCGACCCAGTCGTTGTCGGCGGCGCCGATCGCGCCGGCGTCGGCGGGGCTCATCCAGATGACGGGGCCGCCGCGGGCCAGGGTCTGCATCAGCAGGTTCTCCTGGTACTCGGAGTGGATGGACCACTTGGCGTGCGGGGTGAGGTAGCGCACGGTGACCGCGCGGCCGTCGCCGGCCGAGGTCGGGGCGTCACCCAGCTCGGCCAGGTTCAGCGGGGGCCGGTAGACAGGGAGTTGCTCGCCCAGCTCGGCCATCCAGTCGTGGTCGACGTAGAAGTGCTGGCGGCCGGTGAGGGTGTGCCAGGGCTTCTTGTGCTCGGTGTTGACCGTGAAGGGCGAGTAGCGTCGGTCGGGCGCCTCCTTGCCGGACCACTCGAAGCTCGCGCCGACCTGCACGGGCCGTTCCTGGGTGTCGGAGAAGACCACCCGCCGCTCCCTCACCGACGCGGCCAGCTCCGCGAGTCCGGCGCCGGGGCCGACGCGGTCGGCGAGCCGGTCGAAGCCCTCGGCCGCGAGGCGGCCGTTGGTGGTGCCGGACAGGGCGAGGATCGCCTCGCAGAACTTGACGTCGGTGTCGAGCAGGGGGCGGCCGTGGGCCGGTCCGGCGGGGGCCGTGCCGCAGCGGGCGGCGAGCCAGCGGGCCTCCTCGTGCGGGTTGACGGTGACGCCCTTGACGGTCATGCCGTGTTCCTCGGCCAGCGGGCCGAAGGCGGCGAGCCGGTCGGCGAGGGCCGTGTAGTCCCGTTCGACGAGGGTCACGTTCGGGGCGTTGCGGCCCGGCTCGATGGGGGTGCGGCCGTCGCGCCAGTCGGTGACCCGGCCGCCGGGCTGAGCGGTCTCGCCGGGGGTGTCGTGCTGGAGGGCGGTGGCGACCAGGTCGTGGGCCGTGTCGAGGCGGCCGGCGGCGAGTTCGCCGAAGCGGCGGGCGAGGGAGTGGAAGATCTCGAAGTCGGTGCGGGCCTGCCACGGCGGGTTGATCGCGGGACTGAAGGCGTGCACGAAGGGGTGCATGTCCGTGGAGGACAGGTCGTGCTTCTCGTACCAGGTGGCGGCGGGCAGCACGAGGTCGGAGAAGAGCGTCGTGGAGGTCATCCGGAAGTCGAGGCTCAGCAGCAGGTCGAGCTTGCCCTCGGGGGCGTCGTCCCGCCAGGCCACGGAGCGCGGCCGGTGTCCGGGCGGTGCCTCCTCGGCGGTGGCGCCGTCACGGGCGCCGAGCAGGTGGCGCAGGAAGTACTCGTTGCCCTTGGCGGAGGAGCCGATCAGGTTGGCCCGCCACACGGTCAGCACGCGCGGCCAGTTGCGGGGCGCGTCCGGGTCCTCGCAGGCGAAGTCGACGGCGCCCGAGCCGAGTTGCTCCGCGATCCAGTCGCCGGGTTCCTGGCCGCTCTCGCGGGCGCGGCGGCCGAGGTCGAGCGGGTTGGCGTCGAAGGTCGGGTACGACGGCATCCAGCCGAGCCGGGCCGACTGGGCCACCAGGTCGGCGGTGTGGAGGCCGGCGAGGGTGCCGGGCGCGGTGGGTGCGGCGAGGGCGTCGGCGGCGTGGGACTCGTACCGCCACTGGCCGGTGTGCAGGTACCAGTACGGGGTGCCCGCCATCTGCCGCGAGGGCCGTACCCAGTCGGCAGCCGTGGACAGCTGCTGCCAGCCGGTGTACGGGCGGACCTTCTCCTGGCCGACGTAGTGCGCCCAGCCGCCGCCGTTGACGCCCTGGCAGCCGGTGAGGATGAGCAGGGAGAGGAAGGAGCGGTAGATGGTGTCGGAGTGGAACCAGTGGTTGGTGCCCGCCCCCATCACGATCATGCAGCGGCCCCGGGTCTGCTCGGCGGTGCGCGCGAACTCCCGGGCCGCGCGGACCGCCGCGTCGGCCGGGACGGAGGTGATGCGCTCCTGCCAGGCGGGGGTGCAGGGGTCGTCGGCGTCGTCGTAGCCGCCGGGCCAGTGACCGGCGAGTCCGGGGCGGGCCACGGCGTACTGGGCGAGCAGCAGGTCGTAGACGGTGGTGACGAGCCGGCCGCCGACCTCCCGGGCGGGTACGCCGCGCACGACGGTGGCGCCCGGTTCGTCGAAGCGGGGCAGCACCACCTCGACACCGTTGTCACCGCGGCCGTCGGTGTGCCTGTGCAGGGTGAGCAGCGGGTCGGCCCCGCCCAGGTCGAGATTCCAGCGCCCCTGGCCGTCCTTGCCCCACCGGTCGCCGAGGGTGCCGTTGGGCACGACCACGTCGTCGGTGTCGGCGTCGATCAGCACCGGCATCCAGGCCCGCGCCCCGGCGTCGGCGTGCCGGCCGAGCCCGAGGTCGGCGGCGGTGACGAACTTGCCGGGCGTGTAGCGGCCCTGCGCGTGCTCGTCGAGGGCGACCAGGAAGGGCAGGTCGGTGAAGCGCTTGACGTAGTCGGTGAAGTACGGCACCTGGCGGCGCACGAAGAACTCGGTGAGGAGCACGTGCCCCATCGCCATGGCGAGCGCCCCGTCGGTGCCGGGGTGCGGGTGCAGCCACTCGTCGGCGAACTTGGTGGCGTCCGCGTAGTCCGGGGAGACGACGACGACCTTCTGGCCCCGGTAGCGGGCCTCCGCCATCCAGTGGGCGTCGGGGGTGCGGGTGACGGGGACGTTGGAGCCCCACAGCATCAGGTAGGCCGCGTCCCACCAGTCCCCCGACTCCGGTACGTCGGTCTGGTCGCCGAAGACCTGCGGGGAGGCGATCGGCAGGTCGGCGTACCAGTCGTAGAAGGAGATCATCGGGGCGCCGATGAGGGAGTGGTAGCGGGCGCCGACCGCGTGCGAGGCCATCGACATGGCGGGGATCGGGGAGAAACCGGCGACGCGGTCGGGGCCGTACTCGGCGATGGTGTGCACCTGGGCGGCGGCGGCGATCTCCAGCGCCTCGTCCCAGTCGACGCGGACGAAGCCGCCGTGGCCGCGGGCGCGCTGGTAGCGGCGCCGCTTGTCGGGGTCACCGGTCAGCTCGGCCCAGGCGGCCACGGGGTCGCCGCCGTGCCGGCGTTTGGCGTCCCGGTACATTTCCACCAGGACACCGCGGGCCAACGGATGGCGAACGCGCGTGGGCGAATAGGTGTACCAGGAAAAGGAGGCGCCGCGCGGGCAGCCGCGGGGCTCGTACTCGGGCCGGTCCGGGCCAACGCTCGGATAATCCGTCTGCTGGGTCTCCCAGGTGATCAGACCATCCTTGACGTACACCTTCCACGAGCAGGACCCCGTGCAGTTGACGCCGTGCGTGGAGCGCACGACTTTGTCATGCGCCCACCGCTCCCGATAAGGACTGTCATTGACTTTCTGGTCCGTGCGGTACACGGCCCTCAGATCGAGGGTGGTCGGGGACTTCCGTAGCAGCTGACCGGCCTTCAGCAGCCGGTCCGCGGCGTCGGCCGCGGCCTTCGCCCTGCTTCGCACCACGTTGCCATCTCCTTGCGAACGCGACGGAGCGATGCCCGCCGGGTTTCGCCGGGCATGCTGTGTGCCGCTTTCAGCATCGCGCCGGAATTCGCAGCAGAAACGATATTCCAGCACCCTTTGCGGAGGTGGGGGCGAAGGTTTTGATTCGCTTTGCAATAGTTGTCATGCGCATATTCTTGAGCGCCGCCGACTTTCGGCCATAAAGGCCCGGAGAACCTATGAGGCAAACCGTTCCGCCAGGAATTCCGCCCACGTCAGCTTGCCGACCTGCGCGTCTTCCAGCGTGAGGTTCTCGCCAGAACGGTACGCGCGACCCGCTTTCCCGGGAATGCGCACCGGCAGCTTCGGGCGCCGGCGTCCGCCGCGCAGGTCGAGATAGGAACGGGCCAGCGTGGCCAGATCGTGGACCTCGGGGCCGGTCAGGTCGGGGACCCGGCCGGACGGCCCGGCCAGGGTCAGCTCGGCCAGGCGCGCGGCGACCTCGCGGGCGGCGACCGGTTGCAGGCGCAGCCCGCCCGGGGCCGGGAGGACCGGCAGCCGGGTCATCTTCTCGATCATGGTGAGGGTCAGCTCGTGGAACTGGGCCGCCCGCAGCACCGTCCAGCCGATGCCCGAGCCGGTGACCGCCCGCTCCGACTCCAGCTTGGTGCGCAGCCAGGCCAGCGGGACCCGGTCGGCGCCCACGACCGAGATGTACACGAGGTGACGTACGTCCGCACGCACGGCGGCGTCCACCAGGGTGCGGGTCGCCCCGTCGTCGCCCTTGGGCCCGCCCGCCAGGTGCAGCACGGTGTGCACGCCGTCGACGGCGGCCTCGACACCCGCGCCGGTGCGCAGGTCGCCGGTGACGTACGTGACGCCGTCCGCGTCGGGGCGGGGGCGCCGGGTGAGGACGCGCACCTCCTGTCCGGCCGCCCGCAGCAGCGGGACGACGTGGCCGCCGAGAGTGCCGGTGCCGCCGGTGACGAGGAGGGGCGTCGTGGAGGTCGAGGGGTGGGTCATGGCTGCTGCTCCCGGTGTCCGTGGCGTCCGGGGAGCGGGGTGGGAGCCGATGTGGGACCGCCCCGCCCGGGCGCCCGCCGAATGTGGTGGCGGTATGACCCGGGGCGGGGCGGCTGTGTGACAGGGCGGAGGGAAGAATCCGAGAAAACTTCCCCCGGGGGATCAGATCGTCGCGGTGTCGATCACGAAGCGGTAGCGCACGTCGCTGGCCAGGACCCGCTCGTAGGCCGCGTTGACCTCGGAGGCGGCGATCAGCTCGATCTCGGCGCCGATGCCGTGCTCCGCGCAGAAGTCCAGCATCTCCTGGGTCTCGGCGATGCCGCCGATCATGGAACCGGCGAGGGACTTGCCGCCGCCGAGCAGCGCGAACAGGTTGAGGGAGACCGGCTCCTCGGGGGCGCCGACGTTGGCCAGCGTGCCCTCCGTCTTCAGCAGCCCCAGGTAGGCGCCGAGGTCGAGGGGGGCCGAGACCGTGGAGACGATCAGGTCGAAGGTGCCGGCCAACTCCTCGAAGGTGGCCGGGTCGCTGGTGGCGTAGTAGTGGTCGGCGCCCAGCTTCAGGCCGTCGTCCTTCTTGCGCAGGGACTGCGACAGCACGGTCACCTCGGCGCCCAGGGCGTGCGCGAGCTTGACGGCCATGTGGCCGAGGCCGCCCAGGCCGACGACGGCGACCTTCTTGCCGGGACCCGCGTTCCAGCGCTTGAGCGGGGAGTAGGTGGTGATGCCGGCGCACAGCAGGGGCGCGGCCTCGTCCAGGGAGATGCCCTCGGGGATGCCGAGGACGAAGTTCTCGTCGACGACGACCTTCTCGGAGTAGCCGCCGTAGGTGGGCTCGCCGTCCTTGCCGATGCCGTTGTACGTCATCACGTTGCCGCCCGTGCAGTACTGCTCACGGCCGGCCTTGCAGTTCTCGCACTCGCGGCAGGAGTCGACCATGCAGCCGACGCCCACCCGGTCGCCGACGGCGAACTTGGTGACGCCGGGGCCGACCTCGGAGACGATGCCCGCGATCTCGTGGCCGGGGACCATCGGGAAGATGGCGTCGCCCCAGCCCTCGCGGACCTGGTGGATGTCGGAGTGGCAGATGCCGGCGAACTTGATGTCGATCAGGACGTCGTGTTCCCGCACCTCGCGCCGCTCGATGGTGGTGCGCTCCAGCGGCGCCTTGGCGGCGGGTGCTGCGTACGCGGCGACAGTGGTCATGCCGGGTTCTCCGGGATTCTCTCGACGTGACTGGGTGATGCTTCCACCCTGCCTGCGCCCCGCTGATCCACCCAGACCACCGCTTTGCGTACGACCGGCGTGCGTACCACCGACGGGGTCAGGCTCGTGTGCGTACGACCGGGAATACCTCCGGCGATACTGGAGGCATGGATGGACAGCTTGACCGGCGGGCCGAACTGAGCGAGTTCCTGCGCACCCGGCGGGCGCGGCTGAAGCCGGAGGACGTGGGTCTCGAGTCGTTCGGGCGGCAGCGCAGGGTGCCGGGGCTGCGGCGCGAGGAGCTGGCACAGCTGGCCGGGGTGTCGGTGGCGTACTACACCCGTCTCGAGCAGGGCAACGGGCAGAACGTGTCGGCGGAGGTTTTGGACGCCATCGCCCGCGCGCTGCGGCTGACCGACGCGGAGCAGGCCCACCTGACGCACCTGGCGAAGCCGAAGCAGCAGCGCAGGCGGAGCGGGGCCCCGCGGGGCAAGCAGCCGGTGCGGGTGGCGCTGCTCCAGCTCCTGGAGTCGATCGACACGGTGCCGGCGTACGTGACGGGCCGCCGCTCGGAGATCCTCGCCTGGAACCGGATGGCCGCCGCCCTCTTCGGCGACTGGGGCAAGCTGCCGGCCGCCGAGCGGAACTGGGCGCGGCTGGTCTTCCTGAACCCGGACTACCGCGAGCTGTTCGTCGACTGGGACCAGAAGGCGTACGACATGGTCAGCTTCCTGCGCATGGACGCGGGCCGGCATCCGGACGACCCGCGGCTGTCCGCGCTGGTGGGCGAGCTGTCGGTGAAGAGCGAGGAGTTCCGGCGGCTGTGGGCCACGCACGACGTCAAGGAGAAGAGCTACGGCGTCAAGCGGATGCGGCACCCGCTGGTCGGTGACCTGACCCTGTCCTTCGAGACGTTCCGCCTGGTCGACGACGACGAGCAGGCCTTCGTCACGTACCACGCGGAGCCCGGCTCCCCGTCGGCGGACGCGCTGCGGATGCTGGCGAGCTGGGGCACGGAGGCGGCGGCCTCGCTGCCGACGTGACGAGAGGCACGGGCGCCCGCCACTCCCGTGCGGGGAGTGGCGGGCGCCCGTGCGAAGTGCTGTCGGCCCTCGGGGAGTCCGGCGTCAGGCCGCCGAACCCGCCTTCCACTGGGCCCAGTCCATGTTCCAGCCGTTGAGGCCGTTGTCCGGGGCGATGGTCTTGTCGCCGGTGTTCTGGACGACGACCACGTCACCGATGATGGAGTTGTTGTAGAACCAGGCGCCCGGCGTGTTCGGGTCGTTGGCCCCCTTGGCGTCCTGCAGGCCGACGCAGCCGTGGCTGGTGTTGACGCTGCCGAAGATGCCCTTGCCCCAGTAGTTGCCGTGGATGAAGGTGCCGGAGGTGCTCAGGCGCATGGCGTGCGGCACGTCCTTGATGTCGTACTCGCCCTTGCCGTCGTCGTCGGTGAAGCCGACGGTCGAGCCGTCCATCCGGGTCTCCTTGAACTTCTCGGAGATCACCATCTGGCCTTCGTAGGTCTTGTTGTCCGGGGAGCCGGCGGAGATCGGGATGGTCTTGACGGTCTTGCCGTCCTGCGTGACCTTCATCTGCTTGGTCTTCGCGTCGACGTAGGAGACCTGGTTGCGGCCGATCTTGAAGGTGACCGACTTCTGCTGGACGCCGTAGACGCCGTCGGCGCCCTCGACCCCGTCGAGCGCCAGCTTGAGGGTGACGGTGGAGCCCTCCTGCCAGTACTTCTCGGGGCGGCAGTCCATGCGCTGGGTGGAGAACCAGTGGCAGGCGACCTCCTGGCCGCTGCTGCTGTTGACCGTGATGCCCTTCTGGACGGCGGCCTTGTCGGTGATCTGCTTGTCGAAGCTGATCGACACGGGCATTCCGACGCCGACGGTCTCGCCGTCGTCCGGGGTGAAGGTCCCGATGAAGCTGTTCTGGGGGGAGACCGTGGTGAACGACGCGTTCTCGTGGGCGGCGCGGCCCTCGGAGTCCTGCGCGGTCGCCGTGATCTGGTACTTGGTGGCGCGCTCCAGCTGACCGCTGGGCTTCCAGCTGGTCTTGTCGGCGGATATCTCGCCCTTGACCTCGGTGCCGTCCGAGGCGGTCATCTTCACCTCGGTGAGCGTGCCCTTGCTCACGGTGACACCGGCGGCGTTGTTGATGGAGGCGTTGTCCGAGCCGCCCTTGGGCGTGATCTTGATCTGGGCCTCGGACGTCTTCTTGGCCGCCGCTTCGTCGACCTCGGCCTGCGAGGTCTTGTCCCCACCCCCGGAGGTGCCGGCGTCGCTACTGGAACATGCCGAGAGCACCAGCACACCGCCGAGCAGTGCGGACGCGGCCATCAGACCCTTGCGCCGCTTACCGTCCGTCATCACACGCTTCTCCATCGTTGCCGATTCCCGAAACCCCGAGATACCCCGTCAATAACTTTCAACGCTACGACCGGTTCGTCCCGTTCCACATCGCTCACGGGTGTGGGGCATGCCACGTTTGCCGCCGGAGGCCGGGGCGGTGCGGGCAGGTGTCGGTCAGTGCGCACCGTGAGACGACGAAACCCCGGGCGGCGGTTGCCGCCCGGGGTCAGTATTTTCCCCACGGTGCGTCAGCCGACCGTCATTTCTTCGTCTTCCGGGTCGTTCTCGCCGCCATCATCCTCGTCGAGGTCCCACTCGGGCGAGTCGGGGTCATAGTCGATCTGCTCGCTGCTCCAGGACGCCTGCCGGAGCTCGACCCCGGGCACCACGCTGACCAGGTCGAACGGGTCCACCAGATGGGCCAGGGCCTCGGCGGTGTCCTCCGTCACAGCGCGCTCGGAGTCGGCCCGTTCCGCGTCCGGCAGCTCGGTGTCGTCGGCGAGGGCCTGCAGCGCGGCCCCGGTGACGGCCTCCTCGTCGTCGACCTCAAGGACCAGCTCGACGCGAATCCGTACAAACCGTGATGTCTCAGGAGTGCTCATGCCCGGAGCGTAAGGCCGACCGCTCCCGTGACTTTCCTGTGACCCGCGCCTTTCACTAACATCTGCCCACACGGCCAATTCGCCAGCGCCACAAGGGGATCGATATTCCGTGTCATCCGCTCGCCGTTCCTTGCTGACCGCCGCCTCCGCGGGCGGTCTGCTGTGTGCCCTCTGGTTCGTCCCGTCGGCGAACGCGACACCTGAGACACCGGTGCTCGAGTCCGCTGCCGCGACCCCGTCCCCGCAGGTCACGGCCCAGGCGAGAGCCGCCTCGGCGGACACGTCCACGGAGGCGGCGACGACCGGCGAGGGCACGACCCGGCTGGCCGACACCGGCAGCTTCGACAGCACGCCGTACGTCGTCGGCGGCGCCCTCTGCCTCGGCCTCGGCGCCGGCTTCGTGGGCTACTCGGTACGCCGGGAACGCCTCGGCTTTTGAGAGAACTTGACGTTCTTTTGGCGCTCTTGACCGTCCGGGTCCATCCCTGACCGTCCGGAGCGCCCGGAGCTCCCAGAATTTCTGCGGGCAGCACGAGGGGCCCCGGCGTAACCCCGCCGGGGCCCCTCGGACACGTCACGATCCGCCGGCTCACCTCCTGCTAGCGCAGCGGCCCCGTGACCGTCTCCGCCGCCGCGACCAGGTGCCCGGCGCGCACGAACGCGTCCGCCGCGGCGAGGTCGGGCGCCAGGTAGCGGTCCGGTCCCGGACCCTCCACCCCGGCCGCCCGTACGGCGTCGATGACGGCCTGCGACGCGGGCGCCGGGGTCAGTCCCTCGCGGAGCTGGATCGCGCGCGTGGCGGCGTACAGCTCGACGGCGATCACGCGCGCGAGGTTGTCGACGGCCGTGCGCAGCTTGCGCGCCGCCGACCAGCCCATCGACACGTGGTCCTCCTGCATCGCGGAGGACGGGATGGAGTCCGCCGAGGCCGGTACGGCGAGCCGCTTCAACTCGCTGACCAGGGCGGCCTGCGTGTACTGGGCGATCATCAGACCGGAGTCGACGCCCGCGTCGTCGGCGAGGAACGGCGGCAGTCCGTGGCTGCGGTTCTTGTCCAGGAGCCGGTCGGTGCGCCGTTCGGTGATGGAGCCGAGGTCGGCGGCGGCGACGGCGAGGAAGTCCAGCACGTAGGCGACCGGGGCGCCGTGGAAGTTGCCGTTGGACTCCACGCGGCCGTCGGGCAGGACCACCGGGTTGTCCACGGCCGCGGCCAGCTCGCGCTCGGCGACGAGACCGGCGTGGGCCATCGTGTCGCGTCCGGCGCCCGCGACCTGCGGGGCGCAGCGCACCGAGTAGGCGTCCTGGACGCGGGGGGCGTCGTCCTGGTGGTGCCCGGTCAGGCCGGAACCCTTGAGCACGGCGGCCATGTTGGCGGCGCTGGCGGCCTGCCCCGGGTGCGGGCGGATGGCGTGCAGCTCGGGGGCGAGCACCTTGTCGGTGCCGAGCAGGGCCTCCATGGTCAGGGCGGCGGTGATGTCGGCCGACTTGTAGAGGGTGTCGAGGTCGGCGAGGGCCATGATCAGCATGCCGAGCATGCCGTCGGTGCCGTTGAGGAGGGCGAGGCCCTCCTTCTCGCGCAGTTCGACCGGGGTGATCCCGTGCGCGGCGAGCAGCTCACCGGCCGGCCGAACGGTGCCGTCGGGGCCCTCGGCGTCGCCCTCGCCCATGAGGGTCAGCGCGCAGTGCGACAGCGGGGCGAGGTCGCCGGAGCAGCCCAGCGAGCCGTACTCGTGCACGACCGGGGTGATCCCGGCGTTCAGCACGTCGGCCATGGTCTGCGCGACCTCCGGGCGGACGCCGGTGTGCCCGGAGCAGACGGTCTTCAGCCGCAGGAACATCAGCGCGCGGACCACCTCGCGCTCGACGCGCGGGCCCATCCCGGCGGCGTGCGAGCGGACGATGTTGCGCTGCAGCTGGGCCCGCAGCTCGGGGCTGATGTGCCGGGTCGCCAGGGCGCCGAACCCGGTGCTCACGCCGTAGACGGGGTCCGGCTTGGCGGCCAGCGCGTCCACGATGCCGCGGGCCGCGGCCAGGGCGGCGACCGCGTCGTCGGAGAGTTCGATCCGGGCGCCGCCGCGCGCCACGGCGAGGACGTCGGACGCGGTGACCCCGGCCGTCCCCACCACCACAGTGTGCATATCCATATTCAGGAGCGTACGCAGTGAATTCGATGATGTCACGAGGGGATGCGTCACGGATGCGCGCCCGTGGCGCCCCTTACCGGACCGGCGTCACGGCGAGTGCCGCCCGCGGAACCGCCTGCGCTCCCCGTCCTCCTCCCGGGAGGGCTGGTCCGCGAGCCGCACGACGGGGTCGTCGGGCCCCTCGCGCCCCGCGACGACCGGCCCGGCCGCGCGCTCGGCCTTGGCCCGGTACTGGGCGGCGTCGGCGAGCCGGAACAGCCGGCGGGCGGAGCGGACGGGCCCGACCGGGTCCTCCGTGGACGCGACCCCGCAGGCCACGCCGTCCCCCAGCTCCAGCTCGGCCGCCCGGCGGCACAGCTCCTCGGCCGCCTTGACCACCGCGTCGGCGGACGGTCCGACCGCGAGCAGACAGAACTCGTCCCCGCCGAGCCGGGCCGCGAGCGCCCCGGGCAGCATCGCCCCGCACAGCGACAGCACCGACCCGAACCGCTCCAGGAGCCGGTCCCCGACCGCGTGACCGTGCGTGTCGTTCACCCGCTTGAGGCCGTTCAGATCGCACACGACGAGACTGACGACGACGCCCTCCTCGCGGTGCCGCTCGACGGCCTCGTCCAGCGCGGAGTCCACGGCGCGGCGGTTGGCCAGCCCGGTGAGCGCGTCGGTGTACGCGAGCCGCCTGACCTCCTCGAGCCGCTCGGTCTGCGCTATCCCGGCGGCGACGACGGAGGCCAGCACGGTGGCGAAGTCGGCGTCGGCCCGCTCGAAGACCCGCTCCCCCACCGGCCGGGCCACGTACAGCTCGCCCCAGGCCCGCCCGTGCAGCACGATCGGGGCGACCACGCAGCAGCCGCGGCCCCGGCGGCGCAGCGCGGCGACACGCTGGTGGACGTACCCGGGACGCCCGGCGGCGGGCCCCGCGGCCGTCTCGACCCAGGCGTCGGGCTCACCGCCGCCCGCCCACCGTTCGTGCAGGAACTCGGTGATCTCCGCGAACTGGTGCACCGGGTAGGACTCGTCCTCCGGGAACTCCTCCTCGCCCTCGGCCCGCCGGCCGACGTTCACGAGCACCCGGAGCCGTCCCAGCTCCCGCTCCCACACCGACAGCGCGGCGAAGCTGCCGCCCAGTGCCAGGCACCCGCCGACGGCCGCCGCCCGCCACGCCTCACGCGCGCTGTGCGCGGCGGCCATCCCCTGCGCAAGCGCCACCACGGCCGCGAGCCGCCTGTCGTCACCCATCACTCCAGGCTAGGGAAATTCACGAAGAAACGTTACGTAAACGGGGCGAACCGGGCGATTGTCCTCGGCCCAGGCAGCGCCCCGTCACGGGGCCCGCCCGACGATGGCGGGTGCGGGGCGGCGGCGAATCGCGGCGAACGACGGCCGACGACGGCCCGGGCGGACGACCCGGATCCGGCGACCGCAGGCGGACAGCCCGGATGCCGGACGATCATCGGCGGACGACCCGGATACCCGGCGGCCCTGGACGAACGGCCCGGCTGTCCGGCGACCCCGGGCGCGCAGCCCGGGGCCCGGCGACCCCGGGCGCACAGCCCCGATGGCCGGGCGGTGTCATCGGCCGTCGGCGCGGCTGTGCGGGCGGCTCACTCACCCGGCCACTGCGGTGCCCGCTTCTCGTTGAACGCGGCCACGCCCTCCGCGCGGTCCCCCGAGAACGCCACCGAGCGCCACGCCGCGTCCTCGACCTCCAGCCCGGCGCGCAGGTCGAGGCCGTGCCCGAGGCGCAGCGCGCGCTTGGCCGCACGCAGTCCCACGGGCGAGTTCGCGGCCATCCGGGAGGCCAGCTCCAGCGCCTCCTGACGGTCCCGCCCCTCCTCCACGAGCTGGTCCACGAGCCCCAGCTCGCGCGCCTCCCCGGCCGCCACCCGCCGCGCCGTGAACACCAGCTCGGCCGCGCGCGCGGCCCCCACCCGGCGCGGCAGCAGCTGGGTGCCGCCGCCGCCCGGGATCACCCCGACGGACACCTCCGGCAGCCCCACCACGGCCGTACGGTCGGCCACGATCACGTCGCACGACAGCGCCAGCTCGAAGCCGCCGCCCAGCGCGAAGCCGTGCACGGCCGCGACCGTCGGCACCGGCAGTTCGAGGACCGCGGTGTACGCCCCCCGCGTCACCGGCCGCTGCCGCAGCAGGTCGGCGTCGGAGAACGAGTTGCGCTCCTTCAGGTCCGCCCCCACACAGAACGCCCGCTCGTGCGTCGAGGTCAGCACCACCACCCGCACGTCCCGGTCCTCGCCCAGCGCCGCGCAGGCCGCGCTCACGGACCGGGCCATCGCGGTCGAGACGGCGTTCATGGCCTTCGGCCGGTCGAGCGCGAGCTCCGCGACATGCCCGTCCGCGTGCCGCCGCACCAGGACGAACTCTCCGAACCGCTCCTCGCTCATGACACCCTCCGGTTAACGCGTGTTAACAGTCGACCACCCGATCATCGCAGGCGGACCCGCGCGGGGAAAGGCCGGACCCACCCCCTCCGTACGCCGGCCCCGCCCACCCGTTCGAGTGACATGCGAGCGACCGCCGTACCCCGGCCCGCGGCAGACCGTAGCGTCGCTCCGCCACGGCGCAGCGGGGGCGCGTGCGCACCGGGGAGGGATCATGACGACGACCGGCACACCGACAGAGCCGCGGTACGCGTGGGGCCGCCGCGGCCGGCACCGCCGTCCCCGCCCCCGCAAGGTGCTGCTGGCCGCCGGTGGCCTCGCCCTGGCGGCGGGCGCCCTGAGCGTCGTACGCCTGCTGCCGGAGCCCGGCGGCGGCCTGGAAGGCTTCGGCGCCGAGGCGGGGCCGCGCGTGGAGAGCGGCGGCCGGGG
>NZ_MULI01000022.1 GCF_002939385.1 Streptomyces sp. MH60 | reverse complement strand
CGGGCCGGGGCCCGCCCCGCTCCCGGTTCGCCGCCCGCACCAGCTCGCGGATGCGCAGGTCGGCGGCCCGGGCCCGCGGGTCCACCGACCCCGTCAGCGGGTGCGGCTTGTACAGCAGCCGTACGCCCGGGTCCGCCAGCAGCGCCCGCACCAGGTGCTCCCCGGCCTCGACCACCGAGGTGTTGCCCGGGTTGCCGTCCCAGCCCTCCCAGGTCGGCGCGTACAGGACGGTCGTGAACGCCCCGGGCGCGGGCGGCCCCGCGTACGGCCGTACGGCGTCCAGCTGCGGGCGGCCGATCTCCACCACGTCCTTGTCCTCGACGCCGACCTCCGCCAGCGCGTACCGCTCGCGCGCCGCGGGGCCCGCCACCCACACCTCGTCGTACGCCTTCGCGTACGGGTTGCACGAGGACAGCTTGTCGCTCTCCCCGTGGTTGACGAAGGCGTGCTTGATGGTCGGGATGCGCAGGACCTGGGAGGTCTTCCCGGAGTTGGAGGGGTGGAGGAGGGCCCGGAGCGTCGAGTGCTCCAGGCGCATCAGCGTCGACACCTTCGGCAGGCACACCACCGGGATGTCGGTCGCCGCGATCCGCTGCACCATGTGCCGCTCCCGCAGCACGATCACCGGCCGCCCGTCCAGCCGCGCCAGCGGCTCCAGCCACATGTTCGCCTGGTACGCCGAGGACGCCCCGCCCGAGAAGTACAGGCCGACCGTCGGCCGGTACCGGGTCAGCCACGCCTCGAACCAGTCGAGCACCTCCTGCTCGCCCGCGGGCCGGCGCCCCGGCAGCAGCCGCAGCAGCAGCGCGCCCAGACCCGTCAGCGCCAGCGCCAGGGACAGCGCGAGCCCGGCCGCCCCGTACACCGGCGCGTCGGTCGCCGCCGTCACCAGCAGCCCGGCCGTCGCGGGCAGCCCGAAGGCCGCCAGCCGGTGCCCGGGGCGGCGCAGCAGCGCCGGGGGCGCCGGGGTCAGCCGCAGCGCGGAGGCGTCGATGTTGCGGGTCACCACGGGCAGTGTCCGGGTGCGCCGGACCAGGACGGACACCGCCTGGATCGCCCAGTGCGCCGCGTAGAAGACGAGCAGCCCGGCGACGAGCGGCGCGTACGCCCCCTCGCGGTGCTGTTCGCCCAGGCGCAGCAGGCCCACCACGAGCAGCAGGTCGCGCAGCACGTGCCGGACGGTGACATCGGCGTGCGACTTGGCGAACAGCGACACCATGCCCCGCTGCCACCGGTACAGCGCCCCCTCGGCGGCCAGCGAGGCGGCGCTCGCCGCGAGCAGCAGCGGCACGTGCGGCAGCAGCGCGCCGAGGGCCTGGGCGGCGAAGGCCGCCGCCAGCACTCCCAGGACCAGCAGCTTCTCGGCGGTCCGCCGCCCGGGCAGGCGGAAGCGGGGACCACAGGGCCGCCGGGAGGGCCGGGGCAGACGGCGGCGGGGCAGGGGTAGGGGCACTGCGGTCGCTCCAGGCTCGTCACGCATCGGACAACCGGGTTAACGCCCGGTGACCGCCCGACGACACGCGCGTGTTGACGCCGGGCCTTGACGCGACGCGGACCCGGTGGGCTCCGGGCCCGCTGTCCGCAGCGTGAACTCCGGTGCGGCGCGTGTTCGCCGTCGCGTAGATTGCCTGGCGAGCGCAGGGATCGGCGCGTGTCGACGGGAGAGGCGGACGGGGCCGTGGCAGGGGCAAGGCCGGGAACGGGGCCGGCGGCGAGGCAGGCCGTGGGCGAGGCCCGCAGGATCGTCGTCAAGGTCGGTTCCTCCTCGTTGACCACCGCCGCGGGAGGTCTGGACGCCGACCGGGTCGACGCGCTCGTCGACGTGCTGGCCAAGGTGCGCGGGACCGACAAGGAGATCGTCCTCGTCTCCTCCGGCGCCATCGCCGCGGGGCTCGCCCCGCTGGGCCTGCGCCGCCGCCCGACGGACCTGGCCCGCCAGCAGGCCGCCGCCAGCGTCGGCCAGGGGCTGCTGGTCGCCCGCTACACCGCCTCCTTCGCCCGCTACGGCGTCCGTGTCGGCCAGGTGCTGCTGACCAGCGACGACATGAGCCGCCGCGCCCACCACCGCAACGCCTCCCGCACCCTGGACAAGCTGCTGGCGATGGGCGCCTTCCCGATCGTCAACGAGAACGACACCGTCGCCACCGACGAGATCCGCTTCGGCGACAACGACCGCCTCGCCGCCCTCGTCGCCCACCTGGTCCGCGCCGACCTGCTGGTGCTGCTGTCCGACGTGGACGGCGTCTACGACGGCGACCCGAGCAGGCCCGGCACCTCACGGCTGGCCGAGGTGCGGGACATGGCCGACCTCGCGGGCGTCGACATCGGCAGCGCGGGCAAGGCCGGGGTCGGCACCGGCGGCATGGTCACCAAGGTCGAGGCGGCCCGGATCGCCGCCGCCGCGGGCATCCCCGTGGTGCTGACCAGCGCGGTGCACGCGGCCGACGCCCTGACCGGCGGTGACACCGGCACCTACTTCCACGCCACCGGCAGGCGCTCCGCCGACCGGCTGCTGTGGCTCCAGCACGCCTCCACCCCGCGGGGGGCGCTCGTCCTCGACGACGGGGCGGTACGGGCGGTCGTCGAGGGCCGCAAATCGCTGCTGCCGGCCGGGATCGCGGGCGTCGAGGGCGAGTTCGCCGCGGGCGACCCCGTCGAGCTGCGGGACGGCACCGGAGCGGCGGTGGCACGGGGAGTGGTCAACTTCGACGCCAAGGAGATGCCCCGGCTGATCGGCCGCTCCACCCGGGAACTGGCGCGCGAACTCGGACCCGCGTACGAACGTGAGGTCGTACACAGGGACGATCTGGTGATCCTGCACCCGTAATGGGTCGAAACGTCCCCGAATCGGTGGTGGACGTTCCGCAAAACCGCCCCGCGAGCTCGCGCGGCCTGCTCAACTTTCCCCAGGGACAAGTCCGGCCGACCACCGGGCCGAGCCGTGTGCGTGAAGGAGGCCGTCGTGAGCGGAGTACGCCCTGGGACGGCGGCGCCCCGCGGTGGTACCGCCTCCCGCGGTGGCGCGGGCGCCCGCGGCGGCACGGGCGCGCGCTCCGGCGGCGCCCGGGGCGCGAACCGCGCGGGCGGCGAGGAGCGCGCCCTGACCAGCGTCGCGGCCGGGGACCGCTTCCACGGCGAGGAGCCCGAGCACACCCCGCGCCTGTGGCACGTCACCCTCAGCGTCTCCGGCGCCCGCGCCCCGCTCACCGAGGTGCGCCGGGCGCTCGAACAGCTCGCGCACGACCACCCCTTCCTGCTGACCAGCCGCTACGCCGACGACCACGCGGAGATCCGGTACTGGGAGGAGGCCCGCGACCTGCACGACGCCGCCGCCGTCGCCCTGCGCCTGTGGGGCGAGCACCGGCAGACCGCGGGGCTGCCGCCCTGGGAGATCGTCGGCCTGGAGGTCATCGACCGGGCCACCTACCACCAGCGCATCGCCGCGGGGTACGGGCCCGCCCCGGCGACACCGGTCGGTGTTCACCCGTTTTGACCCGTCCCTCGGCCCATCTCGCGGGATGGGACGGCGGGTGGGCGCCCGGAGCACGCGCACTACCCTTCCCCCATGACCACGCTCTCGCCGTACGACTCGATGTCACCCGTCACCCGGGCCGCCTACCGGGCCAAGTCCGCCGCGGCCGACCTCGCGCCGCTGCCGCGGGCGGCCAAGGACGACGCGCTGCTCGCCGTCGCGGACGCGCTGGAGGTCCGCACGAGCGAGATCGTCGAGGCCAACGCCCAGGACGTGGCCAAGGCCCGCGCCGCCGGGACCAGCGAGGCCATCATCGACCGGCTCACCCTGACCCCGGAGCGGGTCCGCGCCATCGCCTCCGACGTGCGCGACGTCGTCGCGCTGCCCGACCCGGTCGGCGAGGTGGTGCGCGGCTCCACCCTCCCCAACGGCATCGACCTGCGCCAGGTCCGGGTGCCGCTCGGCGTGGTCGGCATCATCTACGAGGGCCGGCCCAACGTCACGGTCGACGCCGCCGCCCTGTGCCTGAAGTCCGGCAACGCGGTCCTGCTGCGCGGCTCCTCCTCCGCCTACCAGTCGAACACCGCCCTGGTCCGGGTGGTCCGGGACGCCGTGGGCGGGGCCGGGCTGCCCGCCGACGCCGTGCAGCTGGTGCCCGGCGAGAGCCGCGAGAGCGTGCGCGAGCTGATGCGGGCCCGCGGCCTGGTCGACGTGCTCATCCCGCGCGGCGGCGCCTCGCTGATCAACACGGTCGTCCAGGAGTCCTCCGTCCCCGTCATCGAGACCGGCACCGGCAACTGCCACGTCTACGTCGACGCCCAGGCCGACCTCGACATGGCCGTCGACATCCTGATCAACTCCAAGGCCCAGCGCGTCGGCGTCTGCAACGCCGCCGAGACACTCCTGGTCCACCAGGACATCGCCGCCGACTTCCTGCCCCGCGCACTGGCCGCGCTCGCCGAGGCCGGGGTCACCGTGCACGCCGACGAGCGGGTCATGGCGTACGCCAAGGACTCCGGCGCGACCGTCGTCGAGGCGACGCCCGAGGACTGGGAGACCGAGTACCTGTCGTACGACATCGCGGCGGCCGTCGTCGACTCCCTGGACCGGGCCGTCGAGCACATCCGGCTGTGGACCTCCGGCCACACCGAGGCCATCGTCACCACCTCGCAGCAGGCCGCCCGGCGCTTCACCCAACTGGTCGACTCCACCACCGTCGCGGTGAACACCTCCACCCGCTTCACCGACGGCGGCCAGTTCGGCTTCGGCGCCGAGATCGGCATCTCCACGCAGAAGCTGCACGCCCGCGGCCCCATGGGACTGCCGGAGCTGACCAGCACGAAGTACATCGTCACCGGCGACGGGCACGTACGGCGCTGACGGCGGGCGCGCCCCGGACACCCGTCGGGCGCACCGCGGAGCACCGATCGGGGCATCTCACCCACCGGATGAATTTCCCCGCCGTCTGCCCAAAACGACCCCCCAGGTCTACTCTGGAGCCGTGCCGGAGGACGTGGGGGGCACGCCGTTCCCGGACGGCAGGGAGCCCGACGACGACCACGACCGCGGGGTGTCGGACGAAGAGTTCGCCTCCGTGGTCTTCGACGAGGGCTTCGTACGGGCGGCCGCGGTGCACGAGCCGACCGCCGTCGAACGCCTCCTGGCCGCCGCGCAGGCCCGAGCCGAGGCCACCGAGGCGGAAGCGGCCCGCCGCGGCCGCGGCAGAGCCGAGCGCTACGACGACGGATACGGCGATTTCGGCCATGATCCCGACCTCGACGACCCGGACGACGACCGCGACCTCCTCGACCGCCCGTACGGCGCTCCCGCGGCCTACGGCAAGCAGGTCCGCTGGCACCGCCCCGTCGCCTGGCTGCTCGCGCTCGCGATGGGCATCGGCATGGTCGCGCTGGCCTTCGTGGCCGTCTACCGGGGCGCGTCCTCCGGCGGCGGCCCGGAGCAGGTGCCGCCCCCCGCCTCCACCGGCCCGGAACAGGGCGGCACCGCGACCCCCTCGGCCTCCGCGGACTACTCCCAGCCCGCCGTCTCGGTGATTCCGCGCAGCCCCTGACCTGACCCGGGGCGGCGCCAAGCTGTCCCAACTTGACCTGCGGCAGCGCGTTTACGCGACCTTCCGCAGACTCACTCTGAAGGTATGGCAGGGCTTGGCGGTCCGCCCGGAGGGACGCCCGAGGGCGGTCCCGGAGGCGGGGAGGACGAGTACCGATCCGTCGTCTTCGACGAATCGTTCGTGCGCGCTGCCCGGCTCCAGGAGTTCTCCGCCCAGGAGCGCATCACCGACCACGCGCCCGCGGTGCGCCGCCGGCCGCCCCTGCGCCGGGCCGGACTGTCCCGGCAGGCGCTGATCCTCGTCCTGCTGATCGCCGTCGCCTTCGGCACCGCCATATACATGGGCGTACGGCACCCCTACCAGAGCGCCTCCGGGCAGCGGGCCGCCGAGCCGGTGCGGATGACCGTCGTCCCGCTCGCCCCCCGGGACCGGGTGCCCGGCGCCGACGACACCGCGTTCCTGTACGCGCACAGCCCCGCCGCGCACTTCAGGACCGCGGCCCAGGGCATCCCGCTGCCGGGGGCCCGGCGCACGGCGCACTTCTCCGAGGACCAGGTGTTCAACGCGCTCACCACCGCGAAGAACTACATCGTCCGCTCGGCGCTCGACCCGGACGTGCTCGGCGGCGGTGACGTCCGCTCGGTGCGGGTGCTGCTGGAGCCGGACCAGCTCCACCAGTTCGACGAGAGCTTCGAGAAACCCGCCCCGGACGGCCGGCACGCCCCCACCGGGTGGCTGATCCGCTTCGACCCGGCCCGGGCCGAGCTGGCCGACCCCGCGATCCGGGTGGACGGCAGCCTGCGCGCCGTGGAGAGCGACGGGTCCACGCTGGAGGTCACCGCCGACCACACCATGGTGTACGCGCTGCGGCCCGCCGACGACGCCCGGGCCGAGGCGTCGCTGTTCACCGTCCGGCGCGAGCTGCGCTTCCGCTTCGACCGGGACGACCTGCGGCTGCACCAGACCCGGCTCGTCGCCTCCTACGTCCAGGCCGGACCGCTGTCCTGCGCCGACGACTCGGCGAACCACCTCCGCCCCCTGCTGGCCGGCCGGCGGGCCGGGGCCGGCGTCCCGGCCGGCACCGACCCGTACACGTCGGACGACGCAACGGCCCTGTGCGGCAGCCTCGCGACGAACGCCCAGCCGAAGGTCTGAGCGGGGCGGAAGGTCAGGCGCCGTCGCGCGGTGAGCCGTCCCGCGGAGACTCCGGGCCGCCGCCACCGCTGCCCCCGGGCCCCTCGCCGGGCGTGTCGGAACCGGGTCCGTCCGCCGGCCCGCCCCCGTCCTCGGACGGCCTCGGCTGGGAGCCCGTGAAGCCGCCGAAGCCCCGGCGCATCCGGTCACCGAGGTCACCGGCGCCGCCCGCGATGTCGTTGACCAGCTTCATCAGCGGGTCCTTGGAGCTGCGCACATGCGTGGCGTAGTGGGACGCCGACTCCCGGAAGGAGTCCCGCACCGAGGTGTCCTTGTCCTCGTCCCGCCGCGGGTAGTGGCCGTCCATGATCCGCTGGTAGTCCCGGGAGGCCGCCCACTTCTTCAGCTCGGCGGCCCGCACCGTGGTGAACGGGTGCGAGCGGGGCAGCACGTTCAGGATCTTCAGCACCGAGTCGCGCAGGTCGCCGCCCGCCTCGTACTCCTCGGCCTGCTCCAGGAACGCGTCCACGTTCATCTCGTGCAGGTGGTTGCCGCCCGCGATCTTCATCAGGCCCCGCATGGACGCCTGCGGGTCCTGGCCGACCAGCAGTCCCGCGCGGTCGGCGGACAGCTCCGACTTGCGGAACCACTCGCGCAGCGCCGTCACGATCGCCATGATCGCCACGTTCCCCAGCGGGATCCAGGCGACCCGGACGGCGAGGGAGGTCAGGAAGAGCAGGATGGTGCGGTAGACCGCGTGCCCGGACAGGGCGTGCCCCACCTCGTGCCCGACGACCGCGCGCATCTCCTCCTCGTCGAGCAGCTCGACCAGGCCGGTGGTGACGACGATGATCGGCTCGTCCAGGCCGATGCACATCGCGTTCGGCGTCGGGTCCTGGTTGACGTACATCGGCGGGACCTTCTCCAGGTCCAGGATGTAGCAGGCGTCGCGCAGCATGACGTTCAGGTGGGCGAACTGCCGGTCCGAGACGCGCACCGAGTCGGACAGGAACAGCAGCCTGAGGCTCCGCTCGGGAAGCAGGCCGCTGAGCGCCTTGAAGACCGTGTCGAAGCCGCTCAGCCTGCGCAGCGCCACCAGGGCGCTGCGGTCGGCCGGATGCTCGTACGCGCGCGAGGAGATGGCGGGGAAGCGCCTGCGCTGCCTGCTCGGCACGTGCTCGTGACCGTTGTGCTGGCCGTCGGACATCTCTTCCCCCATGCGCGTATGTGTGACCTGGACGTACGTATGGTTTTTGCGAACCCTTGTGCGGCCCTTTGCGCCCCCCGAGCCGGGCCCAGCCTAGGCGGAGATACCGTGGACGGGCAGTACGTCTAAGGAGTCCACACCATGCAGCACATCCCCCACCCCGACTGGCTCGCCGGGGCCGCGACCGCCGCAGAGCAGCAGGGGCCGGGGAATCTGCTCCGGATCGTCCTGATCGTCATGGTGGTGGGCTGTGTGCTGACCGCGTGGTTCCTGCTGCGGGGGTACAAGCAGAAGGACGACTGAGGAGATCCGAAGGTTCCCCCGGAGCCGCCGCACCCGGTCGTGGCCCGTCCCCAACGGCGGAGTCGGCGTGATCGTCCGCGGGGCGCCCGCATACGATGAGCGGACGTCCAGTCCCGCCCACACCGGATAGGTCCTGCCGAAGATGAGCCTTCCCCTCAGCGCCGCCCAGTTCGTCACCCTCGCCGCCGAGGGCGGCGAGGAGCACGGCGGCAACCACGAGAGCCTCAGCCCTTACGTCACCGGCATCGGCGCATTCGTCATCCTGCTGCTCCTGCTGTGGATCACCACCCGGTTCAACCGCGACCGCTGAGCCCGCGGCCCAGTGGGCGCGACCGGATCGATCCGGGCGGGCCGGTAGGGTCTGCTCGCATGGGAGAGCACGACACGCCTACCGGCCCGGCGCACGCGCCGGAGCGCGGCACGCAGAACGCGGTGCCCGCCCGCGCCACCGGCCCGGTCAACGGTCCGGGCGGCGGCCCGTCGCCGGGCAAGCGACGCCTGGGCGTCATGGGCGGCACCTTCGACCCGATCCACCACGGCCACCTCGTGGCCGCCAGCGAGGTCGCCGCGCAGTTCCAGCTCGACGAGGTGGTGTTCGTACCCACCGGGCAGCCGTGGCAGAAGAGCCACCGCGCGGTCTCCGCGGCCGAGGACCGCTATCTGATGACGGTCGTCGCGACCGTCGAGAACCCGCAGTTCTCCGTCAGCCGCATCGACATCGACCGCGGCGGCCCCACCTACACCGTCGACACCCTGCGCGACCTGCGCGCCCTCAACCCGGACGCGGACCTGTTCTTCATCACCGGGGCCGACGCCCTCGCCCAGATCCTCACCTGGCGCGACAGCGAGGAACTGTTCTCCCTCGCCCACTTCATCGGCGTCACCCGGCCCGGCCACACCCTCACGGACGCCGGACTCCCCAAGGGCGGCGTCTCGCTCGTCGAGGTGCCCGCCCTCGCCATCTCCTCCACGGACTGCCGTGCGAGAGTCGCCAAGGGCGATCCCGTCTGGTACCTGGTGCCCGACGGAGTCGTGCGCTATATCGACAAACGCCACCTGTACCGCGGCGAGTGAGCCGAGAGGGGCACCGGTGAACGACGGATACGACGCGGGATACGGCGACGACCAGTACGAACTCGTCGGCTACGACGAGTACGGCCGCCCCGTGTACCGCCAGGCCCAGGGGCAAGGGCAGGGACAGGGGCAGGGCCACGCCCAGCCCGGCCACCAGCAGCAGTACGACCCGTACGCGCAGCAGCAGTACGGGCAGCAGGGCTACGGCTACGACCCGTACGCCACGGGCACCCAGCAGCCCGTCCAGCAGCCCTACGACCCCTACGGCTCCCAGGGTGGCTACGACACCGGCCAGCAGCCGGCCCAGCCGCCCGCGCCCGACTACGGCGGCTACGGCGGCCACCCCTCCGGACCGCACGGGGGCGCCCCGGCCCCGCAGCAGTACGACCCGTACGGGCAGGCCGCGACCAGCGGGCCGCAGCCCCGGGTCGCCGAGCAGACCGCCCACATCCCGCAGCAGGCCGGCCCGTCCGAGGAGCGGGAGCGCACGGACCACCGCGAGGCGGCCGAACCCGGCGGTGACTACCGCACCGAGCAGTTCGCCTTCGTCGAGGAGCCGGCCGGCGACTCCGAGGACGTCATCGACTGGATGAAGTTCACGGAGAACCGCACCGAACGCCGCGAGGAGGCCCGGCGGCGCGCCCGCTCGCGCGTCGTCGCCCTGGTCGTCGTCCTGGCGCTGGTCGCGGTCGGCGGCGTCGGCTACCTCTGGTACGCCGGGAAGCTGCCCGGACTGTCCTCCTCCGACGACAAGACCGGCGCCGCGACGACGACGGGCGCCCAGAAGCGCGACGTGATCGCCGTCCACCTGCACGACACCAAGGGTGGCGGCACCTCCACCGCGCTGCTCGTGAACAACACCACCACCAAGCAGGGCACCGCCGTGCTGGTGCCCAACGCGCTCGCCCTGACCGGCGACGACGGCAGCACCACCTCGCTCGCCAAGTCCGTCGGCGACGAGGGCCCCGACGCGACCCGCACCGCCCTCGACTCCGCCCTCGGCACCGACATCGAGGGCACCTGGCGGCTGGACACGCCCTACCTCCAGATCCTCGTCGACCTGGTCGGCAACGTCGACGTCGACACCGACGCCGACGTCCCCGACCCGGAGTCCAAGGGCAAGGGCAAGGGCGCCGCGACCCTCGTGCACAAGGGCGAGGGCCAGACCCTCAGCGGCAAGATGGCCGTCGCCTACGCCACCTACAGCGCCAAGGGCGAGGACGCGAACGCCCAGCTGCAGCGGTTCGGGCAGGTCATGCAGGGGGTGCTGCGCAAGCTGTCCTCCGACCCGCAGGCCGCGACGACCACCGTCCAGACCATGGGGATGATCCTCGACCCGCCGCTGACCGAGAAGGACCTCGGCACCTTCCTCGCCGGGCTCTCCGACCGGGCCAAGGGCGGCGACTTCAAGACCGCGCTGCTGCCCGTCCAGGACGACGGCGGGCTCAGCGCCGAGGCCAGTGACAGCGTCGTCAAGGACGTCCTCGGCGGCACCGCCAAGAGCCCCGACAAGGACGCGGCCGTCAGCGTCTCCGTCCGCAACGCCACCGGCGAGGAGGACCGCACCGGCAAGGCCCGCGTCGTCCTCGTCAACGGCGGCTTCACCTTCGTGTCGGGCGGCACCGCCTCCGGCACCGAGGCCACGTCGGAGGTCGTCTACGCGCAGGCCGCCGACAAGGAGAACGCCGTCCAGGTCGCCAAGACCCTGGGCCTGCCCGCCGACGCCGTCTCCCAGGGGAAGGTCTCCGCGAACGCGCGGGTCTCGGTGGTGCTCGGCCAGGACTACAAGCCGGCGTCGTAGGGGGAACGCGGGCGGGCGCTCGTCGCGTGGGCCGGTGTCGGCGGTCGTGAGACCCTTGAGGTCAACCGACCGCCGACCCGAAAGCCAGGCAGTGACCGCGACCGACCGCTCCATCGAACTCATCAACGCCGCCGCCCAGGCGGCGGCCGACAAGCTCGCGCACGACATCATCGCCTACGACGTCAGCGACGTGCTGTCGATCACGGATGCCTTCCTGCTGGCCTCCGCGCCCAACGACCGCCAGGTCAAGTCGATCGTCGACGAGATCGAGGAGCGGCTGAACAAGGAGCTCGGCGCCAAGCCGGTGCGCCGCGAGGGTGACCGCGAGGCCCGCTGGGTCCTGCTCGACTACGTCGACATCGTCGTCCACGTCCAGCACAGCGAGGAGCGCGTCTTCTACGCCCTGGAGCGGCTGTGGAAGGACTGCCCCGAGCTGGAGCTGCCCGCAGACGCCAAGGAGACCCGCGGCAAGGCGGAGGAGCACGCGAAGCTCCAGGCCGCCGAGGAGGCGACGCGCACCGACGAGGACTGGCGATGAGCGCCACCGGAGAGGTGACGGCGGGCAGGCCGGGCCGCGGCCGCCGCGTCATCCTCTGGCGGCACGGCCAGACCGCGTGGAACGTGGAGCGCCGCTTCCAGGGCAGCACGGACGTCGAGCTGACCGAGACCGGCGTCGCCCAGGCCCGCCGCGCGGCCGGGCTGCTCGTGCACCTGCGGCCCGACGCGATCGTCGCCTCCGACCTCGCGCGCGCCGCGGACACGGCCGCCGAGCTGTCCGTGCTCACCGGCCTCGAGGTGACCCTGGAGGAGGGCCTGCGGGAGACCTACGCGGGCGTCTGGCAGGGCCTGACCCACGAGGAGATCATCGCCCGGCACGGCGACGAGTACGCGGCCTGGAAGCGCGGCGAGCCCGTGCGCCGGGGCGGTGGCGAGCTGGAGACCGAGGTCGCCGACCGCGCCGCCCCCGTGGTGCTCCGGCACGCCGAGAAGCTCCCCGAGGACGGCACCCTCGTCGTGGTCAGCCACGGCGGCACGATCCGCACCACCATCGGCCGCCTGCTGGGCCTGGAGCCGCACAGCTGGGAGAGCCTCGGCGGCCTGACCAACTGCTGCTGGTCGGTCCTCGGCGAGGGCGCCCGGGGCTGGCGCCTGCTGGAGCACAACGCGGGCACCCTGCCGGAACCGGTGATCGGCGACGACGTCTGACCGACGATTTCACTTTCCGGCAGGTCGCAGGCTAAAGTTCTTCTTGTTCGCCCCGCCGAGCGGAGCGGATGAAGTGGAGGATCATGCGGCCCGGGTCGCGTGGCACCAGGGGCTATAGCTCAGTTGGTAGAGCGCCTGCATGGCATGCAGGAGGTCAGGAGTTCAATTCTCCTTAGCTCCACAGCCCACGGACGAATCCCGTCCCCTTCGGGGGGCGGGATTTTTCGTCTGCGTCCGCTTGAGCAACAGGCGTCCCACAGGCGTATACGTCGGTGGGACGCCGTGTCCGGACCGGTACTGAGGCGTCGCTGACCGGGTCGGCCCGGCCGTGGCAGAATCAAACGGCCGGAAGGGGACCGCGGCCCGACGGGAGGGAGTGGCGATGCCTGGGAGCATCCTCGAGGAGGTCGGTCACCTCCTCGGCGGAGCGGTGGCACGGAACACGGTCACCCGTCTCAGCTGCCCTTCCTGCGGTTCCGGTCATGTGGCCCAAGTCCTCGGCGACAACGGCGGAATCTCTTACGTGTGCACGGCCTGCGGCCACAGCTGGAGCTGATCGATGGGTGCACACAGGCGGAAGTGCGACTGGTGCGGCAGTGGTACGCCCATCGTGCGCGACATGGAACCGGTCAATCCCGACTACCAGTACTGGTGCGAGGAATGCGCGCGGGCGCTGATCATAAAAGGCGACCCCATCGAGACGTACCGGGAACTCGAGGGTGAGCCGATCTACGGCCGGCTCCTGGAGGAGCACTGCACGCTCAAACGCTTCTACTCGTTCGTGACGGCCTGACGGACCTGACGGTCTGACGGCGGGGCGGGCCCGCAAGAGGGCAAAGCGGGCAAAGTGGAAACGATTTGGTGTTGTCCCCGGTGGACCGTGTAATGTTGGCGTCGCCGCCGGGGAGACCGGGCGGCAGACAGCAAGGGGCTATAGCTCAGTTGGTAGAGCGCCTGCATGGCATGCAGGAGGTCAGGAGTTCAATTCTCCTTAGCTCCACAGAGAAACCCCCCGGATCGGTATCCGGGGGGTTTGTTCGTTCCTCAGCGGCCGAGCGCCCGGCGGCCGCGACCCTGGGACAGCACCGGCAGATTGCCGCCGCGCGGGGACGGCGCCTGCCCGCGGGTGTCCTCCTCGATGCGCAGTGCCAGCGCCGGGCAGCGGCGCACCGCACGCACCGCCTTGGCCTCCGCGAAACGCGGCACCTCGGCCTGCGCGACGGTCGGGAAGCCGTCGGCGCCGAGCTGGAAGACCTCCGGGAGAATGTCCGCGCACAGCCCGTGCCCGCGGCACAGCGTCCAGTCGACGTAGATCTTCTGGCGGCTGGGGCCGTTCTCCTCCCCGCCGCCGGGGACGCCGGTCGGGGTCCTGCCCCCCTCGAAGAGCGGCAGGACGCCCTCCACGGGCCGGCCGCAGCCGTTGCCGAGGACATGGGCGGCCAGGTCGTCCGTGAACGCCTTGACGGTCGACTCCAGGAACATCGCCGAGCCGTCCGGGTGCGAGCAGGCGCCGCGCCGCTTCACGTTCTTCGCGACCTGCTTGACCGCCTCCAGGGCGGCCGGACCGCCGCCGTTCAGGATGTCCTCCAGGCCCCGCGCGGCGGCCGGCAGGCCCAGATAGCAGGGCCCGCACTGGCCGGCGCTCTCCTCGGCCAGCCACTGCGCCACCCGCAGCGACTCGCCCAGCGCGCAGGTGTCCTGACTGATCGGCAGGATCGCGCCCGCGCCGAGCGAGCCGCCCACCTGCTGAAGCGAGTTGCGGGAGACGATCGCCTCGTCGACGGTCGCCGCGTCGATCCACTTGCCGTGGTAGCCGCCGGTCAGCACGCCCTGCGGCACCGGCGGGGCGCCGGCCAGCTGGAGGACGTAGCGCAGCGGCACGCCCGTCGGGACCTCGATCACCATGGGGCGGGCCACCGCGCCGGAGACCGTGAGCATCACGGTGCCCGGCTCGTCGTACAGGCCGGTGTTGCCGTAGCGCTCCGGGCCGATGCGGGCGGCGATCGCCAGCTGGGCGAAGGTCTCGGCGTTGGACAGCAGGGTCGGCGCGCCGCCGACCCCGCTCCTGGAGGCGCTCACCTTGCGGCCGGGCGGGATCGCCGGGCCGCCGTCGATGGAGCGGATCAGCGAGGCCGCCGCGCCGGTGACCATGCGCACCGGATTGCGCTGCACGCGCGCGCGGAGGGCGGACCGGCGGCCGTTGCTCAGCCCGCGTTCGGCCAGGGCGGCCTCCATGGAGCGCTGGGTGGACTCCCGGGTGACCCCGATGACCAGCGTGCGGGCGCCCATCGCCTCGGCGCACAGCAGCGCGCCGTCCAGGATCAGGTGCGGGGCGCGGTTGATCAGCACCGTGTCCTTGCGGCAGGCCGGCTCGTCCTCACTGCCGTTGACGACCACGACCGGGCGTACGCCGCGCTTGATCGCCGCCTCGGCGACCGAGCGCAGCTTCTTGTGGAAGGGGAAGCCCGCGCCGCCGCGGCCCTTCAGGCCGATGCGTTCGGAGAGCTGCGCGAGCTGCTCCCCGCCCATCGGTTCGAGCGGACCGTGCACCTTGAGGTGCATGGGCAGATCCAGGCGCTCGACAAGGTCGAAGCCCGACGTGAGCTGGGGAAGCCCGACCACGCGGACCTCGGGGACGTCGGGCAGGGCCTCGTTCAATTCAAGCCTCCGGAAGGCGTGTTCCAAGGTTCACCGGAACCCGGTGCGTCGAAGTCGTGGGACGGCGACGGCACACCGGGGGTTGGTTCAGGGGCGGGACCGCTGTTGTACGTGTCGCTGGGGTAGTACGTGTCGTAGACCGCGTTCGTCTCACGGGTGTCGTACACGTCACTCGAGCCGTAGCCCGAGGCGGGGGGAGCGGAGTACCGCGCGGAGTAGTCCGCCGCGTCCGTGCTGCCGTAGACCGGGATGGTGTGTCCGGTGTCGTTGAGCGGGTCGTAGACCGACGGGGGCGCCTCGCCGACCGGGGGCGGCGACGGTACGGGCCAGCTGCCCGAGGTGCTGCCGCCGCCGTCCACGAACGGCATCGCCTCGGTGGGCCGCGGGTCCGGCGGCAGCTGGGCGGACGCGGCCGGGTCGGCCGTCAGCGGCGGGCGGCGCGTGCCCGAGGGAGCGGACACCGCGCGGTAGGCCGCCGCGAAGCCGCTCGCGGGCTCCGGGGCGGTGAGGCGCTCCGCGGGTTCGTACAGCGGGGCGGACGGGGACGTGCCGCGCACGGACGACGCCCCGGCGCGCTCGTAGCCCGGCAGGGCCGCGGTGTCCCTCGGCCGGCTCTCCGCCTGCTCCTCGCGGACGGGCCGCTCCCCGGTCCCGAGGAGGCCGGCGATCCGGTCGGCGACCCTGCGCTTGACCGGACGGGGCGCCGCGCGCAGCGCCAGGGCCGCCATGACCCCGACCACGGACAGCGCGTACAGCACCACGAAGACCGGCTTCGCCGCGCGACCCGCGTAGAGCCCGTGCAGCAGGGCCAGGCACCACGCCGGGTAGGCCAGCATGTGCATGGCCCGCCAGCGGGCCGCCACGGGGGCCGGGGAGGCGAAGCGGTTGCGCAGGGCTCCGGTGACCCCCACGAAGATCATGAGCATGCTGGCCAGGGTGCCGAAGCCGATGAGGACGGCCCGGCCGCCGAACTCCTCGTCGTCCGTGGCCAGGAGGCCGAACGGGAGGACCGCGGCGACCCAGGTGGTGTGGTCCAGGACCAGCTTGACCACGATGTGCACCAGCAGGAAGACGACCGAGGCGACCGCGGTGGTCCGGTGCACCGCCTGGGCCAGGATCCGCTGCCGGGTGTCGAGGACGATCCGGTCCTGGGCGAGCAGACCCCAGATCACCGAGCAGCTGAGGAAGACGAGGGAGAGGACGCCGGCGCCGAAGTTCAGGAACTGGGCGAAGGTGTCGTCCACCGTGCTGTCGTTCGTCATGACGACGGACCTCCGCACGTCAGGGACGTGACGGGAGGCGGCGAGCTGGTGTCGCGGGGGTGGATCGGGGGAGGGTTCATGGGGGCAACTCCGGAGCGGTTCGGGAAAGCGGTCCCGCTGCCGCACTCTAAGTGGCGCCATACCCGTGGGTAGGAGGTTTGAGTTATTGCGTTGTTATCAAATGACAGCGCGCTCGTGCTGGTGTCCCTTAGTGGTCGTTACGCGAAGTAACCTTTGACCTTGGTTCAGGTTTGCCTCCGGTTTCCGGTTCGCGGGCCCCGGATTCCGGTCGGCCGCACGTCGGCCGGAAGCCCCTCGCGGCCCGCTCGACGACTGCGGTACCCTGACGCCATGCGTGCCGTACGCCTTCTGCTTAGCGAGCCGCGCTGATCAGTCCCGACCCCGGCCGTAGTCCGGTGGCCGGAATCGGCGCGGCGTCCCCTCCTGTGCGAGGGGATTTTTCATTTCCCGGCCATCGCAGCCGCTGGTCATGAAGGTCGCAGCCGCTGGCAGAGACGATCGATGGAGCTTTGAGGATCATGAGCGAGACGAACCCCGCGGCAACCGCCCCTGTGTCGGCGGACGCCGCGCCGCACCGCTACACGGCTGCCATGGCCGCCGAGATCGAGGCACGCTGGCAGGACTTCTGGGACGCCGAGGGGACGTACGCCGCGCCGAACCCCAAGGGTGACCTGGCAGGCGACCCGGAGCTGGTCGCCAAGCCCAAGAAGTTCATCATGGACATGTTCCCGTACCCGTCTGGTGCGGGCCTGCACGTCGGCCACCCCCTGGGTTACATCGCCACCGACGTCTTCGCCCGCTTCCAGCGGATGACCGGCCACAACGTCCTGCACACCCTGGGCTTCGACGCCTTCGGCCTGCCCGCCGAGCAGTACGCCGTGCAGACCGGCACGCACCCGCGCGTGTCCACCGAAGCCAACATGAAGAACATGCAGAGCCAGCTGCGCCGGCTGGGCCTGGGCCACGACAAGCGCCGGTCGTTCGCCACGATCGACCCCGAGTACTACAAGTGGACCCAGTGGATCTTCCTGCAGATCTTCAACTCCTGGTACGACGACGAGGCGAAGAAGGCCCGTCCGATCGCCGAGCTGGTCGCGCAGTTCGCCTCCGGTGAGCGGGCGGTCCCGGGCCACCCGGGGCGCGCGTGGAGCACCCTGAGCGAGGCCGAGCGCGCCGACGTCCTGGGCGGGTTCCGCCTGGCCTACGCCTCCGACGCGCCGGTCAACTGGTGCCCCGGACTGGGCACCGTGCTGGCCAACGAGGAGGTCACCGCCGACGGCCGGTCCGAGCGCGGCAACTTCCCCGTCTTCAAGTCCAAGCTGCGCCAGTGGAACATGCGCATCACGGCCTAC
The DNA here is from genome assembly GCF_002939385.1 of Streptomyces sp. MH60. Lineage (GTDB taxonomy): Bacteria > Actinomycetota > Actinomycetes > Streptomycetales > Streptomycetaceae > Streptomyces. The sequence continues at coordinate 79,529 of NZ_MULI01000022.1, read as the reverse complement.
GCCGACCGGCTGCTGGACGACCTGGACCAGCTGGACTGGCCCGAGGCCATCAAGCTGCAGCAGCGCAACTGGATCGGCCGCTCCGAGGGCGCCCGCGTCGACTTCCCCGTCGACGGCGAGCGCATCACCGTCTTCACCACCCGCCCCGACACGCTGTTCGGCGCGACCTACATGGTGCTGGCGCCGGAGCACCCGCTGGTCGAGAAGTTCACCCCGGCCGCCTGGCCCGAGGGCACGCACGACGCGTGGACCGGTGGTCACGCCACCCCGACCGAGGCCGTCGCCGCGTACCGCGCGCAGGCCGCCTCGAAGTCCGACGTCGAGCGGCAGGCCGAGGCCAAGGACAAGACCGGCGTCTTCATCGGCGCGTACGCCACCAACCCGGTCAACGGCGAGCAGGTCCCGGTCTTCATCGCCGACTACGTGCTGATGGGCTACGGCACCGGCGCGATCATGGCCGTCCCGGCGGGCGACCAGCGCGACTTCGAGTTCGCCCGCGCCTTCGAGCTGCCGATCCGCTGCATCGTCGAGCCGACCGACGGCCGCGGCACCGACACCTCGACGTGGGAGGACGCCTTCTCCTCCTACGACGCGAAGATCATGAACTCGTCCAGCACCGACTCCTCGGGCGACGGGGTGAGCCTGGACGGCCTGTCCGTCGTCGAGGCCAAGGAGCGCATCACCGAGTGGCTGGAGCGCACCGGTGCCGGTGAGGGCACCGTCAACTTCCGCCTGCGCGACTGGCTGTTCAGCCGCCAGCGCTACTGGGGCGAGCCCTTCCCGATCGTCTACGACGAGGACGGCATCGCCCACCCGCTGCCCGAGTCGATGCTGCCGCTGGAGCTGCCCGAGGTCGAGGACTACTCCCCGCGCACCTTCGACCCGGACGACGCCGACACCGAGCCCGAGACCCCGCTGTCCCGCAATGAGGACTGGGTCAACGTCACCCTGGACCTGGGCGACGGGCCGAAGAAGTACCGCCGCGAGACCAACACGATGCCCAACTGGGCCGGTTCCTGCTGGTACGAGCTGCGCTACCTGGACCCGCACAACAGCGAGCAGCTGGTCGACCCCGAGATCGAGCAGTACTGGATGGGCCCGCGCGAGGGCCTGCCGCACGGCGGCGTCGACCTGTACGTCGGCGGTGCCGAGCACGCCGTGCTGCACCTGCTGTACGCCCGCTTCTGGTCCAAGGTCCTGTTCGACCTGGGGCACGTCTCCTCGGCCGAGCCGTTCCACAAGCTGTTCAACCAGGGCATGATCCAGGCCTACGTCTACCGGGACAGCCGCGGCATCGCCGTGCCGGCCGCCGAGGTGGAGGAGCGCGACGGCGCCTACTACTACCAGGGCGAGAAGGTCTCCCGGCTGCTGGGCAAGATGGGCAAGTCCCTGAAGAACGCCGTCACCCCCGACGAGATCTGCGCCGAGTACGGCGCCGACACGCTGCGCCTGTACGAGATGGCGATGGGCCCGCTGGACGTGTCCCGGCCGTGGGACACCCGCGCGGTGGTCGGCCAGTTCCGGCTGCTGCAGCGGCTGTGGCGCAACGTCGTCGACGAGAACACCGGCGAGCTGTCCGTGGCCGACGTCGCGGAGACCGACATCGACGCCGACACGCTGCGCGCCCTGCACAAGGCCATCGACGGCGTACGGCAGGACCTGGAGGGCCTGCGGTTCAACACCGCCATCGCCAAGGTCACCGAGCTGAACAACCACCTGACCAAGGCCGGAGGCCCGGTCCCGCGGTCGGTCGCCGAGCGCCTGGTGCTGCTGGTCGCGCCGCTGGCCCCGCATGTCGCCGAGGAGCTGTGGCGCAAGCTGGGGCACGAGTCCTCCGTCGTCCACGAGGACTTCCCGGTCGCCGACCCGGCCTACGTCGTCGACGAGACCGTGACCTGCGTCGTCCAGATCAAGGGCAAGGTCAAGGCGCGGCTGGAGGTCGCCCCCTCCATCTCCGACGACGACCTGGAGAAGGCCGCGCTGGCCGACGAGAAGGTCGTGGCCGCGCTGGGCGGAGCCGGGATCCGCAAGGTGATCGTGCGGGCGCCGAAGCTGGTGAACATCGTGCCCGCGTAGGCGGCGACCGGGGCGTCTCGGGCGCCCCCTACGGGTCCGGTACGGGCAGGTTCGGGGTTCTCGCGGAACCCTGGGCCTGCCCGCTGCGTTTACCGTGGAAGAGCGGCGCGACACGTGCCGCGGACCGCCGGTGCGCGGGACGGACGTCCGAAGGAGGAGCCTCGTGGAAGCAGCGCTCACAGTGTTCGCCCTGCTCTTCCTGCTCGCCGTGGTGCTGGGTGTCTACGCCACGGTGAAGGCCGTCGGCGCCGCCAAGCGCAGCGTGGACCGGGGCATCACCCAGGCCCGCCGCACCGTCGAGGACCACACCCTGCGGGCCAAGTCCCTCGTCCAGGTGGGTCCGGCGGGCGAGCTGGCGCAGCTGCGGCTGACCCTGCGCACCTCCATGCGGGCCACCCAGGACGCGCTGCACGCGCGCGTGGCCGAGGACGAGTCCCTCAAGGAGTCCCTCGCCCTCTTCGAACGGCTCAGCGCGCACGGCTTCGAGCTGGACGGCGAGCTGCGGCGGCTGGAGTCCGAGCCGGACCGCGCCACCCTCGCCGAGCGCCTGCCCGGACTGCGTGAGCGCACCGAGCGCATCGTCGGGTCGGCGGACTCCCTGCGCTGGGCGGCCCGCGACCGCGCCCGCCGCTTCGCGGACGACGACCTGGACTCGCTGAGCGCGCAGATCGACGTGGAGGCCGGCGCGCTGCGGCACTGGACGGAGCCAGAGGCCGGGACGGGGCTGGGGGCGGGGCCGGCCGCCGCGCCGCCGTCCTGGCCCGAGGCGCCCGCCGCCGAGGCCCCGTCCACCCGGCAGACCTGGCCGGATTCCGCCGCTCAGGGCCCGGCGGAGGAGGACGCCACGCGCCCCGCCATCACCCCGCCCGCCGCGCGCCCCGTGTATCCCTGGCAGAAGAAGGCCCGCCCGGAGAGCACGACCTGACCGGTCCCGCCGACCCGATCCAGCCTGTGAACGCCCGGTCGTCGGGGCCGGACTGCCGTACCGGCACTACGCCAGGTAACCTCCAGCTCATGTCCCGCCATGTCGCTATCGTCACGGATTCAACGGCCTACCTTCCGGCCCGGACGATGGAGCGGCACGGCATCACCGCGGTACCCCTGACCGTCGTGCTGGGCGACCGGGCCCTGGAGGAGGGCACCGAGATCTCGACCCGTTCCCTGGCCCAGGCGCTGCAGAAACGGCGGCCGGTCACCACCTCGCGCCCCGGCCCCGAACTCTTCGCCGAGACCTACCGCAGGATCGCCGAGTCCGGGGCCGAGGGCATCGTCTCCCTCCACCTGTCCGCCGAACTCTCCGGCACCCACGACGCGGCCGTCGTCGCGGCGCGCGACGCCGCCGTCCCGGTCAGGGTCGTGGACACCGGGATGATCGCGATGGCCCTCGGATTCTGCGCACTCGCGGCCGCGGAGACGGCGGAGGCGGGCGGCACGGTCGACGAGGCCGTCGCGGCCGCGGAGAAGCGCGCCGCGGACACCTCCGCCTACTTCTACGTCGACACCCTCGACTATCTGCGCCGCGGCGGCCGGATCGGGGCGGCCCAGGCGCTGTTCGGCTCCGCGCTCGCCGTGAAGCCGCTGCTGCAGCTGGAGGGCGGCCGCATCGAACCCCTGGAGAAGGTCCGGACGGCGTCCAGGGCCATCGCCCGGCTGGAGGAGATCGCCGCCGACCGGGCGGGCAGCGCGCCCGTCGACATCGCCGTCCACCATCTCGCCGCCCCCGACCGGGCGTCGGCCCTGGCGGACCGCCTGCGGGACCGGGTGCCCGGGCTGGCCGACCTGCACGTGAGCGAGGTCGGTGCGGTGATCGGCGCGCACACGGGGCCGGGGCTGCTGGGGGTCGTGGTCTCGTCGCGGTGAGAGCGGGCTGCCGGGGCGGGCGGGTGTGGCGAGGGTCGTGGTGGGTGCTGTCGGGTCACCCGTGAGGGGGCCGGAGTTTTCCACAACCGGTGGGTAGTCCCCGGGAATCGACCATGATCATCGCGAGGGCGTCGAGGTGTCCGATCCTCGTCGCATGGCTCTTCGATCACGCTCACGCACCCCGTCCGCGACCAGTGGCCCGGGCCGCGCCCCGGCCTCCGACGGCCGCCTCGTGCACCGCCGCGCACCCGGCTCCGGTGCTCACGCCCGCCCCCGCTCCCACGCCCGGCACGGTCGCCGGCAACCGCCTCCGGAGGAGCTGCGGCGGAGGGCGGAGGCGCTGTTCGCCGAGCGCGCCGAGGGGTTCGACCGGGCCGGACACGAGAGGGAGAGGGAGAGGGCGCAGGGGGAGGCGGGAAAGGGGCCGCCGTTGCCCGGCGCTGGGGCCGCCGGCGACACGGACATCGGTGACTCCGGCGCCGCCACGCCGGCCTGGCGGGAGCGGACCGGACAGGCACTGCGGGAGCGGATGCCGGTGTGGTTGCAGACCCGGTGTGGCCTGGAGCGGCGCAGCGTCGCCGCGCTCTCGGTGCTGCTCGTCCTCGCGGCGGTCCTCGCGGTGCAGCACTTCCGGTCCGGCCGCGCCCAGCCGGTGGCGGCACCCGAGGTGGTGCGGGAGGCGGCGTACGGAGCCGGGAAACCGGGGCCGACGGCCGCGGACCGCGCGACGACGGGCAAGCCCGAGTCCCAGGCCGCGCCGACGACCACGGCCGGGCCCGAGATCGTGGTGGACGTCGGCGGCAAGGTCCGCGAACCCGGCATCCACAGCCTCCCGGCCGGTTCCCGTGTCGCGGACGCCCTGCGAGCCGCCGGAGGGGTGCGGCCCGGCACGAAGACCGACGGGCTGAACCGGGCGCGCTTCCTGGTGGACGGCGAACAGGTGATCGTCGGAGCGCCCGCGCCCGCGCCCGCGCCTCCGCCGGGACCCGGTCCCGCGCCGGGTGGGTCGACGGGGGCGGCGGAGCCCGCGGCACCGGTCTCCCTCAACACGGCGACCACCGACCAGCTCGACACCCTCCCGGGCGTCGGCCCGGTCCTCGCCCAGCACATCATCGACTACCGCACCCAGCACGGCGGTTTCCGCTCGGTGGACGAACTGCGCGAGGTCAACGGCATCGGCGAGCGCCGCTTCGCCGACCTGCGGGACCTCGTACGGCCATGAACACGGACGTGACGGGGGTGGACCGGCCGGACGGACGCGCCGGAGCGGAGCAGCCCCGGGCGAGGCCCCCGCGCGCCGCCGTGCACGCCGCCTCCTGTCACCGGCTGGGCGCGGCCCACCCCCGGCAGGAGGGCCCCGCGGACCTGCGCCTGGTACCGCCCGCCCTGGCGGCGTGGGCGACGGCGGCCCTGGTGCTGGACGTGCCGACCGGCTGGGCGGTGGGCGTGGTGACGGGCGCCCTGCTCCTGGCCGGGGCACTGCTGCTGGGGCCGACGCGCAGACGGACCCGCGCACCCGCGGCCGCCGCTCTGCTCCTCTGTGTCGCCGCGTCCGCCACCTCGGCCGCGCTGCACGGCGCGGAACCGCGCCGGGGACCCGTGCCGGAGCTGGCGCGGCGGTACGCCACGGTCACCGCGGAGGTGGAGGTCACGGCCGACCCCCGCCTCACCCGGCCGCGGGTCCGGGGCAACCGCGCCGTGCCGCCCACGGTGCTGATCGAGGCCGACGTGCGGCGGCTGAGCGAGTCGGGCGGGACGGCGGTGACGGCCCGGACGCCGGTGCTCGTCCTCGTCGACGTCGGTGAGGAAGGGAAACCGTCCCGCACCCGGCCCGCACCCTCCCGCTGGCTGGAGCTGCTGCCGACCACGAGGCTCCGCGTCACCGCCCGGCTGTCACCCCCGAGGCAGGGCGGTGACCGGATCGCCGCGGTGCTGCGCGTGCGGGCGGGCCGACAGCCGCCGGAGTCCCTGGCGAGGCCCTCGACGGCGCAACGGCTGGCGGGGCGGTTGCGGACCGGACTGCGCGAGGCGACCGAGGACCTGTCCGCAGACGCGCGGGCGCTGCTGCCGGGCCTGGTCGTCGGCGACACCTCGCGCGTCACACCGGAGCTGGAGGAGGCGTTCAAGGAGACCGACCTGACACACACGCTGGCCGTCTCCGGCGCCAACTTCACGATCGTGCTCGCGCTGCTCCTCGGTCCGCCGGGCCTGGCCCAGCGCAGTGAGCGCCGGGGACTGGCGCCCCGCCTCGGCCTGCGCCTGCGGACGACCGCGCTCCTCGGCGGGCTGCTCGCGCTCGCCTTCGTCGTGGTGTGCCGGCCCGACCCGAGCGTGCTGCGGGCGGCGGCCTTCGGGTCCGTCGCCCTGCTCGCCCTGGCCACCGGCCGTCGCAGATCGATGCTGCCGGCCCTGGCGACGGCGGTCCTGCTCCTGGTGCTCTACGACCCCTGGCTGTCCCGCGGTTACGGCTTCCTGCTCTCCGTGCTGGCCACGGGGGCGCTGCTCACGATCGCTCCGCGGTGGAGCGCGGCGTTGCGCCGGCGCCGGGTACCGCCCCGGCTCGCGGAGGCGCTGGCCGCCGCGGCTGCCGCGCAGGCCGTGTGCGCGCCGGTCGTCGTCGTGCTGTCGCAGCGGGTGAGTCTGGTGGGGGTGCCGTGCAACCTGCTGGCGGAGTTCGCGGTGGCCCCGGCCACGGTGCTCGGCTTCGCGGCGCTGGCGACGGCACCCGCGGCGATGCCGCTGGCCAAAAGCCTGGCCTGGTGCGGAAGCTGGCCGGCCGAGTGGATCGCGGAGATCGCCCGCACCGGGGCCGCGCTGCCCGGCGCGGGAGTGGGCTGGCCCGGCGGCTGGGCCGGGGCGGCGCTGCTCGCCCTCGCCACGGTGGGTGTGCTGCTGGTCGGCCGACGCCTGGTGCGGCACCCGTGGTGGTGCGGAGTCTGCGCCCTGCTGCTGCTTCTCGTCGTGACGCAGCCGCCGCCGCTGGTCCGGGTGATCAAGGGCTGGCCCCCGCCCGGCTGGCGGATGGTGATGTGCGACGTGGGTCAGGGCGACGCGCTGGTGCTCGCGGCGGGAGAGGGGACGGCCGTGGTCGTGGACGCGGGCCCCGACCCCGCCCTGGCCGACCACTGCCTGCGGGCCCTCGGCATCACCCGCGTGCCCCTCGTGCTGCTGACCCACCCGCACGCCGACCACGTGGCCGGGCTGCCCGGGGTGCTGCGGGGCCGTTCGGTGGGCGCGATCGAGACAACCGCCCTCGAAGAACCGGCGGACCAGGCCGAGTTCGTCCACCGACAGGCAGCGGCCCGGCACATCCCCCTGCGGCACGCGGCCGCCGGAGAGCGGCGACGCTCCGGCCCGCTGTCCTGGCAGGTGGTGTGGCCCCCGCCGAGCCCACCGATGACGGCGCCACCGGGCACGGAAGGCGGCCCCAACGACGCCAGCGTCACCCTCCTGGTCCGGACGGCCGGCCTGCGCCTGCTCCTCCTCGGTGACCTGGAGCCCCCGGCCCAGCGGGAGCTGGCCCGCTCCCCGGCGGCAGCACGACTGCACGACGTGGACGTCCTGAAGGTGGCCCACCACGGCTCCGCCCACCAGGACTTCGCGTTCCTGCGGGAAGTCGCCCCACGTCTCGCGCTCATCAGCTGCGGCGAGGACAACACCTACGGCCACCCGGCACCCGGCACCGTCGCGGCACTGCGCGCCCAGGGAGCGACGGTGCTGCGCACGGACCGGGACGGGGCGCTGGCGGTCGCCGGTACAGGGCGGGAGCTGAGGGTGGCGGGGGAGTGAGGACGGGGCGGTCGTCATGGCCACGAGCAGGTCGTCCGTGTCTGTCGCGCCGGTACTCAGGGTGCGGCAGGGGTCCCGTACTGGCCGGATCGCGAGTGGTTCCCGTCCCTGCTGTGCCCTGGGAGGCGTAGTCCGGCGGGCACCGGGAATTTCCAGACCAGCGCGGGAGACGTCACCGGGTCGCGCGGTCGACGCGTCCGGCCACGGTCGGCCGCCCCCACACCGAAGGAGAGACCATGCCCCGAACCCCCAGGCCGGGTCACCCCGTTGTGCACCGGCGCGGCGAGGACGATCCGATGCACACCGTCCACCGGCCCGACCCGCCGTGTCCGGAGCGTGCCTGATGGCCGCCCCCATGACCGCGGGCAGCTTCCTCAAGGCGCTGAAGGCGGAGGGCCTCACCGTCGTCGAGGTCGGCGACTGGCGGGACCACAACCGCAACCACAAGGGAGCCTGGGGACCCGTCAACGGCGTGATGATCCACCACACCGTGACCCGGGGCAGCGCCGCCACCGTGGAGATCTGCCGCACGGGCTACGCGAGCCTGCCCGGCCCCCTGTGCCACGGCGTCATCACCAAGGACGGCCGCGTGCACCTGGTCGGCTACGGCCGTGCCAACCACGCCGGTCTGGGCGACGACGACGTCCTGCGCGCCGTCGTCGCGGAGCAGGCCCTGCCCCGGGACAACGAGGCGAACACCGACGGCAACCGGCACTTCTACGGCTTCGAGTGCGAGAACCTCGGCGACGGCGAGGATCCGTGGCCCGCCGCGCAGCTGGACGCGATCGAGCGGGCCGCCGCGGCCGTGTGCCGGCACCACGGCTGGAACGAGCGCTCGGTGATCGGCCACCTGGAGTGGCAGCCCGGAAAGATCGATCCGCGCGGTTTCACGATGGCGTCGATGCGCGCCCGGGTCGAAGAACGCCTCACCCACCCCGCCGGCTGGACACCCGGCGAATCCGAGGAGGAAGACATGCCGCGAGCGATCAGCCGATCCGACAGCGACGACCAGCGGATCACGCCCCGGCAGTGGACGACGCTCAGCGTGGACGGCGTGGACCTGCTGACCGGCGCGTCCCACTACCAGGCCACGGCCTACCTCCGGGCCGTCGTGCCACCCGGCTCCACGCTCCAGGGCCGCTTCTACCACCTCCGCCGGGACGGAAGCCGATGGACCGGCCCGATCGTCGAACGGGTGGGCACCGACGGCAGCAGCTTCCCGGACTTCGGGAACAGCGGCTCGATCGTCGCCGACGAACGGCTGCGCTTCGAGTTCATCTACTACCCGCCCGACTCCGGCGACCAGGCCCCGGCCACGGTCACCGGCGTGAAGGTCCGCGGCCTGTACTGGGAACGGTGACGAGGCGGGGAACGCGCCCGGTGCGCCGATAACGGGCCACACGGGAGCACACACGGCCACACGGGGCCACTCCTGCCCACTCCCAGCACATGCGACGGTTTCCCGTGATGTGGTCCCGTGTTGCCTCGAAAGCCACATCGGTGATCGAATGTTTCTCCGTCAACTAGTTTTCGATGTCGTGCAGAGGGTGTCGCAAATGATCGGCCGTTTGCTGGGAAGCCGAACGAAGCGGATGCAACGGACGGGTCCCCTGGCGGCGGTGCGCACCCCGCGGGACGCCGGCGTGCTGAGCTGCCGCGTCCTCGACCCCGTCAACACCCCGGTGCCGGGCGCGGAGTTCACGGTCAGCGACGCCATGGGGCGCAAGGTGGTCGGCGGCGGTACGGACCCCTTCGGATCGTTCGTGGCGACGGTGCCCGCGGGGGAGTACCGGCTCGCCGTGTCCGCCGAGGGGTACACCCCGTACCGCGCCTCCGCGACGGTCGTCGAGGACTCGCTGGCCTCGCTCGGCGACGTGACGCTGCAGGTGGCCCAGCCGCCGGAGCTGCCCGCGCCGGGCGACTGGGAGATCGAGCCGGCGCACTCCTCGATCGCCTTCACCGCGCGGCACATCGGGCTGGCCCGGATCCACGGCCGGTTCAACTCCTTCGCGGGCGCGGTGCGGATCGCCGACGACATGCAGCACTCCGCGATGCACGTCGTGATCGACGCGGCGTCCATCGACACCAACGTGAAGATGCGCGACGACCACCTGCGCTCGGCCGACTTCCTGGACGTGGAGCGGTTTCCGACGCTGGAGTTCTACAGCGACCGGTTCACGCACCGCGGCGGCAACCGGTGGGCCGTCACCGGGGCGCTGTCCCTGCACGGGGTGACGCGCACGGTCACGCTGGAGACCGACTACCTCGGACTCGGCAACGGCATGGAGGGCGAGACGCGGGCGGCCTGTCGCGCCACCACCGAGCTGCACCGCGACGACTTCACGGTGAGCTGGCAGACGATGCTGGCCCGCGGCATCGCCGTGGTCGGCCCCAGCATCCGCATCGACCTCGACGTGCAGATCGTGCCCAAGGGCTGACCGACAATGGCACCGTGAGCGACGTGAGACATGTGCTGGTACTGCCCGACCGCGACGCCGCGGAGGAGGCTGCCCAGGAGCTGGGGGAGCGGTTCGGGATCGACGAGGAACCGCGGATCCTGCGGGACGCCCTGGCCGGCGAGGACGACGCCGAGGACGCCCAGTGGCTCGTCGTTCTGCGTGACGAGCGGGAAGCGCTGGACCCCGGTGAGCTGGACGCGTTCGCCGGGGAGTGGGAGGGCTGGCGCGAGGAGCCGTAGCCCGCGTCCGGCAGCGCCCGTCCGGCGTTGTCAGTGGTGCGTGCGATGCTTGTCACGATGGCCAGGAAGACTGCGAACGACGACCCTCTCGCCCCGGTGACCCTTGCCGTGGGCCAGGAGGACCTCCTGCTCGACCGTGCCGTGCAGGAGGTGGTGGCCGCCGCCAAGGCCGCCGACGCCGACACGGACGTACGCGACCTCGCCCCCGAGCAGCTGCAGCCCGGCACCCTCGCCGAGCTGACCAGCCCCTCGCTCTTCGCCGAGCGCAAGGTCGTGGTCGTACGCAATGCGCAGGACCTGTCCGCCGACACGGTCAAGGACGTCAAGGCCTACCTCGGCGCCCCCGCCGAGGAGATCACCCTCGTCCTGCTGCACGCGGGCGGCGCCAAGGGCAAGGGCGTGCTCGACGCGGCCCGCAAGGCGGGGGCGCGCGAGGTGGCCTGCCCGAAGATGACGAAGCCCGCCGACCGGCTGGCCTTCGTGCGCTCGGAGTTCCGCACGGCCGGGCGGTCGGCCACCCCGGAGGCGTGCCAGGCCCTGGTCGACGCCATCGGCAGCGACCTGCGGGAGCTGGCCTCGGCGGTGTCCCAGCTGACCGCCGACGTCGAGGGGACCATCGACGAGGCGGTCGTCGGGCGGTACTACACCGGACGGGCGGAGGCCTCCAGCTTCACGGTCGCCGACCGGGCGGTCGAGGGACGCGCGGCGGAGGCCCTGGAGGCGCTGCGCTGGTCGCTGGCGACCGGAGTGGCACCGGTGCTGATCACCAGCGCGCTCGCGCAGGGCGTGCGGGCCATCGGCAAGCTGTCCTCCGCCCGCGGCGGACGCCCCGCCGACCTCGCCCGCGAGCTGGGAATGCCGCCCTGGAAGATCGACCGCGTCCGGCAGCAGATGCGCGGCTGGACCCCGGACGGTGTGTCCGTGGCGCTGCGCGCGGTGGCCGAGGCCGACGCGGGGGTGAAGGGCGCCGGGGACGATCCCGAGTACGCCCTGGAGAAGGCCGTGGTGACCATCGCGCGGGCGGCGCGTTCACGAGGACGCTCGTAGGGCCCGCCGCGCTCGGCCCCGTGTCCGGGGCACCGCACCCGGGGCTCCGTACCAGGGACACCCCTCCCGGGACACGCCTACCAGGGACTCCCCTCCCGGGGCACTCCTCCCGGGACACCCCTCCCGGGACACGCCGAAGGCCCCGGCGTCCGTCCTGGGGAAGGACGGCCCACCGGGGCCTTCGGACCAAGCTCGCGGATCCATGCCCGCGTGGCGAACGCAGGCCGCGCATGGATCCTTGGGTGCCGGACGGGAGCGGATGAGAGAGGGCCCGCTCTGGGTCCTTCCGGCGATCAGACCAGATAAGGGATTCAGCCCTTGAGGGCGCCGACCTTCTGCGCCAGCGCCGACTTCTTGTTGGCGGCCTGGTTCTTGTGGATGACGCCCTTGGAGACGGCCTTGTCGAGCTGGCGCGAAGCGACGCGCTGGTACTCGGTGGCCTTCTCCACGTCACCCGCGGCAGCGGCCTCACGGGCCTTGCGGATCGCGGTCTTCAGAGAGGACTTGACCGACTTGTTGCGCAGCCGGGCCTTCTCGTTGGTCTTGTTCCGCTTGATCTGGGACTTGATGTTCGCCACGAATGAGCCTTTGCAGGTTCAGGCACGAGGCCGCGAGGGTCCCGTGCCGGTGATTTCTTGAAGGAGTGCCTCGTGCTGAGAGGGCAAGAGACACAGCCACCCACACTACCAGCGGGTCGTCGAGGGTCCCAAACCCGTACCGGCTCCCCACCCGTGGGACCATGGAGGCTACGTATCGATCCGACCCGAGACCGCAGACACTGCGGACGCCTCAAGAATCAGGACCCTGCGTGCCCGCGATCCCCAGCCATGTGCCCGAGCCGAGCCGTACCGAACCGGCGCTGATCCGCAACTTCTGCATCATCGCGCACATCGACCACGGCAAGTCCACGCTCGCCGACCGGATGCTCCAGCTGACCGGTGTGGTCGAGCAGCGGCAGATGCGCGCCCAGTACCTCGACCGCATGGACATCGAGCGCGAGCGCGGCATCACGATCAAGTCCCAGGCGGTGCGGTTGCCGTGGGCCCCGACCCATGACAAGAGCGACACGCACATCCTCAACATGATCGACACCCCCGGGCACGTCGACTTCACCTACGAGGTGTCGCGGTCGCTGGCCGCCTGCGAGGGCACCATCCTCCTCGTCGACGCCGCCCAGGGCATCGAGGCCCAGACCCTCGCCAACCTCTACCTGGCGATGGAGAACGACCTCACCATCATCCCGGTGCTGAACAAGATCGACCTGCCGGCCGCGCAGCCCGAGAAGTTCGCCGAGGAGCTGGCCAACCTGGTCGGCTGCGACCCCGACGACGTGCTCAAGGTCTCCGCCAAGACCGGCCTCGGCGTCGACGTGCTGCTGGACAAGGTCGTCGCCGAGGTCCCCGCCCCGGTCGGCGTCAAGGACGCCCCCGCCCGCGCGATGATCTTCGACTCCGTCTACGACTCCTACCGCGGAGTGGTGACGTACGTCCGGGTCATCGACGGCCAGCTCAACAAGCGCGAGCGGATCCGGATGATGTCCACCGGCGCCACGCACGAGCTGCTGGAGATCGGCACCAACTCGCCGGAGATGCTCTCCGCCGACGGCCTCGGCGTCGGCGAGGTGGGATACCTGATCACCGGCGTGAAGGACGTCCGCCAGTCCAAGGTCGGCGACACCGTCACCAGCCAGCACAAGGGCGCCACGGAGGCGCTCGGCGGCTACAAGGACCCCAGGCCCATGGTGTTCTCCGGCCTGTACCCGCTGGACGGCTCCGACTACCCCGAGCTGCGCGAGGCCCTCGACAAGCTCCAGCTCAACGACGCCGCCCTGGTCTACGAGCCGGAGACGTCCGCCGCCCTCGGCTTCGGCTTCCGCGTCGGCTTCCTCGGCCTGCTGCACCTCGACGTGATCCGCGAGCGGCTGGAGCGCGAGTTCGGACTCGACCTCATCGCCACCGCCCCCAACGTGGTCTACCGGGTGATCATGGAGGACGGCACCGAGCACACCGTCACCAACCCGAGCGAGTTCCCCGAGGGCAAGATCAACGAGGTGTACGAGCCGGTCGTGCGGGCCACGATCCTCGCGCCGACCGAGTTCATCGGCTCGATCATGGAGCTGTGCCAGACCCGGCGCGGCACCCTGCTCGGCATGGACTACCTCTCCGAGGACCGCGTCGAGATCCGCTACACCCTCCCGCTCGCGGAGATCGTCTTCGACTTCTTCGACCAGCTGAAGTCGAAGACCCGTGGTTACGCCTCGCTGGACTACGAGCCCACCGGCGAGCAGACCTCCAGCCTGGTCAAGGTCGACATCCTGCTGCACGGCGACAAGGTGGACGCCTTCTCGGCGATCACCCACAAGGACGCGGCCTACGCGTACGGCGTGCGGCTCGTCGCCAAGCTGCGCGAGCTGATCCCGCGCCAGGCCTTCGAGGTGCCCATCCAGGCGGCCATCGGCTCCCGGGTGATCGCCCGCGAGACCATCCGCGCCATCCGCAAGGACGTCCTCGCCAAGTGCTACGGCGGTGACATCTCCCGTAAGCGGAAGCTGCTGGAGAAGCAGAAGGAGGGCAAGAAGCGGATGAAGATGGTGGGTTCCGTGGAGGTTCCGCAGGAAGCCTTCATCGCGGTCCTGTCCAGCGATGACAGCGCGGGATCGGGCAAGGGCAAGAAGTAACCGCCGCGCCGCACGCCGAGTCCGGGCGAAACGGACACCGAGGGGCCCGTCGTACGAAAGTGCGGCGGGTCCCTTCGCATGTCATGGGCGCGCATCTGTAGGAAGTGACAGGGCGCGGAGTCTTACGCGGGGGCCGGTCGCCCTTTACCCTGATGCCTGCCCCGTAGTTACTCGTGAGTTAAACAAGTGATCGGGCAACAGTCCGAGTCACCGCCCGAACACCGCCCGAGAGTGAACCAGCCGCACCTGAGCCAGCCGCAACGAGCCAGCCGCACCGTCGCGGGCCCGGAGGATGTCGTGAGCGACACACAGACACTGATCGAGAACCGTCCGCCCTCCGTGGCGGGACTCTTCCTGGAGCGGGTGGCCGCCACGCCGGACGCCGAGGCGTACCGCTACCCGGTGCCGTCGGCCGCGGGCGAGGGCCCCGACGACTGGAAGTCGCTGACCTGGGCGCAGGCCGCCGAGCGCGTCTACGCGATCGCGGCCGGCCTGATCGAGCTGGGCGTGCAGCCCGAGCAGCGGGTGGCCCTGGCCTCCGCCACCCGGCTGGAGTGGATCCTCGCCGACCTCGGCATCATGTGCGCGGGCGCGGCGACGACCACCGTCTACCCGCAGACCAACGCCGACGAATCGGCGTACATCCTCTCCGACTCCGAGAGCCGGGTGCTGATCGCGGAGGACGCCGCGCAGCTCGCCAAGGCGAAGGAGAAGAAGGCGGAGCTGCCCGACCTCACCCACGTGGTCGTGGTCGACGCGACCGGCGCCGACACCTCCGAGGACTGGGTCCTCACCCTCGACGAGCTGGAGCGCCGGGGCGCGGCCCGCCTGGAGAAGGACCCGCAGCTGATCAAGGAGCGGGTCGGCGCGCTCACCAAGGACCAGCTCGCCACCCTCATCTACACCTCCGGCACCACCGGCCGGCCCAAGGGCGTCCGGCTCCCGCACGACTGCTGGTCGTACATGGCCAAGGCGATCGCCGCGACCGGCCTGGTCACCAAGGACGACGTGCAGTACCTGTGGCTGCCGCTCGCGCACGTCTTCGGCAAGGTGCTGACCTCCGGCCAGATCGAGGCCGGTCACGTCACCGCCGTCGACGGCCGGGTCGACAAGATCATCGAGAACCTGCCGGTCGTCCAGCCCACCTACATGGCGGCCGTGCCCCGCATCTTCGAGAAGGTCTACAACGGCGTCGCCGCCAAGGCCCGCGCGGGCGGCGGGGCCAAGTACAAGATCTTCCAGTGGGCCGCCGGGATCGCCCGCGAGTACGCCAAGGTCACCCAGGACAACTTCAAGCGCACCGGCACCGCGAGCGCCCCCACGGGGCTGCGCACCAAGCACGCCGTCGCCGACCGGCTCGTCTACGCCAAGATCCGCGAGGCCTTCGGCGGCCGCCTGCGCGCCTGCGTGTCGGGCTCGGCCGCCCTCGCGCCGGAGATCGGCTACTTCTTCGCCGGGGCCGGCATCCACATCCTGGAGGGCTACGGCCTCACCGAGTCCTCCGCCGCCTCCTTCGTCAACCCCGGCGAGGCCTACCGCACCGGCACCGTCGGCAAGCCGCTGCCCGGCACCGAGGTGCGCATCGCGGACGACGGCGAGATCCTGCTGCGCGGCCCCGGGATCATGGAGGGCTACCACAAGCTGCCCGAGAAGACCGCCGAGGTGCTGGAGGCCGACGGCTGGTTCCACACCGGCGACATCGGCGAGCTGTCGCCCGACGGCTACCTGCGCATCACCGACCGCAAGAAGGACCTCATCAAGACGTCCGGCGGCAAGTACATCGCGCCGGCCGAGGTCGAGGGCCAGTTCAAGGCGGTCTGCCCCTACGTCTCCAACATCCTGGTGCACGGCGCCGACCGGAACTTCTGCACCGCGCTCATCGCCCTCGACGAGATCGCGATCACCGAGTGGGCGAAGGAGAACGGCCTGGAGGGCAAGCCGTACGCCGAGATCGTCGCGGCGCCCGCGACCGTCGAGATGGTCGACGGCTACGTCAAGGAGCTCAACGAGGGCCTCCAGCGCTGGCAGACCATCAAGAAGTTCCGCCTGCTGCCCCGCGACCTCGACGTCGAACACGGCGAGATCACCCCGAGCCTGAAGCTGAAGCGGCCGGTGGTGGAGCGGGAGTACAAGAACCTGATCGAGGAGATGTACGAGGGCTCGCGCGAGGCGTAGGGCCCGAGGCGGCACTGTCCGTGCCCGCGAATGTCCGAAGACGTCCGGTTTCCGTGCGGCTTCCGGCCGTCTTCGAACGTTCGCCTAGCACGGTTCTCACCCATCGCGGCCCACTTCGGTAACTCCGTGCTTATGGGCGGGGCCGGTCTGTCACTCTGTCGGCATCGACTGCGAGGAACTCGCACGAACTGCCCGGGGAGACGTCCATGGGGGCCATTCCGACGCAGCGGGAGACCGCCTCCCGCGCCGGCGCGGAGCCTGCGAACACCGCCCAGGAGTGTGCGCGGGCGCGCGTGAGCCTGCTCGGCAGCTCCCTGGCACCGGGCGCCGCCCGCGCGATGGCGCGGGCCGCGCTCGCCGACTGGTCCGCGCTCCGCCTGCCCGGCACGGAACAGCTGACGGAGCACCTCGTCGCGGACGCCCTGGTCGTCGTCAGCGAGCTGGTCACCAACGCCGTGGTGCACGCCGGCACCGACGTCGACGTGGTCCTCCGGTTGGAGGAGACGGGCGCGCTCGTCGTCGAGGCCACGGACCAGCACCCGTCCCGCGCGCCCCGGAGCACCGACCCCGAGATGCCGCATGATCCCGCCGAGTACGGGCGCGGCCTGCGCCTGGTCGCCGCGCTCGCGGAGGCGTGGGGCATCACCTACCGCCCGGGCATCAAGACGGTGTGGGCGCGGTTGTCGGCCGCGGGCACGGACACCGCCGGTCAGACCGAGGCGTACGCCGGAGGGTGCGGGGCGCGACGCCCCGAGCCGCCGGGCACGCGGCGGCCGGGGGAGGGGACGGGCGGGGCGGAGGGCGAAGGCGCCGGGGGCGGAGAGCTTGGCGGGTCCGGTGAGTGTGGCGCATCCGTCGAGTCCGGTGCGTCCGGCGGGTCCGGTGCGTCCGGCGAGGACGTGCGGGCCGGTCTGGGAGACCGGACGGCCGCCCACGTGCCCCAGGGGAGCCTGAGCGGCCAGGGCGCCGGTCAGGACGGCTCGGGGACCTCGGACGGCCCGGACGCGGACGGCCTTGGGCGGTCGGACGGCCCCGCGCCGGGCCCGGACCGTCGGGCGGCCGCTCCCGGCCGTGCGGCCGTCCCGGACGCGAACCAAGACGCGAGCCAAGACGCCGACCAGGGCGCGAACCAAGACGCTGCCCCAGACGCGGGCGCGACCCGTGAGCGCGGCGGGTGCCCCGGCCGGCCGGGCCGACCGCGGTGGCCCGACCCGTGGGACGGCACCGCCGGGACCGCCCGGCGCGGCGTCCGCGACCGCGAGTGGCTGGGCCGCGGCGCGCTGTCCTTCCTCGCCGAGGCCTCCGACCTCCTGGCCGGGCAGCTCGACGAGGACCTGGTCGCCTCCCTCACCGGCCAGCTGATCGTGCCCCGGCTCGCCGACTGGTGCGGGGTGTGGCTGGAGGACGAGTCCCTGGGCCGGGGCGCCTGGACCGACGACACCGGAGCGGCCGTGGGCGCCCGGCTGGCCCGCGTGTGGCACGCGGGCGAGGGGCACCTGGACGAGCTGCGCGCCGCCCTGGAGAAGGACCCGCCCCGCCCGCGCGACCCCTGGCGCTCCGGCCCCGTCGGCCATCCCTGGCCCGGCGACGCACTCGGCCCGGACGGCACGCACGGCACCGCGCTGGCCTACCGCCTGGTCGCCGGAGGCAGGCCACTGGGCACCCTGGTCATCGGACGGGCCGACAGTTCGAACGCCGCCCCGCACGCCTCGGACGACCCCGACACCCTCGACACGCCCGGTTTCCCCGACGAGATCACCGGCCTGGTCGAGGATCTCAGCCGCCGGGTGGCGCTCGCCATCGGCGCCGCCCGCCAGTACGCCCGGCAGGCCACCATCAGCGCCGTGCTCCAGCGCGGCCTGCTGCCCGGTGCCGTCGCGGAGATCCCCGGCGTGCGCAGCGCCCTCGTCTACGAACCGCGCGACAAGGGCGGCCCCAGCGGCGACTTCTACGACCTCTTCCCGGCGGGGGACGGCCGCTGGTGCTTCGCCGTGGGCGACGTCCAGGGCAAGGGCCCCGAGGCCGCCGTCGTCATCGGGCTCGCCCGGCCCTGGCTCCGCCTGCTGGCCCGCGAGCAGTACGGCGTCCCCGACGTCCTCGACCGCCTCAACCAGCTCCTCCTCGACGACGCCACCGAGGCCGCCGACGCCGCCGCCCGCGCACTGGTCGCCGCAGGCGGCCCACCGGTTGCCCCGGGCGACGGACCGCAGACGCGCTTCCTCTCCCTGCTCTACGGCGAGCTGGTCCCCTTCGACGGCGGCGTCCGCTGCACCCTCGCGTCCGCCGGGCACCCGCTGCCGCTGCTCCTCGGGCCCGACGGCACGGTGTCGGCCGTCGCGCACCCGCAGACCCTGCTCGGCGTCGTCGAGGACGCGACGTACGTCAGCGAGACCTTCGAGCTGCGGTCCGGGGACACCCTGCTGTGCGTCACGGACGGGATCACGGAGCGGCGCAGCGGCTCCCGCCAGTTCGACGACGGCGACGGTCTGGCCACGGCGCTGGCCGGGTGCACGGGCCTGGACGCCGAGCTGGTCGCCGAGCGCATCAGGCGGCTGGTGCACGAGTTCGGGCCCCGGCCCCCGGAGGACGACCTGGCGCTGCTGGTGCTCCAGGCCGAGTAGCCGATCAGCCTGGCAGCCGAGCAGCCGATCAGCCGAGCAGCCCGGTCGATCGGGCAGCCGGTCGGTCGAGGAACCGGGTAACCGCGGCTGTACGGGACAATGGAACGCATGCCCTCCGCACTCCCCGACGGCGAGCCCGTCCCCGCCGACGGTGCCCTGCCCGCGTCCGCGCTCGCCGGGGCCGCCGACCGCCCCCTCGGTTTCTACCTGCACGTCCCGTACTGCGCGACCCGCTGCGGCTACTGCGACTTCAACACCTACACCGCGACCGAGCTGCGCGGCACCGGCGGCGTCCTCGCCTCCCGCGACAACTACGCCGACACGCTCGTCGACGAGGTCCGCCTGGCCCGCAAGGTGCTCGGCGACGACCCCCGCGAGGTCCGCACGGTCTTCGTCGGCGGCGGTACGCCCACCCTGCTGGCCGCCGGGGACCTGGTGCGGATGCTGCGCGCGGTCCGCGACGAGTTCGGCCTGGCGCCGGACGCGGAGATCACGACGGAGGCCAACCCCGAGTCGGTCGACCCGGCGTACCTCGCGGCGCTGCGCGAGGGCGGCTTCAACCGGATCTCCTTCGGCATGCAGAGCGCCAAGCAGCACGTCCTGAAGATCCTGGACCGCACCCACACCCCCGGCCGCCCCGAGGCCTGCGTCGCCGAGGCCCGCGCGGCCGGCTTCGACCACGTCAACCTCGACCTGATCTACGGCACCCCCGGCGAGTCCGACGACGACTGGCGGGCCTCGCTGGACGCCGCGCTCGGCGCCGGACCCGACCACGTCTCGGCGTACGCCCTGATCGTCGAGGAGGGCACCCAGCTGGCCCGGCGCATCCGGCGCGGCGAGGTCCCGATGACCGACGACGACGTGCACGCCGACCGGTACCTGATCGCTGAGGAGACCCTGTCGGCGGCGGGCTACGAGTGGTACGAGGTGTCGAACTGGGCCACCTCCGACGCGGGGCGCTGCCTGCACAACGAGCTGTACTGGCGGGGCGCCGACTGGTGGGGCGCGGGACCGGGCGCGCACTCCCACGTGAGGGGCGTGCGGTGGTGGAACGTGAAGCACCCGGGGGCGTACGCGGGGGCGCTGGCGGCGGGGAAGTCCCCGGGTGCCGGTCGCGAGATCCTCACGGACGAGGACCGGCGCGTGGAGCGCGTCCTGCTGGAGCTGCGGCTGCGGGAGGGCGTCCCGCTGGCGCTGCTGCGGGAGGCGGGGCTCGCGGCATCGCGGCGGGCGCTGTCGGAGGGGCTGCTCCAGCAAGGGCCGTACGAGGCGGGGAGCGCGGTGCTGACGCTGCGCGGGCGGTTGCTGGCGGACGCGGTGGTGCGGGACCTGGTGGACTGACCGGGTTGTTCCCGCCCCCGCCGCCCCTTCCCGTCCCGACCCGGGGGCGCCGCCCCCGGACCCCCGCTCCTCAAACGCCGGAGGGGCTGGATTCCGCTCACGCCGTCACGAAGTCGATCAGCTCCTCCACCCTCCCCAACAGCTCCGGCTCCAGGTCCTTGTACGAGCCCACCCGCGCCAGGATCGCCTGCCACACCGCCCCGGTGTTGTCGGACGGCCACCCGAGCGCCCGGCACACCCCGGTCTTCCAGTCCTGGCCGTGGGGGACGCGGGGCCAGGCATCGATCCCCACCGACGACGGCTTCACCGCCTCCCAGATGTCGATGTACGGGTGCCCCACGACCAGCGCGTGCTCGCTCGTCACCGCCTCCGCGATCCGCCACTCCTTCGAACCCGGCACCAGGTGGTCCACCAGGACGCCCAGCCGTGCGTCCGGGCCCGGGCCGAAGTCCGCGACGATCGACGGCAGGTCGTCCACGCCGCCCAGGTACTCCACGACCACGCCCTCGATGCGCAGGTCGTCGCCCCAGACCTTCTCGACCAGCTCGGCGTCGTGCCGCCCCTCGACGTAGATGCGTCCGGCGCGCGCCACCCGTGCGCGTGCGCCGGGGACGGCGACCGAACCGGACGCCGTACGGGAGGGGCGCGCCGGACCGGAGGAGGACGGCCGCACCAGCGTCACCGCGCGGCCCTCCAGCAGGAAGCCGCGCGGTTCCAGTGGGAAGACCCGGTGCTTGCCGAAGCGGTCCTCCAGGGTCACCGTGCCCGCCTCGCAGCCGATCACGGCGCCGCAGAACCCGGTGCCGGGCTCCTCGACCACCAGGCCGGGATCGGCCGGTACCTCGGGAACGGGCTGCGGCTTCTTCCACGGAGGGGTCAGGTCGGCGGAGTACTGGCGCATTCTGCCGACGATACGAGGAACACCCGCACCGTGATCAACGCGACACGCCGAACCGGGCGGCCAGCGCGTCCCGTTGGGCCCGGACGAACGCCGCGTCCACCACCGCTCCGTGACCGGGGACGTACAGTGCGTCGTCGCCGCCCAGGGCCAGTAGCCGGTCCAGGGCGGCCGGCCAGCGCGCCGGTACGGCGTCGGGGCCCGCCTGCGGCTCGCCGGACTCCTCGACCAGGTCGCCGCAGAAGACGACCGCCGGGGCGCCCGGCACCAGCGCCAGCACCGCGAGATCGTGGCCGGTGTGTCCCGGGCCCACGTCGGCCAGCAGCACCCGCCGGTCCTCGCCCAGGCCGAGTACGCGCTCGCCGCGGACCTCGTGCCGGACGGGGACGAGCGCGTCGGCCGCCTCCGCCGCCCGCCGTGCGTCCAGGCCCTCCGCCACCGCGTCCGCGCGCAGTGCCCGACGCCCCTGTCCGCCGGGCGCGAACAACGCGTGGGTGCCCACCGCGCCGTACACCTCCGCGTCCGGGAAGGCCGCGGCGCCGAAGACGTGGTCGAAGTGCGGGTGGGTGAGCGCGAGATGTGTCACACGGCGGCCGGCCAGCCGCCGCGCCGCCCCGTGCAACCGGGCGCCCTCGTCCAGGCTCGACCCCGCGTCCACCATCAGCGCCGCGTCCGCGCCGAGCACCAGCCCCGCCGTGCAGTCCCACCCCGGCAGCCGGCACCGCCCCACCCCGTCCGCCAGCCGCTCCCAGCCCAGCTCTTCCCAAGTCACCGTCACGGCGACGACGCTAACGGCTTGGTCCCGGCCTTGCCGGGGGCGTACCCCACGGCCGTACACTGGGCCGGGGAAGTCTGGCACTCGCGAGCCATGAGTGCCAGGACAGACAGGCCGGAAACGGGCGGACGGACAGCTGGAGGTGCGCGCCGATGCTCAGTGAACGCAGGCTGAAGGTGCTGCGCGCCATCGTCCAGGACTACGTCGGCACCGAGGAACCGGTCGGTTCCAAGGCCCTCACCGAGCGGCACAACCTCGGCGTCTCCCCGGCCACCGTGCGCAATGACATGGCGGCCCTGGAGGACGAGGGGTTCATCGCCCAGCCGCACACCAGCGCCGGGCGCATCCCGACCGACAAGGGCTACCGGCTCTTCGTCGACAAGCTGGCCGGCGTCAAGCCGATGACCGCGCCCGAGCGGCGTGCCATCCAGAACTTCCTGGAGGGCGCCGTCGACCTCGACGACGTGGTGGCCCGCACGGTGCGGCTGCTCGCGCAGCTCACCCGGCAGGTCGCCGTGGTGCAGTACCCGTCGCTGACCCGTTCGACGGTGCGGCACGTGGAGCTGCTCTCGCTCGCGCCCGCCCGGCTGATGCTGGTGCTCATCACGGACACCGGCCGGGTGGAGCAGCGGATGGTCGACTGCCCGGCGCCGTTCGGCGAGGCGTCGCTGGCCGACCTGCGGGCGCGGCTCAACAGCCGGGTCGCGGGGCGCCGTTTCACGGATGTGCCGTCTCTGGTGGAAGATCTGTCGGAGGCCTTCGAGGCCGAGGATCGCGGTACGGTCTCCACCGTGCTCTCCACTCTCCTGGAGACGCTGGTCGAGGAGAACGAGGAGCGGCTGATGATCGGCGGCACCGCCAATCTGACCCGCTTCGGGCACGACTTCCCCTTGGTGATCCGGCCGGTGCTGGAGGCACTGGAGGAGCAGGTCGTGCTCCTCAAGCTGCTCGGCGAGGCGAAGGATCCGGGCGTGACCGTACGGATCGGTCATGAGAACGCCCACGAGGGACTCAACTCAACGTCCGTCGTGTCGGTCGGCTACGGTTCGGGCGGCGAGGCGGTTGCCAAGCTCGGCGTGGTCGGACCGACCCGCATGGACTACCCGGGAACGATGGGAGCGGTACGCGCAGTGGCACGGTACGTCGGACAGATCCTGGCGGAGTCGTAGGTGGCCACGGACTACTACGCCGTACTCGGCGTGCGCCGCGACGCTTCCCAGGACGAGATCAAGAAGGCGTTCCGGAGGCTCGCCCGCGAGCTGCACCCGGACGTCAACCCCGATCCGAAGACCCAGGAGCGGTTCAAGGAGATCAACGCCGCCTACGAGGTGCTGTCGGACCCGCAGAAGAAGCAGGTCTACGACCTCGGCGGCGACCCCCTCTCGCAGGCCGCCGGCGGCGGCGCGGGCGGCTTCGGCGCGGGTGGCTTCGGGAACTTCTCGGACATCATGGACGCGTTCTTCGGTACGGCGTCGCAGCGCGGGCCGCGCTCGCGCACCCGCCGGGGCCAGGACGCGATGATCCGCATCGAGGTGGAGCTGGACGAGGCCGCGTTCGGCACGACCAAGGACATCCAGGTCGACACCGCGGTCGTCTGCAACACCTGCAACGGCGAGGGCGCGGCGCCGGGCACGTCGGCCCAGACGTGTGACATGTGCCGCGGCCGCGGTGAGGTCTCGCAGGTCACCCGGTCCTTCCTGGGCCAGGTCATGACCTCGCGTCCGTGCCCGCAGTGCCAGGGCTTCGGCACCGTGGTCCCGACCCCGTGCCCGGAGTGCGCGGGCGACGGCCGGGTCCGCTCCCGGCGCACCCTGACCGTGAAGATCCCGGCCGGTGTCGACAACGGCACCCGGATCCAGCTCGCGGGCGAGGGCGAGGTCGGCCCCGGCGGCGGTCCCGCCGGTGACCTGTACGTCGAGATCCACGAGCTGCCGCACTCGACCTTCCAGCGCCGCGGCGACGACCTGCACTGCACGGTCACCATCCCGATGACCGCGGCGGCCCTCGGTACGAAGGTGCCGCTGGAGACCCTCGACGGCATGGAGGAGGTCGACATCCGCCCGGGCACCCAGTCCGGCCAGTCGATCCCGAAGCACGGCCGGGGCGTCACCCACCTGCGCGGCGGCGGCCGCGGCGACCTCATCGTCCACGTCGAGGTCACCACCCCGAGCAAGCTCGACCCCGAACAGGAACGCCTCCTGCGCGAGCTGGCCCAGCTCCGCGGCGAAGAACGCCCGACCGGGCAGTTCCAGCCGGGGCAGCAGGGGCTGTTCTCGCGGTTGAAGGACGCGTTCAACGGGCGCTGAGGCGTGGTTCGGCGGGCGGTGGTCGACTGTGCCGGTGTGGGCGGCAGCCGGGTGGCGGCCGGGGGTCCGGGGGTTGCCCCCGGGCAGGCACAGTCAGCCGGGGCAGCAGGGGCTGTTCTCGCGGTTGAAGGACGCGTTCAACGGCCGGTAGAGGGCCCTCCGGGGATGCGGATGCTCCTGGCGTATGCCGACGGAAGCCCGGATTCGGACTTGTGTGGAGGACGTGACAACATGCCGTCATGTCCTCCGCACTGACCGATCTCTTCCCCTACCCGATCGTGCAGGCGCCCATGGCGGGCGGCGTCTCCGTGCCACGGCTCGCGGCCGCGGTGTCCGAGGCGGGCGGGCTGGGCTTCCTGGCCGCGGGGTACAAGACCGCGGACGGGATGTACCAGGAGATCAAACAGCTGCGGGGACTGACGAGCCGCCCGTTCGGCGTCAACCTCTTCCTCCCGCAGCCGGAGACGGCCGACCCCGCCGCCGTCGACGTCTACGCCCATCAGCTGGCCGGCGAGGCCGCCTGGTACGAGACGGAGCTGGGCGACCGCGACTGCGGCCGGGACGACGGCTACGACACCAAGCTCGCCGTGCTGCTGGACAACCCCGTACCGGTGGTGTCCTTCCACTTCGGCGTGCCGAGCCGTGAGGTCGTCGACTCCCTGCACCGCGTGGGCACCTTCGCCCTGGTCGGCGCGACCACCGCGGACGAGGCCCGGGCCGTCGAGCAGTCCGGCGCCGACGCGGTGATCGCCCAGGGTGTCGAGGCGGGCGGCCATCAGGGCACCCACCGGGACAACCCGGAGACCGGCGGCGCCGGCACCGGCCTGCTGTCGCTGGTCGCCCAGGTCCGGGAGGCGGTGAGCCTGCCGATCCTCGCCGCCGGCGGCATCATGCGCGGCAGCCAGATCGCCGCGGTCCTCGCGGCCGGCGCGAGCGCCGCCCAGCTCGGCACCGCCTTCCTCGCCACCGCGGAGTCCGGCGCGCACGACCTGCACAAGCAGGCGCTGACCAACCCGCTGTACGTCCGCACCGAACTCACCCGGGCCTTCTCCGGCCGCCCCGCCCGCGCCCTGGTCAACCGCTTCCTGCGCGAGCACGGCCCCTACGCCCCCGCCGCCTACCCAGAGGTGCACCACCTCACCGCGCCGGTGCGCAAGGCGGCGGCGAAGGCGGGCGACGCGCAGGGCATGGCACTCTGGGCGGGGCAGGGCCACCGGATGGCCCGGGAACTGCCCGCCGGACAGCTGGTGGAGGTGCTGGTGGCCGAACTCGCCGCCGCCGGGACAGCGTTGTCGGGGTTGTCGGGCTACGCGACGGGAGGCGGCGCACGATGACGGCACCGGTGTTCGTGGCCGACTCCCTGCGGCCCCAGGACCTGACCGCGGGCGAGTACGTCCTCGACGGCCCGGAGGGGCGGCACGCCGTCTCCGTGAAGCGGCTGCGGGCGGGCGAGGATGTCGTCCTCACCGACGGGAGCGGCCGCTGGGCCGAGGGCGTCGTGAAGGCCGCCGAGGGCAAGGACCGCCTGGTCGTCACCGTCGTGGACGGCGTGCGCGAGGAGCCCGCCGAGCAGCCCCGCATCACCGTCGTCCAGGCCCTGCCCAAGGGCGACCGCGGTGAGCTGGCCGTCGAGACGATGACCGAGGTCGGGGTCGACGCGATCGTGCCCTGGGCGGCGTCCCGGTGCATCACGCAGTGGAAGGGCGAGCGCGGTCTGAAGGCGCTCGGCAAGTGGCGGGCCACGGCCCGCGAGGCGGGCAAGCAGTCCCGCCGGGTCCGCTTCCCCGAGGTCGCGGACGCGGCGACGAGCAAGCAGGTTGCCGCACTTCTGGCCGAGGCCGACTTCGCCGCCGTACTCCACGAGAGCGGCGAGGAACCCCTGTCCGCCGTCGAACTCCCCGCCACCGGCCGCATCGTGCTCGTCGTCGGCCCCGAAGGGGGCGTGTCCCCCGAGGAGTTGGACCTGTTCGCCGAGGCCGGTGCGGGGCCCTACCGGCTGGGCCGCAGCGTCCTGCGCACCTCCACCGCGGGCACCGCCGCGACCGCCGTGCTCCTGGCCCGCACCGGCCGCTGGTCCTGACCCGCCCGGTCAGCCGTCGACGGCGGCGACCACCGCCGGGAACAGGTCCCAGCCGTCCAGTTCCACCGGCCCGTCCCCGCGCCCGGGCAGCAGCCCGCGCCGCCCGGCCTCCTCGACCAGCGCCCGTACGACACCGGGTTCGCGCAGGTTGAGCAGGTGGCCGTGGCCGTCGCCCACGCAGCCCTCGTACCAGTACCCGCCCTCCGTGGTCCACCTCCCCGAGCCGGGCGCGCCCGCGAGGAACACGAACCGCACCCGCACGCCGTCGCGGTACAGCGTCAGCGCGTCCCGCCAGACCCCGTCGCGCCCGCGTTTCTGCCGGTGGCTCCACAGCCAGGTGGTGCGTTCGTCCACGACGAGCCTGCGCTGCCTGCGGTCGTTGCCCATGGCGCCCACGGTAGTGAGGAGTGGCCGTATGCGCCCTACCGTCGGTCCCGGTGCGGTGGCAGGCTGCCCTCCATGGGGGCTTTGAGACGGATTCGGCGCATGGCTCCGGTGGTCGTCGGCTCGGCCGTCGTCGTCGGCGGGCTCGTCGCGTGCGAACCGGGCGGGCTCAGTTCCGCGTCGGTGGCGTACACGACCGACCAGACCGTGACCCGTGAACTGGAGCGGCAGAAGGCGGAGGTGCGCTGGCTCACCTGCACCGCCTCCTTCGGCGACCAGGGCACCACCGCGTCGGCGACCGAGAACGCCGTCGCCTCCGTCCACTGCGAGGGCAGGACGGACGCCGGCCAGGACATCACCGTCGACGGCAAGGTGACCCGGGTCGTCAAGGGCGCCTGCGTGCGCGGGAACCTGACCGCGAAGGTGGACGGCAAGGAGTGGTTCCGGGTCAAGGGGCTGGGCGACTGCGACGCCACCAGTGCCCCGCCCGCGAACCGGTCCTCCCCGAACGGGCCCGGGCCCACCGTGACCGTCACCCGGACCATCTGGTGCCCGGACGACCCGCACTGCCGGCCGGTGGAGGGCAAGTAGCCCACCACCGGCGGGTCATGGGTGCCCGGCGGCCGGGAAGTGATCCAAACCTCTGTCGGCGGGCGGCGCCCCTGCATAGGGTATGGGGGTGACTCAGCCCGCAGCGCCTGCCTACCTCCGCTTTCCGCACCCGCACGGCGAGTTGGTCGCCTTCACCGCCGAGGACGACGTGTGGCTCGCCCCGCTCGACGGCGGCCGGGCCTGGCGGGTCAGCGCCGACAACGTGCCGGTGAACCACCCGCGGATCTCGCCCGACGGCACCACGGTCGCCTGGACCTCCACCCGTGACGGCGCCCCCGAGGTGCACGTCGCGCCCGTCGACGGCGGCCCCGCCCGGCGCCTCACCCACTGGGGCAGCATCAGGACCCAGGTCCGCGGCTGGACCGCCGACGGCCGCGTCCTCGCCCTCAGCACCTACGGCCAGGCCAGCCTGCGCCGCAGCTGGGCCCGCGCCGTCCCGCTCGACGGCGGACCGGCGGCCACCCTGCCCTACGGGCCCGTCGGGGACGTCGCCCAGGGCCCGCACACCGTGCTGCTGTCCGCGCCGATGGGCCGCGAGGCCGCCTGGTGGAAGCGCTACCGGGGCGGCACGGCGGGCAAGCTGTGGATCGACCGCGAGGACGACGGCGAGTTCGTCCGTCTGCACGCCGACCTCGACGGCAACATCGAGTACCCCTTCTGGGTCGGCGACCGGATCGCCTTCCTCTCCGACCACGAGGGCACCGGCGCCCTGTACTCCTCCCTCGCCGACGGCTCCGACCTGCGTCGGCACACCCCCGGTGGGGGAGGCTTCTACGCCCGGCACGCCGCCACCGACGGCACCCGCGTCGTCTACGCGTCCGCCGGTGAACTGTGGACCCTGGACGACCTCGACGGCGCCGAGCCGCGCCGCCTGGACATCCGGCTCGGCGGTGCCCGCGTCGACCTCCAGCCGTACCCGGTCAACGCCGCCCGCTGGTTCGGCTCCGCGTCCCCCGACCACACCGCGCGCGGCAGCGCCGTCGCCGTACGCGGCGGCGTGCACTGGGTCACCCACCGCTCCGGACCGGCGCGCGCGCTCGCGGCCACCCCCGGTGTCCGCACCCGGCTGCCGCGTACCTTCCGCGCCGACGGCGAGGAGTGGGTGGTGTGGGTGACGGACGCCGAGGGCGACGACGCCCTGGAGTTCGCGCCCGCCACCGGCCTCGCCCCCGGCGCCACCGCACGGCGCCTGGCCGCCGGACGGCTCGGCCGGGTGCTGAGCCTCGCCGTGGCCCCCGACGGCAGCCGCGTCGCCGTCGCCTCGCACGACGGGCGGGTCCTGCTCGTCGAGCGCGAGAGCGGCGAGGTCCGCGAGGTCGACCGCAGCGAGGACGGCGACGCGTCCGGGCTGGTCTTCTCGCCGGACTCGGCCTGGCTCGCCTGGTCCCACCCCGGCCCCGACCCGCTGCGCCAGCTCAAACTCGCCAACACCACCGACCTGTCGGTGAGCGAGGCGACCCCGCTGCGCTTCAAGGACTACTCGCCCGCCTTCACCCTGGACGGCAAGCACCTCGCCTTCCTCTCCACCCGCTCCTTCGACCCGGTCTACGACGAGCACGTCTTCGACCTGGCCTTCGTCGAGGGCGCCCGGCCCTACCTGATCACCCTCGCGGCGACCACGCCCTCGCCCTTCGGCCCGCAGCGCCACGGCCGCCCCTTCGAGACCCCGGACCGCGAGGAGACCCCCGACAGCGAGGGCACCCCCACCACCCGGATCGACATCGAGGGCCTCGCCGACCGCATCGTGCCCTTCCCGGTGGAGGCCGCCCGCTACTCCCGGCTGCGCGCCGCCAAGGACGGCGTCCTGTGGCTGCGCCACCCGCTCACCGGTGTCCTCGGCGCCTCCCGCGCCACCCCGGACGACCCCGACCCGCACACCGAGCTGGAGCGGTACGACCTCGCCCAGCAGCGCGTCGAGCACCTCGGCGGCGACGCCGACCACTACGAGGTCAGCGGCGACGGCAAGCGGGTGCTGCTGTGGACCGACGGACGGCTCAAGGTCGTGCCCAGCGACCGGCGGGCCTCCGGCGACGAGGACAGCGACACCAACGTCACCGTCGACCTGGGCCGGGTCCGCCAGAGAGTCGAACCGGCCGCGGAGTGGCGGCAGATGTTCGACGAGACCGGCCGCATCATGCGGGACCACTTCTGGCGGGCCGACATGAACGGCGTCGACTGGGACGGCGTGCTCGACCGCTACCGGCCCGTCCTGGACCGCGTCGCCACCCACGACGACCTGGTCGACCTCCTGTGGGAGGTGCACGGTGAACTCGGCACCTCGCACGCCTACGTCACCCCCCGCGGCGGTCACGGCTCCGGCGCCCGGCAGGGCCTGCTCGGCGCCGACCTCTCCCGCCACGAGGACGGCACCTGGCGCATCGACCGGGTCCTGCCCTCGGAGACCTCCGACCCCGACGCCCGTTCCCCGCTCGCCGCGCCCGGGGTCGCCGTGCGCGCCGGGGACGCGATCGTCGCGGTCGCCGGGCAGGCCGTGGACCCGGTCACCGGTCCTGGACCCCTGCTCGTCGGCACGGCGGGCAAGCCGGTCGAGCTGACCGTCTCCCCGGCCGGCGGCGGCGAGGTGCGGCACGCCGTCGTCGTCCCGCTCGCCGACGAGGAGCCGCTGCGCTACCACGCCTGGGTCGCCGACCGGCGCGCCTACGTCCACGAGAAGTCCGGCGGGCGGCTGGGCTACCTGCACGTCCCCGACATGCAGGCGCCCGGCTGGGCCCAGATCCACCGCGACCTGCGCGTCGAGGTGGCCAGGGAGGGCCTGGTCGTCGACGTCCGGGAGAACCGCGGCGGGCACACCTCCCAGCTGGTGGTGGAGAAGCTGGCCCGGCGCATCGTCGGCTGGGACCTGCCGCGCGGCATGCGGCCGACCAGCTACCCGCAGGACGCGCCCCGCGGGCCGGTCGTCGCCGTCGCCAACGAGTTCTCCGGCTCGGACGGGGACATCGTCAACGCGGCGATCAAGGCACTGGGGATCGGGCCGGTCGTCGGCGTGCGCACCTGGGGCGGCGTCATCGGCATCGACAGCCGCTACCGGCTGGTCGACGGCACGCTGATCACCCAGCCGAAGTACGCGTTCTGGCTGGAGGGTTACGGGTGGGGCGTGGAGAACCACGGCGTCGATCCGGACGTGGAGGTCCCGCAGCGTCCGCAGGACTACGCGGCGGGCCGCGACCCCCAGCTGGACGAGGCGATCGCGCTCGCGCTGGCGGCATTGGAGGAGACTCCGGCGAAGACGCCGCCCACGTTGCCTTGACCGCGGGCAGTCGTGCCTCCCCCAGTGCCTGAACGGCCTGGGAGGCACCCGGCGGCACGACTGCCCGCGGCTGCGGCGGCGGATACGATGCCCACAGAAGATCACCGGTGTGAGGAGAGCCAAGTGACTGGCGAGGCACAGGACGACTGCCTGTTCTGCAAGATCGTCGCAGGGCAGATTCCCGCGACGATCGTCCGCGAGACGGACACCACCGTCGCGTTCCGGGACATCAACCCCCAGGCCCCCACCCACGTCCTGGTGATCCCCAAGGCGCACCACAAGGACGCCGCCGCGCTCGCCGCCGAAGCCCCGCAGCTCGCCGCCGACGTCCTGCGCGAGACCCAGGCCGTCGCCGACGACGAGAAGCTGGACAGCTACCGCACCGTCTTCAACACCGGCAGCGGCGCCGGACAGACCGTCTGGCACGCGCACGCCCACGTGCTCGGCGGCCGCGGCCTCGAATGGCCCCCCGGATAGTCGGGCGCAGCCCCCGTGTCCGTACGTGAACTCGTCGTCCTCGGCACCGCCAGCCAGGTCCCGACCCGGCACCGCAACCACAACGGCTACCTGCTCCGCTGGGACGGCGAGGGCATCCTGTTCGACCCCGGCGAGGGCACCCAGCGCCAGATGCTGCGCGCCGGGGTCGCCGCCCACGACCTGAACCGGATCTGCGTCACGCACTTCCACGGCGACCACAGCCTGGGCCTCGCCGGGGTGATCCAGCGCATCAACCTGGACCAGGTGCCGCACGAGATCACCGCCCACTACCCGCGCTCCGGGCAGCGTTTCTTCGAGCGCCTGCGCTACGCCACCGCCTACCGCGAGACCGTCGCCCTCACCGAGTCCCCGGTCGCCGCCGACGGCCCCCTTGCGGTCACCCCCGCCTACACCCTGGACGCCCGCAGGCTGTCGCACCCCGTCGAGTCGTACGGCTACCGGCTCACCGAGCCCGACGGCCGCCGCATGCTGCCCGACCGCCTCGCCGCGCACGGCATCAAGGGCCCCGACGTCGGCCGCATCCAGCGCGAGGGCTCGCTGAACGGCGTCGCGCTCGACGAGGTCAGCGAGGTCCGGCCCGGCCAGCGGTTCGCGTTCGTCATGGACACCCGGCTGTGCGCGGGCGTGCACGCGCTCGCCGAGGGCTCGGACCTGCTGGTGATCGAGTCCACCTTCCTCGACGAGGACGAGACCCTCGCCACCGACCACGGCCACCTCACCGCCGGTCAGGCCGCGCGCGTGGCCCGGGACGCGGGCGTACGGCACCTGGTCCTCACCCACTTCAGCCAGCGCTACTCCGCACCCGAGGAGTTCGAGCGGCAGGCACGCGCGGCCGGTTACGAGGGCGAGCTGACCGTGGCCCGCGACCTCACCCGCGTACCGGTTCCGAAACGTCGGTGAAGCCGCCGTACGATGCTCTGATGCCCCTGCCCAAAGCTGAACTGCACCTGCACATCGAAGGCACCCTGGAACCCGAGCTGGCCTTCGCGCTGGCCGCCCGCAACGGCGTGTCCCTGCCGTACGCGGATGAGGACGCGCTGCGCGAGGCGTACCGCTTCGAGGACCTCCAGTCGTTCCTGAACCTGTACTACGAACTGATGGCCGTGCTGCGCACCGAGCGGGACTTCGAGGACCTGGCCAACGCCTACCTCGCCCGCGCCGCCGCCCAGGGCGTCCGGCACGCCGAGATCTTCTTCGACCCGCAGGCCCACCTCGCCCGGGGCGTGGAGATGGACACGGTCGTGGAGGGGCTGTGGCGGGCGCTGGGCGCCGGCCGCGAGAACCACGGGGTCTCCACCCGCCTGATCCTCTGCTTCCTGCGCGACGAGTCCGCCGAGTCGGCCCTCGCGACGCTGGACGCCGCCAAGCCGTACCTCGACCGCATCACCGGCGTCGGCCTGGACTCGGCCGAGGTCGGCCACCCGCCCGTGAAGTTCCGCGAGGTGTACGAGGCCGCCGCCGCCCTCGGGCTGCGCCGGGTCGCGCACGCGGGCGAGGAGGGGCCGCCCGCGTACGTCGTCGAGGCCCTCGACGTCCTCGGCGTCGAGCGGATCGACCACGGGCTGCGTTCCGTGGAGGATCCGGCGCTGGTCGAGCGGCTGGTGCGCGAGCGCGTCCCGCTCACCCTGTGCCCGCTGTCCAACGTGCGGCTGCGCACCGTCGACACCCTCGCCGACCATCCGCTGCCCGCGATGCTCGACGCCGGGCTGATGTGCACGGTCAACTCCGACGACCCGGCCTACTTCGGCGGCTACGCGGACGACAACTTCGACGCCGTGCGCCAGGCCCTCGGTCTCACCGAGGAGCGGCTGCGGGAGCTGGCCCGCAACTCCTTCCTCGCCTCCTTCCTGGAGGACGAGGAGGAACTGCGGGCGCGGTACCTCGCGGAAGTCGAGGCGTACGACTTCCCGACGGCGTAGGACTCAGCCCGTCCCGGACCCCGGTGTGGCCGCCGCCTGCCGGGGTCCCGCCGTGTCGTAGGCGCCCCGGACGGCCACCGCGGGGGCGGCCACGTCGATCTCCACGACCGGCTGCTCCACGGCACCGACCTCGGGCACCGCACCGCTCGGTGTACCCGTGGCGGCGGCCACCAGCGCGGCCGGGGTGCCGCCGCGGCGGCGGATCGCGCCGGACAGCAGCGGCCGGCCCGCGGTGTGCAGCGCGACGGCGGTCATCGGCGCGGCGACCAGCAGCAGACCGGCGGCCAGCACCAGCCCCATGCCCGGGTAACCGGCCCGCGCCGACAGGACACTGCCGGCCAGCGGCCCGGCCGCCGTGCCCAGCGAGGACGCCGAACCGACCAGCACCGCCCACCGGCCGCGCGGGTCGAGCGAGGCGGCGAGGCCGATCAGGTACGACAGCACGACCGGGTAGACGGTGTTCCAGGCGATCTCCCCGGTCGCGAAGGTCGCCGGGGTCGTCGCCGACGCGCTGACCGCGATGCAGCCCGCGATGAGCACCGTGCCGGCGCCGACCGGCATGGCCCGCCCCAGCCGCGGCCCGAGGGCGCCGGCGACCAGTACCCCGACCAGCCCCGCGCCCAGCGCGACGGCGAAGACCAGCCCCAGGGCGGCGTCGCCCAGGCCGGCCTGGGTCAGCCCGATCCGGCCGCTGACACCCCACAGGGAGTTCTGCGCGAGGGACCAGCACAGCACCGTGGCGGCCAGGACCAGCCCCGAACGGCGGTGCGGGAGCGGGGCGGTGGTGTCGGTGCCGGGCGTGGCGGGGGAGGCGGCCTCCGCGCCCGGCAGGCGGCCGGTCAGCGGCCACACCGCCAGCGCGGTCAGGGCGATCGCGGCCAGCGGCAGTCCGTGCGCCCGGCCCAGGTGGGGCACCGTCAGGTACACCGCGCCGGCCAGCGCGGACACGCTCAGCAGGCCCATCGTGGAGGCGCGGTGGGGATCCTTCTCGGCGGCGATCCGGGTCGCGGCGACCGTGGTGGCCGTCCCCGAGCCGAAACCGCCCACGACCGCGCCGACGACGACGGCCGGGACGGCGGTGGTGAGCGCGGCGGCGCCGTAACCGAGGACGGCCAGCGCGAGGCCGAAGCGGGCCAGCGTCCGGGCACCGGCCCGCTGCACCCGGGAGGCCAGCAGGAAGCCGGCGGTCGCCGAACTCAGCAGCAGAGCGCTGCCGACCGCGCCCGCCTGGGTGGCGGAGAGCGCGAGGCCGGTGTCGAGTCTGCCGACGGTGGTGGGCAGCAGGTACGGAGGCAGGTACCCGGCCGTGAAAAGGGCGACGAGGGGCCAGGGGGTGGTGCGGGGGGCGAGCACGGGCGTTCCCAGGGCATGCGGAAGGGACGGTGGGGAGGGAGGGGGCGACGACCGTCGACTGACAGGAACGCGCGGGCAATTTGTATCAAGCGCGGGGACGCCCGAAACAGGCGAGGGGGTGGGATCTGGGTCACATAGCCGTTTGGGGGTTTCGAGGCTGGGTAGCAGCGAGCGCTAACGCCAGTGAACCGAGCCGCCTCCGGCCGGAATCGTCGCCTCCAGTTTGGCCCTGATCTCCCGCATCACCGCCACGATCCGCGCCTCGTGATCCGGCGTAAGCCGGGCCACCGGCACCGAGCAGCTGATCGCGTCCAGCGCCGGGACCTCATAGCGCAGCGCGAAGCCGAAGCCGACGATGCCGGGCACGCCCTCCTCGCGGTCGACGGAGTAGCCGCGCTCCCTGGTCCGGGCGAGGTCGGCCGCCAGGGCCTCCCTGCTGGTGTGGGTGTGGGCGGTGAAGACCTCGTACGGTCCCTCGGGCAGTTCCGCGTCCGGCCGCTCGGCCAGCAGCGCCTTGCCCAGCGCGCCCACGTGGGCGGGCAGCCGGCGCCCCACCCTGCTGATCGTGCGCAGGTATTCGTGCGACTCCCGGGTCGCCAGGTACGCCACGTCGCGCCCGTCCAGCCGCCCCAGGTGGATGGTCTCGCCCAGCGCCTCGGACGCCTCGTCGAGGTACGGCCGCACCGCCCGCACCCGGGGGTCGGAGTCCAGGTAGCTGGTGCCGGTGAGCAGGGCGTGGATGCCGATGCCGTAGAGGGAGCCGGTGACGTCGGTGCGGACCCAGCCGCGCGAGATCAGCGTCTGGAGCAGCGCGTACATCGAGCTGCGCGGCACGCCCAGCCCGTCCGCCAGCTCCTGGAGCCGGGCCGGGCGGTCGCCGCGGGCGGCCAGCACCTCCAGCAGTTCCACCGTGCGTGCCGCGGACTTCACCTCGCGGACGCCGCCCGCCGCGCCACCTGCCGCCGCGCCACCAGTCTCCGACATGCGCCGATCGTAATCCGATGCCCCGGACCCATTGACGCTCCCGGGGCACCTCTCTACTCTCCATCTTCATACGTGGATGACATCTACATACGGAGACAAGGGACGGTTGAGATGACGAGCGTGGGCACGAGCGTGGGCACCGACACCGGCGCCGCCCGGGCGGCCGTGGTCCGACGGCTGCGCGAGGGGATGGCCCGGAGCGTGCTGTCCTTCCCGCTGACCAGCTTCCGCGACGACGGTTCGCTCGACCCCGACGGCCACCGCGCCTACGTCGCCGAACGGCTCGCCACCGACCCTGGCGCCGTCTTCCCCGCCTGCGGCACCGGCGAGTTCTTCTCCCTCGACGAGGACGAGTACCGCCAGGTCGTCACCCTCACCGTCGAGGAGAGCGCGGGCCGGGTACCGGTCGTCGCCGGGACCGGCTACGGCTGGGCGCAGGCCCTGCGGTTCGCCCGCATCGCGGAGGAGGCCGGGGCCGACGCCCTCCTCGTCATGCCGCACTACCTCACCGCCGCCCCGCAGGACGGCCTGGTCGCCCAGGTGGAGCGGATCGCCGCCGGCACCCGGCTCCCGCTCATCGCCTACCAGCGCGGCCAGGTCGCCTACACCTCCGAGTCCGTCCGGCGCCTCGCCCGCCTCCCCGGCGTGATCGGCCTCAAGGACGGCCACAGCGACCTCGACCGCCTCCAGCGCTCGGTCCTCGCCGCCCCCGAGGACTTCCTCTTCTTCAACGGCGCCGCCACCGCCGAGGTCCAGGCCCGCGCCTACGCCGCCGTCGGAGTCCCCGCCTACTCCTCCGCCGTGCACGCCTTCGCGCCCGAGATCGCGAACGCCTTCCTCGCCGCCCTGCACGGCGGCGACACCGGCACGGTCGACAAGCTGCTGCGCGACTTCTACGTCCCGCTCGTCGAACTGCGCGACCGCGTCCCCGGATACGCCGTGTCCCTCGTGAAGGCGGCCGCCCGGCTGCGCGGGTGCCCCGTCGGCCCGGTCCGCGCCCCCCTCACCGACCCGTCGCCCGCCGACCTCGCCGAACTGAAGACCCTGCTCACCACCGGACTCGACCTCGTAGGAGCCGCCCTGTGACCCGCGACCTCACCATCACGGCCGTCCACCTGACGCCAATCCTGGTCGCCGACCCGCCCCTGCTCAACACCCAGGGCGTGCACCAGCCGTACACCCCCCGCCTGATCGTCGAGGTGGAGACCGCCGACGGCGTCACCGGCGTCGGCGAGACCTACGGCGACGCCAAGTACCTGGAGCTGGCCCGCCCGTTCGCCGACAAGCTGGTCGGCCGTCAGGTCTCGGACCTCAACGGACTGTTCACCCTCGCCGACGAGGTCGCCGTCGACTCCTCCCGGGTCTCCGGGCAGGTCGACGTCGGCGGGCTGCGCGGCGTCCAGACCGCCGACAAGCTGCGCCTGTCCGTCGTCTCCGGGTTCGAGGTCGCCTGCCTCGACGCCCTCGGCAAGGCGCTCGGACTGCCCGTGCACGCCCTGCTCGGCGGCAAGGTCCGCGACGCCGTGGAGTACAGCGCGTACCTCTTCTACAAGTGGGCCGGCCACCCCGAGGGCGTGGCCTGCGAGAAGGACGACTGGGGCGCCGCCCTCGACCCGGCCGGAGTCGTCGCCCAGGCCCGCGCCTTCACCGAGCGGTACGGCTTCACCT
Organism: Streptomyces sp. MH60; assembly: GCF_002939385.1. Classification (GTDB taxonomy): domain Bacteria; phylum Actinomycetota; class Actinomycetes; order Streptomycetales; family Streptomycetaceae; genus Streptomyces. The sequence goes on along the minus strand of NZ_MULI01000022.1, from coordinate 42,500 downwards.
CCTTCAAGCTCAAGGGCGGCGTCTTCCCGCCCGCGGAGGAGATCGCCGCGATCAGGGCGCTCGCCGAGGCGTTCCCCGGACACCCCCTGCGCCTGGACCCCAACGGCGCCTGGTCCGTGGAGACCTCCCTCCAGGTCGCGGCGGAACTCGGGGACGTCCTGGAGTACCTGGAGGACCCCGCGCTCGGCACCCCGGCGATGGCCGAGGTCGCCGCGAAGACCGGGGTGCCGCTCGCGACCAACATGTGCGTGACGACGTTCGCCGAGATCCAGGAGGCGTTCACCCGGGGCGCCGTGCAGGTCGTGCTCTCCGACCACCACTACTGGGGCGGACTGCGCAACACCCAGCAACTGGCCGCCGTCTGCCGCACCTTCGGCGTCGGCGTCTCCATGCACTCCAACACCCACCTGGGCATCAGCCTCGCCGCCATGACCCACGTGGCGGCCACCGTGCCGAACCTCCACCACGCCTGCGACTCCCACTACCCCTGGCAGTCCGAGGACGTGCTGACGCGGCGGCTCACCTTCGACGGCGGCAAGGTCGCCGTCTCCGACGCCCCCGGCCTCGGCGTCGAACTCGACCGCGAGCGCCTGGCGTTCCTGCACCGGCGCTGGCTCGACGACGACGGCACGCTCCGCGACCGCGACGACGCGGCGGCGATGCGGGTCGCCGACCCGGGGTGGGTCACTCCGTCCGTCCCCCGTTGGTGTACAGTCCGCCGTCCGCAAGATCTTCCGCCGCGTGGTCCCCCTCTTCTTCGTCATGTTCGTGGCGAACTACATGGACCGCGTCAACCTGGGCTTCGCCCAGGACGAACTCCGCGCCGACGTGGGCCTGTCGGCCGCCGCGTTCGGACTCGGCGCCGGAATCTTCTTCATCGCGTACGCCATCTTCGAGGTCCCCTCCAACGTGCTGATGGAGCGGTTCGGGCCCAAGGTGTGGCTCACCCGCATCATGATCAGCTGGGGCGTCGTCGCCACCGCGATGGCCTTCGTCGACAGCGTGGAGATGTTCTACGCCCTGCGTTTCCTGCTCGGCGTCGCCGAGGCCGGCTTCTTCCCGGCCGTCATCTACTACTTCAGCCGCTGGCTCCCCGACTCCCACCGGGGCCGGGCCACCTCGATCTTCCTGATGGGTTCCGGCACCGCCACCGTCATCGTCGGCCCCGTCTCGGGCGCGCTGATGGAGATGCACGGGATCTGGGGCCACGCGGGCTGGCAGTGGATGTTCTTCATCGAGGGCGTCTTCTCCGTCGTCCTCGGCTTCGTCGTCTACCGCTTCCTCGACTCGGGCGTCGAGCAGGCGACCTGGCTGACCGACGAGGAGAAGGCCGGCCTGGTCGCGGCCATCGACGCCGAGCAGGCGGAACGGGACGCGCGGCGCGGTGGGAAGGCGGCCAAGGTCTCCCGCTGGAAACTGCTCGCCGACCCCCAGATGCTGCTCTTCCTCTGGATCTACTTCGCGATCAACGTCGCCCTGTACGCGGTGACCTTCTGGCTGCCGTCGATCGTGGACGACATCGGCGGCGTGAGCGACTTCCAGGTGGGGCTGCTGACCGCCGTGCCGTGGCTGTGCGCGCTGGTCGCCCTGTTCGTCAGCGGCCGTGTCTCCGACCGCATCGGCAAGCGCCGGCCCGTGCTGGTGGTCCTGCTCCTGCTCGGCGGCAGCGGCACCCTGCTGGCCGTGTTCGTCTCGCCCTGGGTCGGGCTCGGCGCGCTGTGCCTGGCCGCGATGGGCTTCAAACCGGCCTCCCCGGTCTTCTGGACCATCCCGCAGAGCTACCTCGACGCCCGCGCCGCGGCCCCCGGCATCGCGCTGATCAACTCCATCGGCAACCTCGGCGGGTTCGTCGCCCCCACCGCCTTCGGCATCATCGAGGACACGACCGGCTCGACCAAGGGCGGCCTGGTCGGTCTCACCGTCGTCGGCTTCCTGGCCGCGCTGAGCGTGCTGCTGGTGCGCGGCGGCGGACGCAACGACCGGGTCCGCACCCGGCCGGCCAGGGCGGCGGCGGCCCCGGCCCCGGAGACCGGTGCGGGCGCCGCCCGGACCGCGCACCCGGGACCGGCCACGGCCTGACGCCACGCGGCCGGCACCGTCGCACTGTCGGTGGCTTGGTGCACACTGGCGGGGTCCGCACCATGCCAGGGAGCGCACCGTGACAGCGTCCACCGTGTCCACCGACGTGCCCGACGCGACCGACGTGCCCGTCATGCCGGCCGACGAGAGAACGCACCGGCACGTCCCGCCCGAGGGATCGCACCGCCACCCCCAGGTCGATCCCCTCGCCGGTCTGCGCACACCGCAGGGCCCGCCCTGGGACGTGTACCTGACCGGCACCGTCTTCCTCGACGTGATCTTCACCGGGCTCGACTCCGCCCCGGTGCGCGGGACCGAGTCCTGGGCGCGGGGGATGGGGTCGAGCCCGGGCGGCATCGCCAACATGGCGACCGCCCTGGCCCGCCTCGGCCTGCGCACCTCGCTGGCCGCCGCGTTCGGCGACGACCACTACGGCGACTACTGCTGGGACGCCCTGTCCCGGGGCGAGGGCATCGACCTGACCCCCTCGCGCACCGTGCCCGGCTGGCACTCGCCGGTGACGGTCTCCATGGCGTACGAGGGGGAGCGCACGATGGTCTCGCACGGCCACGAGCCGCCGCCCGAGGAACCGTCCCCCGACTGCCCGCCCCGCGCCCGCGCCGCCGTCGCCTCCCTCACGCCCGGCGTCAGCGCCCCCTGGATCGCCCAGGCCGCGGCGCGCGGCACCCGGGTCTTCGCCGACGTCGGCTGGGACGACACCGGCGCCTGGGACCTGGCCGCGCTGCCCGACCTGGCGCACTGCGAGGCGTTCCTGCCCAACGCGGAGGAGGCCATGCGGTACACCGGCGCCACCTGCCCCCGCGCCGCCGCGCACGCCCTGACCGAGCACGTGCCGCTCGCCGTGGTGACCCTCGGCGCGGACGGCGCCTACGCGGTGGACCGGCGCACGGGGGAGAGCGCCGAGGTCCCGGCCATCGAGGTCGAGGCCCTGGACCCGACCGGCGCCGGGGACGTGTTCGTCGCCGGGTTCGTCACCGGCACCCTGGCCGGCTGGCCGCTCGCCGACCGCCTGGCCTTCGCCGGGCTGACCGCCGCCCTCTCCGTCCAGGAGTTCGGCGGCTCGCTGTCGGCGCCGGGCTGGTGCGAGATCGCCACCTGGTGGCGCAAGGTCCAGTCCCTGGAGGACCAGGACCCGGCGGCCCTCAGCCGCTACGCCTTCCTGACCGGCCTCGTCTCGGACGACCTGGTGACACCCGCACCGTGGCCCCTGCGCCGCGCCGTCCCGACCATCGGCTTCCGCCCCCCGACCCCCTGACGCCCGCGCTCAGAACCCGAGGCGTCGCAGTTGCTTCGGGTCGCGCTGCCAGTCCTTGGCGACCTTGACGTGCAGGTCCAGGAAGACCGGCGTGCCGAGGAGGGCCTCGATCTGTTTGCGGGACTTGATGCCGACGTCCTTCAGGCGCTTGCCCTTGGGGCCGATGATGATGCCCTTCTGGCTGGGGCGCTCGATGTAGACGTTGGCGTGGATGTCCAGGAGCGGCTTGTCCGCGGGGCGGTCCTCGCGCGGGAGCATCTCCTCGACCACCACCGCGATGGAGTGCGGCAGCTCGTCCCGCACGCCCTCCAGCGCCGCCTCCCGGATCAGCTCGGCGACCATGACCTGCTCCGGCTCGTCGGTCAGGTCGCCCTCGGGGTAGAGCGCCGGGCCCTCGGGCAGCAGCGGGGTGAGGAGGTCGGCGAGCAGGTCCACCTGCTGGTTCGCCGTGGCGGACACCGGGACGATCTCCGCCCAGGTGATCCCCAGCTCCTTGCCCAGCTGGTCGACCGCGATCAGCTGCTCGGCCAGTGTCTTGGAGTCCACCAGGTCGGTCTTGGTGACGATCGCGACCTTCGGGGTCTTCCTGATCCCGGCCAGCTCCTTGGCGATGAAACGGTCGCCGGGGCCCAGCTTCTCGTTCGCCGGCAGGCAGAAGCCGATCACGTCCACCTCGGCCCACGTGGTGCGCACCACGTCGTTCAGCCGCTCGCCCAGCAGCGTGCGCGGCTTGTGCAGCCCCGGGGTGTCCACCAGGATCAGCTGGGCGTCCTCGCGGTGCACGATGCCCCGCACCGTGTGCCGGGTGGTCTGGGGGCGGTTCGAGGTGATCGCCACCTTCTGCCCGACCAGAGCGTTCGTGAGGGTGGACTTGCCCGCGTTGGGACGGCCCACGAAGCAGGCGAAGCCGGCCCGGTGAACAGCCTCGGCCGGTTCTTCGGATGACTGGGTACGAACGCTCATGGCGCCCATTGTCCCTGATCCCCGGAGCCCCGCCGTACCACGGTCGCCCGCCGGGCCCGCGAGCGTCAGCCCGCGCTCACCGTGGCCCGTACCGTCCCGTCGGGCGAGGCCACCAGCACCGGGGTCCGGGGCCCGCCCAGGTCCCGCACCGCCGCCCGGTCCTCCTCCGACGCCGACCCGGACTCGGTCACCACGGCCGCCGCCTCCAGCGACTTCGCGCCGGACGCCACCGCCATCGCCACCGCCGTACGCAGCGCGCTGAGCCTGAGGGAGTCCAGGGCGACCGTACCGGCGACGTAGGTGCGGCCGGTCTCGTCGCGGACGGCCGCGCCCTCGGGCACGCCGTTGCGGGCGCGGGCCGAGCGGGCCAGGGTGACGATCTTGCGGTCCTCGGGGTCGAGGTCGGGAGTCTCGGTCATGGGGTGAGCATACGGAGCCCCGCCGGACACCCGCCCGCTCACCCCGTCACCGCCCGCTCACCCCGTCACCGGCCACTTCACCCCGCCACCGGGTACATCGCCCCGCGCCGGCCCTCGGGCGAGGCCAGCCACTCCAGCTTCGCCGCGGTGTTCGCCTCGTCCAGCGGCGTGTGCAGCACGATCGTCAGATCCGGCCGCGCGGGCACCTGGAGCGCCGTCGACTCCAGGCTCAGCAGACCGACCAGCGGATGGTCCAGCTCCTTGCGGATCTGCCCCGCGGCCTCGATGTCCCGTTCCTCCCACAGCGCGGCGAACTCGGCACTGGCCTCCTTCAGGTCCGCCAGCACCTGCTGGAAACCCTCGTCGTCCGGGTTGGCCGCGCAGGTGGCGCGGAACTGGGCGACGACCGCGCGCGCGTTGCGCTCCCAGCTGCGGGCGCGGGACCGGTACAGCGGGTCGGTGAAGTAGTCGATGATGCAGTTCCACGTCGTTTCGGGCCGCATGCCCAGCACCGTCGCCGCCGCGTCGTTGTACATCACGCAGTTGTAGTACCGGTCCATGATGTGCGCCGGATACGGCATCCACGTGTCGATCAGCCGCCGCAGCCCCTCGCACATGTCCCGCTTCGCCGGCTCCACCTCCGCGGCGGGCGGGTTCAGCCCGGCCAGCACGTACAGGTGGCGGCGCTCGGCGTTGCCGAGCCGGAGCACCCGGCCGACCGCGTCCAGGACCTGCGCGGAGACGGAGATGTCGCGGCCCTGCTCCAGCCACTGGTACCAGGACGCGCCCACCCCGGCCAGCACGGCCACCTCCTCGCGGCGCAGCCCCGGCGTCCGGCGCCGCGCCCCGCCGTCCGGCAGACCGACCTCCGCCGGGGACACCCGTGCCCGGCGGCTCATCAGGAACTCCCGCAGCTCGGCGCGGCGCCGGTCCCGGCCCGCGGTCCCGGTCCTCGTGATCACATCCGGCACGTACGTACTCCCCCCGGTAGCCAACCCGCCGGTGCCTGGTGGTGGCACCACCAGAACAATCGGCGTCTCCCCACCACTATTCCGGGGGCGCGAGGCTCATGTCCATGGCGATCGACACCACCCCGACTTCCACCCCGGCCCCCGCGGCGGCGGAACCGTCCGCCCCGCGGCTCTCCTCCCGCGACCGGCTCGTCCTGTTCGTGCTCTGCGCGGCCCAGTTCATGGTCGCGCTCGACTTCTCCGTCCTGAACGTCGCCCTGCCCGTGCTCGGCGCGGACCTCGGCATGAGCACCTCCGCCCTGCAGTGGGCGGTCACGGCGTTCGCGCTGCCGTCCGGCGGGTTCCTGCTGCTCTTCGGCCGCATGGGCGACCTCTACGGCCGCCGCCGGCTCTTCCTCGCCGGGCTCGCGCTCTTCGGCGCCGCCTCCCTGCTGGCCACCTTCGCCTGGGACCCGGCCTCCTTCCTCGCCGGACGCGCCCTGCAGGGCCTCGGCGCGGCGGCCATCGTCCCGACCGGCATGTCCCTGCTGACCACGACCTTCCCGGAGGGCCCCGCCCGCGACCGCGCCCTCGGCATCTCCGGCACCCTGCTCTCGCTCGGCTTCACCGTCGGCATGGTGGCCGGCGGCGTCCTGACCGACCTGCTGAGCTGGCGCTCCACCATGGGCCTGCTCGCCCTGTTCGCCCTGCTCGTGCTGCCGCTGGCCCCGCGCCTGCTGCCCGAGTCGCGGACCCCCGAGCGGCCCCGCCTCGACGTGCCCGGCGCGGTCACCGTCACCGGCGGTCTGCTCTCCCTGATCTACGCCCTCACCACGGCCGCCGAGCACGGCTTCGGCCGCACCGACGTCCTCGTCACCCTCGGCGCGGGCCTGCTGCTCCTGGCCGCCTTCGTGGCCGTCGAGTCCCGCACCCCGGAGCCGCTGGTCTCGCTGCCGATGCTGCGCCGCCGCACGGTGGCGTGGGGCAACCTGGGCGGGCTGGTCACCTTCTCGATGATGTCGACGGTGATCTTCGTCCTCACCCTGTACCTCCAGGAGATCCTGCGCCTGAGCGCCTTCGAGACCGGCCTGGTCTTCGGCGTGCAGGGGGTGCTCTCGGTGGTGGCCGGTTCCTTCGCCCCGCGCGTCATCGGCCGCTTCGGCGCCCGCCGCACCCTGGCGGGCGCGCTCGCCGGGCAGGGCCTGCTGGGGCTGCCGCTGCTGGCGATGGGGGAGGGAAGCTGGTCCGTCGTCCTCGCCACCGCCGCGGTCTCGCTGGCCAGCATGTGCCACCTGGGCGCGATCATCTCCTACGGCCTGACCGTCACCTCCGGCGTCCCCGACGAGGAGCAGGGCCTGGCGACCGGCCTGGTCACCTCGACCCAGCAGGTCGGCATCACCGTAGGCATTCCGCTGCTCGGCGTGCTGGCCACCACCGCCACGGACCTGCGCTCCGGCGTCCACACGGTGCTGGTCCTGGACGCGGCGATCGTGCTGGCGGCCGCCGTCCTGGTCGCGGTGGGGCTGCGGGTGGCCCGGGCGGGCTCAGGGACGGTCGAGGCGGAGCCGGTCGGCGCGCGGTAGCCCGGCGACGACCAGGTCGTACGAGTCCTCGACGAGCTCCCGGACCACCCGGTCCGGGAGTCCGCCGTCCACCGTCACCGTGTTCCAGTGCCGCTTGTTCATGTGCCAGCCCGGGACGATCAGCTCCGGATGCTCGCGCCGCAGCAGGATCGCGTCGTCCGGGTCGCACTTGAGGTTGACGGTGAGCGGACGCCCGTCCAGCGAGGTCAGCGCGAACATCTTCCCCAGCACCTTGAAGACCGAGGTCTCCGGGTTGAAGGGGAAGTCCTCCACCGCGGCGTTGAAGGACAGACAGAGGTCGCGCAGCTCACCGGGGGTCATTCCGCCACCGTCTCCTCGGCCGGCTTCGCCGCGGCGACCGGCTCCACCAGCACCGTCACGATCTTGTTCCGGCGGCCCGCGGCGGCCTCCGCCGTCAGCCGCAGCTCCCGGCCGTCCGGAAGCTCCACGATCGAGGACGCCCCGGCGATCGGGACGCGGCCCAGCGCCTTGGCGAGCAGGCCGCCCACCGTCTCCACGTCCTCGTCGTCGTACTCGTCCAGGCCGTACAGCTCGCCCAGGTCGCCGATGTCCAGGCGCGCGGTGACCCGGAAACGGTCCTCGCCCAGCTCCTCGACCGGCGGCAGCTCCCGGTCGTACTCGTCGGTGATCTCGCCGACGATCTCCTCCAGGATGTCCTCGATGGTGACGATGCCGGCCGTGCCGCCGTACTCGTCGATGACGACGGCGACGTGGTTGCGCTCCTTCTGCATCTCGCGCAGCAGGTCGCCGGCGTTCTTGGTGTCCGGCACGAAGGACGCCGGGCGCATCGCGGTGGACACCAGGTCGCTCTCCGCGTCCCGGCTGATGTGCGTCCTGCGGACCAGGTCCTTCAGGTACACGATGCCGACGATGTCGTCCTCGCTGTCGCCGGTGACCGGTATGCGGGAGAAGCCGGAGCGCAGGGCGAGGGTGAGGGCCTGCCGGATGGTCTTGTAGCGCTCGATGACGACGAGGTCGGTGCGCGGCACCATGACCTCCCGCACCAGCGTGTCGCCCAGCTCGAACACCGAGTGCACCATGCGGCGCTCCTCGGCCTCGATCAGCGACTCCGCCTCGGCGTAGTCCACCAGCGCCCGCAGCTCCGCCTCCGAGGCGAAGGGGCCGCGGCGGAAGCCCTTGCCGGGGGTGAGCGCGTTGCCGATGAGGATCAGCAGCGACGGGATCGGGCCCATGATCCGGGCCAGCGGCAGCAGCACGTACGCCGCCGCGGTCGCCGTGTTCAGCGGGTGCTGGCGCCCGATGGTGCGCGGGGACACCCCGACGGCGACGTAGGAGAGCAGCACCATCACCGCGATGGCGATGACCAGCGCCTCGCCGGTGCCGTCGAACTCCCTGAGACAGGCGTACGTGACCAGCGCGGCGGCCGCCATCTCGCAGGCGACGCGGACCAGCAGCGCCACGTTCAGGTAGCGCGTCGGGTCGGCGGCGACCTGGGCGAGCTTCTCGCCGCCCCGGCGCCCGGACCGGACCGCCTCCTCGGCACGGAAGCTGGAGACCCGGGCGAGCGCCGCCTCCGCGCACGCGGCCAGCCAGGCGACCACCACCAGGGCGACGGCGCCGGCGACGAGCGGGAGGCTCATGAGACCGTCGGGGCCGGGGACGGGCCGGTCAGGCCCCGCTCCGCACGCCAGCCGTCCACGATCGCGGCCTGCAGACCGAACATCTCGGCCTTCTCGTCCGGCTCCTCGTGGTCGTACCCGAGCAGGTGCAGCACCCCGTGGACGGTCAGGAGCTGGAGTTCCTCGTCCATGGAGTGCTGCGTCGGCGCGTCGGTGCCCTGCTGGGCGGCGACCTCCGGGCAGAGCACGATGTCGCCGAGCAGCCCCTGCGGCGCCTCCTCCTCGTCCTTGGACGGGGGACGCAGCTCGTCCATCGGGAAGGACATCACGTCGGTGGGACCCGGCAGGTCCATCCACTGGATGTGCAGCTGCTCCATGGCGCCGGCGTCCACGACGATCACCGACAGTTCGGAGAGCGGGTGGATGCGCATCCGCGCGAGCGCGTAGCGGGCGATGTCGAGGATCGCCTGCTCGTCGACCTCGGTTCCGGACTCGTTGTTGACGTCGATCGACATGGTCGTGCTGGTCTACTTCCCCTTGGCCTTGGCACCGTTTCTCGGTGTCCGGCCGCCGTTGTGGCCGCCGTTCTCGGTGCCGTTCCTGCTGTCGTACTGCTCGTAGGCGTCGACGATACGGCCCACCAGCTTGTGCCGGACGACGTCGTGCGACGTGAGCCGGGAGAAGTGGACGTCCTCGACGCCCTCCAGGATCTCCTGCACCTGCCGCAGACCCGACTTCGTGCCGCCGGGCAGGTCGACCTGGGTCACGTCACCCGTGATCACGATCTTCGACTCGAAGCCGAGCCGGGTGAGGAACATCTTCATCTGCTCGGGGCTGGTGTTCTGGGCCTCGTCCAGGATGATGAAGGCGTCGTTCAGCGTGCGGCCGCGCATGTACGCCAGCGGCGCGACCTCGATCGTGCCCGCCGCCATCAGCCGCGGGATCGAGTCGGGGTCGAGCATGTCGTGCAGCGCGTCGTACAACGGGCGCAGATACGGGTCGATCTTCTCGTACAGCGTGCCCGGCAGGAAGCCGAGCCGCTCTCCGGCCTCGACCGCGGGGCGGGTCAGGATGATGCGGTTGACCTGCTTGGACTGCAGGGCCTGCACCGCCTTGGCCATCGCCAGGTAGGTCTTGCCGGTGCCCGCGGGGCCGATGCCGAAGACGATGGTGTGCTGGTCGATCGCGTCGACGTACCGCTTCTGGTTCAGCGTCTTGGGGCGGATCGTGCGGCCGCGCGAGGACAGGATGTTCTGCGTGAGCACCTCGGCCGGGGTCTCCTGGCCGTCGCTCTCCCCGTTCTCGCTCGCCCTGAGCATGGCGATCGAGCGTTCCACTGCGTCCTCCGTCATCGGCTGTCCGGTGCGCAGCACCAGCATCATCTCGTCGAACACGCGCTGTACGAGGGCGACCTCATGGCTGTCCCCGACGGCGCTGATCTCATTGCCCCGGACGTGGATGTCGGCCGCCGGGAAGGCCTTCTCGATCACGCGCAGGAGGGAGTCTCCGGAGCCCAGTACGGTCACCATGGGGTGCTGGGCGGGGACGCTGATCTGTGCTCTCGCCTGCCCCTGTGCGGGGGCGTGGCCTGAGGGTGTCTGAGTCATGGGCCGGCGCTCTAGGCCTGCTCGTCCTCCTCTGCGGCGTGCGCCGCGTGACGGGTGTGTCTGCTGACTCCAGCGTACGACTCCCCGCCGACAGCACCGAGGGGTTTATCCGACCGGTGTCCGCCGCTGCCCGGCGAGCAGCTCCCGGAACCAGCCGTAGGACGCCTTGGGGGTGCGCGCGAGCGTCGTGAAGTCCACGTGGACCAGTCCGAAGCGGCGGGCGTACCCCTCGGCCCACTCGAAGTTGTCCAGGAGCGACCACACGAAGTAACCGCGCACGTCCACACCCGCCTCGACCGCCCGGTGCAGGGCGCGCAGGTGCCCGTCGAGGTAGGCGATGCGGTCCCGGTCGTCGAGGCCCTCGTAGGAGCAGCCGTTCTCCGTGATCACGACCGGCGGCAGACGGTCGCCGTAGCGGTCGCGGAAGCCGGTGAGCAGCTCCGTCAGCCCCTCCGGGACCACGGGCCAGCCGAAGTCCGTCTGCGGTCTGCCTTCGATCTCGCGTACCGAGAAGGGCAGTTCGGCCGGGAGCGTCACCCCGCCGAACTCGATCTCCGCGCCCTGCGGGGCGCCCACCCGGGTCGGCGCGTAGTAGTTCACGCCGTACCAGTCCAGCGGCTCGGCGATGATCTCCAGGTCGGCCCCGACCCTCTCGGCGGAACCGGGCATGAGGTCGCCGATGCCCTGCGGGTACCGCCCGGTCAGGAGCGGGTCGGCGAACATCCGGTTCAGCAGGAGGTCGTAGAACTCCGCCGCCTCCCGGTCGGCCGGGTCGTCCGAGGCGGGCCAGGTCGGTCCGTGCGAGTTGGCGATCCCGACGTCCGTGGCGCCGGACGCGCGCAGGGCCCGTACGGCCAGGCCGTGGGCGAGGAGCTGGTGGTGGGCGGCCGGGAGGGCGTCGAACAGCAGTTCGCGGCCGGGGGCGTGGACGCCCAGGGCATGACCGAGCAGGGTGTGCTCGGCGGGCTCGTTGAGGGTGATCCACTTGCCGACCCGGTCGCCGAGGCGCCCCGCGACGGCCGACACGTACTGCGCGAACCGGGCGGCCGTGTCCCGCTCCAGCCAGTCCAGGCCCGCCGGCAGGTCCCAGTGGAAGAGCGTCGGCACCGGCCGCACGCCCGCCGCGCACAGCTCGTCCACCAGGCGGTCGTAGAAGTCGAGGCCGCCGGGGGAGTCCACCCGGGGCCAGGAGACCGAGAAGCGGTACGCGTCCACGCCGAGGTCCGCGAGCAGGGCGACGTCCTCGCGGTAGCGGTGGTAGTGGTCGCAGGCCACCGCCGCCGTCGAGCCGTCCTTCACCCGGCCGGGTTCCGCCGTGAAGGCGTCCCACACGGACGGCCCCCGCAGCCCGGCCGCGCCCTCGATCTGGTGCGCGGACGTGGACACGCCCCACAGGAAGCCGTCCGGGAACCGCGGCATCGCGTCAGTCGCCATGCGCGGATCATCCGTACCGCCGGTAAGGGAAGTCAACGCCCGTGCACGGCGACCGACTTACGCACCCTCCTTCAGCACCCGCGAGATCAGCCTGCGCTGCTCGTCGGTGAGCCGGGGATCGGCGGCGTACACCGTCCTCCCGTCCACGGTGAGCTGGTAGCTGAACCCGTCCGGCACGCCGACCGGCGGGGTGTTCCGGCCGTCGGCGACCGCCCGCTCGGCCAGGGCGTGCCACTCGTCCGCGTCGGGGCGTCCCGCGGTCTCGACCTCCGCGTGGCGTTCGATGCCCGCGAAGCCTCCTGTGCGCCTCACCTGAATCCGCATGGACCCGTGTCTAGTACGGAACTACGGCGTCCGCACCCCGACCCGCTCCCAGGCCTTGCGGACCGCCTCCAGCTCGTCCGCGTCGCCGTAGCGCTCCCGGGCGGCCTTGAGCGTCAGCGTCGCGAAGTCCGCGAACAGCGCGTCCTCGGCCAGCTCGCCGCCGGTCAGCACGTCGTACCAGATCTGCCCGGCCCGCTCCCAGGCGTGCCCGCCGAGGGCGGTGGCGAGGAGGTAGAAGGCGTGGTTGGGGATGCCGGAGTTGATGTGCACGCCGCCGTTGTCGCGGCCGGTGCGCACGAAGTCGTCCATCGTCGCGGGCTGCGGGTCCTTGCCGAGCACGTCGTCGTCGTAGGCCGTGCCCGGCGCCTTCATGGAGCGCAGCGCCTCGCCCGTCACGCGGGGGGCGAGCAGCCCGGCGCCGATCAGCCAGTCGGCCTCGGCGGCGGTCTGGCCCAGCGAGTACTGCTTGATGAGGGAGCCGAAGACGTCCGACACCGACTCGTTGAGGGCGCCGGGCTGGCCGTAGTAGGTCAGGTTGGCGGTGTGCTGGGTGACGCCGTGGGTCAGCTCGTGGCCGATCACGTCCAGGGCGATGGTGAAGTCGAGGAAGATCTCGCCGTCCCCGTCGCCGAAGACCATCTGCTCGCCGTTCCAGAACGCGTTGTTGTACTCGCGGTCGTAGTGCACGGTCGCGTCCAGCGGCAGGCCCTGGCCGTCGATGGAGTTGCGCCGGTAGACCTTGAGGTAGTGCTCGAAGGTGGCGCCCAGGCCCGCGTAGGCGCGGTTCACGGTGGCGTCCTGGCCGGGGTCCTCGCCCTCGCCGCGCACCTGCCGGCCCGGCAGGTCGGTGCCGTGCCGGGCGTCGTAGATCGTGCGCTGCGGCTTCTCCGGCTCGGCGCCCGCGCGCGGGGCCACGGAGGGGGCGCCGATGACCGTGGTCAGACCGCGGCGGGTGCGTTCGAGGGCGTCGCGCTGGAGGGTGCGGCGGGCCGGACCGGCGAGCACCGGGTCCGCGTTCCGGGCGAGCCGGTCGAGGACGTGGGGCGGCACGATGGTGCAGAAGACGGGCTGGAAGCCCCCGTATGTCGTCATGTCCGGCACTTTCGCACTGCGTGACCGCGCTGTCACCACCCGCGACCACGATGGGTGCAAACCGGCGCCAAGCTGCCCCCACGGCCGGGCCAGGAGTGGTATACGGCACTTTTTGTCCCGGTTGTCCCCACGGTCCCGCATACTGATACGGACCCGCGTGACCCGCGTGACTCGGCTAAGGTGCTGGGCATCATGCGATTCGGGCTGCTTCTCCTTAGCTGCCGCGGCGAGGGCCTGTAGAGGCCGACTCCCTCCCCGCGGAGCTTGGTGGTGCCGTCGGCCGTCCTTCCGGACACGCGGACGACGCGGACACCGCCGAGATCCGCGGACATCACGAGGAGCCCACGCCATCATGGCCAACCGCCAGCAGCCCAGCCCCATGCCGACCGCCAAGTACCGCGGCTACGAGCAGGTCGACATCGCCGACCGCACCTGGCCGGACCAGCGGATCACCACCGCTCCCCGCTGGCTCTCCACCGACCTGCGCGACGGCAACCAGGCCCTGATCGACCCCATGTCGCCGGTCCGCAAGCGCGCCATGTTCGACCTGCTGGTCACGATGGGCTACAAGGAGATCGAGGTCGGCTTCCCGGCCTCCGGCCAGACCGACTTCGACTTCGTGCGCTCCATCATCGAGGAGCCCGGCGCCATCCCGGACGACGTCACCATCTCCGTACTGACCCAGGCCCGCGAGGACCTGATCGAGCGCACGGTGGAGTCCCTGAAGGGCGCCAAGCGGGCCACCGTCCACCTGTACAACGCGACCGCCCCCGTCTTCCGCCGGGTCGTCTTCCGCGGCTCGCGCGAGGACATCAAGCAGATCGCGGTCGACGGCACCCGCCTGGTCATGGAGTACGCCGAGAAACTGCTGGGCCCCGAGACGGAGTTCGGCTACCAGTACAGCCCCGAGATCTTCACCGACACCGAGCTGGACTTCGCCCTGGAGGTCTGCGAGGCGGTGATGGACACCTACCAGCCCGGTCCCGGCCGCGAGATCATCCTCAACCTGCCGGCCACCGTGGAGCGTTCGACGCCGTCCACGCACGCCGACCGCTTCGAGTGGATGGGCCGCCACCTGTCCCGCCGCGAGTACGTCTGCCTGTCCGTCCACCCGCACAACGACCGCGGTACGGCGGTGGCGGCGGCCGAGCTGGCGCTGATGGCCGGCGCGGACCGCGTCGAGGGCTGCCTGTTCGGGCAGGGCGAGCGCACCGGCAACGTCGACCTGGTCACCCTGGGCATGAACCTGTTCTCCCAGGGCGTCGACCCGCAGATCGACTTCTCCGACATCGACGAGATCCGCCGCACGTGGGAGTACTGCAACCAGATGGAGGTCCACCCGCGCCACCCGTACGTGGGCGACCTGGTCTACACGTCCTTCTCCGGCTCCCACCAGGACGCCATCAAGAAGGGCTTCGACGCCATGGAGGCCGACGCGGCCGCCAAGGGCGTCACCGTCGACGACATCGAGTGGGCGGTCCCCTACCTGCCGATCGACCCCAAGGACGTCGGCCGCTCCTACGAGGCCGTCATCCGCGTCAACTCGCAGTCTGGCAAGGGCGGCATCGCCTACGTCCTGAAGAACGACCACAGCCTGGACCTGCCGCGCCGGATGCAGATCGAGTTCTCGAAGCTCATCCAGGCCAAGACCGACGCCGAGGGCGGCGAGATCACGCCGACCGCGATCTGGGACGTCTTCCAGGACGAGTACCTGCCCAACCCGGACAACCCCTGGGGCCGCATCCAGGTGGCCAACGGGCAGACCACGACCGACCGCGACGGCGTCGACACCCTCACCGTCGAGGCCACGGTCGACGGCACGGAGACCACTCTGGTCGGCACCGGCAACGGCCCGATCTCGGCGTTCTTCCACGCACTGCAGGGCGTGGGCATCGACGTACGGCTGCTGGACTACCAGGAGCACACGATGAGCGAGGGCGCCTCCGCGCAGGCCGCCTCCTACATCGAGTGCGCCATCGGCGACAAGGTGCTGTGGGGCATCGGAATCGACGCGAACACCACGCGCGCCTCGCTGAAGGCCATCGTCTCCGCCGTCAACCGCGCGGCTCGCTGACCAGCCGAATCAGCGGTTTGAGGTCCCGCCCGCCGGAAATCGGTGGGCGGGACCCCGTCATATACCGGCCATATATCTGTGATGGTCACGGAAAGGTCTCGTCCTGGGTACTGACTCCACGTCGGTGATGTGGCTAACATCACGCCAGCGCGACGATGCTGTCGCGCCGTTATGGAGGTGCGACGTGCTGCCTGGACGGGAACGAACCAGCCGAGCCGCCCGGCTGCCACGCATCCTGGGCACCCGCACCGCGTGGACGCCCGTGGGCGACGGCGAGTTCTTCTGCCCCGGCTGCGGCGGCGACCGCAACTACACGCGGCTCACCGGCCGTCGGCGCTTCACCCTGCTCGGCGTGCCCGTGCTGCCCCGCGGCGAGTCCGCGCCGACCGTCGAGTGCGCGGCCTGCCGCCGCCACTACGGCACCGACGTCCTCGACCACCCGACCACCACCCGCTTCTCCGCGATGCTCCGCGACGCCGTCCACACCGTCGCCCTCGCGGTCCTGACCGCGGGTGGCACCTGCTCCCGCACCTCGCTGGAGACCGCGACCGTCGCGGTGCGCGCGGCCGGCTTCGAGGACTGCACCGAGGACCAGCTGAACGCGCTCGTCGAGGCGCTGGAGGCGGACACCGGCCGGGTCCGCGGCGAACCCTGCGTGCCGGGCCTGGCGATAGAACTGCACGAGGCGCTGGACCCGCTGGCACCGCACCTCGCCGCCGTCGGCCGCGAGTCGATCCTGCTGCAGGGTGCCCGCATCGCCCTGGCCGACGGCCCCTACACCCCCGCCGAGCGGGACGCCCTGGCCACCGTCGGCGCGGCCCTGACCATCTGCTCCGACGACGTGACCCGCCTCCTGGAGTCCGCGGGCACGCCGTCCTAGTCCGGCGCGAGGTCCAGCCGCATGATCTGGCGGTGCATGCCCGGGCCGAAGTAGTCCGGACGCAGGCCGCCGTCGGGCTCCTCGGGGCGGAAGCCCAGGGAGCGGTAGAGGAAGATGGCGGCGAGGTTGGCGGGTTCCACGGTGAGGCGGACCAGCTGTATGCCGTCCCGGCGCAACCGGCTCAGCACCTCCCGCATCAGCTCCCGGCCCAGCCCGTGGCGGCGCCGGTCCTGGGTCACGCACAGCCCGAGTATCCAGCTGTCCGCGCCGAGCGTCCGGGTGGCGGCCAGCACGTAGCCGCGCAGCCGGCCCGTGCCGTCGTCGAGGACCAGGAAGTGCTCCTCGTACATGTCGAAGAGCTGGCGCAGCAGGAAACCGGGATAGGCGAAGTCCTGGAAGACCTCCTCGTCCAGCCGCCGCAGCTCCGGCAGGTCGGACTCCCGTGCCGTGCGCAGGTCCAGTGGCAGGTCGTCCGGTGGCAGGCCGGGGCGGGTGAGCCGGTCGTGGTGGTCGAGGGAACGTTCCAGCGGTTCGGCGGTCATGCAACCCCCTGGTCAGACTGCGTCAACTCGTGGACACCCGCCCCGCTCACGATCGAGTGACGGACTCATGTGGCGGCCGGTGTCGGCTTCTGGCTAGAGTGAGCGTCCAACTTCCCTCATGCAAGGGCGAGTTCGGGTGTGCGACCATGCGCCCGACGTGCGCCGGGCGGATGAGGATGGCGTATTCACCCACTGTTGCGTAGTGGTCGCGTCACTTACCGTGAACGGTAGTGGGGGTTTGTCCAAAATCGAATGGAACGTGGCAGGGTGACTATGGATCGCAACGCCGACGCGCCTTGGTCGAAGTTCGATCCAGAGGTGTACGTCGACAACAACTACCGGACACCCCTCGAAGTGGACCTGCTGATCGTCCGGTTGATGCGTGACTACTTCACCCGCTGCTTCGAGGGAGCCCCCGCGCGCTCCGCGCGCGGCATCGACGTCGGCGCCGGGGCGAACCTGTACCCCGCCCTGTCCATGCTGCCCTGGTGCGAGGAGCTGCTCCTGCTGGAGTACGCCCACCCGAACGTCGAATACCTGGAGAAGCAGGTCGCCCCGGCCGGGTACGACATCGCCTGGGACCCCTTCTGGGACGTGCTGCGCGAGGTTTCCGCCTACGCCGCCGTGGAGCCGAGACCGCGGGTCAGCGAGATCGTCGGCGTGGAGCGCGGCAACCTGTTCGACCTGGAGGGCGGGGACCGGCGCTGGACGCTGGGGACCATGTTCTTCGTCGCCGACTCCATGTCCGAGGCGCCCGAGGAGTTCCACCGGGGCGTGCGCTGCTTCATGAACGCGCTCGGCGAGGGAGCGCCGTTCGCCGCCGCCTTCATGAAGGAGTCCGTCGGCTACCGCGTCGGCGCACACGACTACCCGGCCTACCGGGTGAACGAGGAAACGGTCCGACTGAGCCTGGAGCCGTTCACCGCGGAGCTGGAGATCCACGATCTGCACCACTCGGTGCGGCCGGGGCACGAGGGAATGCTCCTCGCCCTGGGACGGCGCAATTCGGCGATTGCCGCCCCGTAGGAACGGGGACATGCTCAACGGGGACCATCGCAACGGGGACATGCCGAACACAGGGCAACGAGGTCTGTACGAGGGGTGCGGGGATGCAGATCAAGCCACGCCAGCACCTGCTGGACATCTGGCAGGCCATGGCCCGTCATTCGTTCGACGACGGCAAGCTCGTCCGGGGGGACACCGACGGACTGAGCAGCGTCGCGGACGCCGAACGCCTGCTGTGCCTGCTGTATCCGGCCACCGAGGTCCCCGCCTTCCGGCTCGACCAGCCGGACACCACCGAACGTGACGTCCTGCGCGCCCTCGAACGGGTCGGCAGCAGGCTGGAGATCCCGCCCAACCTGATCGCCGCGCTGACCCAGTTCATGCGCACCCACACCGGCACGGACGACAGCCCCACCTTCTCCGGCGGCCACTACTTCCGCCCCTCCGAGCCCGACGGCACGGTCAGCCACGAACAGCGCCAGCTGGGCGTGGTCGACTCCTACTCCATGTCCGTCACGCTCTGCCTGGCCACCCTCGGCTTCCTCAAGGTCTACGAGGGCACCACCACCCGGCCCGAGGTCCTGAAGGCGATCGCCGAGCTGCGGGAGGCCACCAACGCCCGGCTGACCTCCGCGATGGTCAGCCTGCTGCGGTCCTTCTCCGTGAACGTCTTCGACTCCGAGTCGGAACAGGGCAAGCGGCTGATCCAGGTCATCGGCCAGGGCGGACAGTCCGACCGGATCGTCCTCCAGCAGTTCTCCCGCCGCTTACGCCCGCTGCGCGCCACCATCATCGAGAGCCTGTCGAGAGGCATCCAGGTCGACGAGGGCATCCGCGACGAGAGCCAGCTCTTCGAGTGCGGCTGGGCCTGGGGCATCGTCAAGGACGCCCCGAAGATCACCGACCTGACCGTCGACGTCCCCGGCCAGCCCGACGGCATCGCCGACCGGCTGCCCTACGTGTACTTCACCGTCGTCGCCCTCGACGGCATCCAGGACCTGTTCTCCGACCGCACCCTCACCCTCGGCCTGCTCGACGAGGACCAGCAGAAACTCGCCGAGATGCTGCGCCTGCGCTGGGAGCTGAGCCAGCAGTACTGGTCGGCGATCGCCCGCTTCGGCGGCGAGCGCTGGCCCCTGGAGGACCTGCCCTGGCAGACCACCGGACTGCGTCTGGAGTCCGAGTACTTCTCCCTGACCGTCGCGGCCATCCTCGTCCACGACCTGGTACGACGGAAGGCGACCGACGACGACCTCACCCGCACCGTCGCCATCATGGAGCGCCTCGCCGACCGGGGCCGGGTCACCAGCCGCATGACCAAGAGGGACCCGACCCTCCGGCTGCACACCCCCGGCGTCACCATGCCGCTCGCCGGGTCCGAGCGCGCCGGCGGCCAGCTGCTGTGGCGGATGACCGACTTCTCCGCCCAGCTCCTCAAGCGGATCATCCAGCTCGCCGAACTCTCCCGGAACATCGGCGCCCAGGACCGCCTGCTCCGCCTCGCCGAGCAGTCCTTCGAGCACCTGTGGAAGCGGCGCATCGACGAGGACGAGGGCGCCGGCCTCTGGGACAACATCCAGGCCGTCTACCCCGACGCCCAGGACGCCGGACTGCGCATGTCCTGGAGCATCACCGAGCGCGTCACCGAATGCCTCGTCGCCGCCCGCATCCTGTACGAGCAGGAGCCCATCCGCAGCCCCGAACTCGCCGAACTGGCCCGGGAACTGCTCAGTGAGGCCACCCACCTGTTCGGCCGGGAGCAACTGGAGGCGTCCGCCGCCGCCGACGGAGCCAGAGCCAGGGCCATGCGGAGCATCGAGAGCCGCCTCGACCACGCCCGCAGCCTGGTCGACGAACGGCCCGCGACCGCCTTCGCGCTGGCCCTGCCCGTGCTCCAGGAACTCGACACCCTGGCCCAGGCCAGGGGCGCCGCCGCCCAGGAGGTGTGAGCGTGCTGGTCTTCGCCGCCTCCGACAAGGGAGGCACGGGACGCTCGGTGACCAGCGCCAACCTGGCCTACCAGCGCGCCCTCACCGGTGACCACGTGGCCTACGTCGACTTCGACTTCGGCTCGCCCACCGCCGCCGCCGTCTTCGACGTGCCCAGCGCCATGCGCGGCACCGAGGAGCGCGGCCTGCACTCCTACCTGGAGGGCGACACCGCGGAACCGGTCCGCATCGACGTCTGGCGGGAGACCGAGCACCCCCTGCTGCGCGCCCGGCCCAACCAGTCCGGCCGCCTGGTGCTGTTCCCCGGCGACGCGGGCGGCGGCGAGTTCGCCACCGGCGAGGAGGCCCTGGAGCGCTGCGTCGACCTGCTGCTCAAGCTCAACGGCGAGTTCGACGTCACCTTCGTCGACCTCAGCGCCGGCCGCAGCTACGCCGTCGACATGGTCCTCGACGCCACCGCCCACCCCCGGATGCGCAACGTCCCCTTCCGCTGGCTGGTCTTCCACCGCTGGACCCGCCAGCACGTGATCGCCGCCTCCGGACTGGTCCACGCCGAGCACGGCATCATCGGCGGCGGCGTCGAACGCGGCCACGACGAGGACACCCTGCGCGCCGCGATCCGCTTCGTGCGGGCCGCCGTGCCCGACCCCGAGTCGCCGCTGTGGTCCCAGGGCTCGACCGCCCAGGCCACCTGGATGCAGGCGTGCGACGAGGCACTGCGCCGGCTCGCCGCCGAACAGCGCATCGGCGACAGCGTCGTCCTCGGCATCGTGCCGCTGGAACCCATCCTCCAGTGGCAGGAGCAGCTGATCACCGAGGAGGACGTCCTCTCCACCCAGATAGCGAACAAGGAGACCCTGGAGGCGCTGGAGGAGATCGCCCGGCGCCTGACGGACGACACCCACTGGGGGCGGCTGTGACGGAGCCCGTGTTCCGCGAGACCGCCGCCGAGCCGCGCACCCAGTCCGTGCCGCTGGCCCACCTCTCCGTGGAGCTGGGCCACCTCTACATGGAGGACTTCGAGGCCGGACCCGAACGGCTGCGCGCGCACTTCGCCGAAGTACGGCCCTGGGTGGAGGCGGCCCGCGCCGCCGCCACCGCCCGGGCCGGCGGCAAACGGGCCCGGATCAGCACCTGCTTCCTCATCGACGACTACTTCACCCGCTTCTCCACCCCCGGCGAGGTCGTCCCCATGCTCCTCGCGGAGGCCGAGCGGGCCGGGCTGAGCGTCGACTACCTGGCCCGCGAGTCCGGCTGCGCCGTCACCGGCAAGGTGCCCGTCGCCGAGGCGGTCGCCGCCCGCATCGTCGAGTCGCCGCCGCCCGGCAGCTACGGCCTGCGCCCGCCCGCCGCGCAGACCGGCTGGCTCGCCAACGGCGAACGCAGCCCCGTCGCCCGCGCCCCGCAGGCCATGAAGCGTGCCGTGACCTGGCAGCCCCCGCACGAGACCGCGGCCCGCCGGCACTCCGTCTTCCTCGACGTCGAGCTGTGGAGCGACGACGCCGACGGGCAGCGCCTGTGGTCCTGCCCCTTCCTCGCCGCCGTGTGGCAGCTCGCCCGCCTCGGACTCCTGCGCAACGAGGGCGAGGCCGTCCTCGCCCCCCAGCCGCACACCGCCACCGGCTTCCCCGACAAGTGGGACGAGCTGCCCACCCTGCTGAAGCTCAACGAGCGCGCGGACCCCTTCGCCGCCTACCGCACCTGCTCCGTCCTGCCCACCCGGTTCCTCCCCGTCGAGCACGCCGTCCGGGTGATCCTCGACCAGATCGAGGTCGACCCGGGTGCACTGGCACAGGTCGCCGACCGCTCCGGGAAGGAACGCATGCCCGTCCCCGACTCGGTCGCCGACCGCATCTCCTACGTGTACTACTCGGGGCCCTGACATGGCGCCGCGGCAGAGCACCCCGCCCGCCGTCCTCGCCTGCGGCGAGATCCGCACCTGTCTGCTGCCCGCCCGGCAGGCCCTCGACATCCGTTCCGCCGCCCAGCTCCTCGGCCTGCGCGCCGACGAACGCGTCCTGCTCTCCGAGCGCCCCGGCCTCTACGCGCGTTCCCCCGAGACCCTCACCGGCGTCGACTGCCCCCTGCCCAGCGCCAACGGTGCCCGCGTCCGCGCCGTCGGCACCGTCACCGCGCACGCCGCGCTCACCGAGGGCCGCGTCCTGCAGACCTCCGCGCACTGCCGCCTGCCCGGCACCGGCCCCGACCAGCGGCGGCCCTGGGGCGAGTACCTGGTGCGGCCCGGGGTGGTCGAGCCGCTCGGCAGGCTGCCGCACGAGGCGGTCGCGCAGGGCGTCCTCGGCGGCCCGCGCCACGGCGACCTCGACGTCGGACTCATCGCCGACGGCCTGCTCACCCGGGTGCTGCGGCACCCCCTGCTCGACCAGCGCCCGCCCTTCCGCTCCCGCCCCACCCGGCTGCGCTGGGCGGCCCTGCCCGCGGCACCGGGCGAAGGTCCCTCGCTGGAACGGTTCACCCTCGCCGAGGACGAGCTGCGCACCGTGCGCCTGCGCGTGCCCGAGGGCACCACCGGCGCCGACCTGGCCGCGCTCTGCGACGACCTGGCCCTGCACGACTGGCTGCTCACCACCGTCGTCCGCATGCTCGACGGCCTCCGCCTCGGCGCCGGTGCCGCCCACGACGCCGGTGCGGTGGTGCGGACGCTGCGCCCGGCCGTCGACCACCTGCTCCACCTGTGGATGCCCGGCGCCCGGGTCGGCCGCGAACTGGCTGCGCTGTGGGACCCGTTGGAGGAACGCCCCGGCTTCACCCGGCAGTGGCAGGCCCTGGTGCAGCGCATCCGCGACCAGCTCACCCTGCACGCCATTCCCGCAGCCCACCGGGAGGTGGAACCGGCGCCCTGACCGAGCCCGCCGTCCGGCACGCGCAGACCGCACGCCCGTCACCGCACGCACATCCCCGCACGATCCGACGCGTATCCCAACGGGGGGAGAGAGCGAGATGAGCACGGCACCGTCACCCCGACCCGACGACACGCCCCGCACGACCAACCCGATCGACCCGAGGGGGGAGTCCCCCTGGGCCCGCATGCTGCTGGTCGCCCTGGTCGTCGGCGGCCTGTTCTGGAGCGTCGCGGCCATCCTCGATCCGGACAACGGCACCCTGCGGCAGTTCGTGGCCGCCGTGCTCTGCGCCGCCGCCGCGCTCGCCGTCCAGTACGTCCTCGGCCTGGCCCCGCGCCCGGCACCGGGCCGGCTGGAGGAGCACACCCGGCGGGTGGAGGACGCCCTGGCCGAGAACACCGCCGCCGTACGCGACGGTCTCAGCCGGTACGACACCGAGCTGAAGTCGGGTCTGACCCGGCACACCGAGGACGTCAAGCAGCTGGTCGAGACGCACGTCACCCAGGTCGACCACCGGTCCGCCGAGGCCGCGCGCCCGCTGGACCCGGTCCGCATCGACAGCGTGCCCGACCTGGCCAAGGGCTTCGCCGACGTCCTGCTGCCCAGCCCCTCCATCCTGCACACCTTCGTCCACCTGGAGATGTCCCGGGTGGTCGGCCACATGGCGGACCTCACCAACCTGAGCGCCGAGTGCCCCGGCGAGAACCACGACTGGATGCTCACCCTCACCAAGGCCGCCGAGCAGTCCATCCTCGCCACCAGCACCTCCGTCGACCGGGAGTTCTGGACCAGCGAGCCCGCCGGGCGCTACCTCGACGCCCAGCAGGCGGCCATCGACGAACAGGGCGTCGCGGTACGCCGCCTGTTCCTGCTGGAGAGCGCCCGCGAACTCGACGACCGGCTGCTGCGGCTGTGCGAGGAGCAGGAGCTGCGCCGCATCGACGTCCGCGTGGCGGTCCTGCCCGAACTGCCCCCGCACCTCCAGCGCGGCACCACCAACGACTTCATCCTCTACGACGAGGAGGTGTCGTTCGAGATCGAGCAGGACCTGCGCGACGTCAACGTCCGCACCCGGCTCACCGCGCGCCAGGACTACGTACGGGACCGGCTCAAGCGCTTCAGGGAACTCTGGGACGCGGGCATGGGTCTGCGCGAACTGGAGGTGCGCGTCGACGACGAGGAGGACGGCAACTGGATGGTCGACCGGGGCTGACCACCGCCGTACTCCCCGGGGAGTAGCGGCGGCCCCGCGTCTCCCCGGGCAGTAGCCCGAGGCTCGCCCTCACGCCCGACGCGTCGCCGCCCCGCCGGCGGAAGTCTGGAGACCCACCCAGACATCCACCGGAGGGAGGCCCGTCAGATGGGGGCCACTACGACAGGCGCGGGGCGGCGGCGGGCCGTGCCCTGGCTGGTGCTCGGACTGTGGATCGCCGTGCTGGCGATCGCCTCGCCGTTCGCGGCGAAACTCGGGGACGTGCAGCGCGACCGCGCCGTCGACTACCTGCCGGCGAGCGCCGACTCGACGCAGGTCGCCAAGATCCAGGAGCGGCTGCCGGGCGGCGAGGCCACCGAGATGGTCCTCGTCTACCACCGCGACGCCGGGCTGACCGCCGCCGACCGCGAGACCGCCGCCGAGCAGGTCGCCGAGATCACCGACGCGCACGAACTCACCGGGCGCCCGACGGGCATCCCGTCCAAGGACGGCACCACCCTCATGTACCCGGTGGCCTCCAACGAGCCCGGCACGGACGAGAAGGCCCGCGACGCACTCGTCAACGAGGTGCGGGACGTCGCGGAGGGCGGAGACGGGCTCAGCGTCGAGGTCGGCGGCGAGGGCGCGCTCGCCACCGACGCCTCCGAGGTCTACAACTCCCTCGACGGCCCGCTGCTCTACACCACCGCCGCGGTGGTCGCACTCCTCCTGATCCTCATCTACCGCAGCCCCTTCCTGTGGCTCGTCCCGCTCGCCGTCGCCGGACTGGCCGACTACCTCTCCATGGGCGTCGCCTACGGCCTCAACCAGACGTTCGGCACCGCCGTCTCCGGCCAGTCCAGCGGCATCATGACCATCCTCGTGTTCGGCGTCGGCACCGACTACGCGCTGCTGCTGGTCTCCCGCTACCGCGAGGAACTGCGCCGCGTGGAGCGGCCCTACGACGCCATGCTCGCCGCCCTGCGCGGCTGCGGCCCCGCCGTGCTCGCCTCCTCCGGCACCGTCGCCGCCGGGCTCCTGTGCCTGCTCGCCGCCGACCTCAACTCCAGCCGGGGCATGGGCCCGCTCGGCACCGTCGGCGTGCTGTGCGCGCTGGCCGCCATGCTGACCCTGCTCCCCGCGGTCCTCGTCCTGCTCGGCCGCCGCGTCTTCTGGCCGCTGGTGCCCCGCTACGGCAGCACCCCCAAGGCCCGCAGGTCGCTGTTCTCCGCGATGGGCAGCTCCGCCGAACGGCGGCCCCGCACCGTCCTGGTGGGCGGCGCCGTGCTGCTCGGCGCGCTCGCGCTGGGCGCCTTCGCCCTGCCCGGCGGCATGAAGCAGGAGGACTCCTTCACCACCCGCCCCGAGGCGATCGCCGCGATGGAGACGCTCGCCGACGCCTTCCCCAGGTCCGGCACCCAGCCGATCACCGTCATCAGCCCCACCGACCGCGCCGACGCCGCGCTCACCGAGATCCGCGCCACCGACGGCGTCGAGAACGCCGAGGCCGGCCGCAGCGGCGGAGGCTGGACCGAGCTGACGGTCCTGGCCTCCACCCCGCCCCAGTCCGCCGCCGAGACCGCCACCATCGAGGAACTGCGCGACAAGCTCGACGGCTCCTACGTCGGCGGCCCCAGCGCCCAGCAGATCGACCTGGAGGACACCAACGCCCGGGACACCGCCATCGTCGTACCGATCGTGCTGCTCTCGGTCCTGCTGATCCTCACGGTGCTGCTGCGCTCGCTGGTCGCGCCGCTGATCCTGGTCGCCGCCGTCGTCGCCGTGTGGGGCGCGGCCCTCGGCATCGGCGGGCTCGTCTTCGGCCCCCTCTTCGGCTTCGAGGGCACCGACCCCGGGCTCGGCCTGCTCTCCTTCGTCTTCCTGGTCGCCCTCGGCGTCGACTACGGCATCTTCCTGATGCACCGGATGCGCGAGGAGGCCCTGAACGGCGCCGGACCCACCGAGGCCGCCCTCGCCGCGCTGCGCACCACCGGCGGCGTCATCGCCTCGGCCGGGCTGGTCCTCGCGGCCACCTTCGCCGTGCTCACCAGCATGCCGATGGTGCAGCTGGTCGAGCTGGGCTTCGTCATCGCGGTCGGCGTCCTGCTCGACACCTTCCTCGTCCGCACCTACCTCGTCACCAGCGCCAGCGTCGCGCTGCGGCGCCGGGTGTGGTGGCCGGGGCGGCTGTCCCGGGAGCCGGAGGGAGCGGCGCCGACGGGAGAGCGCGAACCCGTCGGTGTCTGAACCGCCGAACAACCGGAGTGCGCCCCTCCCCTCCCGGAGGGGCGCACCCGCCACGGAGGATGGACGCGTGCAGCCGACCACGACGACAGCGACGACGCCCGGCCGGACCACCCGGACCCGCAGGGGCGAGCGGATCATCGCCGCGATCAACCGCGACCCGCGCACCGCCCCCCACGGCACCCGCAACGACGCCGTGCTCGCGGGAGTCCTGCTCCTCGGAGCCGTCTGCCTGGCGCTGTCCACCGACGAGGGCCGCCGCCCGGACGCCCTGGGCTGGACGCTGCTGGTCGCCGCGCACGTCCCGATCGTGTGGCGGCGGCGCCATCCGCTGCTGGTGCTGGCGGTGCTGTTCGCCGTGGTCGGGCCGTACCACGCGATGGAGAACAACCACACCGCGGTGGGCCCCGCCTCCTACGTGGCGCTCTACACGCTGGCCGTCACCGGCCGCCCCCTGCGCACCATCGTGACCGGCACCGTGGTCCTCACCGCGTCGGTGAGCATCATGCTCACCGTCAACACCCACCAGGCCGTCGAACTGATCCGCATCTCGGGCTGGGTCATCGCCGTCCTCTTCTGCGGCATCGACGTCCGCTACTACCGCCAGTACGTCGCCTCCATCGTGGAGCGCGCCGAACGCGCCGAACGCACCCGCGAGGAGGAGGCCCGGCGCCGCGTCGCCGAGGAGCGTCTGCGGGTCGCCCGGGACCTGCACGACCTGCTGGCGCACAGCATCACCCTCATCGGCGTGCAGACCTCGGTCGCCGCCCACGTCCTGACCGCCGACCCCGAGCGCCTGGACCGGGCGGCCGTCGCCAAGGCCCTCGACGACATCGCCGAGACCTGCCGCTCCGCGCGCGGCGAACTGCGCACCACCCTCGAAGTGCTCCGGGCCCAGGACACCACCGGCGTCCCCGACGCCCGCGGCCCGCTGCCCGGCCTGCACGGCCTGTCCGACCTGGCGGAGAACGCCCGGCTCGCCGGAGCGCGGGTGGACCTGTCGGTGACCGCCGACGACGTCCCGCCCGCGGTCGGTGCCGCCGTCTACCGCATCACGCAGGAGGCGCTGACCAACGCCGTACGGCACGCGGGGCCGAAGCCGTCCGTGCGCGTCGAGGTGCGCGCCGGGCCGGGCGTCCTGCGCCTGTCCGTCACCGACGACGGCACCGGACCCGACCCGGCGGGCACCCCCGGCTTCGGCCTCGTCGGCATGCGGGAGCGGGCCCGCAGCGTGGGTGGGACACTCGACGCCGGACCGCGCGAGGACGACGCCGGCTTCGAGGTGACGGCGGTACTGCCGACCCCCGCCACGCCCCTGACGACGACCACGACGATCACCTCGGAGAGAGCCGGATGACGATACGCGTGCTGCTGGCGGACGACCAGAACCTCGTCCGCGCGGCGTTCGCCCTGCTGGTGGCGTCGGCCCCCGACATGGAGGTCGTCGGCGAGGCCGGCACCGGCCGCGAGGCCGTGCACCTGGCCCGCGCCGAACGCGCCGACCTCGTCGTCATGGACGTACGCATGCCCGACCTGGACGGCATCGAGGCCACCCGGCTGATCGCCGCCGACGAGGACCTGGCGGGCGTGAAGGTGCTGGTCCTCACCACCTACGACACCGACGAGAACATCGTGGACGCGCTGCGCGCGGGCGCCTCCGGATTCCTGGTCAAGGACACGAAGCCCGCCGAACTCCTGGACGCCATCCGCACGGTGACGGCCGGCGACGCACTCCTCTCACCCGGCCCGACGGCCCGCCTGATCGAACGCTTCCTGCGCAGCCCCTCGGTCCTCCACCCGCCCGGGTCCGGCCCGGACTGCCTTTCGGACCGGGAACGCCAGGTCCTCACCCTGGTGGCCCGGGGCCTGACCAACACGGAGATCGCCGAGGCCCTGGGCCTGAGCCCGCTCACCGCGAAGACCCACGTCAGCCGCATCATGGGCAAGCTGGAGGCGCGGGACCGGGCCCAACTGGTCATCGTGGCGTACGAGTCGGGCCTGGTCACGCCGGGCGCGGATCAGCCGCAGTAGACGTCCCGGCCCGGCCGCTGCCCGGTCGCCAGGAACCGGGAGACCGTGGCGTCCCCGCAGGCGTTGCCGTTGGCCAGGTAGGCGTCGTGCCCGGTGGAGTCCACGGTCACCATGACCGCGCGCCGGCCGAGGGCTTCGCGCATCCGCAGTGCGCCGGAGAGCGGGGTGTTGACGTCCCGCTCGTTCTGGACGAGCAGCGCGTTGGACGGACCGCGGTCGGTGATCCGCACCGGCGCCTCGCGCGGCGGGTACGGCCAGGCGGCGCAGAGCATCGCGTTGCGGGGCATCCCGGCGGTGAGCGGGTACTCGGCGCGGCTCTCGGCGACGTCCTTCTCGTAGGAGGCCGCCGAGCGGGGCCAGGCGACGTCGTTGCACAGGACACCGGCGCCGACGGCGGCGACGTTCTGCAGCACGGCCTCGGGCGGCGCCTGGGGCGCGGGCGGCACGGTGCCCTCGGCCGCGGCCCGCATCAGCCTGGCGAGCGTCGGGTAGCGGCTGGGGGCGGCGAAGCTGTCCAGCATGGTCTGACGCAGCACGTTGCCGTTCAGCTCCTCGGGATTGGCGCCGGGCCACGGGATGGGCTCGCGGTCGAGCCGGGCGGCGAGGCGCAGGAACATCGGCCGTACGTCGGCGGCCCGGTCCGCCACGCGGTCGGGATTGCCGGGCTCCGACGCCCACGCGGCGAAGTGCGGGAAGGTGTCCTCGACCCCCTGCTCGTGCGCTGCGAGCCAGGCGCGGTTGACGCGGGCCGGGTCGGGGTTGTCGACGCTGTCCAGCACGAACCGGTCGGTGCGGTGCGGGAACAACTGGGCGTACACGGCCCCGACATACGTCCCGTACGACACGCCCCACGCGGAGATCCGCCGCTCGCCCAGCGCGGCCCGGAGGCGGTCGATGTCGCGGGCCTCGTTGGCGGTGCTGAGGTGCTTGATCAGCTCACCGCCGTTGCGCGCACAGGCGTCGGCCACGCGCCGGGCGGTGGTCATGTTCGCGTCCACCGAGCCGTCGGGGGCGGGCCAGGGCCGGAGCTTGGAGGTGGCGAGGTCGCCGTACTCCAGCCCGCAGCTGACCGAGGTGGACGGCGCGAGCCCGCGCGGCGCGAACCCGATCAGGTCGTGGGTGTCGCGGACGTCCTGGGGGATCTTCCGCCCCTTCCCCGAGGGGTCGTTCAGACTCGACCCGCCCGGCCCGCCGGCGATGAGCACCAGGGCCCCGCGCCGGGCGTCCGGCTTCTCGACGGGGATGCGGGAGACGGCCATCTCGATGCGGGGGCCGTCGGGGTCGGCGTAGTCCATCGGCACGTCGAGGGTGGCGCACTCCTGCCGGGGGTCGAGCCCGGTGCCCTCGCAGGCGGACCAGGTGAGGGCTTCGGGTGCACTCCCGCCCGCCGCGGAGGCGGTCACCGGCGCGGTGACGCCGAGGAGGGCGGTGGACACGCCGACGATGGCGGCGTTGCGGATGCTTCTGCTTCGCTTGCGCTGCGTCATGCGACGAGCCTCGCGGAAGCCCGGGGGCCGCCCCATCCGGGCAACAACCTGAAAGATCCTGGGGTTTACCCCACCAGACCCCTGACGAAGTCCACCCAGGCCGCCGCCCCGACGACGACCACGGGGCCGTCGGCCACCTTGCTGTCCCGGACGGGTATGACGCCGGGGAAGTCTTGCGCGACCTCGACGCAGTCGCCGCCTTGGCCGTTGCTGTACGTGCTCTTGCGCCAGCGGGCGGCGCCGGGGAAGTCCTGCGCGACCTCGACGCAGTCGCCTCCCTCGCCGTTGCTGTAACTGCTCTTCGTCCAGCGGGCGTCGGTCAGGTCGTACTCGCGCATCGTCTGAAGTCCTCCGCCGCCGAGTCGATCAGGGCCAGGGACGCCTCCGGCGACAGCGCGGCGACCCTGAGCAGATCGTATGCGCGCTGCGCCCGCTTCACCACGGCCGGTGCGTCCACCAGCGTTCCCGAAAACGACGTCTCTGTATAGGCGACCTGAGGCGCGTCCTCGAACTCCATCAGCTTCAAAGATCCGTTCATGGCCGCATGCGCCCCCGCCCCGTACGACAGGACGGTCACCACTGCTGTGCGCTCCCGCATCAGCCGGGTGACGTGCTCCAGTTGTGCCGCCATCGCCTGCGGGCCGCCCACCGGGATCCGCAGCACGTTCTCGTGCAGCGTCACCCAATACTCGGGCCTTGTAGCGTCGTCCAGGATCAGCGACCGTTCCAGGCGGGCCGCGACGATCTCGTCGACGTAGGAGTCCGGCTTGAACGGGTTCGCGGCGATGGTGACCGCGCGGGCGTAGTCCGCTGTCTGGAGCAGGCCCGGAACGACCGTCGGTGCGAACTCGCAGATCCGCGTGGCCAGCCGCTCCAACTCCACCACGTGGGCGAAGTAATCCGCATACCGCGGATCATCAATCAGCTTCCTGCACAGTCGCTCGAAAATACCGTCGGTTTGTAGCGCCTCGTCGATCCGCTGGGCCACATCCAACTGTGGTTTCCGAATTGCCTGTTCGAACTGGCCGATGTAGCCGCCGGAGACGAATACCCGCGCACCCAGCTCTACTTGGGTGATTCCGGCGTCCTCTCGCCGACGTTTCAGTTCCGTTCCGAAGAACTCCCACGCGGCCTGCCGTGAACCATTGGCCATAACCAACCCCCATGCGCTGACCCGCATTTGTAGTGCACGTACTCCTGCCGAGTGTAGGCACGTCGCGGCATTCTGGGGGCACGAAGAGTGAAACCGTAAAGGGAAGGGAAAGCGATGGAGGCACGGCACTCGGCGCTCTGCGTCGAAGGAGCGGAGGACACGGTGAAAGAATTGCGCGCGGCGCTCGCGGAGGCAGGAATTACTCTGCCCTCACTCGGGCTCGACCCGGTGAGTCTTGCGCGGGAGGCACCCTGCCCGCTGGTCGAATTGGGCCGGTGTTCCGTGGAGACCGCGCGGCGCCTCGCGGCGGTACTGCGGTGACGACGACGCCGCCCGTCGGGGTCTACGCCGTGGACACCCGCAGTGGACGGGTCGGGGTCGTCATGGGGCACGAGGGGCCGTACGTGCAGATGCGGCCGTACGGCGGCGGGCGGGAGTGGGACGCCGAGCCGGGTGACGTACGCCACGCCACCCCGTCCGAGCGGCTCAGCGCGGCGACGGCGTACACCAACGCCCGAAGCCGTGGCGAGGTCCCTTGAAGCATGCGCGAGAATGGGCGGCATGAGTCTGTTCCGCGACGACGGCATCGTGCTGCGCACCCAGAAGCTGGGTGAGGCGGACCGGATCATCACCATGCTCACGCGCGGTCACGGGCGCGTACGCGCCGTGGCGCGCGGGGTGCGGCGCACGAAGTCGAAGTTCGGCGCGCGGCTGGAGCCGTTCTCGCACGTGGACGTGCAGTTCTTCTCGAAGAACAGCGAGCTGGTCGGGCGCGGGCTGCCGCTGTGCACGCAGAGCGAGACGATCGCTCCCTACGGTGGCGGGATCGCCACCGACTACGCTCGGTACACCGCCGGGACCGCCATGCTGGAGACGGCCGAGCGGTTCACCGACCACGAGGGCGAGCCGGCGGTGCAGCAGTACCTGCTGCTGGTCGGCGCGCTCAGGACCCTCGCCCGGGGCGAGCACGCGCCGAACCTGGTGCTCGACGCGTTCCTGCTGCGCTCGCTGGCCGTGAACGGGTACGCCCCGACCTTCGGGGACTGCGCGAAGTGCGGCCTGCCCGGTCCGAACCGCTTCTTCTCGGTCGGCTCGGGCGGCTCCGTCTGCGCCGACTGCCGGGTGCCCGGCAGCGTCGTACCCTCGCCGCAGGCCCTGGAACTGCTCGGGGCGCTGCTGGCGGGGGACTGGGGGACGGCGGACGCGTGCGAGCCGCGGTACGTCCGGGAGGGGAGCGGGCTGGTGTCCGCCTACCTGCACTGGCACCTGGAGCGCGGTCTGCGCTCCCTGCGCTACGTCGAGAAGTCCTAGCAAGAACAGCAAGAACCGTACGAGGAGACGAGAGACACATGGCCGTACGCGGGATTCTGGGGCGGCAGCGCCGGGAGTACAGGACGCCGGAGCCGCACCCGTCCGGTGCGCGGCCCCCGAAGCTCGGCGAGCTGGTTCCGGAGCATGTGGCGATCGTCATGGACGGCAACGGACGCTGGGCCAAGGAGCGCGGGCTGCCGCGCACCGAGGGGCACAAGGTCGGTGCCGAGCAGGTCATGGACGTGCTCCAGGGCGCGATCGAGATGGGCGTCGGGAACATCTCCCTGTACGCCTTCTCCACCGAGAACTGGAAGCGCTCGCCGGAGGAGGTGCGGTTCCTGATGAACTTCAACCGCGACTTCATCCGCAAGTCCCGCGACACCCTCGACGAGCTGGGGGTGCGGGTGCGCTGGGCGGGGCGAATGCCCAAACTGTGGAAGTCCGTGGCCAAGGAACTCCAGGTCGCCCAGGAGCAGACCAAGGACAACGACCGGCTCACGCTGTACTTCTGCATGAACTACGGCGGACGGGCCGAGATCGCCGACGCGGCGCAGGCCCTCGCCGAGGACGTACGGGCCGGGAAGCTCGATCCGTCGAAGGTGAACGAGAAGACGCTCGCGAAGTACCTGTACTACCCGGACATGCCGGACGTGGACCTGTTCCTGCGGCCGAGCGGGGAGCAGCGGACGTCGAACTACCTGATCTGGCAGAGCGCGTACGCGGAGATGGTCTTCCAGGACGTCCTGTGGCCGGACTTCGACCGGCGCGACCTGTGGCGGGCTTGTCTCGAGTTCGCCTCCCGCGACCGCCGCTTCGGCGGCGCCATCCCCAACGAGGAGCTCCTCGCCATGGAGGGCAGGGCCGGAGAATCCAGCCCGTCCGGCGTTTGAGGACGAGGCCGTTCAGGCCGAAACGGGGCCCGGGGCGCAGCCCCGGCCCAGCGGCTCAACCGCCGGCGGCCACCGCACAGTCGGCGCAGGTGCCGAAGATCTCCACCGTGTGGGCGACGTTGACATAGCCGTGCTCCGCCGCGATGGCCTCGGCCCACTTCTCCACCGCGGGGCCCTCCACCTCGACGGCCTTGCCGCAGGCGCGGCAGACCAGGTGGTGGTGATGGTCGCCGGTGGAGCACCGGCGGTAGACGGACTCGCCCTCGGCGGTGCGCAGGACGTCGACCTCGCCGGCGTCGGCGAGGGACTGGAGGGTGCGGTAGACCGTGGTGAGCCCGACCGCGTCGCCCTTGTGCTTGAGCATGTCGTGGAGCTCCTGCGCGCTGCGGAACTCCTCGACCTCCTGAAGGGCGGCCGACACGGCAGCCCGCTGCCGGGTGGCGCGGCCCTTCACGGGCGGTCCAGCGGTGGTCACTGGTTCCTCCTCACGTCTTCGCGGCTTGCCGGGCCATTGTGCCAGCCCGGTTCGCCCGCGGTCAGACGCCGACCTCGTCGGCGGCCCCCCTGGTGGCCGGAATCTTGCACTCCGCCGGATCCGCGGCGGGTTGCGCGGCGGCGAGTGCCCGCGCGCGTCGCCGGGCCAGCGGGGCGGCCAGCACGCTCAGCAGGATGAACGCGCCGATGGTGAGCAGCACGATCGTCGCGCCGGGCGGCACGTCCTGGTAGTACGAGGTGACCGTGCCGCCGATGGTCACGCACACACCGAGCGCGACGGAGACCGCGAAGGTGGCGGCGAAGCTGCGGGTGAGCTGCTGCGCGGCGGCCACCGGGACCACCATCAGCGCCGACACCAGGAGCAGCCCGACCACGCGCATCGCGACCGTCACCGTGACCGCCGCCGTGACGGCCGTCAGCAGGTTCAGCGCGCGCACCGGCAGGCCGGTGACCCGGGCGAACTCCTCGTCCTGGCTGACGGCGAACAGCTGGCGGCGCAGGCCGACGGTGACGAGGACCACGAAGGCGGCCAGCAGGCAGATCGCGGTGACGTCGGACTCGGAGACCGTCGACAGGGAGCCGAAGAGGTACGAGGTGAGGTTGGCGTTGGAGCCGCCCGGGGCGAGGTTGATGAACATCACGCCGCCCGCCATGCCGCCGTAGAAGAGCATGGCGAGGGCGATGTCGCCGCGGGTCTTGCCGTACCAGCGGATCAGCTCCATGAGGACCGCGCCGAGGACGGAGACCAGCGTCGCCATCCACACCGGGGACCAGGAGAGCAGGAAGCCGAGGCCGACGCCGGTCATCGCCACGTGGCCGATGCCGTCGCCCATGAGGGCCTGGCGGCGCTGGACCAGGTAGATGCCGATGGCCGGGGCGGTGATGCCGACCAGGACGGCCGCGAGCAGCGCCCGCTGCATGAAGGCGTAGTTCAGGATTTCCATAGTCGTCGCCTTCTCAGCTCAGCAGGCCGGTGCGGATCGGTTCGGCGCCCGCGGGTGCGTGCGGGTGGACGTGGTCGTGGCCGGGCAGCGCGTGCTGGCCGACGGCCTCGGGCGGCGGGCCGTCGTGCAGGACGCAGCCGTCGCGGAGCACCACGGCCCGGTCGATCAGCGGCTCCAGCGGGCCCAGCTCGTGCAGGACGAGGAGGACGGTCGCCCCGGCCGCCACCTGCGCCCGCAGCGTCTCGGCCAGCACCTCCTGGCTGGCCAGGTCGACGCCCGCCATCGGCTCGTCCATGATCAGCAGTTCGGGCTCGGCGGCGAGCGCGCGGGCGATCAGCACCCGCTGGTGCTGGCCGCCGGAGAGCGCGTTCACCGAGTCCTTGGCGCGGTCCGCCATGCCGACCAGGTCGAGGGCGCGGCGTACGGCCTCGTGGTCGGCCTTGCGCAGGACGCCGAAGCGGGCCCGGGAGAGCCGGCCCGAGGAGACCACCTCGGTCACCGTGGCCGGGACGCCGCCCGCGGCCGTGGTGCGCTGTGGGACGTAGCCCACGCGCGCCCAGTCGCGGAAGCGGCGCCTGGGGGTGCCGAACAGCTCGATCTCCCCGTCCGTGACGGGCACCTGGCCGATGATCGTGCGCACGGCCGTGGACTTGCCCGAGCCGTTGGCGCCGAGCAGCGCGACCACCTGGCCGCGCCGCACGGTGAGGTCGATGCCGCGCAGGACGGGGCGTGAGCCCAGCTCGGCGCGGACGCCGCGCAGGGATATGACGGACTCGTCGCTCACGATGTCCTCCGTAACGATCGAACGGGTCGGGCTGTGGGGCCGGGCTGCTTACTTGGCGCCGAGGGCGGTTTCGAGCGCCTTGAGGTTGGACTCCATGACCCCGACGTAGTCCTCGCCCTTGGACTTGTCGGTGATGCCCTCCAGCGGATCGAGGACGTCCGTCTTCAGGCCCGCGTCCTTGGCGAGGGTCTTCGCGGTCTTGCCGGACACCAGTGTCTCGTAGAAGACGGTGGTCACGCCGTCGGCCTTGGCCTCCTCCTGGAGCTCCTTGATCCGGGCGGGGCTGGGCTCGCTCTCCGGGTCGAGGCCGTTGATGGCCTCCTGGGTGAGGCCGTAGCGCTCGGCGAGGTAGCCGAAGGCGGCGTGGTTGGTGAAGAAGACCTTGCTGTCGGTCTTCGCCAGGCCGTTCTTGAACGCCGTGTCCAGGCCGCTCAGCTTCTTCGCCAGCACCTCGGCGTTCTTGCGGTAGTCGTCGGCGTGGTCCGGGTCGGCCTTCTCGAAGGCCTGGGCGACGCCCGCGGCGATCTCGGCGTACTTCACCGGGTCCAGCCAGACGTGCGGGTCGAGCGCGTGCCCCCCGCCCTCGGCGTGCTCCTCCTCGGCGTGCTCGTCCGTGTGCTCCTCGCCGCCGTGGTCGTGCTCCACGCTCCCGTGGTCCTCGAGCTTCGTCAGCGAGGCCGCGTCGATCTTGGTCTTCACGTCGGACTGGCCGACGGCCTCGTCCACGGCGGGCTGGAGGGACTTCAGGTAGAGCACCGCGTCCGCCTCGCCCATCTGGGCGGTCTGCCGGGCGCTCAGCTCCAGGTCGTGCGGCTCCTGGCCGGGTTCGGTGAGCGTGGTGACGTGCACGTGGTCCCCGCCGATCTGCTCGGCGAGGTACTCCATGGGGTAGAACGACGCGACGACGTCGAACTTGTCGGTGTTGCCCGCGGCCGAGCCGTCGCTGGAGCAGGCGGAGAGGGTCCCGAGGCCGAGCGCGGTGGCCGCGGTGACTGCTATGCCGGAGATACGGCGTCGTCGTACGTTCATGACACTCATTTTCAACAAATATGGAAACCGTTGTCAACAAGCGGGTGATTGTGCAGACGGCAGGCCCCGATTTGGCCGCAGGGCGACCCACGCCGGTAACCTGAAGTATTCTCTGGAAGCAACTCGCTTCGCCCGCCCGTCTCCCGACCACCACCCCCCATCGAGGCGCTTCGCGCCGCACCAGTCAGTCACCGTCGTCGTAATGAAGAGAGCACCGTGGCCGCCGACAAGATCGACACCATCGTCAGCCTGAGCAAGCGCCGTGGCTTCGTATTCCCGTGCAGTGAGATCTACGGCGGTCAGCGCGCCGCCTGGGACTACGGTCCGCTGGGTGTCGAGCTCAAGGAGAACCTCAAGCGCCAGTGGTGGCGCTACATGGTCACCTCGCGCGAGGACGTCGTCGGTCTCGACTCCTCCGTGATCCTGGCCCCCGAGGTCTGGGTGGCCTCCGGTCACGTGGCCACCTTCACGGACCCGCTGACCGAGTGCACCTCCTGCCACAAGCGGTTCCGCGCGGACCACCTGGAGGAGGCGTACGAGGAGAAGAAGGGCCACGCCCCCGAGAACGGCCTGGCCGACCTCAACTGCCCCAACTGCGGCAACAAGGGCACCTTCACCGAGCCCAAGCAGTTCTCCGGGCTGCTCTCCACCCACCTCGGCCCGACCCAGGACAGCGGCTCCGTCGCCTACCTGCGGCCCGAGACCGCCCAGGGCATCTTCACCAACTTCGCCCAGGTGCAGACCACTTCGCGCCGCAAGCCGCCGTTCGGTATCGCCCAGATGGGCAAGTCCTTCCGCAACGAGATCACGCCCGGCAACTTCATCTTCCGCACCCGCGAGTTCGAGCAGATGGAGATGGAGTTCTTCGTCAAGCCGGGCGAGGACGAGAAGTGGCAGGAGTACTGGATGGAGCAGCGCTGGAACTGGTACACGGGCCTCGGTCTCCGTGAGGAGAACATGCGCTGGTACGAGCACCCGGCCGAGAAGCTCTCCCACTACTCCAAGCGCACCGCCGACATCGAGTACCGCTTCTCCTTCGGCGGCAGCGAGTGGGGCGAGCTGGAGGGTGTCGCCAACCGGACCGACTACGACCTCTCCTCGCACGCCAAGGCCTCCGGCCAGGACCTCTCCTACTACGACCAGGAGGCCCAGGAGCGCTGGACGCCGTACGTCATCGAGCCGGCGGCCGGTGTCGGGCGCGCGATGCTCGCCTTCCTGCTCGACGCGTACATCGAGGACGAGGCGCCGAACGCCAAGGGCAAGCTGGAGAAGCGCACGGTGCTGCGGCTCGACCCGCGGCTGTCCCCGGTGAAGGTCGCCGTGCTGCCGCTGTCCCGCAACCCCGACCTGTCGCCGAAGGCGAAGGGGCTGGCGCAGGCGCTGCGGCAGCACTGGAACATCGAGTTCGACGACGCGGGCGCGATCGGGCGGCGGTACCGGCGTCAGGACGAGATCGGGACGCCGTTCTGTGTGACCGTCGACTTCGACACGCTGGACGACAACGCGGTGACCGTTCGGGAGCGGGACACGATGAAGCAGGAGCGTGTGTCTCTCGACCAGATCGAGGGGTACCTCGCCTCTCGGCTCGTCGGCTGCTGAACGTCCGTTCCGGTTGAGGTACCAGGGGGCTCCGCCCCCTGGACCCCCGGGCCTATGCCCACCCACCACCCGACTCGGTCGGGAGGGGGGTGGGCGTTTCGGCGTTTCGGGGGCCTGGATGACAGGTCCAGCCCCCGGCT
The DNA here is from genome assembly GCF_002939385.1 of Streptomyces sp. MH60. Taxonomy (GTDB): domain Bacteria; phylum Actinomycetota; class Actinomycetes; order Streptomycetales; family Streptomycetaceae; genus Streptomyces. The sequence goes on along the minus strand of NZ_MULI01000022.1, from coordinate 4,559 downwards.
CAGCGGCCCTGGAGTGCCTTCACGTTGTCGCCGAAGGTCCAGTTCTTCGAGCCGTCCCGGTTGAGGGACCAGGTCATCAGGCCCTTGAGGGAGCCGTTGTAGTGGTTCCATGCCTGGGAGACCAGGGACGGTGACATGTGGCCGCCGCCCGCGCCGGGCTGGGCGGGCAGGCCCGGGACCTGCTTGTCGTAGGGCACCCGGATCGTCGTGCCCTGGATGACCAGGCCCTTGTTCAGGCAGTCGGTCTGGGCGGTGAAGCCCTGCACGGTGCCGGCCGCGTAGGAGTCGCCGGAGCAGCCGTACATGCTGCCGTTGTAGTACTGCATGTTCAGCCACCACAGGCGGCCGTTGTCCGCGTACTTCTTGATGACCGGCAGGTACGCGCCCCAGATCGAGCCGTAGACGATGCTGCCGCCGGTCACGTACGCCGTCTCCGGGGCCATCGTGAGGCCGAAGCCCGCGGGCATGCGGGCCAGTACGCCGTCGATGATGCGGATCAGGTTGGCCTGGGACGTGGAGGGCTGGTTGACGTTGCCGCTGCCGGTCAGGCCGGTCTCGATGTCTATGTCGATGCCGTCGAAGTTGTACTTCTTGAGGATCGGCACGATCGTGTCGACGAAACGGTCGGCCACGGCAGTCGAGTTGAGGTCGATGCCGGCCGTCGCGCCGCCGATGGAGAGCAGCAGCGTCTGCCCGGACGCCTTGGCCGCGCACATCTCGGCGGGCGTCGCCACCTTCACGCCCGCGTCCATGCCGTCCTCCCACAGGGCCGTCCCGTCGGAGCGGATCACCGGGAAGGCCGCGTTCAGGACGTTGTAGCCGTGGGCGGCGATCTGGGGGTTGGTGACCGGGGTCCAGCCGAAGGGCGGGTGGACGCCGTTGGCGGCACCGTCCCAGTTCTCCCAGTAGCCCTGGAGGATCTTGCCCGCGGGCTTCGACTTCACGGCGCAGGTGTCGGCGGCCGGGGCGGGGGCGGTGCCGGTGGGGGCGGCGGACGCGGTGCCGACGCCCAGGGGGACCAGAACGGTGGCCGCCAGTGCGGCGGCCAGTAGACGGAACTTGCGGCGGATCATGCCGGGCCTCCCGGTGGGGGTTCGGTGAGGGAGAGTCGACTTGTGTCGTAGGCATGACAGTGGTTTGGTCCAGACCTTTCGTCAAGAGGTCTGGACCAAGTGGCGGGTGTGGATCGGGTGGGCGTCAGGCGATCGTCCGGGGGAGGCGCAGGCTCAGCAGGCCGGTCAGGGCCACCGCCGCCAGTTGCACCAGCAGCGTCGTCACCAGGGCGTCCCGCATGCCCATGCCCGGGGTCAGCGAGAGGAACAGCGTGCCCAGGGTGGCCACGCCCAGGGCCAGCGACGACTGCTGGGTGGTGATCATGACGCCGCTGCCCACGCCGGCGCGTACGGAAGGCACCTCCGACAGGATCACCCGGAAGATCACCGGGAGTTGGAGCGCCTGGCCCGCGCCCGCGACCGCCGCGCCCGGCAGGAGTTCGACCAGACCCAGGTCGGGCCAGGAACGCCACGCGGCCAGCGTCATCAGGGCCAGCCCCACCCCCTGGAGGGCGGCGCCGGTCGGCACCACGCGCGTGCCGTAGCGGGCGACCAGCCGGGGACCGGCGAGGGAGAAGAGGAAGAACACCACGGCGAGCGGGGCCAGGGCCAGACCCGCGGCCACCGGGCCCAGGCCGGCGCCCTGCTGCAACGCCACCGCGATGACGAACATGAAGCCGCTGAAGCCGATCGAGAACGGCACGATGAGCAGCAGGCCGCGGCGCAACGACACGATGGCGAACAGGCTCGGCGGGACCAGGGGCGTACGGCCCGCGCGGTCCGCCCGGCGCTCCACCGCGAAGAACGCCGCCGCCGCGAACGGGAACGCCGCCAGCGACAGCCAGGTCCACAGCGGCCAGCCCGCCGCCCGGCCCTCGGTGAGCGGGACCAGCAGGGTCAGGATCGAGGCGGCCAGCAGGAAGGTGCCGGGGACGTCCACCGGTTCGGGGCGCGCGGAGCGGGTCTCCGGGACCGCGCGGGCGGCGAGGAACAGGCCCACGAGGACGACCGGGACGTTCACCAGGAAGACGGAACGCCAGCCGGTGCCCGCGATGTCGGCGGCCACGAGGACGCCGCCCAGGATCTGCCCGGCCACCATCGACAGGCCGGCCGTCGCCCCGTACAGGCCCATGGCCTTCGCGCGCCGGGGACCGGAGGTGGTCGCCTGGATGGTCGCCAGCACCTGCGGCAGCATCGCGGCGGCCGAGGCGCCCTGCGCCACCCGTGCCGCCACCAGCGTCCAGGCGTCCGGCGCGAGACCGCAGGCCAGCGAGGTCAGCCCGAAGGCCGCCATGCCGCCCAGGAACAGGCGGCGCCGGCCGAAGAGGTCGCCGAGCCGGCCGCCCAGGACCAGCAGGACGGCGTACGCCACCCCGTACCCGGCGACGACGAGTTCCAGGACCGCCTCGCTCGCGGCGAGGTCCGTGCCGATGGTGGGCAGGGCGACGTTGACGATGAAGAAGTCGACGAGCGGGAGTGCCGCGGCCAGCAGCACCGTGAAGAGTCCGAGGCCGCCGAGCGCGGGTGGCGCCGGGGGTGCCGTGCGGACGGGACGTGAAGTGATGGTTTCGGTCACGTGGTCGAGCCTGCGACCCTTTCCAGGGTGGTACCAGAGTCTCCTTATGCTGGTAGTAGAAGTACCTGGCAACAGGGTTCGGGACGCGGCACCATGGAGGCATGACGACCACGACGGGCCAGGAGACGGCGGCGCAGTCCCCGCCCCGGGACACCGGCTCGGAGATCCGGCGGCACGAACTCGCCGCCTTCCTGCGCAGCCGCCGCGAGCGCATCGCCCCCGAGCAGGTCGGGCTGCCCCGCGGACGCCGGCGCCGGACCCCGGGGCTGCGGCGCGAGGAGGTCGCCCAGCTCTCGGCCGTCGGCGTCACCTGGTACACCTGGCTGGAGCAGGCCCGGGACATCCAGGTCTCCGTGCAGGTCCTCGACGCCCTCGCCCGTGCCCTGCTGCTCGACCCCACCGAGCGCGCCCACCTCTTCCAACTGGCGGGGGCCGTCGACCCGACGCCCGCGACGGTCTGCCCGGCCATCACCCCGGCGGTGCGCGCCCTGCTGGAGCAGTTCGAGCCGTACCCCGCCTGTGTGCAGAACAGCCGGTACGACATCCTCGCCCACAACCGGACGTACGGGCTGCTGCTGTGCGACCTGGAGGCGGTGCCGCCCGAGGACCGCAACTGCATGATCCTCTGCTTCACCCACGAGGACTGGCGCTCCTCGATCGTGCACCTGGAGGAGACCCAGCGGCTGATGGCGGCGCGGTTCCGCGCGACCATGGCCGGACATCTCGCCGAGCCCGCCTGGAAGATGCTGCTCAAGCGGCTGCGCACCCAGTCGCCGGACTTCCGCGAGGCCTGGGAGCGGTACGAGGTCGTCGCGCACCGCGGCAAGCGCAAGGAGTTCCTCAACCGGCACGTCGGCCGGATCCGCGTCGACCACACCGACCTGTGGCTCGGACCGGAACCGGGGCCCCGGATGGTGACGTACGCCCCGGCCGACGAGGTCTCCCGGGAGCGGCTGGAGAAGCTGCACGCGATCGCCCTGGAACGCGGACCGACATCGTCCGGATGAGTGCCCGAGGTGCGGGAACCCGGAGATGTGCGGAAGGTGATGTTCCCAGGCTTTCCACGGGCCCGGGGTTCCCACAGCACGGACAGGGCGAGGACGAAGAGTCATGGCTGAGCAGAAGTCGGCGCGGACACTTCCGCGGCCGTTGCACGCGGCCGCTTCGGCGGTGCGGAAGGTGCCGGGTGCCGGGACGGTGGGCAGGGCCGCCGAGGGCGCGCTGGACAGGATCGGGGCGGTGTCGCCGCGCGGGCGGCGCGTGCTCGTCTACACGGGCGCCGGGGTGCTGGGCGTCGCCGGACTGGTGGAGTGGCCGGTGGCCGCCACCGGAGCGGCGGTGGCCTGGCTGACGCAGCCGCGCGGGCAGGACCGGAACGGGAGCGCGGGCAAGGGCGGAGACGCGGCGGAGGCCCGGGGTACCGCGGACACGAAGCCCGACCGGACGCCGGCCCGGAAGACCACCGCCAGGGCGGGCACCGCGAAGACGGGCACCGCGAAAGCGGGCACCGCGAAGACGGGTACGGCAAGGGCGGCCGGGACGAAGGCGGCCGCGGCGAAGCGGACCACCGGCGCCAAGAAGACCGCCGCCAAGTCCACGGCGAGCAAGTCCACGGCGAGCAAGTCCACGGCAGGCAGGTCCGCCGCCGCGAAGAAGACCACGGCGAGCAAGTCGGCCGCCGCGAGGAAGACCTCCGCGAAGAAGACCGCGTCCCCCACTCGGGCCAAGCGCCAGTCGGGGACCAAGGCGTCCGCCAGCCGGCCCTCCGCCTCCGGCGGCAGCCGCGGCCGCAAGACGGCCGCCGCGTCGCGCACCCGTTCCTCCGGCTGAGGGAGCGCCATGGTCGGTGGACTGCTGACGCGTTCCCAGGACGCCGTCACGGGGCTGGTGCTGGCCGGTCCCCGGCTGCTCGCGCGCGGTACCGCGCCCGC
>NZ_MULI01000021.1 GCF_002939385.1 Streptomyces sp. MH60 | reverse complement strand
AGCCCGGCCGGGGCGTGGCGCGCGGCCAGCGCCCCGGCCGAGGCGCCGACGCCCAGCAGGACCAGCAGCGGGCCGCCGCCCCGGAGGGCGCCCAGCACCCGGCGGGGCGTGACGGCGGTGGCGAAGGCGGCGTTCACCACCATGACCAGGGCCGAGGTGGCCGTCGCCACCCGCATCGCGTCCGCGCCGAGCGCGGAGTCCGCCCACACCACGACCGGGACGGCGACGAAACCGCCGCCGAACCCGAACAGCACGGTGGTCACACCGGTCAGGAGCCCGATTCCGAGTAGAGCCGCAAAATCCACACCGGCTACTCCACCAGCCCGGCGGCGCCGCCCGCATTCGATGCCCGGCACCATTCCTTCGCGACCCGGCCAGGACGGCCGTAGGGTGAGCGGGTGAAGAACGTCCCCCTGGCCGACGTCGACCACGTGGACCGGGCCGTGCTGCCGATCGGCACCGACTACCCGCCCGGACACCTCCTGGACTGGCACCAGCACCGGCGCGCGCAGTTCCTGTACGGCGCCACCGGGGTCATGGTCGTCGACACCGACGACGGCACCTGGACGGTGCCGCCCGAGCGCGCCGTCCTGATCCCGGCCGCCACCCGGCACCGGGTGCGGATGCTCGGCGTGAGCACCCGCAGCCTGTACATCGAGCCGGACGCCGTACCGTGGTGGCCCGGCACCTGCACGGTCGTGGACGTGCCGCCGCTGCTGCGCGAACTGCTCCTGGCGGCCGTCGAGTTCGAGGCCGGCTACGACCTGTCCGGGCGCGAGGGCAGCGTCGCCGACCTCCTCCTGCACGAGATCGCGGCGCGCGCCCCGCTCCCGTTCCACGTCCGCATCCCCGCCTCCGCCGACCTGGCGACGCTGTGCCGGGCGTATCTGGCCGCACCCGACACCGGGGTCACCAATGCCGCCTGGGCGGCGCGGACGAACATGAGCGAGCGGGCCTTCACCCGGCGCTTCCGTGCCGAGACGGGCGACAGCCCCGCCGTCTGGCGGGGCCGCGCGCGCCTGCTCGCGGCGGTGCCGCTGCTGCGGTCCGGTTCGGTCAGCGAGGTCGCCGGGCGGCTCGGCTACGCCTCTCCCGCCGCGTTCACCGCCGCCTTCACCCGCACCTTCGGCATCCCGCCGTCCCGGTTCACGCGGGGCCACCGCGGGCGGCCCGGCTGAGGGCCTAGGAGTGCTCCTGCGCCAGGTGGCCGAGGGCCGCGCTGCGGCTCGTCGACAGATGGTGCAGGACCAGCTCCTGGACGCGGTCCACGTCGCGGGCGGCGATGGCCCGGTAGAGGGCGTCGTGCTCCAGTGCGACGGCCAGCAGGTCGTCGTGCTGGCCCAGGAGCCAGCGCAGCCGGCTGCGCAGGACCCGTTCGAGCTCGTTGAGCAGCTCGTTGGCGGCCAGGGAGACGACGGTCTCGTGGAAGTCGGCGGCCGCCCGGCGGGCCCGTACCGCGTCGTTCGCGCGGGCCGCGTCGAGTTCGGCGTCCACCGTCGCGCGCAGCCGCTCCAGCCCCTCCCGCGTGTGCCGTTGGGCGGCGAGCCGGAACCCCAGGGTCTCCAGGCCCGAGCGGACCTCGTCCAGGTCGGCGATGTCGCTGGTGGTGAACTCCCGCACCACCGCCCAGCTCCGTGGCCGCGGGGTCACCAGTCCTTCCGACACCAGGGTCTTGAGGGCCTCGCGGACGGGGAGCCGGCTCACGCCGAGTGACTCGGCCAGCTCCCGTTCGACCAGGCGGCTGCCGGGGGCCCGCACACCGTCGATGATCTCGTCGCGCAACCGCCGCGTGACCCGCTCGGACTCGGGCGTGAAGCCCTCTGACGCAGCCATCGCCGTCCTTCGTCTGTCTTCCCGTTCCCGGCACGCCGACCGCGCCGTGCGGAGCGGCGGTCGGGCGGCCCGTCAGAATACCCCGGGGTCCACGGGCGGCCCGGGCGGGACGGCGCGACGACGGGTCAGCCCGCCTGCGGGGGCCAGTTGACGATCCGCTTGGGACGCGGACGGGCGTAGGTGCGCACCTTGGACGTGGACAGGCCGAGCCGGACCAGGGACTCGGCGACCGTCACGGCGGCGGCGACCCCGTCGACCACGGGGACACCGGTACGTTCCACCACGCGTTCGGCGAGGCCCGCCATGCCGCCGCAGCCCAGGCAGATCACCTCGGCCCGGTCCTCCTCGACCGCGCGGGCGGCCTGCTCGGTGATGGCGTCCACGGCCGCCTGCTCGTCCCGTTCCAGCTCCAGTACGGCGAGCCCGCTGGCCCGCACCGAGGCGCACCTGGCGCTCAGTCCGGCCACCTCCAGCCGCTCCTCGATCAGGGGGACCGTGCGGTCGAGGGTGGTGACGACGGAGTAGCGGCGGCCCAGGTACTGCGCGGTGCTCGCGGCCGCCTCGGTGATGTCGACGACGGGCACGTCGAGCAACTCCTGGAGCCCCTCCCGGCCGTGCTCGCCGTAACCGGCCTGGATCACCGCGTCGAAGGGCTCCCGGTGGGCGCGCACGGTCTCCATCACGGCGACGGCGGCGAGGTAGCTCTCGTAGTTGCCCTCCACGGACTCCGCGCCGAAGGCCGGGGTCAGCGGCACGATCTCGGTGCCCGCGGAGGCCGCGCCGGCCGCCTGCTTGCCGATCGCGTCGGTGATGGACTGCGTGGTGTTGACGTTGACCACGAGGATGCGCATGGGTGGGCCTGGGCCTTCTGCTCGGACGGGGAGGGGACGGGGACGAGGGACGGGGACGGGGACGGGGCGCGACGGGGGGGCGGGGGAGGGGCGTGCGGGGCTATTCCGCGGCGACGGCGATGGCCTCGCCGTCCACGTCACGGAACGCGGAGGCACGGTCGGCGATCAGCGCGTACAGCACGGCGGCGATGATCGCGCCGATGAACCAGGAGAACCCGGCCGCGGCGTGGAAGAAGGGGACGAGGGCGACGACGACGGCGATCGCGGCGCTGGGGGCGAAGGCGGCGACGGCCCGCGGGTTGTAGCCGCGCCGGTAGTGGTACTCGGCGCCCGCGTCCTCGGTGTACAGGGCCGGCACGTTCACGCGGGACTTCCGCAGCAGCCAGTAGTCCGCCATGATCACGCCGAACAGGGGGCCGAGCAGCGCGCCGAGCCCGCCGAGGAAGTAGTTCACGACGACCGGGCTGTTGTAGAGGTTCCAGGGCGTGATCACCAGGCCCAGGGCCGCGCTCACCAGACCCGCGCGGCGGAAGTCGAGCCGGTGCGGGAAGAGGTTGACCAGGGCGTAGATGGGCGCCACGAAGTTGGCCAGCAGGTTCACCGCCACCGTGAGGGCGATCAGACACAGCGAGGCGACGGCCAGCAGGAACATGTTGGGGATGGTCCTGACGATGTCCGTCGGACTGGTGATCACGCGTCCGTCGAGGGTGAACTGGGCCCCGCTGAGCACCGCCACGATGACGGCGAAGAAGAGCATGTTCACCGGGATGCCGATCACGTTGCCCCGCACGATGGAGCCGCGGCTGCGCGCGGACCGGGTGAAGTCGCAGAAGTTCAGCACGAACGTCCCGTAGATCACCACCCACAGGGCGGCGGCCTGGAGCACCTGGAGCCACATCGCGCCGCCGGTGAGCGGATCGTCGATCGACACGGAGACCGACCCGTCGGCCCGGACGAACATCCACACCGCGAGGGCACACATCGTCAGCAGGGTGGTGGGCGCGGCGAAGGCCATGTACCGGCGGATCATCTGCATCCCGTAGCTGACGATGAGCACCTGGAGGGCCCACAGCACCAGGAAGGTGATCCAGCCGAGCGTCGACTGGCCGAGCAGGGAGTTCGTGTCCAGGGAGGCCAGCGAGGGGAACATGGCCACCAGGAGGGCGCTCAGCACCGCGGACGCCAGATAGGTCTGGATACCAAACCAGGCGATGGCCACGGCACCGCGGACGGTGGCCGGAATCTTCGCCCCCTTGATGCCGAAGGCGATGCGGCTCATGACGGGGAACGGGACGCCCGTCTTGTGGCCCATGAACCCGGAGAGCGTGAGCAGGAGGAAGAGCAGGACCGAGGCGAGCGCGAAGGCGGCGAGGATGCCCCACACGTTCAGGCCGAGGGCGAACAGTCCGATGGCGAAGGCGTAATTGCCCAGGCTGTGCACGTCGTTGGCCCAGAGCGTGAAGACGTTGTAGGCGCCCCAGCGGCGGCCTTCCCGCTTCGTCGGGGCGAGGTCGTACGTGTAGAGGCCGGAGCTGGTGGCGGTGTCGCCGGTCCCGGCGGACGAGCGGCGGTCTTCCAGGGCAGTCATACGGGACTCCTGGGATCAGGTGCGGGGAATTGGAGAGTTTCACAAAGCGGAAGCTGCTTTCCGGTGAACAGAACGTAGTTTTCGCCAAACCGCACCGTCAAGGGGTCTGCGGCAAATGGAATACCATTTTTGGCCCTGTTGACAGCCCCAGGGGCCGTCCCTAACCTGACGCCCCGTCGTTACATCGATGTAAAGGCTTCGGGAGAGGACCCCCACGTGCTTCCCAGCCCCCCACACCGTCCCCGTGCCCGCCTCGGCGCGATCCTCGCCGCCCTTCTCGGGCTGGTCGTGGCCCTGCTGCCCGGGCTCACCGGACCGGCCGCGGCGGCACCCGCCGCACCCGCACCCGCACCCGCAGCCGAGGCCGCGGCGGCGGGCACCTTCCGCAACCCGCTCAACAGTGGGCCCGACCCCTTCATGACGCACTGGAAGGGCGCCTACTACCTCACCACCACCCAGGGCGGCAGCATCCGGATGTGGCGCTCCCCGTCCCTGGGGACCCTGCCGGCCGCGGACCCGGTCACCGTGTGGACCGACACCGACCCGTCCCGCGACCGCAACATCTGGGCCCCGGAGTTCTACCGCTTCGGCGAGCGCTGGTACCTCTACTACACGGCCGACGACGGCGTCGACGACCACCACCGGCTGTACGTCCTGGAGTCGGAGCGAGACGACCCCACCGGCCCGTACCACTTCAAGGCCAAGCTCGCCCCGCCCAACCACGCGGACGACTTCGCCATCGACGCGGGCATCCTCCGACTGGGCGGTCGGCTCTACCTCGCCTACAGCGGCATCAACCAGTACCAGCACAACGGGATCAACATCGCCCCGATGTCCGACCCGTACACCGTCTCCGGGAACGCGGTCGCGATCGACGCGGCGGGCGGCTGCCCCGAGGTGCGGGAGGGCCCCGAGTTCCTCTACCGCAACGGCCGGGTCTGGATGACGTACTCCACCTGCGACACGGGCAAGCCGGACTACCAGGTCTGGATGATGTCGATGCCGCTGAACGCGGACCCGCTGGTACCGGGGAACTGGCACCAGCACCGGGGCGCGGTCTTCTCCCGCGCCGACGACCGTGGCGTGTTCGGGCCGGGCCACCACGCCTTCTTCACGTCCCCCGACGGCACCGAGGACTGGATCGTCTACCACGCCAAGACCACCTCGGTGAACACCTACACCAACCGCACCACGCGGGCGCAGAAGTTCACCTGGCGGGCCGACGGCACACCCGACCTCGGCCGTCCGCTCGCCATGGGAGCCACCCAGAACCTCCCCTCCGGCGATCCCGGCTCGGGCAACTACTGGATCAACGACGACGGCCGTTCCAGCGGCCCCGGCGGCGTCACCTACACCGGTGCCTGGAACTCCGGCACGGGCTGTGCCGCGCAGTGCTTCTGGAGCGACGACCACTGGAGCGACCGGGCGGGTGCCACGGCCACCTTCTCCTTCACGGGCACCCGGATCGTCCTGCTCTCCGTCAAGGACACCGGCAACGGCTACGCGGGCGTCAGCGTCGACGGCGGGCCCGAGCAGCGGGTGGACTTCCACCACTCGATCCGCGTCGGGGAAGCGGTGCAGTACACGAGCCCACGGCTGGCGTACGGCGGCCACACCCTGCGGGTCCGGGTCACGGGCGAACACAACTCCCAGTCCGGGGCGTCCTTCGTGAGCGTGGACCGGGCCGAGGTCTACACGAACTGACCCGTACCGCACACCCGGCCGACCGGAACGTCAGCGCCGCTCGCGGCCCTCCGTGCTCTCCCGCAGGACGAGCCGGTGGGCCACGATGCGGTCCTGCGGCGCCTGCATCCCCGACACGGCACCGTCCGGCGCCGTCGCCTCCTCGATGCGGTGCTGGAGCAGCTGGACGGCGACCTTGGCCACCGCCGCCTTGTCCGGCGCCACCGTGCTCAGCGTCGGGACGCTGTACCTCCCGCCCTCCACGTCGTCGAAGCCGATCACGGCGACGTCCTCCGGCACCCTGACCCCGTGCTCGTGCAGGGCCCGCAACGCGCCCAGCGCGAGCTGGTCGTTGAGGCAGAGCAGCGCGTCGGGCCGGGCGCCCTCATCGAGCGCCCGCGCCACGGCCCGCGCCCCGTCGGGCATCCGGAAGGAGCCGACCGGCAGCAGAGCGTCCGGATCGTGGGCGATGCCCGCCTCCGCCAGGGCGGCACGGTAGCCCCGGGTGCGGGCCTCGGCGGTGCCCAGACCGGAGTCGTCGCGCCCGCCGACGGCGAGGATCGTGCGGCGCCCGAGCCCGATCAGATGGCGGGTCGCCTCGCGCGCGGCACTCTCGTTGTCGATGGCCACGTGGTCGGCGCCCTCCTCCAGCAGTTCCCCGAGCAGCACCGTGGGCGGGAAGCCCGTGCGGTCCCGCAGGTCGTCGGCGGTCAGCGCCAGCGGACTGAGGATGATCCCGTCCACGAACGTGGAGCCGAACCCGGCCAGCGCCGCCAGCTCATGGGCGCGGTCCGCCCCGGACTGGTGGATCAGGACCGTCAGGGACCGCTGCTCGGCCTCGCGGATGACATGCCGGGCCAGCTCCGCGAAGTACGGTATGTCCAGTTCCGGGACGACGAGCGCGATGATGCCGGTTCTGCCCTTGCGCAGGTGGCGGCCGGCCAGGTTCACCCGGTAGCCGAGGTGTTCGATGGCCTCGCGCACCACCTGCCTGGTCCGGTCGGAGACATGGGCGTAGTCGTTGATGACATTGGACACCGTCTTCTCCGAGACGCCCGCGTGACGTGCGACGTCCTTGATCCTGGGCCGTGCCACCGAGACCTCCCTGCCTCTTGCGCGCTGGACGAGTGTATGTCCCGGGGGCGCGGGGGCCCGCGGCGCAGGGCCGCGTCCCCCGGGCCTCCCGGTCACCAGCGCCGGATCACCGGCCTCAGCTCTTTACAGCCAATGTACATCGATGTAAAAACTAGCCACCGCATGAGCTCCGGCCGTCGAAAGGTCCGCGATGAGTTCCCGTCTGCCTGCCCAGGGGGCGTTGGCCGTGTCCGACCCGGTCCACCGCCCCAGCCGCCGCCGGTTGCTGCGCAACGCCATGGCCGGGGCGGGCGCCCTGCTCGCCGCGGGCCCGCTGTCCGGCTGCGCCTCCCCGGCCTCGGCCTCCGGGGCGTCCGCGCTGAGCGTCTGGGACCTCTTCCAGGGCGGCGACGGCATGCTCATGGACGACATGATCGAGGCCGTGTCCAAGGGGGCCGGGGGAGCCAAGGGCTTCGACGTCGACCGCACGATCCTGGACTGGGGTCCGTCCTACTACACCAAGCTCGCCATGTCCGCGGCCGGCGGACGGGCCTCCGACGTGGCCGCCATGCACCTGTCCCGGCTGGCGGGCTACGCGCCCGGCGGCCTGGTGGACCCCTTCGACCTGGACCTGCTCGCCGAGTACGGCGTCACGGAGCAGGACTTCACCCCGGCCGTGTGGTCGCGCACCCGGCACGAGGGGACCGTCTACGCGATCCCGCTGGACGTCCACCCCTTCATCGTGTTCTACGACAAGAAGGCCGCCGAGAAGGCCGGACTCCTGGACACCTCGGGCGAACTGGCGCCCATGGGCTCGCCCGAGGCCCTGCTGGAGGCGGGCCAGGCCCTCGCCGAGGCGACCGGGGAGTCCGGCATCCTGTTCGGCCACGTCACCGACACGGCACAGAGCTGGCGCCTGTTCGCCGGCCTCTACGCCCAGACCGGCGCCGCCTTCGACCTGCCGGACGGCGGGCCCCCGAAGATCGACGTCGACGCCGCCGTACGCGTCGTCACCCTCATGACGCGGCTCTTCGACGGGAAGACCAACCCGAACAACCTGGACTACAACGGCGCGCTGGCCGCCTTCAGCAGCGGCCGCGGCGGCATGGCCATGCTCGGCGAATGGGAGCTGCCCACCCTGAAGAAGTCCGGCATCGACCTGGGCGCCGCGCCCTTCCCGCAGGTCTTCGACAAGCCGGCCGTCTACACCGACAGCCACAGCTTCGTCCTCCCGCACCAGGACAGCCCCGACCCGGCCCGGCGCCGCGAGGCCCACCGGTACGTCGCCCAGATGCTCAAGCAGAGCCTCACCTGGGCGAGCGCCGGGCACATCCCCGCCTACCAGCCCGTCCTCGCCGAGCCCGAGTACGCGGCGCTCGACCCCCAGTCCTCCTACGCCGAAGCCGCCGAGGTGGCGGTGCTCGACCCGCCCAACTGGTTCGCGGGCGCCGGTTCGAACTTCCAGAACCGGATGTGCCAGCCGCTCCAGTCGGCGCTGCTGGGCAACACCACCCCCGAGAAGGCGGTGCGGCAGATGGTCCGCGAGGCGGACACGCTGCTGCGGCAGCCCAACCCGGTGGCCTGACCAGCGAAAGGAGTGACCGACGTGACCACCACCGCACCCCTCGGCGCCGAGGAGCAGACCGACCCGCCCGCGGTTCCCCCGGGCGGCCGCCGCACCGCCCTCGGCCGCATACGCACCGGCAACGGGCTCGTGTTCGTCCTGCCGTTCCTGCTCGTGTTCGGCCTCTTCATGGTGTGGCCGATCGTGCAGGGGCTCTGGATGAGCTTCACCGACAGCTCGCTCGCCCTGCGCGACACCAGCTTCGTCGGCCTGGACAACTACACCGAGGCGTTCGGTGACCCGGACGTGTGGAGCAGCCTCGGCAACACCGTCTTCTTCACCGTCATCTCCAGCGTCCCGCTGGTGCTGGTCGCGCTCGCGATGGCGCTGCTGGTGCACAGCGGACTCGCCGGGCAGTGGGCCTGGCGCCTGTCGTTCTTCGCGCCCTACCTGCTGCCCGTGACCGTCGTGACCATGATCTGGACCTGGCTCTACCAGCCCGAACTGGGCATGGCCAACCAGCTCCTGGACACCCTCGGCATGGCACCGGTCGGCTGGCTGTCCGACGAGTCCGTCGCCATGTGGTCGGTGGCCGCCCTCACGGTCTGGTGGACGGTCGGCTTCAACTTCCTGCTCTACCTCGCGGCGCTCCAGTCCCTGCCCGCGACCTTCGACGAGGCCGCGGCACTCGACGGGGCCGGTGCCTGGCGCCGCCTGTGGTCCATCACCCTGCCCCAACTGCGCAGGACCACCGGCCTGGTGGCCATGCTCCAGGTCCTGGCCTCCCTCAAGGTCTTCGACCAAATCTACATCCTCACCAAGGGCGGGCCCAACGGCTCCACCCGGCCGGTCCTGGAGTACGTCTACGACGTGGGCTTCACGGGCTACCGCCTCGGCTACGCCTCCGCCGTCTCGTACCTCTTCTTCGCCCTGATCGTCCTCGTCTCGCTCGTGCAGCTCCGCCTCTTCCGCCGGGAGGACTGACCGTGTCCGCAACCACCACCCTCCGCCCCCGGCGCCGTCCACCCCGCGAGGCGGCCGGTTCACCCCTGCTCCTCGGCCACGGCCGGCTGCCCCGGGTCCTGGCCGCAACCGCGCTCGTCGTGCTCGCCGTCGTCTGGCTGGTGCCGTTCGTGTGGGCGGTCATCACCTCGGTGCAGAGCGAGGAGGACATCAACACCACCGGGCTGTCCCCGTTCAAGGGCGCCTTCACCCTGGACGCCTACCAGCAGATACTGGAACGCGGCCACGTCACCGTCTGGGCCTTCAACAGCTTCCTGATCTCCGCCCTGGTCACGCTGATCACGGTGGCGGTGTCCACCCTCGCGGCGTACGGCTTCTCGCGCGGTACCTTCCGCGGCCGCCGGGGGCTGCTCGGCGTCACCGTCGCGGCCATCATGGTCCCGCCGCAGCTGCTCGTCGTGCCGCTGTTCGACCAGATGACCCTGTTCAACCTGGTCGACACCTACGCTGCGGTCATCCTGCCCCAGGTCGTCGCACCCATGATGGTGTTCATCCTCAAGCGGTTCTTCGACGGCATCCCCAAGGAGCTGGAGGAGGCGGCCCGGATCGACGGCGCCTCCGAGTTCCGGGTCTTCCGTTCGATCGTGCTGCCGCTCTCGCGGCCGATCGTGGCCGCGGTGGCGATCTTCGTCTTCATCGGCGCGTGGAACAACTTCATGTGGCCGTTCATCGTCACCAACGACCCCGACCTGATGACCCTCCCGGTGGGCCTGGCCACGGTGAAGGACGCCTACGGCATCCAGTACGCGCAGTCCATGGCCTCCGCCCTGCTGGCCGCGCTGCCGCTGATCGTGGTCTTCCTCCTCTTCCAGCGCCGCATCGTCAACTCCGTCGCCACCACCGGCCTCGGCGGTTCCTGAACCCGACCAGCTGTACCCACGGGCCCGGCGTTTCGCGCGCCCGGCCCACCGATCGACTGGAGCATGTGTGCCCACTCACTCCGTACCGCGCCCGGAGTACCCGCGACCGCAGTTCGTGCGCCGCGACTGGCTCAACCTGAACGGCGCCTGGCAGTTCGAGACCGACCGGGGGGACAGCGGCCTCGAACGCGGTCTGCTCGACCGCGAGCTGCGTGGGGAGATCCTCGTCCCCTTCCCGCCCGAGTCCGAGCTGTCCGGCATCGGCGACACCGACTTCCTGGAGGCCGTCTGGTACCGGCGGGCCCTCACCCTGCCCGCCGCCTGGGCCGGACGCCGCGTACTGCTGCACTTCGGCGCCGTCGACCACGACACCACCGTGTGGGCCGACGGCAAGGAGGTCGCCCGGCACCGCGGCGGCTTCACCCCCTTCACCGCCGACCTCGGCGACATCGCCGGGGCCGGGGAGGAGGTCGTGATCACCGTGCGGGCCCGCGACCCCAGGTCCGGCCCCCAGGCGCGCGGCAAGCAGGCCGTCCAGTACGCCAACCACGACTGCAACTACACCCGGGTGACCGGCATCTGGCAGACCGTGTGGCTGGAGCCCGTGCCCGTCACGCACCTGCGCCGACCCCGGATCACCCCCGACCTGGCCGGCTCCGCCTTCCACCTCGAACTGCCCCTGTCCGGCAACCGGCCGGGGCACCGGGTGCGCGCCGTCCTCAGCGACGCCGACGGCGAGGTGAGCCGCGCGGAGGCCCGCGCCGACCTCGACCTCGCCCCGCGCCTGCACCTGCCGGTGCCGGACGACCGGCGGCGCGAGTGGGGACCCGGGGACCCGCACCTGTACGACCTGCGGCTCGAACTCCTCGACGCCGCCGGGCAGGTGGTCGACAGCGCCGAGAGCTACGCCGGCCTGCGCGCCGTCGGCCTGCGCGGCAAGGCCGTCCTGCTCAACGGCCGGCCCGTCTTCCAGCGCCTCGTCCTCGACCAGGGCTGGTACCCGGACGGGCTGATGACCGCCCCCACCGACGAGGCCCTGGTGCGGGACATCGAGCTGGCCATGGCGGCCGGCTTCAACGGGGCCCGGCTGCACCAGAAGGTCTTCGAGGAGCGTTTCCTCCACCACGCCGACCGCCTCGGCTACCTGGTCTGGGGCGAGTTCGGCGACTGGGGCTGCGAGACCGGCGGCTCCTCGGGCGACAACCAGAAGCCCGACGCCTCCTACGTCGCCCAGTGGCTGGAAGCCCTGGAGCGCGACTACTCGCACCCCTCGATCATCGGCTGGTGCCCGCTCAACGAGACCTACCAGAAGCTGCACGACCGCGTCACCCAGCTCGACGACGTGACCCGGGCGATGTTCCTGGCCACCAAGGCCATGGACACCACCCGCCCGGTCGTCGACGCGTCCGGCTACGCCCACCGGGTCGCCGAGACCGACATCTACGACTCCCACAACTACGAGCAGGACCCCGCCGCCTTCCGCCGGCTGATGTCCGGCCTCGCCAAGGACGCGCCCTTCGTCAACGCCCATGAGAGCGGCGCCCCCTACTCCCAGCCCTACCGGGGCCAGCCGTACTTCGTCAGCGAGTTCGGCGGCATCTGGTGGGACCCCGAGGCGGCAGCCGCACAGTCCGGCGAGGACCGCACCGTCTCCT
This sequence comes from Streptomyces sp. MH60, assembly GCF_002939385.1. Lineage (GTDB taxonomy): Bacteria > Actinomycetota > Actinomycetes > Streptomycetales > Streptomycetaceae > Streptomyces. Next base: position 85,437 of record NZ_MULI01000021.1, on the reverse strand, counting down.
GGGGCTACGGGGAACGCGTCCGCAACGAGGAGGAGTTCCACGAGCGGTTCGGCGGCCTCACCGAGGTCCTGCTCGGCGACCGTGACATGTTCGGCTACTGCTACACCCAGTTGACCGACGTCTTCCAGGAGCAGAACGGCATCTACCGCTTCGACCGGGGCGAGAAGCTCGACGTCGCCCGCGTCCGCGCCGCCCAGCTGCGCCCGGCGGCCATCGAGGAGCCGGAGGTCTGAGCGCGCACGGGGCCGGAGACCGAGCGGCGTCTCCGGCCCCCCGGCGGATCAGAAGGGGCGGTCGCCCTCGACGGCGACGCGCTCGGCGACCCGACGCTCGGACCCGTAGTCACCCACGGCGTAGTGCTGCGTGGCCCGGTTGTCCCAGAAGGCGACGTCGCCGGGCTGCCAGCGCCAGCGCACCTGGTACTCGGGCACGTGCGCCTGCTGGAACAGGAACCGCAGCAGCCGGTCGCTCTCGGCGCGGTCCATGCCGGTGATGTGCGTGGTGAACGACGTGTTGACGAACAGCATGCGCCGCCCCGTCTCCGGATGCGTGCGCACGACCGGGTGTTCCACGGGCGGGAACAGGTCCTGGTGCGGCAGCAGCCGCTCGGGTCCGTAGAACCGAGCGAAGCCCGGGATGAAGTCGTGCACGGCGCGGGCGCCGTCGATGCGGTCCTTCACCTCCCGGGGCAGGTTGTCGTAGGCCGCCGCCATGTCCGCCCACATCGTGTCCCCGCCGAACGGCGGTACCTCGCGCAGCTGGAGCACCGCGCCGAGCGCGGGACGCTCGCGGAAGGTGACGTCGGTGTGCCACACGTTCTCGTACGTCGGCGCCGCCCCGGCGCCCTTGTCGAACCGGACGACGTCGTCGCTGGAACCGGCGGCGAGCAGCGGGTTGGTCTCCAACTCGCCCCAGTTGCGGGCGAAGTCGCGCTGCTGCTCGGAGGTGAGGTGCTGGGCGCGGAAGAACAGCACCTTCCACTCCAGCAGGGCGCGGTTCAACTCCTCGCGCAGCACGGGGGTGAGCGGGCGGGAGAGGTCGACGCCCCGCAGCTCGGCGCCGACGGTGCGTGCCTGCGGGACGACCTGGAAGTGCTCGTAGGGCCTCTCGCGCCGGCCCTCGGGCAGTCGGCGCAGGATGCGCCGGCCCTCGTACATTCCGTCCCCCGGGACGCGTGCTTCGCGCAGGACGGTGCTCGGGCCGACGGACGTGACGGACATGGGAGTCCTCCCCTTGTATGACGGTACGCGTGACATCCGGCCAGGGGTGGCGCGGGGCCACCGCCGAACGGCCGGGGAAAAGAGGGTGGTGCTTCGGGTGCTCCGGGCCGTGGACCGGAGGGAATGCCGACGGACTACGACGCGAAAGGCGTCGGACGGTCGGTGCGAAGAAGGCCGTTAGAGGCCGGAGCGCTCACATCCGGTCCGCTCGGGCACGCGGGGACACTCCGCGACGGTGCCGAACCGGTATGTGGTCATGGCACCGATTGTGTGATCTTCGCCCGTCCGTGTCAACAGGGTCACGGCCGGCGGGGAACGAAGGGGAGCAGCTCGTCCCCTTCCGGCTGGACGACGCCGTAGCTGCTCTCGGGCACCTTGTTCCACACCCCGGGGAGGTCGCCCAGGGGTTCCGACACGATCAGCCGGGTGCTGTCGGACGCGTCCTTGAGGAAGGGCAGCCCCGGATGGAGGGCGCGCAGGCTGTCCACCCGGCTGCTGTAGTAGAGCGACCGGGACTGGGCCTGGCTGGAGTAGCGGAAGGCCCACAGGCGCCGTCCGTCGGTCACGGCGACCGTCATCTGCAGCGGGAACTCCACGCCGTGCTCGTGGCCGATCTCCTCCACCAGCCCCGCCATCCGGGCCACGGCCGCCGGTGGGTCGTCCTCCAGGCCGAGGGTGAGCGCCAGGTAGAACATCATCTCCGAGTCCGTCGATCCCTCGATGTCGAGGAAGAGCTGCGGATCGACGGCCAGCGCGAGGTCCCGGCGCAGCCGGTGGAACTCGGCGATCGCGCCGTTGTGCATCCACATCCACCGGCCGTGGCGGAACGGATGGCAGTTGGTCTGCTGCACGGGGCTGCCCGTCGACGCCCGGATGTGCGCGAAGAACAGCGGCGAGCGGACATGGCTCGCGATCTCGCGCAGGTTGCGGTTGCTCCAGGCCGGCCCGACCTCCCGGACGATGGCGGGTGTGTGCATCTCCGGCCCGAACCAGCCGAGGCCGAATCCGTCCCCGTTCGTCGTCTCGACGCCCATGCGGGCGTGCAGGCTCTGGTCGATGAGCGAGTGCTCGGGCTGGTAGAGCAGGGACTCCAGAAGGACGGGTGTCCCCGAGTAGGCGAGCCATCGGCACATCGCTCCGTCGCCTCCCTGGTGGCCTCGGGCGCCCCGGACGTCAGTCGACCGGCCAGGTGTGGACCGGGGCGTTGAGGTGCATGTAGTCCATGTACTGCTGGGTCATCCGGCGCAGCGCCTCGTGGCGGCCGGGCCGGGCGGTGGCGTCGAGGTGGTGGAACATCTCCTTCTGCCAGACCGCGCCGTTGCGGCCGGTGACACACCGCTGCTCGATGATGCCGAGCAGCGGCTCCCGCCAGGCGGAGTCCATGCCCGACAGCTCCAGTCCCCGGTGCGCCAGCGGCAGCAGCCGGCGCAGGACCAGTTCGGGCACCGTCACCTCGCCCACTCCGGGCCAGTACAGGTGTGCCTCGATGCCGTGCCGGGCGGCGGTGTGCAGGTTGTCCTCGGCGACCGAGAAGGACATCCGCGACCACACCGGCCGCTCCTCCTCCACCAGGGCGCGGGTGAGCCCGTAGTAGAAGGCGCCGTTGGCGAGGGTGTCGGCGACGGTCGGACCGGCGGGCAGCACCCGGTTCTCCACGCGCACGTGCGGTTTGTCGTGGGCGACCGCGTAGACGGGCCGGTTCCAGCGGTAGATCGTGCCGTTGTGGAGGGTGAGTTCGCCCAGTTCCGGGATGTCGCCGCGGTCGAGCGTCTCGGCGGGGTCCTGCTCGTCGCACAGCGGCAGCAGCGCCGGGAAGTAGCGGAGGTTCTCCTCGAAGAGGTCGAAGACGCTGTTGATCCAGCGTTCCCCGAACCAGACCCGGGGCCTGACCCCCTGGGCCTTGATCTCCTGCGGCCGGGTGTCGGTGGCCTGTTCGAACAGGGGGATGCGGCTCTCGTGCCACAGCTCCTTGCCGAGCAGGAAGGGCGAGTTGGCCGCGAGGGCGACCTGGACACCGGCGATGGCCTGGGCGGCGTTCCAGTAGTCGGGGAACTCCTCCGGGGCGACCTGGAGGTGGAACTGCGTGCTGGTGCAGGCGGCCTCCGGCGTGATGGTGTCCGCGTAGGTCCGCAGACGGTCGACGCCGTCCACCTCGATGTGCAGGTCCTCGCCCCGGGCGGCGAACACCTGGTCGTTGAGCAGCCGGTAGCGCGGGTTCTCCGACAGGGCCGCCTCGCCGACGTCCGACTGGCGCAGCGTGGGCAGGGTGCCGACCATGATCAGATGGGCGCCGACCGACGCGGCGCGGTCCTCGGCGTGGTTGAGGGCGGCGCGGATCTCGGTCTCCCAGGCGTCGGGGCCGCCCGCCGTCAGCTGCCGGGGCGGGATGTTGATCTCCAGGTTGAACCGGCCCAGCTCGGTGGACCAGGCGGGGTCCGCGATCGCTTCGAGGGCGTCGCTGTTGCGCATGGCGGGTTCGCCGCGGTCGTCGACCAGGTTCAGTTCGATCTCCAGGCCCACCTGGGGCCGCTCGGTCTCGAACCGGGACTCGCGCAGCATCTGCGCGAAGGCATCCAGGCACTCCTGCATCTTGATCCGGTACCGGCGGCGGTCCTCGCGGGTGAAGACCAGCGCCGGGACGTCCCGTCCCATCGGTCCTCCCGGGGTTGCCTTCCTCGGACGCTCCTCCACCCCAGCGTCGCACCACCCGGCGCACCCCACCAGACGAGACGGGACGGGGGGCCGCCGCACCGTGTGCGGCGGCCCCCCGTCGGTTCCGGTCCCCGTGGGGCCGCTCAGGTCCTACAGCTTGCCGGACGCGCGCACCGTGATCTTCGCCGAGGTCTTGCCCGACGGCGAGGAGCCGTAGCCCTCGATCTTGTCGACCACGTCCGTGCCCTCGACGACCTTGCCGAAGACGACGTGCTTGCCGTCCAGCCAGGGGGTGGCAACCGTGGTGACGAAGAACTGCGAGCCGTTGGTGTTCGGACCCGCGTTGGCCATGGAGAGCAGGTACGGGCCGGTGTGCTTCAGCTGGAAGTTCTCGTCCGCGAACTTCTCGCCGTAGATGCTCTTGCCGCCGGTGCCGTTGCCCGCGGTGAAGTCACCGCCCTGGAGCATGAACTGCGGGATCACCCGGTGGAACGGGGAGCCCGCGTAGCCGAAACCGTGCTCGCCGGTGGACAGCTCGATGAAGTTCTTGGCGGTCTTGGGGGTGACGTCCTCGAACAGTTCGAAGACGATGCGGCCCGCATCCTGGCCGTCGATGTCGATGTCGAAGTAAATCTTGGAATTGCTCATCGCACCATTGTGACGTGTGACCCCCGGTGATGCCGAACCGGCTGCCCGTTCAGCGTGTGGCGAGCAGCCCGAGGGTGTCGATCACGCGGTGGGAGAAGCCCCACTCGTTGTCGTACCAGGCGACCACCTTGATGTGGCGGCCGTCCACGCGGGTCAGCGCCGAGTCGAAGATCGACGAGGCCGGGTTGCCCGTGATGTCGGAGGAGACCAGCGGGTCGTCCGAGTACTCCAGCACACCGGCGAGCGGTCCGTCGGCGGCGGCGCGGTAGGCGGCCAGGACGTCCTCGCGCGTCACGTCGCGGGCGACGGTCGTGTTCAGCTCGACGATCGAGCCCACCGGGACCGGCACCCGGATCGAGTCGCCCGACAGCTTGCCCTCGAGGCCCGGCAGCACCAGGCCGATCGCCTTGGCGGCGCCCGTCGTGGTCGGCACGATGTTCACCCCGGCGGCGCGGGCGCGGCGCGCGTCGCGGTGCGGGCCGTCCTGGAGGTTCTGCTCCTGGGTGTAGGCGTGCACCGTCGTCATGAAGCCGTGCTCGATGCCGGCCAGCTCGTCGAGGACCGCGGCGAGCGGCGCCAGGGCGTTGGTGGTGCAGGACGCGTTCGAGACGATCGTGTGCGCCGCCGGGTCGTAGGCGTCGGTGTTCACGCCGTACGCCAGCGTCACGTCGGCGCCGCTCGACGGGGCGCTGACCAGGACCTTCCGCGCTCCCGCGGTCAGGTGGGCGCGGGCGGCGGCGGCGGAGGTGAAGCGGCCGGTCGACTCCAGCACGATGTCGACGCCCAGTTCCGTCCAGGGCAGCCGGGCGGGCTCGCGCTCGGCGAGCACCTTGATGCGGTGCCCGTCGACGATCAGGGTGTCCCCGTCGACGGTCACCGGGCGGCCGAGCCGGCCGGCCGTCGAGTCGAAGGCGAGCAGGCGGGCCAGGGTGGCGGGTTCCGTGAGGTCGTTGACGGCGACGACCTCGAGCTTCGTGTCGCGTTCGAGCAGTGCGCGCAGCACATTGCGCCCGATGCGGCCGAATCCGTTGATGCCGATGCGAGTCATGAGTGGTGTGTCCCTTCGTTTCGCCACCAGGTCCTTCGCCACCAGGCTCGCGCACGCCGGGTGCGCGTGGCAGCGGCGCGAGTGCCACGGTTCGAAAGGATCACGCCAGGGGAGGGCGGCGGGCGCGGCTACTCGCCCCGGGCGAAGGTGCGCCGGTACTCGCTGGGGGTGGTGCCGAGGATGCGCTGGAAGTGCAGCCGCAGGTTCGCGCCGGTGCCGAGGCCGACGTCGGCGGCGATCTGCTCGACGCCGCGCTCGGAGCGTTCGAGCAGCTCACGGGCCAGGTCGATACGCGCCCGCATGATCCACTGCATCGGCGTGTACCCGGTGTCCTCGACGAAGCGCCGGGAGAGGGTGCGCGCCGACACCGCCGCGTGCCGGGCCAGTGCCTCCAGGGTCAGCGGCTCGGCGAGCCGGCGCAGCGCCCACTCGCGGGTGGCGGCGAACCGCTCGCCGAGCGGCTCGGGCACGCTGCGCGGCACGTACTGGGCCTGACCGCCGCTGCGGTAGGGGGCCGCCACGAGGCGACGGGCCGCGTGGTTCGACGCGGCCACCCCGAGGTCGCCGCGCAGGATGTGCAGGCACAGGTCGATGCCGGAGGCGGCGCCCGCCGACGTGAGGACGCTGCCCTCGTCCACGAACAGCACGTTCTCGTCGACCCGCACGCGCGGGTGCTTCGCCGTGAGGGCCCGCGTGTAGTGCCAGTGGGTGGTGGCCCGTCTGCCGTCGAGCAGGCCCGTGGCGGCGAGCGCGAACGCGCCGGTGGAGATGGCGGCGAGCCGCGCGCCCCGGTCGTGGGCCGCCGTCAGCGCGTCGATGACGCTCCGCGGCGGCTCCTCGACGTCGGGGGACCGGTACCCGGGGAGGAAGACCACGTCGGCCCACGCCAGGGCGTCGAGGCCGTGGGCGACGTGGTACGACAGGCCGTCACCCCCGGCGACCAGACCCGGCGCCGCGCCGCACACCCGCACCTCGTACGGCATGCTCGCGCGGGTCGTGAAGACCTGCGCCGGGATGCCGACGTCGAGCGGTTTCGCGCCTTCGAGTACGAGGACGGCGACGCGGCGCAGGCGGGAGGACGGCACGGGAAAAGCCTACGCGGGGAGTTGCCGCGGGTCAGGCCAGGCCGAGGACGGTCATCGTGTGCTCGGCCATGCGCCGCTCGCCGAGGGCGTTGGGGTGCACGGGCACGAGGCTGTGCCCGAACAGCAGCGGTTCGATCCAGCGGGTACCGGGTGCCTCGCAGGCGTCGTGGCGGTCGGAGACCGCGGAGAAGTCCACGTACGTGGCGCCGGTCTCCTCCGCGGCACGCCGGACCGCGTCGTTGAGGTGGGCCTGGATGGCGCGGAGGTAGGGCACGTCCCCGGCGGCGAGGGGCAGCTTCAGGAAGCAGGACGGGTCGGCGGCGGCCGGTGTGATCCACGGGTAACCGAGGGCCGCCACCCGGGCCTGCGGGGCCCTGGCCCGGACGCCGAGGAGCGCGGCCTTGAGCGCGGGATAGGTGTTGGCCTCGATCTCGTCGTCGAAGGAGGTGCCGTGCTTGTCCTTGCAGGGGCTGCCCTTGCCGCCGCTGAGGACGCCCGCCGTGCCGCAGGCCGTGATGGCGTTGATGAACGTGCTGTTGTCGTTGCCGCCGATGGTGAGCGTGACCAGGTCCGTGCCGGTGCCGAGCGCGTCCAACTGGGGCGCGACGCCCGGGTACTGAGCCTGCGTGAAGTCGGCGGTCCGGGCGGCGCCGCAGGTGACGTCCTTGAGACGGGCGCCCGTCGCGTCCGCGATGACGTGGGGGTAGTTGGCCGTCGAGCGCAGACAGAGCAGGTTGGTGGGGTCGACGGGCAGGACGCCCGAACCGGCGCTGTAACTGTCGCCGAGGGCGACGTAGTCGAGGGTGGCGGGCGCGGCGTGCGCGGTGGCGTCGGTGAGGCCGAGGGCGAGCGTGCCGACGGCGGCGGCTGTCGCGGTCATGACACGGCGAAGGGCATGCTTCGGCATGTGCTCTCTCTTCTTCGGGAGGGGCGGCAGCGGAGTTACCGAGCGGTTCTACTTTTGAGTAATGTGCAGCGCCGTTGACTCCAAGTCAACATTGTTGACGGAACTTCTCGCAGGCGCCGTGGCCCCTACTGTCGGGCCGAGTCTGTCGGGCCGAGTCGATTGATTTTCGATCGATTCCCATTGAAGATCGATGAATGCATCGTCTGATCATCGCCGTGCTCCGGGCCGGCGTCGCCGCCGCGATCCTGCTCGGTCTCTTCGGGCAGACCGTCGTCATCCCCACGACGGCGTCCGACGAGGTCGACCGCTTCCCGCCCTACGAACCCTTCGCCGTGCCCTACGCGACGGTGGCGATCATCGGCGTCGCCTGCGTCCAGGTCGTGCTCGGCGCGGTGTGGATGCTGCTCGGCATGGTCGAGCGCGACGCCGTCTTCACCCGGCGGGCGTTCCGTTGGGTCGACACCGTCATCGGGGCCACGGCCGCGGCCACGCTGCTGGCGCTCGGGGCCGCCGTCCACCTGGCCGTGGCCGAGATCCCCTCTCCCGACGACGGCATGCAGGCGCTCGGCGCGCTGGGTGCCGCGGTCGCCTGCGTCGGCGTCGGCGCCGCGTTCGCCCTGCTCGTCGTCGTCATGCGCGGCCTCCTGGCCAAGGCGACCGCGCTGCGCAGCGAACTGGCCGAGGTGGTCTGACGCCGTATCAGCCCGCCGCGGTCTCCTGCTCCCCACGGAGCACGGCGGCGGTCCGGGCCCCGGCACGCTCCCGCAGGCGCCGCGGCTGAATCCGCCGGAGGCACTGGTGGACCGGGCGCGGGAGAGGGGCGCGGAGGTCGTACGACCGGCGGCGACTGCCGCCCTCGCTGTTCTAGAGTTGCTCTCACCAGTGCAGACGATTCCGTGGACCTGTGAGGTACTCCCCAGCCATGACGACCGAAACGTTTGAGTTCCAGGTAGAGGCGCGTCAGCTGCTCCAGCTGATGATTCACTCCGTCTACTCGAACAAGGACGTGTTCCTGCGCGAGCTCGTCTCCAACGCCTCCGACGCGCTGGACAAGCTGCGCCTCGCCGCCCTGCGCGACGACGCCCCCGACGCCGACGTGAGCGACCTGCACATCGAGTTGGAGGTCGACAAGGACGCCCGCACCCTGACCGTGCGGGACAACGGCATCGGCATGTCGTACGACGAGGTCACCCAGCTGATCGGCACGATCGCCAACTCGGGCACCGCCAAGTTCCTGCAGGAGCTGCGCGAGGCCAAGGACGCGGCCGGGGCGGACGGGCTCATCGGCCAGTTCGGCGTCGGCTTCTACTCGGGCTTCATGGTCGCGGACGAGGTCACCCTGGTCACCCGGCACGCCGGTGAGACCGAGGGCACCCGGTGGACCTCGCGCGGCGAGGGCACGTACACCCTGGAGCGGCTCGACGACGCCCCGCAGGGCACCGCCGTCACGCTGCACCTCAAGCCCGCCGACTCCGAGAACCAGCTGCACGACTACACCTCCGCGTGGAAGATCAAGGAGATCGTCAAGCGGTACTCGGACTTCATCACCTGGCCGGTCCGGCTGCTGCCGGAGCCGGGCGAGGACGGCGACGGCGCCGAGGCCCGCGAGGCCGAGACGCTCAACTCCATGAAGGCCCTGTGGGCGCGCCCGCGCGACGAGGTGTCCGACGACGAGTACCACGAGCTGTACAAGCACATCGCCCACGACTGGCGCGACCCGCTGGAGACGATCCGGCTCCAGGCGGAGGGCACCTTCGAGTACCAGGCCCTGCTCTTCGTGCCCTCGCACGCCCCGCACGACCTGTTCACCCAGGGCTATCAGCGCGGCGTCCAGCTCTATGTGAAGCGCGTCTTCATCATGGACGACTGCGAGGAACTGCTGCCGCCCTACCTCCGCTTCGTCAAGGGCGTCGTCGACGCGCAGGACCTCTCGCTCAACGTCTCCCGCGAGATCCTCCAGCAGGACCGGCACATCCGCATGATCCAGCGCCGGCTGACCAAGAAGGTCCTGTCCACGGTCAAGGACCTCAGGACGTCGGCGCCGGACCGCTACGCCACCTTCTGGCGCGAGTTCGGCGCGGTCCTCAAGGAAGGCCTGGTGACCGACTCCGAGAACCGGGACGCGATCCTCGCCGCCTGTTCGTTCGCCTCCACCCACGACGCCGACGAGCCCACCTCGCTCAAGGACTACGTGGAGCGGATGAAGGACGGGCAGGACGACATCTACTACATGACGGGCGAGTCCCGGCAGGCCATCGAGAACTCCCCGCACATGGAGGCGTTCCGGGCCAAGGGCGTCGAGGTCCTCCTGCTCACCGACGCCGTCGACGAGGTCTGGGTCGACGCGGTCGGGGAGTTCGACGGCAAGACGCTGCGCTCGGTGGCCAAGGGCGAGATCGACCTGTCCGGCACCGAGGAGGAGAAGAGCGACGCCGAGAAGGAGAAGCAGGGCGAGGAGTACGCCGGACTGCTCGGCTGGATGACGGAGCACCTGGGCGAGGAGGTCAAGGAGGTCCGCCTCTCCCACCGCCTGACCGTCTCCCCGGCCTGCGTCGTCTCCGACGCGGGCGAGCTGACGCCCGCCCTGGAGAACATGTACCGGGCGATGGGCCAGGAGGTGCCCAGCGCCAAGCGGATCCTGGAACTCAACCCCGAGCACCAGTTGGTGAAGTCCCTGAACCGGGCCTGGACCGACCGGCGGGACCGCGCGGAGCTCACCGAGACCGCCGAACTGCTGCACGCCCTCGCGGTGCTCGCCGAGGGCGGCCGGCCCAAGGAGCCCGCCCGGTTCGTCCAGCTGATGGCGGACCGCCTGGAGCGCACCCTGTAACCGGCCGGGAGGACCCGGAAAGATCCGTATGCCACGCCGTCCGCCGTCCGCCATCCGCATGGCGAGACGGCGTGGCATACGGAGCACGCTCTTCCGTATCTTCGTACGCATGTATGCATCGGCTCCGCTGCTGTGCCTCGCGCTCTTCGCGTGCTCGGCGTGGTGCGTCGACGACGGCCTCTGTCGCCGCTGAGCCCCCGGACCGGCCGCGCTCCCCGCGCCGCCGGTCCGCCCAGCGTCCGCCGTCCCCGTGCACCCCACCCCGGAGATCTTCCGTGACCACCGCACCCCCGGCCGGGTCCGCCCCGGCCGCGCCGCCGCGCGCGCCCACCGCCCTGTTCGCCCCCTCGCCCACCTCCTCGGCGCGGCCCGAGGCGCCGCCCCTGCCCCCGGTCCGGCGGGCGCCGCTCGTCGTGTCCGGGCTGCTCGCCGCCGCCCTGACCGTGTACGTGTGGTCCGCGCACGGCGCCAAGCCCGGCGTGCTGCTCCTGCTCGGCCTCGGTCTGGGCGTCGCCCTCTTCCACTCCCGGTTCGGCTTCACCTCCGCCTGGCGGCAGCTGGTCGCCGTCGGCAACGGCTCCGGGCTGCGGGCGCACGCCCTGCTCCTCGGCACCACGGCCACCCTGTTCGCGCTGGTCATCGGCACCGAGACCGGGCTGTTCGGCTCCCAGCCCGCGCCGTCCGCCGGACCGATCGGCGTCGGCCTGTTCGCCGGTTCGGCGCTCTTCGCGATCGGCATGCAGCTCGGCGGCGCCTGCGCCTCGGGCACCCTGTTCGCGGTCGGCTCGGGGCAGACGTCGATCGTGCTGACCCTGGGCGGCTTCGTCGCCGGCGCCACGCTGGCCGCCTGGCAGTTCGACCTGTGGAAGGACCTCCCCGCCTGGGAGCCCGTCGTGCTGTCCGAGCACATCGGCTGGTTCGGCTCCTGGGCCGTGACCATCGGCGCCCTGCTCCTCGTGGTGCTGGTCAGCCGCCGCGTCCAGGCCCGCCGCAACCCGCCCCCGCTGGGCGCCGTGCCCTCGGCGCGCCGGGCGGCCGTCCGCGCCGTCCGCGGCTCCTGGCCCCTGGCCGTCGGCGCCCTCGCGCTGGCCGTGCTCGGCGCCGGCGTCCTGCTGGTCTCCGGCGGCGCCTGGGGCGTCACCAGCGCCTTCAGCCTGTGGGGCTCGGAGCTGGTGGGCGCGCTCGGCGGCCACCCGGAGAACTGGACCTGGTGGCAGCGGCCCGGCAACGCCGAGATGCTGGCCGGTCCGGTGCTCGCCGACAAGACCAGCCTCACCGACATCGGCATCATGGTCGGCGCGGCCGTCGCCGCCTCGCTCGGCGGCACCTGGGCGCTGCACCGGGGCATCCCCTGGCGTACCGCCGTCGCGGCGGTGCTCGGCGGTGTGCTGATGGGCATCGGCGCCCGGCTGGCCGGGGGCTGCAACATCGGCGCCTATCTGGCGGGCATCGCCTCGGGCAGCCTCAGCGGCTGGCTGTGGGGCGCCTTCGCGCTGGCCGGTACCTGGGTGGGCCTCAAGCTGCGGCCCCTGTTCAACCTGGGCAACCCCAAGCCGGGCGACGGCGTCTGCTGACGGGGAACGCCCGTGCGGCGCAGGGGTCAGGCCCGCGCCGCACGGGCTGCTAGGGGGTGGCGCTTCCCTCGGCGGCGCGCCGGTCCGTGGTGGTGATCCGGGCGATGGCCTCCACGGTGAGGGCACGGCCGTGCGGCTCCCGGGCCAGGGCGCGGTGCAGCGTCAGACCCTCGATGAGGGCGTCGAGCTGGCGGGCCGTGTCCGGGTCGAAGTGCTTCTCCAGGTGGACGCGGCTGCGGCGCATCCACTCGTGGGTCAGCTCCCGGTATGCCGGTTGCCGCGCGGCGAGCGTGTACAGCTCCTGGGTGAGCACCAGGTCGCGCTGGCTGTCCTCGGACAGCTCGTGCACGAGGTCGGCCACCGCCTCGCGGGCCTGGTCGCGGTCGGCGGCGGCGCCGAGATGCTCGTCGAACACCGCGACGATGTGGTCGGTGAACCGGCCGAACGCCTCCCGCAGCAGCTGCTCGATGCCGCTGAAGTGGTACGTCATCGAGCCGAGCGGTACCCCCGCGCGCTGCGCGATCCTCCGGTGGGAGACGCGCGCGATGCCCTCCTCGGCGATCAGGTCGAGGGTGGCCGCGAGGATGCGCTCCCGCCGCTGCGGGTCCGTGTGTCCGGTTGCCATGGGAGCAGACTTACACGTTCCGCACCGGCCGTGCGGGGTTGCCGACGGCCACGACGTTCGCCGGCACGTCCTTGGTGACGACCGCACCGGCCCCGATGACGGCGTTGTCCCCGATGGTGACGCCCGGCAGCACGATCGCGCCCCCGCCCAGCCAGACGTTGTCGCCGACGACGATCGGGCGGGCGGCCTCCAGCTTGTCCCGCCGGGGGCCGGGCTCCAGGGGGTGCGTCGGGGTCAGCAACTGGACGTTCGGCCCGATCTGGCAGTCCTCGCCGATGGTGATCGCCGCCACGTCCAGCGCCGTCAGGTTGTAGTTGACGAAGGTGCGGGCCCCGACCGTGATGTTGCTGCCGTAGTCGACGTACAGCGGCGGCCGCACATGGGCCTCGTCCCCCAGCGAGCCGAGCAGCTCCGCGAGGAGTGGTCGCGCCGCGTCCGCGTCCTCCGCGTAGGCGGCCTGGTAGCGGGCGGCCAGCCGCACGGCCTGCTGCTGCCTGCGGGCGATCTCCGGGTCGTCGGCGATGTAGAGGTCGCCCGCCAGCATGCGTTCGAGGTTGGTGCGGGAGTCGCCCGCGAAGTGGTCCGTCGGCATGCGCCCGATCGTACCCCCGAAAGCGTACGAACGTACACTCGCGACCGGATCGTGTCGCCCGCCGGTGCGGCTCAGCGGCGCCGGGGCTGGAGCACTCCCGTGCACAGGAGCACGAGGAGACCCGCGAGCGGCACCACCAGCAGACCCACCCGCAGACTCGTGGCGTCGGCGACCAGCCCCACGACCGGCGGGGAGAGCAGGAAGCCGAGCCGCATCAGCCAGGAGACCAGGGTCAGCCCCGACCCGGGCTTGAGACCGGGCAGTTCGTCGGCCTCGTGCATCGCCGCCGGGACCAGCGTCGCCACCCCGAACCCGGCCGCGGCGAACCCGAGAACCGTGCCGGGCACCGTCGGCACGGCCAGCGCCAGGCCCATGCCGACCGCCGCGATCAGGGCGCCGGAGCGGGCCACCGCGCGCTGGCCGAAGCGGTCCACGAGCCGGTCGCCGACGATCCGGCCGGCGAACTGCGCGCCGACCAGGGCGACATACCCGGACGCGGCCAGCGCCGCCGTCGCGTGCAGCGAGTCGGAGAGGTAGAGGGTGGCCCAGGACATGCCGGCGTCCTCGACCAGGGTGCCGGCCGTGGCGATCAGGACGAGGGCGGCCAGCACCCAGCCGGTGCGCACGCCGGCCGCCGGGACCCGCGTCGGCAGCGGCGCGCGGTCCCCCGCACCGGTCTCCACGGCCGGTTCCGCCTCGGTCTCCGGACCCGGCAGGCAGTAGCGCAGGGCGACGCAGGCCGCGACCGCGAAGACCACGGCGGAGAAGAGCAGATGCGGGCCCCGTGCGACGCCGAGCGCGATCGCGGCGGCGGCCATGGAGCCGCCGGTGACGGCGCCGACGGACCAGATGGCGTGGAAGGAGTTGATGAGGGAACGTCCGTAACGGCGCTGTACCCGCAGACCGTGCGCGTTCTGCGCGACGTCGGTGAACGCGTCCATCGCCCCGGCGAGGAACAGCGCCCCCGCGAACACCGCCACCGAGTCCGCGAGGCCCGCGGCGAGGATGCCCACCCCGGTCAGCAGCGTGCCGCCGACCGCCACCCGTGCCGAACCGAACCGGCGCACCAGGACCCCGGCCGCCAGCCCGGCCGTGATGGCTCCCGCCGGGAACGCCGCCACGGCCAGTCCGTAGGCGGCGTTCCCGATGCCGAGGTCCGCCTTGATCTGCGGATACCTCGGCAACAGGTTGGCGAACAGGGCCCCGTTGGTGAAGAACAGCACGGCGACGGCCACGCGAGCCCGCCGATCGGCCAGGGCGGGCCGGCGCAGTACGTCAACAGTCATGCGCGGGAGCCTACCCTCGGGGCGTACGAACGTACACTCCTGGTGGCTCCCGGCCGAAGCGCGCCGTTCAGTGCCCCTTCGCGCACAGGGCCGCGTCCACGGCGCCCTGGAGATGACGCAGGCTGTCCCCTTCGGCCGCCCACGTCGTGGTGTAGACGGTGACGGTGCCCCGGCCGCCCGTGGCCCGTCCGCCGCCCACCGAACCGCCGGGCAGGTCGCCGCCGTGGCCCCAGTAGACGCCGCCGCAGCTGAGCGGGATCGAGGCGACGCCGTATCCGTAGCGGCTGCCCGCCGGGTAGACGTCGCGGCCGCCGATGTCGGTGGTGTCCCGCGTCATCAGGCGCACCGCCCAGCCGGGCAGGAGCCGGCCGCCGAACAGACCGTCCCAGAAGGCGTTGAGGTCGACGGGCGTGGAGACGAGGCCGCCGGACGCGCCGAACTCGTAGCCCGGCAGCTCGGTCACGTCCACCCTGCCGTCCTGCGGGTGCGCGGGATGGACGCCGTAGTTCCGGGCGTGCGGGCCGCGCAGGCCCAGCTCCCCGGGCGCGGGCCAGTAGGTGTCGTCCAGGTGCAGCGGGCGCAGGACGGTGCGCTCGACGTACGTGCGGAAACCGACCCCGGACACCTCGTCGATCACCATGCCGAGGACCAGGTAATTGGTGTTGGAGTAGCCCCAGTCGGTGCCGGGCTCGAAGACGGGGCCCGCGTCGAGCGCCAGTGCCAGGTAGTCCTCGGACGTCCCCGGCCGGGTCCAGTCCACCAGCGCCGAGTACTCCGCCAGCCCGCTGGTCTGCTTCAGCAACTGCCGTACGGTGACGGTGCTGTCCGCCAGTTGCGGCACGTAGGTGCCCGCGCGGTCGCCGAGGCCCAGGCGGCCGTCCGCCACCAGCCGCATCACCGCGGTCGCCGTGAACGCCTTGGTGTCGCTGGCGAGCCGGAACCGGCCCCGCTCGTCGGTCATCGGCCGGCCCGAGTCCAGGTCCGCGACGCCCGAGGTACGGGTCGTCCTGCCGTCGTACGCGAGCGCGCCCGGAACTCCGTCGTGTGCGGTGAGCAGGTCGAGCCGACGCTGTACGGGGTCGGGGCGGTGGGCCGGGTGGGCCGCCGCCGCGGGGGCGAGCGCCCCGGTGAGCGCGGCGGCGAGCAGGACTGCGGCGGTGAGGCGCTTGCGGTGCACGGGTCTTCCCCCTGTTCTGGCCGCCCGGCGGCGGGCGGACGGTGTCCGTTCACGACGACTTTTCCAGGACCCGGAGGGGAGATCATTGGGACTGGCCCCCGGCCCGGGGGTGTCACCAACACCCCCACGCGCCCGCGCGGGTGGTCTCAGCCGAGCAGGCCGGCGACGAGCGCGGCGAACTCCTCGGGAGTGGCCAGCCGGACGCCGAGCTGCTCCGCCTTCGCCCGCTTCGAGCCCGCCCCCTCGCCCGCGACGACGAGCGTCGTGTTCTTGGAGACGCTGGAGGAGGAGCGTCCGCCGGCCCGCTCGATGAGTTCGTTCATCTCGTTGCGGCTGAGCCGTTCCAGGTTTCCGGTCATCGCGCCGGTGACGACCACCTTCATACCCGCCAACGGGCCCCCCGCCGCCGCGGGCGGCGCCCCGTTCCCGCCCTCCGCGTCGGCGGGCGGGGGCGGGGTCGCGCCGGGCTCGGTCATGTTGACGCCGGCGGCGGTGAGCTTGTCGATGAGCGGGGCGAGTTCGGCGATCTCCGCGACGACGGAGGGCGCCTTCTCCGCCCCGATGCCGTCGACCCGCTGCATGGCCTCGGCGTCGGCCGCGCGTATGTGGTCCATGGTGGCGAAGTACCGCGCGATGCGCCGGGACATGGAGCGTCCGGTGCCCCGGACACCCAGCGCGCACAGCACCCGGGACAGCGGCTGCTCCTTGGCCCGGGCCAGCGCGGCGAGCAGGTTGTCGGTACTGGTCTCGCCCATCCGCTCCAGGGCGAGCAACTGCTCGCGCCGGAGCAGGAACAGGTCGGCCAGGTCGGCGACGAGCCCCGCCTCGACGAGCTGGACCACGCGGGTGGTGCCCAGGCCCTCGATGTCGAGCTGGTCGCGGCCTGCGGCGTAGGCGAGGGAGGCGACCAGGTGGCAGTTGCGGCCCTGCGCGCACCGCCAGCGCTCCTCACTGGTGTCGATGTCCGAGCCGCAGCGCGGACACGCCTCGGGGAACACGACGGGCCGCTCCTCGCCCGTCCGCAGATGGGCGACCGGAGCCTCGACGCGGGGGATGACGTCACCGGCGCGGTGCACCATCACGTGGTCGCCCAGCCGCAGGCCGCGGCGGGTGATGTCGGCCGGGTTGTGCAGCGTGGCGTAGGTGATGGTGGAGCCCTCGATGACCACCGGTTCCAGGACGCCGCGCGGGGCGATGATGCCGGTGCGGCCCACGTTCCACTCGACCTCCAGCAGCCGGGTGATCTTCTCGACGGCCGGGAGCTTGTACGCGATCGCCCACCGGGGCGCCCGCGAGCCGGACCCGGCGGCCCGCCGGTCGGCGGCGAGGTCGGCCTTGACGACGATGCCGTCGATGCCGAACGGCAGCTCGGCACGGAGCGCGGCGATCTCCTGGACCCGGGCCACCACCTGCTCGGGTGTCTCGACGACCACGTCCGGCACCGCGGTACCTGCGCTGGTGTGCACGCCGAGCCCGGCCGCCGTCGACATCAGCTCGCTGTACGCCGGCTCCTCCAGCCGCCCGGCGAGCGCGGCGTCCGTGCCGGGCAGGGCCAGCAGGCCGTAGCCGAAGAACGTCATCGGCACCGTGTAGGCGCGCTCCTTCGCCCGCAGGGTGCCCGCGGCCGCGTTGCGCGGGTTGGCGAAGGGCTGCCCGCCGTGCTGGATGCGCACCTCGTTGGCGTGCTCGAACTGTGCCGTCGTCATCAGGATCTCGCCGCGCACCTCGACGGTCACCGGCTCGGGCAGCGCCGCGGGCAGCCCCTCCACGGTGCCGATGGCGTGCGAGACGTCCTCACCGGCCGTGCCGTCGCCCCGGGTGATCAGCCGGGTGAGGCGGCCCTCGTGGTAGCGGGCGGCGACCGCGAGGCCGTCCAGCTTGGGACCCACGGCGAACCGGGTGACCTCGCGGCCGATGCGCCGGGCCAGGGACGCCGTCCAGGCGGTGAACTCCTCCGGCGAGAAGACGTTGTCCAGACTGAGCATCGGCACCGTGTGCGGCACGTCCCCCTCGGCCGCGCCCCCGGCGACCTTGCCGGTGGGGGAGTCGGGCAGCACCTCGTCCGGGTGCGCGGCCTCCCACGCGGCGATCCCTCTCGCCAGCCGGTCGTAGGCGTCGTCGTCCAGAGGGGACGTGCCGCCCGCGTAGTAGGCGGCGGCCGCGCGCGCGGCGTCCTCGACCGCCTGGGCGTAGGCGGTGGCGTCGACGATCACAGCAGCAGGAGTAGTCATGGGCGAAATCATGCCGCCCACCACTGACAACGGGTCCTCGCCCGCCGCGCGGCGGGCGCTCCGCTTGCGGAGCCGCCGCCATGGGGTTTCGGTGGAACCGACTCGCCACCGCCCCAGGAGCTGTCATGTCGATGTCGTCGTTCGGTTTCGGTGCGTCCGATCCGTTCAGTGATCTGTTCAACCGGTTCTTCGGAACGTCGCCCGCCTCCTCGCCCCCGGCGGTGCAGCGGGTGCCGATCGGCCGGATGCTGACCGAGTCCTCGCAGGAACTCCTCAACCTGGCGGCACGGCGGGCGCTGGAGGACGGGACGTCCGACCTGGACACGGAGCACCTGCTGTGGGCGGCCACGAAGGTCGAGCCCGCGCGGGGACTGCTCGCCCGGGCGGGCGCCGACCCCGACGCGCTCGCGGACCGGATCGCCGAGATCCTGCCCCGCGAGGCGGGCGAGCCGTCCGCCGAGCCGGGCCTCACCCCGGCCGCCAAGCGCACCCTCGCCACCGCCTACGCCCGCTCCCGGTCGTCCGGCGTCTCCTACATCGGCCCCGAGCACGTCCTGGGCGCCCTGCTGGCGGACGGCGACACGGGCGCGGCCCGGCTGCTGGGCGCCCAGGGGCAGGACGTCGGCAAGCTGGAGGGGCTCACCGAGCAGGTCGCCCGTTCGGGCGGGACACCGGGCGACGGTGCGGGCAAGCCCGCCACGACCCTGGACGAGTACGGACGGGACCTGACCGACGAGGCGAAGGCCGGGAGACTCGACCCCGTCGTCGGCCGCGCCGAGGAGATCGAGCAGACCGTCGAGATCCTCTCCCGGCGCTCCAAGAACAACCCGGTGCTGATCGGCGAGCCCGGCGTCGGCAAGACCGCCATCGTGGAGGGACTGGCCCAGCGCATCGTGGCCGGTGAGGTCCCGAACACGCTGAAGGACAAGCGGGTCGTCGCCCTCGACCTGTCCGGCATGGTCGCGGGCGCGCAGTACCGGGGACAGTTCGAGGAGCGGCTCAAGAAGGTCATCGAGGACGTCCAGCAGGCCCGCGGCGAGATCATCCTGTTCATCGACGAACTGCACACCGTCGTCGGCGCCGGGGCCACCGGCGAGGGCTCCATGGACGCCGGCAACATGCTCAAGCCCGCCCTCGCGCGCGGTGAACTGCACGTGGTGGGCGCCACGACCATCGACGAGTACCGCAAGTACGTCGAGAAGGACGCGGCCCTCGAACGCCGCTTCCAGCCCGTGATGGTCCCCGAGCCCTCCGTCGAGGAGACGGTGCAGATCCTGGAGGGCCTGCGCGACGCCTACGAGGCGCACCACCAGGTCCGCTTCGCCGACGGAGCCCTGACCGCGGCGGCGGAACTGTCCGACCGCTACGTCAGCGACCGCTTCCTGCCCGACAAGGCGATCGACGTCATGGACCAGGCGGGCGCCCGGGTACGGCTGCGCAGCGCGAGCCGCTCCACCGAGGTCGTCAGCCGCGAGGACCGCATCGCGAAGCTGCGCCGGGAGCAGGAACAGGCCGTCGCCGCCGAGGACTACGCCCGGGCGGGCGAGCTGAAGCGGGAGATCGCCACGGCGGAGGGCGAACTCGCGGGCATCGAGGAGCGCCGCGAGGGCGTCGTCTCCGTCACCGCCGACGACATCGCGGACGTGATCTCCCGCCGCACCGGCATCCCGGTCTCCCAGCTGACCGCGGGGGAGAAGGAGCGGCTGCTCAGACTGGAGGAGGAGATGCACGCCCGGATCGTCGGCCAGGACGAGGCGGTCACCGCCGTCTCGCGGGCCGTGCGCCGCAACCGGGCCGGCATGGGGGACCCCGACCGCCCCGTGGGCTCCTTCCTCTTCCTCGGCCCCACCGGCGTCGGCAAGACCGAGCTGGCCAAGACCCTCGCCGAGCTGCTGTTCGGCGAGGAGAACCGCATGATCCGCTTCGACATGAGCGAGTTCCAGGAGAAGCACACGGTCGCCCGGCTCGTCGGCGCACCCCCCGGATACGTCGGCTACGAGGAGGCCGGCCAGCTCACCGAGAAGGTCCGCCGGCAGCCCTACAGCGTGGTCCTGTTCGACGAGGTGGAGAAGGCCCACCCCGACGTCTTCAACACACTGCTGCAGATCCTCGACGACGGCCGGCTCACCGACGGACAGGGCCGCACCGTCGACTTCCGGCACTGCGTGGTCATCATGACGTCCAACATCGGGGCCCGCCGCATCCTCGACCACCAGGGCGACGTGTCCGGCCTCAAGGACGAGTTGACGGAGGAGCTGCGGACGCGGTTCCTGCCCGAGTTCCTCAACCGCATCGACGACATCATCGTCTTCCACGGCCTCACCCAGGACGACCTCTCACGGATCGTGGACCACCTGCTGGCCCGGAGCGAACGGCGGGTGCACGCCCAGGGCATGACGCTGAAGGTCACGGAGGCGGCCAAGAAGCTGCTGATCGCCCACGGCCACCAGCCCGAGTTCGGCGCCCGTCCGCTCCGGCGCACGATCCAGACCGAACTCGACAACCGCGTCGCCGACCTGCTGCTCGGCGGCGAGGCCGACCCCGGCGACACCATCGTCGCCGACGTGGTCGACGACTCCCTGCACTGCACGGTCGACAAGCCCGGCACCGCACGGCACCCGGAGGCGAGCGGCTCGTGAACACCGTCGAGGAGACCGTCGAGATCGCCGTACCGGTGCGCACCGCGTACGACCAGTGGACCCAGTTCGAGTGCTTCCCGCGGTTCATGACCACCGTCAAGCGGGTCGAACAGGTCAGGCCCGCCGTGACCCTGTGGGTCGTCGGACTCGGCCCCGTCAGCCGGGAGTTCGCGACCGAGATCGTGGACCAGGTGCCCGACTCGCACCTGACCTGGCGCAGCCTCGGACAGCGCCACGGCCACCGGGGCGAGGTGACGTTCCGGCCCACCGGGCAGGACCACACGGCGATGACCGTGCGGCTGTCGGCCGGACCGCGCGGGCTCACCGGAGTGCTCACCGCGGTCCCCGGGCCGGTGGGCCGCGTCGTGCGCCGTGAACTCGCGCACTTCAAGGCGTACATCGAAGGCCACGGTGAGGCGAGCGGCGCCTGGCGGGGGACCATCCGGGGCGGCCAGGTGCGGCCCGGGGAGCCCGAGCCGCCGCGCAGCCGGGTGGCGGTCTGGCCCGTGGGCTGAGAGCCCCGTACCGGAACACAGCGAACGAGAGGCGACCCCCCGATGAAGAAGCCGCCCAGGGAAGAACCCCGGGACGACCTGACCGTCACCCCGCCCAAGACCTGGGCCGCCGGTGTGCCCGCGGTGGTGCACGCACTGGAGTACTCCCTGGAGCAGACGTCCCCCAGGGAAACCGCGGTGGACCTGCTGACCATGAACCAGGTGGACGGGATCGACTGCCCGGGCTGCGCCTGGGCCGACCCCGCACCCGGCCACCGGCACCGCAACGAGTACTGCGAGAACGGCGCCAAGCACATCAACGACGAGGCGACCACACGGCGGATCACCGCCGACTTCTTCCGCGAGCACCCCGTCTCCGACCTGGCCCGCCGCTCCGACCTCTGGCTGAACCAGCAGGGACGCCTCACCGAGCCCATGGTCAAACGGCCCGGCGGCGACCACTACGAGCCGATCAGCTGGCGCGACGCCCTCGACCTGCTCGCCGGCGAACTGAAGGCGCTCGACAGTCCCGACGAGGCGGTCTTCTACACCTCGGGCCGGGTCAGCAACGAAGCCGCCTTCGTCCTGCAGCTCTTCGCCCGCGCCTACGGCACCAACAACCTGCCCGACTGCAGCAACATGTGCCACGAGTCGAGCGGCTTCGCGCTGCACGAGACCCTCGGCACCGGCAAGGGCACGGTCAGCCTCGACGACCTCCACCACGCCGACCTGATCTTCCTGGTGGGACAGAACCCCGGCAGCAACCACCCGCGGCAACTGTCCGCGCTGGAGCAGGCCAAGCGCAACGGCGCCCGCATCGTCGCGGTCAACCCCCTCCCGGAGGCGGGGCTGCTGCGGTTCAAGAACCCGCAGAAGGCACGCGGGGTGATCGGCCAGGGCGTCCGGATCGCCGACCGGTTCCTGCACATCCGGCCCGGCGGCGACCTCGCCCTGTTCCAGGCGCTGAACCGGCTGCTGCTCGAGGCCGAGGACGCCCGGCCCGGCACGGTCCTCGACCACGCGTTCATCCGCGACAGCACCAGCGGCTTCGAGGAGTTCGCCGAGCACGCCCGGCAGGCCTCCTGGGACGACGTGCTCACCACCACCGGCCTGACCCGCGAGGAGATCGAGCGGGTCCGCGACGAGGTCCTGCGCAGCGAACGCGTCATCGTCTGCTGGGCGATGGGCATCACCCAGCACAAACACGGCGTCCCCACCATCCGGGAGATCGTCAACTTCCTGCTGCTGCGCGGCAACCTCGGCAGGGCCGGGGCCGGCGCCTGCCCGGTGCGCGGCCACAGCAACGTCCAGGGCGACCGCACGATGGGCATCTGGGAGCAGATGCCGGACTCCTTCCTGGACGCCCTGCGCGACGAGTTCGGCTTCGACCCGCCGCGCGCCCACGGGCTCGACTCGGTCGACTCGATCAAGGCGATGCGGGAGGGCCGGATCAAGGTGTTCCTCGGCGTCGCGGGCAACTTCGTCCGGGCCGCCCCCGACAGCGCGGTCACCGAGAAGGCCATGCGGAGCTGCCGCCTGACCGCCCACATCTCCACCAAGCTCAACGGGTCCCACACCGTGTGCGGGGACACCGCGCTGATCCTGCCCACCCTCGGCCGGACCGAGCGCGACCACCAGGCGGGCGGCGAGCAGTTCGTCACGGTGGAGAACTCGATGAGCGAGGTGCACACCTCCCGGGGACGGCTCAAGCCGGCCTCCCCCCTGCTGCTCAGCGAGGTCGCCATCCTGTGCCGGCTGGCCCGCCGCACCCTCGGCACCGGCCCCGGGAACGTGGTCTGGGAGGACTTCGAGGCCGACTACGGCACGATCCGCGACCGGATCTCCCGGATCGTGCCGGGCCTGTACGACTTCGACCGGCGCGTGGCACGTCCCGGCGGCATCCGGCTGCCCAACCCCGTCAACGAGGGCGTCTACCGCACCGCCACCGGCAAGGCCATGTTCACCCGCAACACCTGGCGCACGCCCGACGTGCCCGAGGGCCACCTGCTGCTGCAGACCCTGCGCTCCCACGACCAGTGGAACACCATCCCCTACACCCTGAACGACCGCTACCGGGGCATCCACGGCAGCCGCCGGGTGGTCATGGTCAACCCGGAGGACCTGAGCGCGCTGTCCCTCACCGCGGGAGACCGCGTCGACGTGGTCGGCGTCTGGCACGACGACACCGAGCGCCGCGCCGAGGGCTTCGAGGTGGTCCCGTACCCCACCGCCCGCGGTTCCGCCGCCGCGTACTACCCGGAGACCCAGGTCCTGGTCCCGCTGGACAGCGTCGCCGACATCAGCAACCAGCCCACCTCGAAGGGCATCGTCGTCCGGCTGGAGCGCGTGACCCCGTAGCCGCATCGTGAGACGGAGTCCGCCACGGGAATGGCGGGCAGCGGGGCTCCGTTGACACCTGTCATGCCCGACTCCTCCCCACGGCCCACGGCCGGACGCATGCCGCTCGCCGTCTACATCCTCGGCCTGTCCGTCTTCGCGCTCGGCACCAGCGAGTTCATGCTCTCGGGGCTGCTGCCGCCGATCGCCGACGACATGGACGTGTCGATCCCGCGAGCCGGGCTGCTGATATCGGCGTTCGCGATCGGCATGGTGGCCGGCGCGCCGCTGCTCGCCGTCGCGACGCTGCGCCTGCCCCGCAAGACCACGCTGGTCGCGCTGATCTCGGTGTTCGGTATCGGCCAGGTCGCGGGAGCGCTCGCGACGGGCTACGAGGTCCTGTTCGTCTCACGGGTCGTCAGCGCGCTCGCCTGCGCCGGTTTCTGGGCGGTGGGCGCGGCCGTGGCCATCGCGATGGTGCCGGTGACCGCGCGGGCCCGCGCGATGGCCGTGATGATCGGCGGACTGTCCATCGCCAACGTCCTCGGCGTCCCGGCGGGCGCCTTCCTCGGCGAGCACCTGGGCTGGCGGTCCGCGTTCTGGGCCGTGGGCGGTGCGTCCGCCGTCGCGCTCATCGGCGTGGTGACCCTGATCCCGCGCATCCCGCTGCCCGAGCGGCGCCCCCGGCTGCGGGGCGAGCTGGCGATCTACCGGGACCGTCAGGTCTGGCTGTCCATCGTGGTGACCGCGCTCGCCGCCGGCGGCGTCTTCTGCGCCTTCTCCTACCTCGCGCCGCTGCTCACCGACGTGGCGGGCCTCGCGGACGGCTGGGTGCCGGCCGTGCTGGCGCTGTTCGGCGTCGGTGCGCTGATCGGCACGGTGATCGGCGGCCGGGTCGCCGACGCGCACCTGTTCGGCGTACTGCTCTCCGGCATCACCGCGTCGACGGTGCTGCTGGCCGCCCTGGCGCTGTTCGCCTCCAGCCCCGCCGTCGTGATCGTCCTGTCGCTGCTGCTCGGCGTCTCCGCGTTCTACACGGCGCCCGCGCTCAACGCGCGCATGTTCAACGTCGCCGGTGCCGCGCCCACCCTCGCGGGCGCGACGACGACCGCCGCGTTCAACCTGGGCAACACCGGCGGCCCCTGGCTCGGCGGCACGGTGATCGACGCGGACTTCGGGTACGCCGGCACCGCCTGGGCGGGCGGGGCGATGACCCTGGTCGCGATCGGCTTCGCCGCCGTCTCCCTGCGGCTGCACAGCCGGTCGCGCGTCGTGATGAGCGGCGGCCCGGTCACCGAGACCGCGAGCGTGGAGCGGGCCCAGCGGGTGTGACCCCGGCCCGGTGGGCGGCGTTCACCGCGGCCCGGCGCCCGCCGCGGCGGCCCTGGCGCAGCGGCCGGCCAGCCGGGCGAACGCGTCCTTGAGCGGGGGCGGGCCCACGACCTCGACGTCGGTGTCGAAGAGGCAGAAGGCGGCGGCGAGCGAGGGCCACGACCAGGAGCCCGTCGTCAGCCGGCAGCGGTCGGGCCCCAGTTCCTCGACGGTCCCGTCGGCGGCGTGCGGGGACACCGCGGAGGCGGGCAGGTGGAGCACGGCCGTTCCGCGGCAGGGCCAGTCCGGGGAGCCGTCGGAGCCGCGGAACCTGCCGGTCAGGAACGCGGCCACGTCCCCGCCCGGCAGATCCCTCGGGGTGAAGCGGGGACCGGTGGGCGTGCGCGGGGTCACCCGGTCGGCGCGGAAGACCCGCCAGTCCTCGCGGTCCAGGTCCCAGGCCACCAGGTACCAGCGCCCGCCCCGGGTGACGAGATGGTGCGGCTCCACCCGGCGCGGGGGCGGCGCGGCCCCGGGGGCGGCGCTCGTGGGGCGGGCCGGGACGTGGTCGAAGCGCAGCACCTCGCGGGCCTGGACGGCGGCGCTGAGCTGCATCAGGACGCCGGTGTCCGCCTGGGGCTGCGGCAGGGGAGCGGACCGTGCGACGGAGGTCACCTGGAGGGCGTCGATCCGGTGCCGCAGCCGGGCGGGCATGACCTGGCGCAGGGTCGCCAGCGCCCGTGCCGCGCCGTCCTCGATCCCGGCGCCGGTGGCGGCCGCGGTGCGCAGCGCGACGGCGAGGGCGACCGCCTGCTCGTCGTCGAAGAGCAGCGGCGGCAACCGCGTCCCGGCGTCCAGGCGGTAGCCGCCGTCGGGGCCCTTCACCGCCCGGACCGGATAGCCCAGCTCACGGAGCCGGTCGACGTCGCGGCGCAGGGTGCGCGGGCTGACGTCCAGCCGCTCGGCCAGCACCGCGCCGGGCCAGTCCCGGCGGGCCTGGAGCAGCGAGAGCAGGGACAGCAGCCGGGCCGAGGTCTTCTGCATGACCACCATGCTGACGCACATAGCGGCCACAACCTGACCGCTACCCGCAGCAGAGTGGGCGCCGCGGGGCCGGAACCGGTCCCGCGGCGGCCCGCACCGCGGGCCGTCCCACCGTGATGGCAAGGAGCCCGTCGTGACCGCGAAAGCCGTGACCCACCTGAACTTCCGTGGCGACGCCCGCGCAGCACTCACCTTCTACCGGTCCGCGTTCGGCGGTGACCTGACCCTGGTGACGTACGAGGACGCCGGAAACGTCCAGGACCCCGCCGCGGCCGACCAGGTGATGTTCGGCCAGGTGTCCAGCGCCGACGGCCCGAGCGTGATGGCCTACGACGTGCCGTCCGACCTGCCGTGGAACCGGGGCGAGAACGCGTTCTTCGTCTCGGTCCGCGGCGAGAGCGCCGAGGAGATCACCGCGTACTGGGAGAAGCTCGCCGGGGGCGCGACCGTCCTGCGGCCGCTCGGGGCCGCGCCGTGGGCACCCCTCTACGGCATGCTGCGGGACCGGTTCGGCGTCACCTGGGTCCTGGACGTGGTGAGCGAGTACAACGCGTGAGCGTGCTCGACGCCCGGTCGCTGAACCGGGCCGCACTCGCCCGGCAGCTGCTGCTCGACCGCGCGGACCGCCCGGTCCCCGACGCCGTCGCACACCTCGGCGGCATGCAGGCACAGGAACCGCAGGAACCGTTCGTCGGACTGTGGTCGAGGCTGCGCGACTTCGCACCGCGGGCGCTCGACGACCTGCTGGCCGGGCGTCGGGTCGTGCGCACCCACCTGATGCGCCGCACCGTCCACCTCGTCACCGCCGAGGACGTACTGGCCTGGCGCTCGCGCCACGACGCCATGCTGCGCGGACGCGTCCTCGGCACCTACCGCCGCGAACTCGCCGGGGTCGACCTCGACGAACTCGCGGCGGCGGGCCGGGCGGTCCTGGCCGACGGCGAGCCACGCTCCATGGGCGACCTCCCGCCGGCCCCGCCGGGCACCGATCCGGTCGGTGCCGCGCTCGTACGGCGCTACCTGGCCGCGTTCGGGCCGGCCGCCTCGGCGGACCTGCGTGCCTGGTGCGGGCTCGCGGGGCTGCCGGCCGCGGTCGCGGCGGTGCGCGGGGAACTGGTCGCCTTCCGCGACGAGCGGGGCCGGGAACTGCTGGACCTGCCCGACGCGCCGCGCCCCGGCCCGGACGCCCCGGCCCCCGTGCGGTTCCTGCCGGCCTTCGACAACGCGGTCCTCGGCTACCAGGACCGCGGCCGGATCATCGACGACGCGCACCGCGGTCTGTCGGTCACCGGCGCCCGATTCGTCCTCGTCGACGGCCGGGTCTCCGCGACCTGGACCGTCGAGGGCGACACGGTGACCGTCACCCCGTTGCGGCGGCTCACCCGGCCTGAGCGTGCCCAGGTCGTCGAGGAGGGGCGGGCCCTCGCCTCCTTCCTCTCCGAGGGCGACAGCGACCGGGTCATGGTCGGGGCGGCACCTCCCCCCTGAGCCCGGGCGGGCCGAAGGACAGGAGTCACCCGGCGGTCACGACATCGGCGACGACACAGCTGACGTTGTCGGGACCGCCGGATCCGTTGGCGAGTGCCACCAGTTCACCGACGGCCCGCCCGGGCTCACCGGGGGCGGCGAGCACCCGGCGGATCTCGTCGCCCGGCACCACGGTCGACAGGCCGTCGGAGCAGAGCAGGTAGCGGTCCCCGGACCGGGCGTCCTGCAGACGCATCTCGGCCCTGGCGTCGGCGCCGCCGCCCAGGGCCCGTACCAGCAGCGACCGCTGGGGGTGTGAGGCGGCCTCCTCCGGCGTGAGGCGGCCCTCGTCGACCATCGACTGCACGACGGTGTGGTCGTGCGTGATCTGGAACAGCTCCCCGTCGCGCAGCAGGTACACGCGCGAGTCGCCGATGTGGACCAGGCCGAGCTGCGACCCCGTCCACAGCATCGCGGTGAGGGTCGTACCGGCCGCCTCCGGCGCACAGCCGGCTCCCACGGCGTCGTACACGGCCCGCTCGGCCTCCTCGACGGCGTCCGCGAGGACGTTGAGGAGACCGCCGGCCGGGACGCCGTCGTCCTCCAGCCGCCGGAGCGCCCCGACGGCGGCCGCGCTCGCCGGGGCACCGCCGGCGCCGTACCCGTCGGCGACGGCCAGCAGGCGGGAGCCCGCGTAGGCGGTGTCCTGGTTGCTCTCGCGGACCAGACCGATGTCGGAGGCGGCGGCGTAACGCAGGTTCAGGGCAGGAGAGAGGGGAGCCACGGCGGGGTCCTTCCGGGTGAGGTGGTCGACGAGGAAGGCGGCCAGGTCCCGGCGGGCGGCGGCCTCGGCCTCGGCCCGCGCCCAGAAGGCGCGGATCTCCCCGGCCGCCGCGCGGGCGTCCAGCGAGCACACGTGCCGGATGCGGACCAGCGGCATCCCCAGGCGCCGCAGCCAGGCCACGAGCCGGGCCCGCTCCACCTGTTCCGGGGCGTAGCGGCGGTAGCCGGAGACCGGGTCGACGCGGGCGGGCGGCAGCAGGCCCAGCTCGTCGTAGAGGCGCAGCGCCTTCGGCGACAGCCGGGTCGCCTTCGCGAACGCCCCGATGGTCAGCAACTCCGTGCCCACGGGCCCATTCCTCCTCGTACCGGGCGCGTCGCCCGGTGACACCGATGCTGCGGCCTGCCCCAAGGTGAAGGTCAACCACCGCCCTGTCGTCGGCTGTCGCCCAGCGGGGCCCGGAACGGCGCACGGACGCCCCCCGCCCCCCAGCAGGCCCTCGACCTCCTTCTGGACGGTCCCACTCCGGCCGAGCGCGAACGCGGCCCGACCACCCACGTGGACCCCGAGGCCGCCGGAGACGTCGGCTGCCCCCGGCAACGAAATGCGGAGTACACGCATCTTCGTGATCTACACCGAGGGGAGAGGGGCGCGGGACCCCACTACACCCCACGCAGTACGCCAGTCCAGACCCAGGGTCGGAGTAAATGCCGAGAACCCCGGGCGAGCATGAAGGTGTACCCCGGTGAGCGCGTCCGCCTTCCCCCCATGTGCCGGGTCTTCGTCCTGCCCGTAACCCGACGGATTGGTCCAAAAGGTGGCTACGTTTCTTTATCGACTCGGCCGGAGGGCGTTCCGGCGCCGCGGCCTCGTCGCCCTGCTGTGGGTGGCCCTGCTCGTGGGCGCCGGCGTCGCCTCGTCCGCCGCACCGGCCCCGCCCGAAGACTCCTTCTCCATGCCGGGCACCGAGTCCCAGAAGGCGTTCGACCTGCTCGACGAGCAGTTCCCGGCCGCCAGCGCCGAGGGCGCCGCGGCCCGTGTCGTGATCCGTGCCCCCGAGGGCGCGAAGATATCCGGCGCGGCCGGCAAGGACCGGGTCGAGGAACTGGTCGCCGACCTGAAGGCCGGCCCGCAGGTCGCCTCGGTGGACGACCCGTTCAAGGCGAACGCCGTCAGCAAGGACGGCACCACCGCCTACGCCTCCGTGACCTACAAGGTCAACGCGATGGAGCTGACCGACGAGGCCCGCGACTCGCTCACCGCCGCCACCGACGCCGCCCGCGAGGGCGGGTACACCGTCGAGACCGGCGGCGACGCGGTCGTGGCCGAGCAGGAGATGGGCGGCACCGCCGAGCTGATCGGCATCGGCGTCGCCGCGATCGTGCTCCTGCTGACCTTCGGCTCACTGGTCGCGGCCGGTATGCCGCTGCTCTCGGCGATCATCGGTGTCGGCATCGGCATCTCCGCCATCGGGGCACTCGGCAGCACCCTGGAGCTGTCCGCCACGACCTCCACGCTCGCCATGATGATCGGCCTCGCGGTCGCCATCGACTACGCCCTGTTCATCGTCTCCCGCTACCGGGCCGAGATAGCCGAGGGCCGCGCCCCCGAGGAGGCGGCCGGACGCGCGGTCGGCACCGCGGGCTCCGCGGTGGTCTTCGCCGGACTGACCGTCGTCGTGGCCCTGGCGGGTCTCGCCATCGTCAACATCCCGATCCTCACCAAGATGGGCCTGGCCGCCGCCGGCACCGTCGGCATCGCCGTGCTGATCGCCCTCACCCTCACCCCGGCACTGCTCGGCTTCGCCGGCAAGCGGGCGCTGAGCCGCAAGGACCGCAAGGCGCCCGCCGGGGCGCGGACCGCCGCCGGCAAGCCGAAGCTCGGCACCCGCTGGGCCCGCTTCGTACAGCGGCGCCCGGTCACCGTACTGCTGACCGCGGTCCTCGGACTCGGCGTGATCGCCGTACCGGCCGCCAGTATGGAGCTGGGCCTGCCCGACGAGGGCAGCTCGGCCCCCGACACCACCCAGCGCAAGGCCTACGACATGCTGTCCGAGTCCTTCGGGGCCGGGTTCAACGGCCCGCTGATGGTCACCGTGGACGCACGCGGCGCCGACGATCCGAAGGCCGCCGCGGACGCCGTCGGCGAGAAGATCACCGGTCTCGGCAAGGCCGCGGCCGTCACCCCGGCCAACTTCAACGACAAGGGCGACACCGCCGTCCTCACCGTGATACCCAAGACCGGCCCGAGCGACATCGCCACCGAGTCGCTGGTGCACGACCTCCGCTCGCTGTCCGGCGACATCCGGGCCGACACCGGCGCGACCATGCTGGTCACCGGCGCGACCGCGATGACGATCGACTTCTCGCAGACCCTGGACGACGCGCTGATCCCCTACCTGGCGCTGGTCGTCGGGCTCGCCTTCCTGCTCCTGATGCTGGTGTTCCGCTCGGTCCTCGTCCCGCTGAAGGCGGCCCTGGGCTTCCTGCTCTCGGTGGCCGCGGCGCTCGGCGCGGTGGTCGCGGTCTTCCAGTGGGGCTGGCTCGCCGACGTGTTCGGCGTGGACCAGCCGGGCCCGATCATGTCGATGATGCCCATCTTCATGATCGGCGTGGTCTTCGGCCTGGCGATGGACTACGAGGTCTTCCTCGTCACCCGCATGCGGGAGGCGTACGTCCACGGACAGTCCGCCGCCGACTCCGTCACCACGGGCTTCACCCACGGCGGCCGGGTCGTCGCGGCGGCCGCGATCATCATGATCAGCGTCTTCTCCGGCTTCATCCTGGAGAACGACGCCATGATCAAGATGATGGGCTTCGGCCTCGCGATCGCGGTGCTCTTCGACGCCTTCGTGGTCCGCATGGCCATCGTGCCCGCGGTGCTCGCCCTGCTCGGCACCAAGGCCTGGTGGCTGCCCAGGTGGCTGGACCGCGTCCTGCCGAACGTCGACGTCGAGGGCGAGAAGCTGCACCGCGAACTCGGCGACACCGCCGCGCCCGCGGAGCCCGTCCGCGAGCCGGAGACGGCCGGGGTCTGACACCCGCGACATCGCACGCGCGGCCCCGGCGACCTGGAACCCCAGGCCGCCGGGGCCTTCGTGCTACAGATCCCCGGCGGCGTCGGTGAGCGCCCGGTCGAGGACGGCCACGCCGCGGGCGATCTCGTCGTCGCTCGCGGTCAGCGGGGGCGCGATGCGGAAGATGCCGCCCATCCCGGGGAGCTGGACGATGTTCATGTGCAGGCCCAGATCGAAGCAGCGCCGGGTGACGGCGGCGCCGAGGCGGTCGGCACCGCCCTCGCCCAGCACCTCGTCCCCGACCAGTTCCATGCCCAGCAGCAGCCCGCGGCCGCGGACGTCGCCCACGACCTCGTGGCGGGCGGCGAGCTTGTCGAGGCCCTGGCGCAGCGCGGCCCCCAGCGTGCGGGCGCGCTCGTCCAGCCGGTCGCGGACCAGGACGTCGAGGACGGTGTTGCCCACCGCGGCGGGCAGCGGGTCGTTGACGTGGGTGGTGAAGAACAGGAAGCCCCGCTCGTGCGCCCGCTGCTCGATCTCCGGGCCGGTCAGCACGGCGGCCAGCGGCAGTCCCGAGCCCAGCGTCTTGGACAGCGTGAGGATGTCCGGGACGACACCCTCGTGCTCGAAGGCGTACCAGTCGCCGGTCCGGCACAGCCCCGTCTGGGCCTCGTCCAGGATCAGCAGCATGCCCCGCTCGCGGCACTTGCCGGCCAGGGCGGAGAGGTAGCCCGGCGGAAGCTCGACGACGCCGCCCGAGGAGAGGATCGGCTCGACCAGGCACGCGGCGAGACTGCCGACCGACTGGGCGTCGATCATCTCGAAGCCCAGGTCCAGCTGGCGGCGCCAGTCCAGCTCGCCGTCCGCGCCGACGACGGAGGGGCGGTAGCGGTCCGGCACCGGCAGCGCGAAGTTGCCCGGCGCGGCGGGGCCGTAGCCCTTGCGCCCGGCGCTGTAGGTGGCGTTCGCGGCGGCCTGGGTCATGCCGTGCCAGGACCGGGCGAAGGAGACGACCTCGTGGCGGCCGGTGACGAGCTTCGCCATCCGCACCGCGGCCTCGTTCGCCTCCGCCCCGGTGGTCAGCAGCAGCGCCTTCTCCAGCGGCTCGGGCAGGGTCCCGGCGAGCCGGCGGGCCAGCTCGACGACCGGGCGGCTGAGCATGCCGCTGTGCAGGTGGTCGAGGTGCGCGACCTGCTCGCGCACCGTCGAGACGATCGCCGGATGGGAGTGCCCGAGAATGGCACTCATCTGACCGGACGTGAAGTCCAGCAGCTCACGCCCGCTCTCCGTGAACACGGAGGTGCCGGCGGCGCGCACGACGACCTCCGGCGAGAAGGGCGCGTGGCCGGAGTAGCGGATCAGGTGGCGCCCCGGGTCGGCGCTCGAAGTCTCCAAAGGCATGCGACCGACGGTAGGAACGTGCCACTGCGCGTGTCCATCGCACAGATTCGACGCTGCTGTACGTCAAAAACGTACAACAAGCCGGTGTGCGCCGTATCATCGCCGCGTGCTCAACTCCGGACGACTGCACCTGCTCAGCCAGCTCGACACGCTCGGTACGGTCCGCGCGGTCGCCGAGACGCTGCATCTGAGCGCGTCGACGGTCTCCCAGCAACTGGCGGTGCTGGAGACCGAGACCCGGTGCCGGCTGATCGAGCGGACCGGGCGCCGGGTGCGGCTGACTCCGGCCGGACTCCTGCTGGCCCGCCGCGGCCGGGAGATCCTGGACCGGATGGCCGACGTCGAGGCCGAACTGCGGGCCCTGAACGACGAGCCCATCGGGACCGTGCGGCTCGCCGTGTTCCAGAGCGCCATCTACAGCCTCGCCGTCCCCGCGGCGAACCGGCTGGCCGCCACCCACCCGCACCTGCACCTGGAACTCGTGGAGATGGAGCCGCACGAGAGCGGCCCCGCCCTGCGCTCGGGCGAGGCCGACGTCGTCGTCACCACCACCGACTACTCCGGTCTGACGTGGGGCGCGGACCTCGAAGTGATGTCGCTCGGCAGCGACCCGGTCGTCCTGGTGCTGCCGCACGGCCATCCGCTGGCCTCCCGCACCGCGGTGGACCTCGCTGCCTGCAAGGAGGAGACCTGGGCCTGCGACCGGCCGCAGTCGTACATGGCGGACCTGACCGTCCGGCTGTGCCGGGAGTCGGGGTTCGAACCCCGGGTGGCCTGCCGGTTCGGCAACTACCTCATGCTGCTGCGGCACGTCGAGACGACCGGTTCGATCGCCCTGCTGCCCGCCCTCGCGGTCACGGCGGACCATGCCGTCGTCACCCGGCGGCTGAGCCCGCCGGTGCACCGCAACGTCGCCGTCGTGGTGCGGAGCGGCGCCCCGCGGCGCGCCGCGGTGAACGCGGTCATCGCCGCCCTGCGCGACCACCCGGAGATCGAGGCCCTGTCCGCCCCCGATCCCTCGGGCGAGGGCCGGGACGGCGACCGGCACCCCTGAGAGCGGCGCCCGGTCAGACGGCGGGGATCCGGCGGTGGATGTCCTCCAGCATCATCCGGACCGACGTGCGGAAGACCTCCGCCTGATGGTCTCCCAGGAACGCGGTGTGCCCGAACACCTCCAGGACGACCAGCCCGTGGACGTGACCCCACGCGCTCAGGAAGAGGGAGACCGCGGCGGACGGCAGATCGCCCTGGGCGGGCACGGGGAGCCGTTCCAGATGATCCCGGTACGGGGGTGAGGGCGCGGGGACGTCGGCCGCGGCGAGCTGCGCCGGGGTGAAGCCGGCGAACAGCTCGCGCTGGAAGATCGCGCCCATCCGGCGGACCGCCTGCGTGGTCGGCCCCTCGGCGGGTGCCGCGTAGTACCGCAGCGGCGTCCCGTAGAGCAGCTGGAAGCGCTCCGGGTGGGCGACGCCCCAGTCCCGGTAGGCCTCGGCCACCACGAGCGGACGCGGTGCGCGGAGGTCCTCGCCCGCACCGTCGGCGGCGGCCTGCAACGCGTCGGACAGGTCGCCGTACGCCTTGGTGATCAGCGCGGTGACGAGGGCGTCGCGGTTCGGGAAGTAGTGGTAGAGCGCCTGCACGGTCATGCCGAGACCGCGGGCGACCGCGCGCAGCGACAGGGCCGCGGGCCCGTGTCGGCCGATGTGCTGCTCGGCGGCGTCGAGTATCTCCTGGGCCGCGGCGGTCCGGCGCCGCTCGCGGAGGGAGACGGGAGCCGTGGTGGTGTGCCGGTCTGCGGACATGCGGCGAGCCTAGGGCGACCCGGGCTGATGGCGCGTCAAGAAGCCGAACACTGTTAGGTAAATCTCACACTGCCAAAGCGCATGGTGTCTCACTAACGTCGTGGTGCGGCGACGCAGGGCCTGTCGAGGCCATCAACTCCGGCCGCATTCCGTCGTCTTCACCGCAAGAGAACAAGGGAGAACGTGCGTGTTCGATCGCATAGCCGAACTGGCGATCCGCCGGTCCCGGCTGGTACTGGTGGTCGCCGTGGTGGCCGTGGCGCTCATGGGTGCCGTCGGAGCCGGCGCGTTCGGCAAGTTGAAGGGGGGAGGCTACGACGACCCCGCCTCCCAGTCCACCAGGGCCGGGACGGCCATCGAGGAGAAGTTCGGCGGGGAGACGAACCTGGTCCTGCTGGTCCGCGCTGCCGGGTCGCGCGTCGACGCGCCGGACGCCGAGCGCGGCGGCCGGGCCCTGGTGGCCGACCTCAGAAACGACCCGAACCTCGAGAACGTGGTCGCGTACTGGGACGCGAAGCAGCCCGCCCTGCGCTCCGAGGACGGCCGTGAGGCCCTGGTGCTCGCCCATGTGAAGGGCGACGAGACCCAGCAGCGGGAGAACGCCAAGACCGTCATCGACGAGTACACCGGGCCCCACGAGGGCGGGCTGGGCGTCCGGGCCGGGGGCGGCGCCGCCGTCGGCAACGACATGGAGACGCAGACGCCCAAGGACCTGCTGCTGGCCGAGGCCATCGCCGTACCGCTGACCCTCCTGCTGCTCCTGGTCGTCTTCGGCAGCGTGGTCGCCGCGCTCCTGCCCCTGGCCATCGGGACCATCGCCATCGCGGGCACGTTCGCCGAACTCGCCTTGCTCGGCGGCTCCGTCGACGTGTCCGTGTCCGCCACCAACCTGACCACCGCCCTCGGACTCGGTCTGGGCATCGACTACGCCCTGCTGATGATCAGCAGGTTCCGGGAGCAGCTCGCCACCGGCTCCACCGTGGACGACGCCGTCCGCCACACGGTGCGCACCGCCGGGCGCACGGTCGCCTTCTCGGCCGCCACGGTGGCCGTAGCGCTGGCGGCGCTCCTGGTCTTCCCGCAGTACTTCCTCCGCTCGTTCGGCTACGCCGGGGTCGGCGTCGTCGCCATCGCCGCCGTCGGCACGCTCTTCGTGATGCCGGCCCTGTTCGTCGTCCTGGGCCACCGGGTCAACAGCGGGCGGCTGCCGTGGGCCGGGCGCGCACGCACCGCCGCCACCCGGGCGCCCCTGTGGGGACGGCTGGCCGGCACCGTCATGCGGCGCCCCGTGCTCACCGCGCTGCCCGTGCTGGCCGTACTGCTGGTGGCGGCGAGCCCCCTGCTGGGCATCACCCTGGGCACCCCCGACGAACGCGTGCTGCCCGAGGACGCGCAGAGCCGACAGGTCGCCGCCGTGCTGCGGGAGAAGTTCGACGGCAACGACGCCGCCGCCCTCCACGTCGTCATCGACGCCTTTGTGGACGAGGGACCGCTGGGCTCCTACGCGGCCGAACTGTCCGCTCTCGAAGGCGTCGTCCGCGTCGAGACCGGCACGGGCAGCTACACGAAGGGGCAGCCGAGGGCGACCGGTCCCGGCAACGCGGCCCTCAGCCGCCCCGACGCCCAGCGCGTCACCGTGGTCAGCGGCCTCACCCCCCGGTCGGACGAGGCGCAGGACCTGGTCCACGAGGTGCGGGCCGTCGCACCGCCCGCCGGGACCGAGGCGCTGGTGGGCGGCGGGGACGCCGAGCTGGTCGACTCCAAGGACTCCATCAGCGGCAGGCTCCCGCTCGCCCTGGGCCTGGTCGCGCTGACCACCTTCGTCGTGCTCTTCCTGTTCACCGGCAGTGTCGTGCAGCCGCTGCGCGCGCTGGTCCTCAACGTGATCAGCCTGGGCGCGACCCTCGGCGTCATGACCTGGATCTTCCAGGACGGCAACCTGGCCTCGCTGATCGGCGTCACACCGCAGCCGATGGAGGCGTCCATGACGGTGCTGATGTTCTGCATCGCCTTCGGCCTCTCCATGGACTACGAGGTGTTCGTCACCAGCCGGATCAAGGAGCTGCACGACCAGGGCGCGGACACCCGCACGGCCGTCACCGACGGCCTCGGCCACACCGGACGCATCGTCACCGCGGCGGCCTGTCTGCTCGCGGTGAGCTTCTTCGCCTTCGGGACGGCGAAGATCAGCTTCATGCAGATGTTCGGGCTGGGCAGCGGACTGGCCATCCTCATCGACGCCGTCGCCGTACGCGGTGTCCTCGTACCGGCCGCCATGCGCCTGCTCGGCCGGTCCGCCTGGTACGCGCCGCCCTCCCTGCGCAGGTTCCACGGCCGGTTCGGGCTCAGCGAGGGCGGCCCGGCGCCCGCGCCGGTCCCCGCTCCGGCGCCGCCCGCCGAGGCGCCCGAGTGAAGGACTCGACCGGAGTCTGACCCGCTCCGGCCCCGTGCTCCGCCCGTGTCCGCGTCCTCTCCCCAGGGAAGCGGGCACGGGCGGGCGTCCGCCGCCAGGGCGGCAGGTCAGGAACCGACCGCCGCGGCATCCTCGGCACCGGCCTCGCCGGCCGGCCGGAACTCCACGGCGACGACGCCGTCCACACTCCGGCAGTGCTCCTCCAGCAGCGGGGCGGACACCCGGTCCGGGAGCCGGCCGCTGAGCACGACATGGCCGTGCGTCACGTCCACCTGCACCGAGGAGGGCGCCAGACCGAGCGCCTTGACCAGAGCCTCTTCGATGATCTCGGTGCGGATCGCGCGGTCCGTGCGCAGGAAGACCCGCAGCAGGTCGCTACGGCTGACGACCCCGGCCAGCCGCCCGTCCCCGTCCACGACCAGGAGCCGTTTGATGCGGTGCCGCGCCATCACGCGGGCGGCGTCCACGACGCTCCAGTCCTCCCGGGCGCAGAGCGCGGGCGAGGTCATGAGCCCGCCCGCGTCCGTGGCGCCCGCCTTGGCGGCCGAGGCCCGGGACCACTCGGCGTGCTCCGGGGAACCGTCGGGCTCCCCGCCCCACATCTTCTGCAGGAGGTCCGCCTCCGACACCACCCCCACGGGGCGGCTCTCCCCGTCGAGGACCGGCACCGCCGTGATGTCGTACTCCAGCAGCAGGTGGGCGATCTCCTTGAACGGGGTGCCCCGCTGCACGCGGACCACGGCGTCGCTCATCAGATCGCGCACCCTCTGGTGTTTCATGAAGGGTCTTCTCCTCCGCTGCCGGCCCGTGTCGACCGGCGTTCGTCCTTCTTGCCCGTGAAAACGATCGAGTGGTCCCGGGAGTGCCCCGGCGTCCGCGCGGGCGGCCCGACGAGGACCAGGGCGATGTCGTCGCCCGGGGTGGGCGCGTGCCGGATGAGGGTGTCCGCCATGGCGTCCAGGTCGCCGGGGTCGCCGTGTTCCAGGAGCCCGGCGAGCGCCGCGATCGCGTCGTCGAGGTCGACCCCGGGCGCCTCGACGAGTCCGTCGGTGTAGAGGGCGAGCACGCTGCCCGGCGGCAGCGGGAACTCCAGCGCGGTGTACCGGGCGTCCCGCTCGATGCCCAGCAGCAGACCGGGCGGCACGCGCAGGGGTTCGACATGCCCGTCCGCGTGGCGCAGCAGGGGAGGCGGGTGCCCCGCGAGCGCCAGGCAGGCGCGGTGTGTGGCGAGGTCGAGGTGGACGTAGGCGCAGCTGGTGAACAGCCCGGGGTCCAGGTCGGTGAGCAGGCGGTTGGTGCGGGCCAGGACGTGGTCGGGGGACGCCCCCACGGTGGCGTTGGCGTGCACGGCGGTACGGACCTGCCCCATCAGGGCCGCGGCGTCCACGTTGTGCCCCTGCACATCGCCGATGGTGACGCTCGCGGTGCGCTCGTCGAGCCGGATGACGTCGTAGAAGTCGCCGCCGATGCCCAGGCCCCGGGCGGCCGGGAGGTAGCGGGCGGCGACGTTCAGACCGGGCACGTCGGGGAGGGTGTGGGGCAGCAGGGCGGACTGCAGGCGGTGGGCGAGGTGGTGCTTGGAGTCGTAGAGCCGGGCGCGGTCCAGGGCCTGCCCGACCAGTCCCGCCAGCGACGTGAGGGCGGCCCGTTCGCCGGGCGGGAAGACGTGGGGCCGGCGGTAGGAGAGCAGGAGCGAGCCGATGGGGCGGCCGGAGGCGATCAGCGGCAGCAGGGCCCACGCGGCCATCCCGTCCTCGTGCGTCATGGCGGGATAGGCCTCGTGGAGTTCCTCGAAGGTCGTCCAGAATCCCGGGACACCCGTGGCCATGACGTCGACGCCGGGGATGGCCGCGGTGAGGGGCGTCCCGTCGAAGCGCCGCAGCAGCTCCGGGCGGTAGCCGCGCTGCCCGACGACCTTCAGACGGCCCTCCGCCGGGGCCATCACCACCATGCCCTGCGCTCCGAGCGCGGGCATCAGCTGGTCGGCGGTCTGCTCGACCACGTCCTGCACGCTGACGGCCTCGGTCAGGGTGGAGGCCAGGTGCATCAGGTGGTAGAGCACGGTGGCACGGCTGGGACCCGAGGGCGGTACCGACCGTGAGGAGGACCCGTCCGCGTCCGGGCTGCCGCGGGTGATGCGCACGCTCAGCCCGGTGGCGTCCGGGTACAGCTCGAAGGACAGCCACGTCCCCGGCGGGCGCAGCACGGTGAAGGTCTGCGGCCTGCGGCTGACCAGCGCGGCGCGGTAGCGGTCCTCGACGTGCGGCACGTCCATCCAGGGCAGCGCCTCCCAGGGCAGGGCGCCCACCAGCAGCGACCGGTCGACACCGAGCAGCTCGGCCGCCCCGGGGGTGACGAAGGTGAGGTGCCCGTCCAGGTCCAGGGCGCACGAACCGCCGGGCAGGCGGTCCACGAACGCGGACAGCGCGGTCGCCTCGGCGGGGGAGGGGGCGCGCGGGGCCGCCGGCGACAGGGTCCGGGGCCGGTCCGGGGGCGGCAGCGCCTCGCCGCGGTCGAGCGCCCGCTGCAGGCTGTCGCCCAGGCGGCGGCAGCCCGCCCGGATGACGTCCTGTTCACCGGCGCTCAGCCGCGACGGGTGACTCCCGGACCACAGCAGCACCAGCCCGCCGCGGACGGCGGTGCCCGAGACCAGCGGCGAGGCCGCCAGCCCGAAGTCGTACGGCAGGACGAGCGCCAGCCGCGGATACTCGCGTGCCATCTCCTCCCGGCCGCCCGCCCACACCAGACGCCGCTCGCGGACGGCGTCCGCCACGGGCATCGGATCCTTCAGCCCCACCCGCCGCCACGGGGCGGCCATCTCCTGCGGGACCCCCGTGACCAGGACCTGCCACACGGCGTTCTCGCCCGGTGGCAGTACGTAGAGGATTCCTCCGAACGCACCGCTCGCCCGCACCACGGCCGCCATCGCGGAGTCCATCAGCGGTCCGCCCGCGTCCGCGCCGACAGGGCTGCCCGACGCCGGCCACACCGAACACCACCCATATCTGGACACTACGCCCGTACCGCCGCGACGGCATGCGAGGGGCGGTGGGCCGGGCGTCGCCCCTGATCAGGGCCGGTCGCCGTGCCCCTCGGGCCCGCGTGCCACGTACAGCCGGCCGTCCGCCGGGCCGGTCCATTCGAGCCGTACGACCCCGGGTACTGCGGCCTGGGCGACGCGCGAGGCGCCGGACCAGTAGCCGGCGGCCGGGTTCAGGAAGTACGTCGCCCACAGGCCGCCGCGGTGATCGACGAAGAAGTTGTTGTGCCCGGCGCCGACCCCCGCGGTGTACCGCTCCGCGTACGGGCCCTCGAACCGGTCGGCCACGGCGACGATCGCGTCGTACTGGTACTGCACCCGCCCGGTCGCGGGCACGTCGTAGGCGTGCCGGACGGTGCCGTCGGCGTTGACGGAGGTCCGGTCCCAGGCGGCGTGGACCAGGTGGTACTTGCCGCGGTACTTGAACACGTAGGCGCCCTCGAGGTACGGCTCGGGGGAGTAGGGCGTCTGCTGGAACCGGGGCAGGTCCGTCGTCGTGACGATGTCCTCCATGTCGTCCCGGAACTTCGCGTACAGGTCGTTGTGCAGCACGAGCCACGCGTCGTCGCCCTCGGAGAAGAGGCCGCCGTCGATGTGGTGGTAGGCGCCGGGCTCGATGAACTTCGGCCCTCCGGCGAACGAGTCGCCGAACGGCTTCTCCAGGTTCCCCTCGATCAGCCGGTACGGTCCCTCGACGCCGCCCTCGCTCACCAGCATGAACGAGCCCACCTTGCGGGAGTGGTCGCCCATGCACGCCACGATGTACCAGGTGCCGCGGAAGTAGTGCAGCTCCGGTGCCCAGGCCTGTCCCCGCTTGCCGAACTGCTCGTCGTGCCAGTACTCCTGCCAGGGCGCGACGACCGTGCGGCCGGGGCGGTTCTCCCCGGCGAACTCGGGCGACCACACCTTGCCGCGCTCGGCCCCGGGCCGGACGCGGGTCGTGTCGGCCAGCCGCCACGGGCCCTTGAGGGAGGGGGCCAGCCACACGAAGATGCCGTCGTTCCAGGGCCCGGCGACGTCGAGTCCGGGCACCCGGGTGGTGCCGGTGGCGACGTAGAGGGGGCGTCCGTCGACGACGAAGCAGTTGACATAGGTGTCGCGCATCCAGACCGTGCCGCGCTCCTCGTCACGGGGGCGCAGCTCCAGCGGGAGGACGAACGCGTTGTCGTCCCTCGGCCACAGGTCGGCCCGGGTGTCCGCGGCGCCGTACGGCTCGGGGTCGGGCCAGTTCCGCGGGTACCGCCGGGACGCCCCGGCCGCCGCGGGAGCAGCGGGGGCCGCCACCGCGGGAGCCGCCTGTGCGGCGCCCGCGGGCAGGGTGAACGCCGCCCCCACACCGGCGGCGCCGGCCAGCAGGGATCGTCGGTGGAGTCCGTACTCGGCATCGGTCATCAGTCGGGTTCTCCTTCGTCGTCCCCGTCCGGGAACCGGGGCGCGGCACACGCGCCGCGGGACGGGGGCATGGCGCACAGCATGCGAACGCCCGCGCATTTACGTCAACAGGGCGGACGAATAATGGCGTTCGAGTGCCCCACCCAGGCATCCGCCCACCAGGCATTGTGAACACTTCATTGCCTCTTTCTGTCGGAGTGTTGACGGAATAATCGAGCCTCCCTACGTTGACCGGCATGCAGATGCCCAGCGGAGTGCACGCACTGGTCAGGCGGACCCACGAAGAGCGCGTCATGCGTGCGCTGCAGGAGAACGGCGCCATGAGCCGGGGCGAGATCGCCCGGGTCGTGGGCCTGTCCCGCACCACCCTGTCCGAGATCACCGGCAACCTCCTGCAACGAGGCGCCATCGTCGTCGTGGACACCGACGCCTCCCGCCGCGAGGGCAGCGGGCGACCGGCCGAACGGCTGGCCCTCGACCCGGCGTCGGCGCAGTTCATGGGCGTCGACTTCGGGCACCGCCGCGTCCACGTCGTCGTGGCCGACGCCGCGCACGAGGTCATGGTCTCCGGCTCCGTCCGGTACGAGGACACCGCGACCTGGGCGACCCGCACCGAACTGGCCCTGGAACTGGTCGACCGGCTGAGCGGCGAGGCCGGCGTCCACTACGGGGCGCTCCAGGGCATCGGCATCGGTGTACCCGGCCCCTACCCGGCCCCCGAGGGGGCGGCCTGGCCCCGCGCCACCAAGGGCACCACCGTCCTCCGCCCGGCACCCGAAGGAGTCGACGTGGCCTTCGCCGAACGCTTCGACGCCCCGGTGATCGTCGACAACAACACCCGCCTCGCGGCCCTCGCCGAGGCGATCAGCGGCGCCGACAGCGTCGCCGACCTGGTCTACGTGCGGCTGTCCGACGGCGTCGGCGGCGGTCTCGTCGTCGGCGGCCAGCTGGTCACGGGCTCGTCCGGACTGGCCGGGGAACTGGGGCACGTGACCGTCGAACCGGCGGGCCGCCCCTGCCGGTGCGGCAAGCGGGGCTGTCTGGAGACCGTGGCCTCGGTGCCGGGAATCCTCGCCGCCTGCTGGGAGTTCGGCCTGCGCCTGGAGAACCTGGACGAGCTCGCGGCCGCCGTGCGCCGCGCCCACCCCGTCGTGGACCGGGTCCTGCGGGAGGCCGCGGGGGCACTGGGCCGGGTGGTCGGCGCCGCGACCATGATGCTGAACCCGGCCAAGGTGGTCATCGGCGGCGAGATCACCCGGCTGGCGCCCGTCCTCGTGGAGCAGGTCGCCGCCACCCTCGCCGCCGAGATCTTCCCGACCGCGTCCGCAGGGCCCGTCGTCGCCGCGGCCCGGCTCTCCGACGACGACGGCGCCATCGGCGCGCTGGCCGCGGTCTTCCACAGCTCACCCCTCCTGGCGAGGTATCCCGAAACCGCCGACGTGAAGGGCCGTTCCGATGCATCCGACTCCGCCACCGAAGGAGCCGCCCATGTCCGTCCTTGACAAGCGGAGCGCCGACGAGCGGCACCCGCGGCCCGAGCAACGGCCCGGGGCCTCACCCGGCGCCGAGGCGGGCGACACCCCGGCGGACGCCGTCACGTCCGCGCCGCGACGCTCCCGTTCCGGCCGGCGCGGGCTGCCCCTCGCCCTGAACGCCGTGTCCGTCGCGCTCGGCATCGCGCTCTGGTGGGCCCTCGCCTCCGCCGGTTTCAAACTGCCCACGCCGCCGGAAGTCGTCTCCCGGGCGGGCACCCTGATCAGCGACGGGACGCTCGCCGACGACGCGCTGGCCAGCCTGACCCGGGTCCTCCTCGGCTTCGCCCTGGGCACGGCCGTGGCCGTCCCGGTGGGCTTCCTGATGGGCTGGTACGGCATCCTGCGCGGACTGATCGAACCCTGGATCCAGTTCTTCCGCACCATCCCGCCGCTGGCGATCATCCCCCTGGCCGTGGTCGCCATGGGCATCGACGAGACACCGAAGATCTTCGTCATCTTCCTCGCCGCGTTCCTGGCCTGCGTGATCTCCACCTTCCAGGGCGTGGTGAACGTCGACCGCACCCTGATCAACGCCGCCCGGGTGCTGGGCGCGGGCGACGCCACGATCTTCGCCCGCGTGGTGGTGCCGGCGTCCACCCCGTTCATCCTCGTCGGCATGCGCGTCGGCCTCGGCTCGGCCTGGGCCACCCTGG
Source organism: Streptomyces sp. MH60 (assembly GCF_002939385.1). Classification (GTDB taxonomy): domain Bacteria; phylum Actinomycetota; class Actinomycetes; order Streptomycetales; family Streptomycetaceae; genus Streptomyces. The sequence continues at coordinate 42,240 of NZ_MULI01000021.1, read as the reverse complement.
TCGCCGCCGAGCTGATCGCCGCCCAGGAGGGCCTCGGCTACCGCATGCAGAACGCCCAGCTCTACTACGACCTCCCGACCATCTTCGTCGGGCTCATCTCGATCGGGATCCTCGGTCTCCTCATGGACCGGGTCCTCCTCCTCGCCGAACGCCGGCTCACCCGATGGCAGGAACGCCGATGACCAGCACACCCGCCAAGATCTCCGTCCAGCACGTGACCAAGACCTTCTCGCTGGGCCGGGAGACCTTCACCGCCCTCGACGACGTCTGCCTCGACATCGCCGACCACGAGTTCGTCACCGTCGTGGGTCCCTCGGGCTGCGGCAAGAGCACCCTGATGAACATCCTCGCCGGGCTGGAGACACCCACCGCCGGCCGGGCCCTGGTGGACGGCGCCCCCGTCTCGGGCCCCGGACCCGAACGCGGCGTCATCTTCCAGCAGTACGCCCTCTTCCCCTGGCTGACCGTGCGCCAGAACGTCGAGTTCGGCCTCAGGACCACGCGCGTGCCGAAACAGGAACGCCGCGCCAGGGCGGAGCACTTCATCGAACTGGTCGGCCTGGAACGCTTCGCCGACGCGCTCCCCAAGACCCTCTCCGGCGGCATGCGCCAGCGCTGCGCCATCGCCCGCGCCTACGCCGTCGACCCCTCGATCCTGCTGATGGACGAACCCTTCGGCGCCCTCGACGCGCTCACCCGGGTCAAGCTCCAGGAGCAGCTGCTCAAGACCTGGAGCCAGGACAAGCGCACCGTCCTGTTCATCACCCACGACGTCGACGAGGCCGTGTTCCTGGCCAACCGGGTCATCGTGATGGCCGCCCGCCCAGGGCGCGTCTACGACGTCGTCGACGTCGACCCCGCCATCGAGCGCGACGAGGCCTTCCGGCTCAGCCCCGAGTTCGCCGCGCTGCGCAACCGCGTCTGGCACTCCGTCTACCACCAGGAAGGCCGCACCGCCGCCCTTTCCGGTTCCCACGCCCCGACATCATGACCCGGAAGGGACTCACCGCCATGTCACCCGCCCTCACCCGCAGAAGCCTCACCACCACCCTCGCCGGCGTGGCCGCGATGGCGCTGCTCGCCGCGTGCGGCGGCGGCTCGTCCTCCGGCGGATCGTCGGACAAGGTGCGCTTCGGCTACATCAACGACTTCAACGGCGCCAGCCTGATCGCCATCGCCGAGGCCAAGGGCCTGTGGAAGAAGCACGGGCTGTCGGCGGACACCAAGGTCTTCACCAACGGGCCGCTCCAGATCCAGGCCCTGGGCACGAACAACCTCGACTTCGGCTACATAGGCCCCGGCGCCATGTGGCTGCCCGCCTCCGGCCAGGCCAAGGTCGTCGCCATCAACACCCTCGGCAACTCCGACCGGGTCCTCGCCCAGCCGGGCATCACCTCGATGCGGCAGCTCAAGGGCAAGACCGTCGCCGTACCCGAGGGCACCTCCGGCGACATGATCCTCTCCCTCGCCCTGGAGAAGGCCGGGATGACCAAGGAGGACCTGAAGGTCGTCCCCATGGACCCGTCCACCATCGTCTCCGCCTTCTCCTCTCAGCAGGTCGACGGCGCCGGCTTCTGGTACCCGGCCGCGGCGACGATCAAGAAGCAGGTCCCCGACCTGGTCGAACTCGCCAAGAACGCCGACTTCGAAGACGACGTCTCCTTCCCCACGGCGTTCGTCGCGGGCAACAAGGTGGTGGCCGACCAGCCGGAGAAGACCAAGAAGGTCCTCGCCGTACTGCGCGAGGCCATGACGTTCCGCGCCGAGCACACCGACGAGGCGATCAAGCTCACCGCCGACAAGCTGAAGATCCCCGTCGACCAGGTCGAGGCGGACGCCGCGAACAACAAGGTGCTCAGCGTGGCGGAGCTCGACAAGCTGACCCAGGACGGCACCGTCGTGAAATGGCTCCAGGGCATGAACGACTACTTCGTCGACGCCGGCAAACTCAAGAAGCCCGCCGACCCGAAGACCTACTACACCGGCGACCTCTTCACGGGAGCGGGCAAGTGACGCGAGAGAACCAGCCCGGCGCCCAGTCCGGTGTGCAGCCCGGTGCGCAGTCCGGGGCGTCCCGGAAGAACATCCTCTTCCTGATGACCGACCAGCACCGCACGGACACCCTCGGCGCCTACGGCAACCCACTGGCCCACACCCCCGCGCTCGACGAACTGGCCGCCACGGGAACCCGCTTCGACCGCTGGTACACCCCCACCGCCATCTGCACCCCGGCCCGCGCCAGCCTCCTGACCGGCCAGGCACCCTTCCGGCACAAGCTCCTCGCCAACCACGAACGCAACGTCGGCTATCTCGAAGACCTGGCCGAGGACCAGTTCGCCTTCTCCCGCGCACTGCGCGAACACGGCTACAACTGCGGCCTGTTCGGCAAGTGGCACGCCGGCAACCGGCGCACCGCGGCCGACTACGGCTTCGACGGCCCCGAACTCCCCGGCTGGCACAACCCCGTCGACCACCCGGACTACCTCGCCTACCTCGCCGAACGCGGACTGCCCCCGTACGAGATCAGCGACCGGGTCCGCGGCACCCTGCCCAACGGCGGCCCCGGCAACCTGCTCGCCGCCCGGCTGCACCAGCCGGTCGAGGCCACCTTCGAGCACTACCTGGCCACCCGCGCCATCGAGCAACTGGAGCGGTACGCCGCCGACGCCCACGACCGCGACCGGCCCTTCTTCCTGGCCCTGCACTTCTTCGGACCGCACCTGCCGTACATCCTGCCCGACGCGTACTTCGACCTGGTCGACCCCGCGGACGTGGAACTGCCGCGGTCGGTGTCCGAGACCTTCGAGGGCAAACCCCCGGTCCAGCGCAACTACAGCGCGCACTGGACCTTCGACACGATGCCCATCGAGACCACCCGCAAGCTCATCGCCGTCTACTGGGGCTACGTGGCCCTCATCGACCAACAGATCGGCCGGGTCATGGCGGCCATGGAACGGCTCGGCCTCGTCGAGGACACGGCGGTGTTCTTCACCTGCGACCACGGCGAGTTCACCGGCTCGCACCGGCTGCACGACAAGGGCCCGGCGATGTACGAGGACATCTACCGCACGCCCGGCCTGCTCCGGGTCCCGGGCGCACCCGGTGGACAGGTGCGCGACGAGTTCGTCAGCCTCCTCGACTGCACCGCCACCATCCTCGAACTGGCGGGCCTCGACCCGAAACCCGCCGTCGACTCGCGCAGCCTGCTGCCCCTCGTGCGGGGCGAGGCGGTGGACTGGGACGAGGACATCGTCTGCGAGTTCCACGGCCACCACTTCCCCTACCCGCAGCGCATGCTGCGCGAGGACCGCTACAAACTCGTCGTCAACCCCGACTCCGTCAACGAGCTGTACGACCTGCACACCGACCCGGACGAGCTGCAGAACGTCTACGCCCATCCGGAACAGGCGGAGGTCCGCGGCCGCATGATGCGCCGGCTGTACGACGTCCTGCGGGAACGCGGCGACAACTTCTACCACTGGATGACGTCGATGTACGACGTGGGCGAGGTGGGACACGACCCGACCCTGAGCGGGCTCGACGAGTCCACGTACAAGGCGTAGCGGGCCGGGCACGCGAACGATTCGAGGACCGATGACCCGTACTCACCGCCCGTGCTGCGCCCCCGCGACGGCATCCGTCGCCGTGGACACCACGCCTGCCGCGCCCGCCGCGCCCCTCGCGGCACCGGGACCGGCCGCCCGTCCGCGCTCGACTCGCGGCCAGGTGCGCCTGGCGGGCGGTGAGTTCGCCATGGGGGACGCCTTCGGGGAGGGATACCCGGCCGACGGCGAGACACCCGTGCACACGGTGCGTCTGGAGCCCTTCCACATCGACGAGACCGCCGTCACCAACGCCCGGTTCGCCGCCTTCGTCAAGGCGACCGGCCATGTGACCGACGCCGAACGCTTCGGTTCGTCGGCGGTCTTCCACCTGGTGGTCGCCGCCCCCGCCGCCGACGTCCTCGGCAACGCCGCCGGCGCACCCTGGTGGATCAACGTGCGGGGCGCCCACTGGCGCCGCCCCGAGGGCGCCCGCTCCGACATCACCGGCCGGCCGAACCATCCCGTCGTCCACGTCTCCTGGAACGACGCCGCCGCCTACGCGCGGTGGGCCGGCAAGCGGCTGCCCACCGAGGCCGAGTGGGAGTACGCCGCCCGCGGGGGACTGGCCGGCCGCCGCTACGCCTGGGGCGACGAACTGACCCCCGGCGGCCGGTGGCGCTGCAACATCTGGCAGGGCCGCTTCCCCCACGTCAACACGGCCGAGGACGGACACCTCACCACCGCGCCGGTCAAGTCCTACCGGCCCAACGGCCACGGCCTGTGGAACACCGCGGGCAACGTGTGGGAATGGTGCTCCGACTGGTTCTCGCCGTCCTACTACGCCGAGTCCCCGGCCGCGGATCCGCGCGGACCAGGGACCGGGACGGCCAGGGTCCTGCGCGGCGGCTCCTACCTCTGCCACGACTCCTACTGCAACCGCTACCGGGTGGCCGCCCGCTCCTCCAACACCCCGGACTCCTCGTCCGGCAACCTCGGCTTCCGCTGCGCCAACGACGCGGCCGTCACATGCGGATCAGCCGCTGCGTGATCTCCCGGTACTGCCGCAGGGCGAGCCGGAGTTCCTCGGCCTGCGCCTCGGGGTCCTGGTCCTGCCAACTCTCGTGCAGGGCACGACGCCGCTCCGCGAGGGCGTTCGCGAGGTGGGCGGCGGCCTCGTCGAAGGCACCCTCCGCCTCCGCCAGCGCGTCGTGCGGTGCGTCGGCGAAGGTGTTGATGGCCTTGCGGAGGCGGTCCAGGACCGCGTCCCGTTCCGCCGACGGCAGGAGCGCGTCCGGCGCCGCGGAACGGCGCTCGGCGCGGTCACGGTCCCGGTCCGGGGGCTGCTGTGCGCGCGTCTGGTCATACATGTCGTGTGCCGCTTTCCTGGGTTGCTTGGATCACCGGGTTCCCCGGAGCGGCATACGCTGCGCCGTACGGACAGTCAACGCCCGATGGCGATGTGTGTCAAAGCCGGTTTCCCGTGCCCCGCTACCGTCGGGTGAGGGTCTGGGGGTAGTCGGTGATGATGCCGTCGACGCCGAGGCCGGCCATGGTGCGGATGGCGCCGGGTTCGTCGACGGTCCAGACGTTGATGTCCATGCCGAGTTGGTGGACGCGGTCGACGAGGGTCTGGTCGGTGACGGTGTGCTGGGGGTTGATCTGGTCGGCCCACTGGCTGAGTTCGGTCAGTTCGGTGTCGGTGGGGCGGTCGGCGTCGAGGATGCCGATGGGGATGTCGGGCTGGGCGGTGTGGAAGGTGCGGGCGTCGTCGGTCTGGAAGGACTGCACGGCCAGTTGCTTCCGGGCGAGGGCTTCGCGGACGTAGCGGGGTTTGCCGTGCAGGGTGTCGGCGAGGTCGGTGGCGACGGTGGTGCCGTACTGGCTGCAGGGGCTGATTTCGGCGAGGAGTCCGGTGCGGGTGTGCTGGATGTGGTGGATGACGTCGTCGAGGGTGATGATCGGTTCGCCTGTGTAGTCGTCGTGGAACCAGGAGCCGGCGTCGAGGTGGCGGAGTTCGTTCCAGGTGAAGTCGGAGACGCGGTAGCGGGGGCGTCCGGGGTAGAGGTCTTCGATGTCGGTGGTGCGTTCCATGGTGCAGTCGTGGAAGTTGACGAGTTTGCCGTCCTTGGTGCGCTGGACGTCGATTTCGACGTAGTCGGCGCGTTGGCGGACGGCGAGGTCGATGGCGGCGGCGGTGTTCTCGGGTGCCATGCCCGAGGAGCCGCGGTGGGCGATGACGTCGGGACCGGTCGCGGCCTGCGCGGTCGTCGATGTCGCCGCCAGTGCCAGACCACTCAGCACGGCCACGACCACACCGGCACGCCTCTTGCTCGCGAACTTCACTGGAGCCTCCCACGTTGAATGACTCCCTGGAGACTCCCGGACGCTGGTTACGGGAAGCCTGCCGCGGTCTGGCGGGCCCGGGAGGGGCCGGTGGAGCGGAGCGCCGAACCGGTCATCGAAGGCGGAGGGGGCGATTGCGCGCAATCACCCCCTCCGCCCCGTGCGTTTCACCTGCCGAGGAGACCCTGGGGGAGGAGCGACTGCGGTGAGGTGGCCGGGTGCCCGACCTCCAGCGATCCCAGGAGTCCGTCCAGGAGCGGACCACCGGGAACACCGGCGGACGGGTCGGGCACGGGAGCGGCCTCGGCGACGGGAGCGGAGACCAGCAGAGCGGTGGCCATGACGGCGACACAGGCGAGCTTCTTGATCATGTCCGTCCCAACGAACGGAGACCCCGGGGGAAACGCCCGCCGGGGCCGGACTGGGCCAGTCGGGTTCACGCGGGCGCCAGCCGTGGCACCGGCGGGAGCGGCGCGTGCTCGGGGGAGGCCTTGAACGCCTGGATCACCAGTGCGGCGAAGCGCCGGGAAGCCGCGACGCGGGCGGCCGTCGACAGGGCGTGGATACCCCGGTTGGCCATGATCATGAGGATGAGGTCGTCCAGCACGAAGTCGGGGCGCAGACCGCCGTCGCCCTGGGCCCGACGGGCCAGTTCACCGACGGACTCCAGCGAGTACGCGCGGGCGGCGGCGAAGTCCATCGCGTCCGGGTAGGCCGCCATGAACGCCTCGGTGAAACCCAGGTGCCGGGCGTGCAGCTCACAGGTCTTCTCGACGACGAGGCGGAAACCGGCCCAGGGATCGGGGTGGGCCAGGCCCTCGTCCACGATCGTCCGGCACGCGCGCAGCTGGTCCCTGAAGGCCTCGGTGACCAGTTCCTGCTTGGTCGGGAAACGCCGGTAGAGGGTGGCGGGCCCGACGCCGGCCCGCCGGGCGACTTCCCGCATCGGCACCCGCAGCCCCTCGGCCGCGAACAGCGCGCGGGCCGCGCCGAGGATGCGCTCGCGGTTGTCCTCGGCGTCGGCGCGCAGGGTGTGAGGCAAATGATCGGTCACCACTCTCACTTTAGCGAAGTGGACGGGGGCGTCCGTTAACGTCCGAAGAGCACGGGCCCCAGTACCCGAGGACATGGCGGCATGGCTTCGGCGAGCAAGGAGTGGCGAATGAAGGCAGTGGCGATCCGGGCGTTCGGCGGACCCGAGGGGATGGCGCTCGTCGACCTCCCCGTCCCCGTGCCCGCCGCGGGACAGGTGCTGGTCGCGACGGAGACGATCGGCGTCAGCGGTGCCGACGTCGCCATGCGCAGCGGCGCGCTCGCCTCCTACGGATTCCAGGAGGGACATGTCCCCGGCGGCGAGGTGGTGGGCACCGTCACGGCGGTCGGCGCGGGCGTCGACGCCTCCTGGACCGGTCGGCGCGTGTGGGCCCAGACCGGCGTGGGAGGCGGCTACGCCGAGCAGGCGACCGCCCCGGTCCACGACGTCCTTCCGCTCCCCGAGGGACTGTCCGCCCTGGACGCGGTGACGCTCGGGAGTGCCGGGGTGGTGGCGCACTTCGGACTCGCCCACGCCCACTTCACCGCGGGTGAGAACGTGCTGGTGCGGGGCGCGGCCGGCAGCATCGGCATCATGACGGTCCAGCTCGCGGCGCGTGGCGGTGCCGCGGCGGTGGCGGTCACGACCTCGTCGGCCGCGCGCGGCGAGCGGCTGCGCGGGCTCGGCGCGACCCACGTCCTGGACCGCTCCGGCGAGGGCGACGCGGACGCTCCCGAGTCCTTCGACGTCATCGTGGACATCGTGGCGGGAGCCGACCTGCCCTCCTTCTTCACCAGGCTCGCGCCGAACGGCAGGATGGTGGTGGTCGGCGCCGTCGCGGGGCAGCCGCCCGCGGACTTCGGCACGCGTCTGATGGCGTCCTTCCAGAAGTCGATGTCGTTCGCCACCTTCAGCGCCGCCACCGTCCCGGGAGCGGACCTGCGGGCCGTGCGGGCCGCGCAGTTCGCCGCCGCGGGCCGGGGGGAGATCGAGACCGTCGTGCACGAGGTGCTGCCCCTGGACCAGGCGGCCGCGGCGCACCGGAAGATGGACGCGGGCGAGGTGTTCGGGCGGATCGTACTGACCCCTTAGGCCCGCTCAGTCCGCCCCGCGTGGCCAGACGAACACCTCGGTGCCCGGTCGGCGCTCGGAGAAGCGGCCCGACGGCGAGACCTCCCCCAGCAGCCGGCGGAGATCCGCCTCGAAGACGGCGAGCCGGGCGCCGAACAGGTGCGGGGCCGAGAAGGACAGGGAGAACACCCCCGCGACGACGTCGTCCTCCGTGCGCACCATTGCCTGCCCACCGGGCACGACATGGCGGTACGGGCCGACGAACCCCGCCCCGGCCAGGACCGCGGCCTCACCGGAGGGCGTGCCGCGCGGCAGCAGCCCCCGGCCGCCCCGGCGGACCGGCCCCAGATACCGCCTGACGAGGGCGTCGATCGCCGCGTGCGGGACCGGGGGGTGCGGCAGCCCGTCGACGGTCCGGGTCTCTCCCTTGAGGTCCGAGATGTGCACCAGCGCGCCGCCCGGCCGCAGCATGCCCCGGACGGTCGCCGCCACCGGCTCGCGGTCCATCCAGTGGAACGACTGGGCGAGGGTCGCGACGGTGAAGTCGCCGAGTCCTGCCGGGAGTTCCTCGGCCCGGGCCCGCACCCACCGCACTTTGTCCGCCACACCCAGCTCGGCGGCCTCGCGGGCCGCCTCCGCGAGCATCCCCGCGTCCGGATCCACCCCGACCACCTCGTCGAAGAGAGCGGCCAGGGGCAGGGCGACCGTCCCCGGCCCGCACCCCAGGTCGATCAGCCGGCCCCGCCCGTCCAGGCCCAGCACCTCGGCGAGCACGTCCGCCAGGCCGGGGGCGTACGGGAGTCTCCCGCGCCGGTAGAAGGCGGCGGTACCGGAGAACAGCGTCTCGTCCCACTCCCAGCCGACCCCCATACCGCCCGCCCCTCCCTCCGTCCGGTACGTGCGCGCCCGGTGCGTCGTCGTTCGGTCACCCGTGATTGTCAGTGCCCCTCGGCACAATGGACGGCATGAAACCCCTGCTTCTCGCCGATGTCGAGCGCGCCGTCCGCAGCAGCTGGAGTGCCGAGACGTGCACGCCGGAGTTCCGGACGCGGTGGACCGGGGACGACCCCGCCCGCGACCAGTGCGGAGTGACCGCCATGGTGCTCAACGACCTGCTGGGCGGCGAGCTGATCCGGGGCGAGGTGCACGTGGCGGGCGAGCGGGTCGACTTCCACTGGTGGAACCGGCTGGGCATGGGCGTGGAGATCGACCTCACCCGGGAGCAGTTCGGCCCGCACGAGAGCGTCGTCGGCGGCACCGTCGTCCCCCGGCCGCCCGAGATACGCCGGCTGCGGGAGGAGTACGAGCTGCTGCGCGGGCGGGTCCTGGAGCGGCTGCGTCCGCCGGGGGCCGCCTCGTGACCGGCCGGCCGGGTACCCGGTCGCCGGACGCCTGGTCGCCGTCCCCGCGATGAGGCGCCGGGCCTACGACGACTCGCGCACCACCAGCTCCGTCGGCAGCGTCATCTGCTGCCGGGGCGCGCCGTGCTGCGTGATGTCGGTGAGGATACGGGCCATGGTCCGGCCCAGTTCCTCCACCGGCTGACGCACCGTCGTCAGCGGCGGGTTGGTGTGGCGGGCCAGGACGGAGTCCTCGAAACCGACGACGGCCACGTCCCCCGGCACCTGTCGCTTCTGCCGGCGCAGTTCGGCCAGGGCGCCGACCGCCATGAGGTCGGACGCGGCGAAGACGGCGTCCAGGTCGGGGACGCGTTCAAGAAGCAAACGCATGGCGCGCGCGCCGCCCTCCTCGGTGAAGTCACCCGCCTCGACGAGGAGTTCCGGCGTCGGCACGCCCGCCTCCTCGTGGGCGGCGCGCCAGCCGGCGAGCCTGCTGCGGCCGACGTCCATGTCCAGCGGCCCGGTGATGGTGGCCACCCGGCGCCGTCCACCGCCCAGCAGATGGCGCACCGCGGCGGCCGCCCCGCCGGCGTTGTCGGAGGTGACGTAGCTCAGCCGCTCGCCCGCGTCCCGGCGGCCGGCGAGCACGGTGGGCAGGCCCATCTCCTCGAGCATGCCCGGCAGCCGGTCCTCGGAGTGCACGGAGACCAGCAGCACGCCGTCCACCCGGCGGGTCGCGACCGACTCGGTCAGCTGGTCCCGTTCGGCCTGGTCGCGGACGAGCATCAGCTGCAGCTGGGTGCGGCTCTCGGCCAGGGCCCCGCTGACACCGCGGATGAGCGCGGCGAAGAACGGCTCCGAGCCGAGCCGGCTCTCCGACTCCGGGATCACCAGGGCCACGGCGTTGGTGCGGTTGGTGACCAGGCCGCGGGCGACCGAGTTGGGAACGTAGTTCAGTTCCTTGATCGCCGCAAGGACCCTCTCGCGCGCGTCGGCACTGACCAGCTCCGAGCCGTTGACGACACGGGAGACGGTGGTGCGGCCCACGCCGGCGCGGGCGGCGACGGTTTTGATCGTTGGACGGCGGTTGCCGGTCATGTACTCCCCCCTCGGCGGCCGCGGCGGCGCTGCCTGCCGCGGAGGTGACCTGCGGCAATTCTTGCAGACACCGCGGTCGGCGAAGCACCCCCCGGGCTCCGGGAGGCGAACGCGGCGCCGGGGCGCTTGCGACAAGTTGCTTTCAAGTTATTGACATACAGGCCCCGTTCCCACGAGTCTTCGATGCGCCGGTGGGAACGTGCCCACCAAAATTGGGCACGTTCCCACCCCATGTTCGAGCCGCTGTCTTTCATCGCTGTAGCCGCTGTAGCCATCGCAGTAGTCATCGCAGAACTCGTCACTCCGATGTGTCAGCGTCGTCGCTAGGAGGAGATCCATGGGCACTCTCGGTTCATTGCGCAGAAGGGCGGTGGCGACGGCCGCGGCCGTCGGAGCGCTGGCGCTCGTCGTCGGCTGCGGGGGCAGCGACGACTCGGCCACCGGCGGTGGCAAGAAGGACGGCAAGGTCACCATCACCATGGGCATGTACGGGGTGATGGGCATCAAGGAGACGGGCCTTCTCGAGCAGTACGAGAAGGAGAACCCCGATGTCGACATCAAGGCCGAGATCGCCGGTGACGAGCAGACCTACTACACCGCCCTGCAGACCAGGCTCGCGGCGGGCAAGGGCCTGAAGGACATCCAGGGCATCGAGATCGGCCGGGCCAAGGAGATCACCGAGACCCAGGCGGACAAGTTCGCGGACTTCTCCGACGTCCCGGGCACCGACCACTTCCTGCCGTGGAAGGAGTCCCAGATCAGCACCAAGGACGGCAAGGTGCTGGGCCTGGGCACCGACATCGGCCCGATGGCCGTCTGCTACCGCAAGGACTACTTCGAGAAGGCGGGCCTGCCCACCGACCGCGAGGAGGTCGCCAAGCTCTGGGAGGGCGACTGGAACAAGTACGTCGAGGTCGGCCGCACCTTCAAGAAGGACTTCAAGGGCGGCGACGTGGCCTACATGGACGCGGCCAGCGGCCTGTTCAACGCCATGGTCTACGGCTACCCCGAGCAGTACTACGACGAGAACGGCGAGCTGATCTACGACACCAACCCGGCCGTCAAGGAGGCGTGGAAGCTCTCCGCCGACGCGGCCGAGGACGGACTGACCGCCAAGCTCCGCCAGTTCCAGCCCGGTTGGGACCCCGGCCTGGCCAACGGCACCTTCGCCACCGCGGTGTGCCCGGCGTGGATGCTCAGCCACATCAGCGAGAAGGCAGGCGACGCGAACAAGGGCAAGTGGGACGTGGCCAAGGCGCCCAAGGGCGCGAACTGGGGCGGTTCCTTCCTCGGCGTGGTCGAGCAGAGCCCGGTGAAGGAGGAGGCCAAGAAGCTCGTCGCCTGGCTCACCGCGCCCGAGCAGCAGGCCCACATCTTCAAGGAGATCGGCAACATCCCGTCCTCGCGCGAGGCACTGGACAACCCCGACGTGAAGAACGCCAAGTCCGAGTACTTCAGCGGCGCCCCGATCGGCCAGATCTTCGGCGCGGCCGCCCAGGAGATCCCGGACAAGCAGGTCCTCGGCCGCAAGGACGGCACGATCAAGGACACCTTCTCCCAGGGCCTGGCCCTGATCGAGCAGGGCGACGCCACGCGTGACGAGGCGTGGAAGACCACCGGGGAGCGCATCGAGAAGGCGGTCGGCTGACTCTCCGCTCCCGAGGCCGACCGGGCCCGCCCGCCTCCAGGACCAGGTCCTGGCCGGCGGGCCCGGCGCCTCGCTCACCCATCCGCTCTCAGGAAGGAAGACCGGTGGCCACCTCCACCACCAAGGCCCTGGCCGGGGGCGAGCCTCCGCGTCCGTCCCCCCGCGGGGGCGGCGGGGACACCCCCCGGCGGCGCGGCGCGCTCCTGCACCGGCTCGACATCAAGGGCGCCCCGTACGCGTTCGTCGCGCCCTTCTTCATCATCTTCGCCGCGTTCAGCTTCTACCCCCTCATCTACACCTCGTGGATCTCCCTGCACGACGTGGAGCTGGCCACCCTCGATGTCATGGAGTGGGTGGCGTTCGACAACTACGTGGACCTGTGGGGCGATTCCCGGTTCTGGAACGCGCTGCAGAACACCATCACCATCGGCGTCATCTCCACGGTGCCGCAGCTGATGATGGCGCTCGGCATGGCCCACCTGCTCAACTACCGGATGCGCGCCTCGCTGTTCTTCCGGGTCGCCTCCCTGGTCCCGTACGCCACCTCGGTGGCCGCGGCGGCCCTCGTCTTCACCATGATCTTCGAGCGCGACTTCGGCATGATCAACTGGGCGCTCGGCTCGGTCGGGATCGATCCGGTGGACTGGGAGGCCGACAAGTGGCCCGCCCAGATCGCGATCTCCACCATCGTCATCTGGCGCTGGACCGGCTACAACGCGCTGCTGTACCTGGCCGCGATGCAGGCCATCCCCGCCGACCGGTACGAGGCGGCCTCCCTCGACGGCGCCTCCCGGTGGCAGCAGTTCATCCACGTCACCGTCCCCGGCATCCGCTCCACCATCGTCTTCACCATCGTGCTCTCCACGATCGGCGCCACCCAGCTCTTCGGTGAGCCGCTGATCTTCGGCCAGGGGCCCAACGGGGTCACCGGCGGCGCGGACAACCAGTACCAGACGCTGGGCCTGCTGCTGTACGAGGAGGGCTGGAAGAACTACCAGATGGGCCGCTCGGCGACCGTCGCCTGGGCGATGTTCATGCTGCTGGTCCTCGTCTTCGTCGTGCAGCGCGTCATCAAGCGCCTGCGCTCCCGCACGTCCTGACCTGGAGTCGCCATGACCACTCAAAGTCTCCCGGCCCGGACCGACGCCCCGGCCCGGACCCCCGCCGTGAAGGCGGGCGGCCGCGGCGGCCGCCGGCTGCTGCGCCAGCGTGCCGGCCGCCAGCACCACGCCGGTCCGCTGGCCTACGTGCTGCTCGCCATCATGGCGATCCTGTCGATCTTCCCGCTGTACTGGACGATGGTGGCCGCGTCCACCGACAACACCCGGGTCAGCCAGACGCCGCCCCCGTTCCTGCCCGGCCCGAACCTGTTCAGCAACCTCGCCCGCGCCTGGGACGAGGCGGCGATGGGCAAGGCCATGATCAACAGCCTCATCGTGGCCGGGGTGATCGCCCTGTCCACGGTGCTGTTCGCGACGCTGGCCGGGTTCGCCTTCGCCAAGCTGCGGTTCAAGGGCCGCAACGCCCTGCTCATGCTGGTGATCGGCACCATGATGGTCCCGCCGCAGCTCGCCGTCGTGCCGCTGTTCATGATGATGGCCGACCTGGGCTGGTCGCAGCAGTTGCCCGCCGTCATCTTCCCGACGCTGGTGAGCGCGGTCGGCGTGTTCTTCATGCGGCAGTACCTGACCGAGGCGCTGCCGGACGAACTCGTCGAGGCCGGACGCGTGGACGGAGCGCACTCGCTGCGGATCTTCTTCAGCATCGTGCTGCCCATCGCGCGGCCCGCGATGGCCGTCCTGTTCATGATCACGTTCGTGCACGCGTGGAACGACTTCTTCTGGCCGTTCGTGGTCCTCGACATGACCAACCCGACGGTCCCCGTCGCGCTCACGCAGCTCAGTGCGGGCTATGTCCGCGACCAGTCGCTCATCATGGCCGGCGCGCTGCTCGGCACGCTGCCGCTGCTGGCGATGTTCGTCGTCTTCGGCCGCCAGATCGTCAGCGGCATCATGGCGGGCGCCGTCAAGGGCTGACCCGTCGCCTCCGCCGTACCCAGCACCCCCACCCCGAAAGGACTTACGTGGTCACCGCAGCACAGCAGACCGCGTCCGCCCCGGACGCCGCCCGCACCTTCCCCAAGGGCTTCCTCTGGGGTTCCGCGACCGCCTCCTACCAGATCGAGGGGGCCGCCGCGGAGGACGGTCGCACGCCGTCCATCTGGGACACCTACGCCCGTACCCCCGGCCGGGTCCGCAACGGTGACACCGGTGACACCGCCACCGACCACTACCACCGCCGCAGCGAGGACGTGGCCCTGATGGCCGAACTCGGCCTGGGCGCCTACCGCTTCTCCCTCGCCTGGCCACGGATCCAGCCCACCGGCCGGGGCCCGGCCGTACAGCGGGGCCTGGACTTCTACCGGCGCCTGGTGGACGAGCTGCTGGAGAAGGGCATCCAGCCCGTCGCCACCCTCTACCACTGGGACCTGCCCCAGGAGCTGGAGGACGCGGGCGGCTGGCCCGAGCGTGCCACGGCCGAGCGGTTCGCCGAGTACGCGGCCCTCGCCGCGGACGCGCTCGGCGACCGGGTGAAGACCTGGACCACCCTCAACGAGCCCTGGTGCAGCGCCTTCCTCGGCTACGGCTCCGGCGTGCACGCCCCCGGCCGCACCGACCCGGTCGCCGCCCTGCGCGCCGCCCACCACCTCAACCTGGCGCACGGCCTGGCCGCCCAGGCCCTGCGCGACCGCATCCGCGCCGACGCCCAGGTCTCCGTCACCCTCAACGTCCACCATGTCCGCCCGCTCACCACCAGCGACGGCGACGCCGACGCGGTGCGCCGGATCGACGCGCTCGCCAACCGGGTCTTCACCGGTCCGATGCTGAACGGCGCCTACCCGGAGGACCTGTTCAAGGACACCGCCGAGCTGACCGACTGGTCCTTCGTCCAGGACGGCGACCTGCGCCAGGCCCACCAGCCGCTGGACTTCCTCGGCGTCAACTACTACACGCCCACCGTGGTCTCCGAGACCGACGGCAGCGCCACGCACACCTCCGACGGGCACGGCAACAGTGCCCACAGCCCCTGGCCGGGAGCCGACCGGGTCGCCTTCCACCAGCCGCCCGGCGACACCACCGCCATGGGCTGGGCCGTCGACCCCACCGGCCTGTACGACCTGCTGCGCCGGCTGTCCGCCGACTTCCCGAGGCTGCCGCTGGTCATCACCGAGAACGGCGCCGCCTTCGACGACTACGCCGATCCCGAGGGGCGGGTCAACGACCCCGCCCGGATCGCCTATGTGCGCGGCCACCTGGCCGCCGTCCACCAGGCCATCCTGGACGGCGCGGACGTGCGCGGCTACTTCCTGTGGTCCCTGCTGGACAACTTCGAGTGGGCCCACGGCTACAGCAAGCGCTTCGGCGCCGTCTACGTCGACTACCCGACCGGCACCCGCATCCCCAAGGCGAGCGCCCGCTGGTACTCCGAGGTCGTCCGCACCGGCGTACTGCCCGGCGCCTGACCACCGGACCGCCCCCGTCCTCCGCCGCACCGGCGGGGGACGGGGGCGGACCCGAGTCCCGTCCCCGGTTCAGTCGAGCGGGGCGAGCGTGAGCCGCGCCTCGGCCGGGTTGCCGTCGTGCACCAGCGACTCGTGGTTGCCGACGTCGTCGAAGGCGAACGCGTACGCCTTCCCGTCGGCCATGCGCTCGTGGATGATCCGGGCGTAGTGGTTGGTCACGGAGTCCCGGTAGAAGCCGGCCGCCGAGGGGTCGGGCTGGTTGGGGTTGCTCAGCAGCGTCGAGCGGTTGAACCCGGCGCACAGCGTGCGGGAGATCGGCCCGCGCACCTGGTCGTTGGGCGCGTCCAGGAGCCGGTGGCAGCCGAAGACGCTGGAGGCGTCGGGCTTCTGGAAGCTGGTGACGACCGCGCCGGAGGTGTTGGTGAAGTTCATGACGTTGCCCGAGACCCGGCCGAAGTACTTGGTGTTCGGCTGGTCCCCGAAGGGCGTGACGGTGAGCGTGGACGTCGTGTACTTCTGCCAGACCCGGTTGATGTAGTCGTCCATGACCGACGCGGGCAGCGCCCCGGTCTCCACCCCGTACAGCGGCGCCAGCGCCCGCAGTACCGTGCCGTCCGGCCGGGTCTGGACCAGGCCGCCCCAGCCCGGCTGGGCCCGCAGGGCGTCGAACACCCCGCGGTAACCACCGGCCTTGAGCTGCCCGGCGCTGATCGCGCTGCCGTCGGCGCGCTGCACGCCGACCGTGTAGGGCGCGGAGAACATGTCGACCTGGGTGCTGTTCAGCCACAGCCCGCCGTCGTTGAGTGTGTACTCCGACCAGTTGAAGAGGATGTTGCGGTTGGGGTCGCTCGGGTTCTGGACGGCGGGCTGGACCAGGCCGCCGGTGGTCAGCCGGAAGTCCAGCTTCTGGCCGTAGGAGAAGTAGATGCGTCCCGACAGCTTCGGGATGCGGATGGTCTTGGTCTGTCCCGCGGCCGGTCCGGGGATGGACGCGTCCGGTGCGGGAGTGGGGGGATTGCCACCGGCGGGCCAGGCGTGGAAGGTGCCGTTCTCGTCGGCCCAGCCCTGCTGACCGGTCGTCAGGGAGGTGCCCAGGTTGTAGATGTGGACCGCGTCGCCGCGGGCCGAGTTGTTGGTGATCTTCAGGGGGATGGTGGCGGGCACCGCGGCGTCCGCGGGCGGTGCGGCGCCGAACGTGAGCAGGGCGCCGGTGAGGCCTGCGGCCGCGGCCACGGCGAGCAGACGGTGTCTGAGTCGGGAGAGCACTCTCCACCTCCGTGCGGGTGTGGGGGAATTGGTCCGTACCGATTCTGAGAGCGCTCTCAGGGTTGCGCCGGGGCGCGGCCATGTCAATGCGCGCGGCAGCGGAAGTACGCGGGCCGGAACACGATGCCGCTTCCGGCCTCCACGGCGGGGCCTACCGCGACGCGGCGCACCCGTCCCGGCGCGTGCTGCCGTTCACGACGGGCCCGGCCACCGCGTAGTGCCGGACTCCTGCCGCACCCCGCCGCTCCTCCTCGGGCCACAGGCAGTCCAGGACCGAGGCGGACGGCGGGAAGAGCGCGCAGGGGACCGACTCGCGGGCGAACCACTCCCAGCGCTCGATCTTGTCGGGCTCGGTGACCCGGGGCGTACCGGCCGTCCGCTCGGTGACGGCCGCCGCCGTCACGCGGGTCAGCCCGCCCACGCCGTCGACGAGCACGGCCAGCACCCGCACGTCCGCGGGGGCCGCCACGAGCCCGGTCTCCTCCGTCAACTCCCGGGCGGCGGCCGTCTCGAAGTCCTCGCCCGCGTCGACCTTGCCGCCGGGCAGCTCCCAGCGTCCGTCGTGGCCGAGCCCGAGCAGGACCCGGCCGGCGGGATCGAGGACGGCGAGGCCGACGCCGGTGAGGCTCTGGGCGGCGGGGCGGCTGCGTTCGGGGCGCTCGGCGCGCGGTGCGGAAGGGGTCACCGGCTCATTCCACACCGTGCGGGGCCCCGGCGGCCACCGGGGGCGTCCGGGCGGCGGCGTCGTGGAACGCGCGGCGCAGGGCGACGATCCCCTCCCCCGTCCTCGTCGGGTGCACCCGGTTGGTGAGCAGCACGGCGTAGCGCCGCGTGGCCGGGTCGACCCAGAGGCTGGTGCCGGTGAAGCCCGTGTGGCCGTACGACTCCGGGCCGAACACCTCCCCGGCGGGGGAGCCGACCGGATCGCGGCCCTGCCAGGCCAGGGCGCGCCGCAGCGCCAGGTGGTCCGTGTGGGGGGCCGTCATCAGGGCGAAGGTGTCGGGCCGCAGCAGGCCCCGGCCACCGGCGGCGAGGGCGGCGCCGAGCCGTTCCATGTCCGCCAGCGTGGAGAACAGGCCCGCGTGGCCGCCGACTCCGCCGAGCACCACCGCGTTCTCGTCGTGGACCTCGCCCACGACCGGGCGGCGGCGCCAGGGACAGTCCTCGGTGGCCACCGCCCGCGCCCGGCGCCCGGCGTCCGGGCGGAAGACGGTGTCCCGCAGACCGAGCGGTGCGCACACCAGCCGCTCCACCAGCGCGTCCAGCGGCTCCCCGGCCGCCGCCTCGGCGATCAGGCCGAGGACGATGAACCCCTGCGAGGAGTACTGCACGCGGGTGCCCGGCGCCGCGGTCAACGGCAGCAGGCGCACCGCCTCCAGCAGCGCCGCACGGGTGGGACGGTCGCGGTACAGCGGCACCTGTCCCGGTATCCCCGAGGTGTGGGTGAGGAGTTGACGTACGGTCAGCTCCGCCTTGTCGCCGCCCCGGTAGTCCGGGAGGTACGCGCCCACGGTGTCGTCGAGGCCGAGCGCGCCGCGCTCGACGAGCGCCATGACCGCGAGTCCGGCGATCGGCTTGGTCACCGATGCGAGGTCCCATACGTCGTCGCCGTCCAGCGGAGGTCCGTCCCAGCCGCGGGTGCCGGTCCAGCCCCGGTCCAGTGGTCCCTCCGGGCCTCCGACGGACCAGGCGGCGCCGGAGTAGATGCGCCGTTCCCGCCCCTCGGTGAGCAGTTCTCCCAGGGTGCTCACGCCTGCTCACCGCCCCTGGCCGGGTCCACCACGCCGAGCTGGGGCGGGCGCGCGCCGAGTGCGGCGGACACCGTGCGCGCGGCGGCCCGCACCATCGGCCCGAACACCTCCACACTGCCGGGGTCGAGGGTGAAGGTCAGTCCGGCGATGCCGATCGCACCCACGGCCCGGCCCTCCGCGTCCAGCACGGGTGCCGCCACCGACCGCACGTCCGGCTCGTCGTACTCGTCGTCCACGGCGTAACCGCACAGCGCCGCGCGCGCGAGCACCGCCCGCAGCGCGGCCGGGTCGGTGGGCGTGTCCGGCGTGCGCGCCTCCAGGTCCGGTGCCTCCAGGACCGCCGCGGCCTCCCCGGCGGGCAGCGCGGAGAGCATCGCGAGCCCCACGCCGCAGGTGTACAGCGGCGACCGGTGGCCGGGCCGGGTGCCCATCCGGTACTCGCGGGCCGGTTCCGACTGCTCCAGATACACCGCGTCGGACGCGTGGCGCACCGCGTAGAACGCCACGTGGCCGGTGCGCCGGCGCAGGTCGGCGAGGGCGGGCCTGGTCAGTTCCAGGACCCGGCTGTCGCTCAGGGCCGCTGCGGCGAGGCCCAGCAGCCGCGGTCCCGGACGGTAGCTGCCGCCCTCGGCGGGCTCGGCGAAGCCGTACTCCGCCATGGTCCGCAGATGCCGGTGGACGGTGGGCTTGGTCAGTCCTGTGCGGCGCGCGATCTCCCCCAGCCGGTGGGGGCCACCGGGCTGGACGAGCGCATCTAGCACCTCCATCGCCTTGTCGACGGGGCCCTTCGCGAGTTCCTGGTCGACCGACCGGGTGTTGACCGCTTTCACCATGTCGCTTAGCTTAACCCAACCGCATTCCATCTGACGGAACGGAGGTGTTGTTCAATGGAACGAATTCTTCAGGGGCGCACGATGGACCGCAGCCGTCCCAGCCGACGCCACGTCCTGCGGACCGGCGGTCTCCTGCTCGGAGCCCTCAGCGCTCCGGCGCTCCTGAGCGCGTGTGGCACGACCGCCGCCGCGGACCGGGCCGGCAACGTCCTGCGGGTCTCCCAGCCGGGCGACCCGAAGACCCTGGACCCGCAGAAGCAGGGCGACATGGTGTCGATGAACGTCCTGGTCAACATGTTCGACACCCTCACCACCCGCGGCCGGGACAACCGGCTGCACCCGAGGCTCGCCCTGAGCTGGAAGGCCACCGACGCGCGCACCTGGCGCTTCACGCTCCGCCCCGGGGTGACCTTCCACAACGGTGAGGTGTGTGACGCGCGGGCCGTCGCCTTCAGCATCGAGCGACTGCTCGACCCCGCCACCAAGTCACCGATCGTCGAGCTGCGCTTCGTCAAGGGCGTCACCGTCGTCGACCGGCTCACCGTCGACCTGCACACCACCGTGCACGACCCCATCCTGCCCGCCAAGCTCTCCCTGTTCGGCGGCGTCGTGGTACCGCCCCGCCACCTCGCCGAGGTGGGCGACGCGGCCTTCGCCGACCACCCCGTCGGCACCGGCCCGTTCACCTTCACGAGCTGGCAGCGCGACCACGAACTGCGGATGCGCGCCTACGCCGGCCACTGGAACGGGCGCCCGGCCGTCGACGGCCTCGTCTTCAGCCCCGCCCCCAACGCCTCGTCGTCCCTGGCCGCCCTGCAGAGCGGCGGCGTGGACCTCGTCGCCGGACTCACCCCGGACGCCGCCCAGCAACTCGACGGCTACGGCGGCATCACCATCGACGGCCACACCGGCATCCGCACCGCCTACCTGTCCCTCAACACCCTGGAACGCGGCCCGCTCCAGGACCGCCGGGTGCGCCAGGCGCTCAACCACGCCATCGACGTCCCACTGCTCATCAAGGCCGTGCTCGGCGGCAAGGCCACCGAGACGCCCGCCCTCGTCCCGCGCGGCTCCTTCGGCTTCGACCCCACCGTCAAGCCCTTCACCCGCTCCGTCGACACCGCGCGCCGCCTGCTCGCCGAAGCCGGTCACCCGCACGGCTTCGCCACCACGCTCACCGCCTCCAACGTCGACGCCAACGTCGCCGAGGCCCTCTCCGGACTCCTCGCCAGGGCCGGGGTGGACGCCCGCGTCAACCTGCTCGACCCCGGCACCTACTCCGCCCGCCTCACCTCCGACAACCGCGGTGCGCTCGGCCCGATCTACCTCGCGGCCAGCACCGTCTGGACGATGGACGGCGCCAGCATCGTCCAGTCCAACGTGCGCAGCGACCGCCGCCAGAGCCGCTGGCACTCCGCCGAGGCCGACCGCCTCATCGACGCCGAGGAACTCTCCGAGGACCCCGCGGAGCGCGAAGCGGCCTTCTCGGACCTGCAACGGCTGATGCGCCGGGAAGCCCCCTTCGTCTTCCTCTACCAGATCGACAACATCTACGCCCGCAACGACCGGCCCCGCTGGACGCCGGGAGCCGCGGGCGTCCTCGCCATGGAGAGCGCGGAGGTGTCCCGATGAGCGCCCTCACCCTCGACAAGCCCCCCGCCCCGGCGGACACCCCGACCCGCCGCCCGGACCGGGCGGGGCTGCTCCTCGGGGTGGTCAAGCGCCTGGGCACCGCCCTGTTCGTGCTGCTGTGCACGGCGACCGTCGCCTTCTTCCTCGTCCGTCTGTCCGGCGACCCCGTGAAGATCCTGCTGCCGCCGGACGCCACGGCCGAACAGGAGCAGGTGCTGCGCCACTCCCTGGGCCTGGACCAGTCCCTGTTCTCCCAGTACCTCGACTACCTCTGGGGACTGCTGCACCTCGACTTCGGCGACTCCCTCGTCTACGGCCAGCCCGTGAGCGAGATCCTCGCCGACCGGCTGCCGGCCACGATCGAACTGGCCGCCGCCGCCCTCGCGGTGACCCTGGTCATCGCGATCCCGGCGGGCATCCTCGCCGCCATGCGCCGCGGCCGGGGCACCGACAACACCGTGATGACCGGCGTCCTGCTCGGCCAGTCCACCCCGCCGTTCTGGGTCGGCATCCTGCTCATCCTCGTCTTCGCCGTCTGGCTGCGCGCCCTGCCCGCCTCCGGCTACGGCACCCTCGCCAACCTGGTCCTGCCCGCCGTCACCCTCGCCGTGTACTCCGTCGCCGTCGTCGCCCGTCTGCTGCGCTCCTCGCTGATCGACGTCCTGTCCTCGGACCACATCCGCAGCGCCCGCGCCAAGGGCTTCGGGCCGCTGCAGGTGGTGCTCAGGCACGGACTGCGCAACGCCTCGCTGCCCGTGGTGACCGTCGTCGGCCTGGAGGTCGGCAACCTGCTCGGCGGGGCGATCCTCACCGAACGGGTCTTCTCCTGGCCCGGAGTGGGCCAGCTGACCGTCGAGGCGATCTCCAACCGCGACTTCCCGCTCGTCCAGGCCACCGTCCTGTTCTTCGCCGCCACCTTCGTCGTGGTGAACCTGCTCGTCGACCTCTCCTACAGCTTCCTCGACCCGAGGGTGAGGACGTCCCGATGACCGTCATGTCACCGGCCGCGACCGATGCGACCTTGCAGCACAAGCCGTCCGGCGGCTCCGGCTCCGTCGTCCTGCGCGGCCTGCTGCGCAACAAGCTCGCCGCAGTGGCCCTCGCCGTACTCGCCCTGCTGCTCGTCGCCGCCCTGTTCGCGCCCCTGCTCGCCCCCTACGACCCCAACACCCAGAACCTCCTGCTGCGGCTGCGGCCGCCCGCCTGGCAGGACGGCGGCAGCGGCGCCCACCTCCTCGGCACCGACCAGCTCGGCCGCGACATGCTCTCCCGCGTCGTCTACGGCACCCGGGTCTCCCTGCTCGTCGGCGCGGGAGCCGCGCTGCTCGCCGGCGTCGTCGGCACCGTCGTGGGCCTCGCCTCCGGATACTTCGGCGGCTGGGCCGACCGCACCCTGATGCGGCTCGCCGACGTCCAACTCGCCTTCCCCTCCCTCCTGCTGGCCCTCGCCGTCGTCGGCTTCCTCGGCTCCGGGCTGTGGGTCGTGATCGTGGTGCTCGGCTTCACCGGCTGGGTCTCCTACGCCCGCGTCGTGCGCTCCGAGGTGATGTCGCTGCGCACCCGCGACTTCGTCACCGAGGCCCGCGCGATCGGCGTCACCGACGTCACCATCATGCGCCGCCACCTGCTGCCCAACGTGATGGCACCCCTGGCCACCATCGGCACCCTGCACGTCGCCGCCGCCATCGTCGCCGAGGCGTCCCTCAGCTACCTCGGCCTCGGCGTCCCCAAGGAGACGGTCACCTGGGGCGGCATGCTCTCCGACGGGCAGCTCTACCTGGGCACCTCCTGGTGGGTCGCCGTCTTCCCCGGCATCGCGCTGATGCTGACCTCCCTCGCCATCAACATCACCGGCGACGCCCTGCGCGACGTCGCGGACCCGAAGGCCTACCGCCGATGAGCAACGACCGACCGACAACCGGCCCCGACCGAGCCACGGGCGCCACGTCCCGGCGGCCCGCCGACCAGCGGCCGCTCCTCGAGATCGACGGCCTCCGCGTCGACTTCCGCCTGGAGGGCTCCGTCGTCCACGCCGTCCAGGACGTCTCCCTGCACGTCCGGGCCGGCGAGACCCTCGCCGTGGTGGGGGAGTCCGGCAGCGGCAAGAGCGCCACCGCGCTGTCCGTGCTGCGCCTCAACCCGAGCCCGCCGTGCGTCTACCCGAGCGGCGAGATCCGCTTCGACGGGCGCGACCTGCTGCGCCTGTCCGAGAAGGAACTCGGCCGGGTCCGGGGCCGCGACATCGCCATGGTCTTCCAGGACCCGATGACCTGCCTCGACCCGCTCCAGCGCGTCGGCGCCCAGGTCGCCGAGGTGCTCGGGCACCACACCGGCATGTCCCGCGCCGAGGCCAAGGAGGCCGCGCTGGCGGCCCTCGACGAGGTCGGCATCCCCGACCCGGCCCTGCGCTACCGCCAGTACCCGCACGAACTCTCCGGCGGCCTGCGCCAGCGCGTGATGATCGCCACCGCGCTGGTGGCCCGGCCCCGCCTCCTCATCGCCGACGAGCCGACCACCGCCCTGGACGTCACCGTGCAGCGCCAGATCCTCGACCTCCTGGTCACCCTCCAGCACAAGCACGACATGGCCGTCGTGCTGATCACCCACGACCTCGCGGTCGTCGCGGAGACCGCCGACCGCGTCGTGGTCATGAACCGGGGCAAGGTCGTCGAGACCGGCGACGTCCTCGACGTGTTCGACCGTCCGGCCGACGCCTACACCCGCAAGCTGCTGGCGGCCACCCCCCGACTGGAGGCGGCATGAGCACCGACGCGACCGAGACCGCCGGCACCACCGGGCCCGGCCCCGCGACCGGCCGCCCGCTCCTCGAACTTTCCGGCCTGCGCAAGGAGTTCGGCGGCAGGCGCCCGAACGTCGCCGTCGACGACGTGTCGCTCGAAGTCCACGAGGGCGAGACCCTGGCCCTGGTCGGCGAGTCCGGCTGCGGCAAGACCACCCTCACCCGGCTGCTCCTCGGACTCCTCGAACCCACCGCCGGAAGCGTCCGCTTCGACGGGCGGGACCTCGCCGCCCTCACCGCGTCCGAACTGCGCGGCGTACGACGGCAGCTGCAGGTCGTCCTCCAGGACCCCTACTCCAGCATGAACCCGCGCATGCGCATCACCGACATCGTCGCCGAACCGCTGGTCACCCACGACCCCGAGGCACGCGGACGGCGGGCACGGGCCCGCAACCGGGAACGGGTCGGACAACTCCTGGAGGCCGTCGGCCTGGACGCCGGCATCCAGGACCGCTACCCGCACGAGTTCTCCGGCGGCCAGCGCCAGCGCGTCTCGATCGCGCGGGCGCTGGCACTCCACCCCCGGCTGCTGGTGCTGGACGAGCCGACCAGCGCCCTGGACGTCTCCGTGCAGGCGACCGTCCTCGACCTCCTGGCGGACCTGCAACAGCGGCTGGGCCTCACCTACGTCTTCGTCTCGCACAACCTCGCCGTGGTGGCCCAGGTGGCCGACCGGGTGGCGGTGATGAGCCGCGGGAGCCTGGTCGAGGTCGGTGCGGCGGCGGCGGTCCTGCGCACCCCGCGGCACCCCTACACGCGGCAGCTGCTCGACGCCGTACCGGTCCTCGACCCGCGCCGGGGCCGCCGGGCCGCGGCACGCGCCCGGACGGGCGAAGCGACGGACGAAGCGAGCCGATGACCCGCGCCACGCTAGAGGTGCGACAGCACCAGACCCGCCCCGCCCAGAAGCGCCACGTCGTCGACCGCGGCGGTGCCGACCAGCACCCGCGGCTGCTCGGCCCCCGCGAAGGCGACCGCGTCCCGCAGCCGTTCCTCCACCACGGTGCGGAAGCGCTCGCCGCCCTCACGCGCCTCGCCGTGCAGGATGAACAGGCCCGGCGCGAAGAGCTGCTGCACGTTCACCAGCCCCAGGGCCAGGTTGTGCGCGTACTCCTCCACCACCTGCCCGGCCGGCGCGTCCCCGCCCCGCACCAGCTCGGCCAGCGACATCGACTCCCCGAGCCCCGCGGCGCGGGCCCTGGCCCGCAGCCAGCCGGTGGTGGCCAGGGTCTTCCAGCAGCCCCGGTTCCCGCAGGTGCAGCGCTCGCCACTGGCCGACACCGTCATGTGCGCCCCGCTGCGCCCGCCGGGCGGCGCCATCACCTCACCGTCGTAGAGGACACCCACCCCGAGCACCTCGCCGGTCGAGACCGAGGCGAAGGTGCGCCGCCCGCGGCCCGCGCCGAACCAGCGGTCGCCGAGCACCTGGAGCCGCGCCCGGTGCTCCAGGTGCACCCCTGCCCCGGTGAGGGCGCCCAGCCGCTCCGTCACCGGATAGCCGTGCAGCGCCGGCACGTCGTTGACCTCGAGGATCAGCCCCGTGCCGGGGTCCACCAGCCCCGCGGCGGCCACCCCGATCCCCTGGACCTCCTGGGCCGCGAAGACACCGGCCACCCCGGCCAGCGCCCCGTCGATGTCCGCGGGAGTCGCGGTGGCCGCGTCGTACGACGCCTCGGCGCGGTCGAGCACCCGCCCGGCCATGGACAGCACGGCCGCCCGGACCCGGCCGGGCACCAGCTCGACGGCCCCCAGCCGCCGCGCTGCCGCGGGAGCGGCCGGTTGCTCCGCGGCATCCGGGACCAGTCGCAACGGAGAACTTTTGTGGACCATGCGCCGACTCTGCCATGGCCCCGTTTCGGAGAGGTAGCACCGTGAGCCAATCGAGACTGACCGAACTGACCTGGCGGGAGGTGCGCCGGGCCGGCGAGCGGGGCATCGCCCTGCTGCCCATCGGCTCGCAGGAGCAGCACGCCGGCCACCTGCCGATGGGCACCGACACCCTCCTGGTCGAGGAGGTCGTGGACCGGGCGCTGGACCTCCTCGACCGTGAGGCCGCCGCGTCCTCGGCGCCCTCCGCACCCTCGGCTCCGGAGGTCGTGCGGCTGCCCGCGCTGCCCTTCGGGCACAGTCCGCACCACCTGTTCGCGGCGGCCGTCTCGCTCTCCGCGGCGACCCTCGGCGCCGTACTGGACGACGTCCTCGACTCGCTCGTGACCAGCGGGTACCGACGCGTCATGGTCGTCAACGGCCACGGCGGCAACGACGAGATCATGCGGCTCGCCGTGAAGCGGTTCGCGCTGCGCGCCCGGGTCACGGTCGCCGCCTGCTCGTACTGGACCCTCACCGAGGGCGAGACCGAGGCCGGACGGCCCGACGTCACCCCGGGGCACGCCGGATGGTTCGAGACGTCCCTCATGCTGGCGGCCCACCCGGAACTGGTGCGCACCCCCGTGCCCGCCCGCACCCCCGTCGAACCGCCCCCGCTGTTCGACCACCCTCCCCACCCCGGTCTGACCGTCGAGCGGCACGGCGAGTGGGAGCGGGTCGACGGCTCCACCGACGACGCCTCCGGCGCCGACGCCGACCGGGGCGGCCGCCTCCTGGACGACCGGGCCCGGGGACTGGCCCGCGCGATCCGGGCCTTCGACGCGGCGAGCCGGTGACCCCGATGATGCGAGGAGAAGAAATGAAGATCACCGACGTCGACGTGTGGGTCGTCAACCTCCCACTCGTCAACCCCTTCACCAGTTCCTTCGAGACCAAGACCGGGGAGACCCGCACCGTCGTGCGGGTGCGCACCGACGCGGGCGTCGAGGGCTGGGGCGAGACGATGTGGGGCGCGCCGGTCGCCGCGATCGTCCGCCGGATGGTCCCGGACCTGATCGGCACCAGTCCGTTCGCCCTGGAGGGCTTCCACCGCAAGCAGCACATGGTGCCCTTCTTCCACGGCTACCTCGGCTACGCGGCGATCGCCGCCGTCGACGTCGCCTGCTGGGACGCGATGGGCAAGGCCACCGGCCAGTCCGTCACCGACCTGCTGGGCGGCGCGGTCCGCGACGAGGTCCCGATCACCGCGCTGATCACCCGCGCCGACGCGCGGGGCGCGACCCCGGCGGACCTGCCCAAGGCCATGGCCGAGCACGCGGTGCGCGTCGTCGAGGAGGGCGGGTTCGACGCCGTCAAGCTGAAGGGCACCAGGGACTGCGCGGGCGACGTCGCCGTCCTGCGCGCGGTCCGCCAGGCGCTGCCCGGCGTGAACCTGCGCGTCGACCCCAACGCGGCCTGGTCCGTCCCCGACTCGGTCCGCGCCGGCATCGCCCTGGAGGAACTGGACCTGGAGTACCTGGAGGACCCCTGCGTCGGCATCGAGGGGATGTCCCAGGTGAAGGCCAAGGTACGCATCCCGCTGTGCACCAACATGTGCGTGGTCCGCTTCGAGGACTTCGCCCCGGCCATGCGGCTGAACGCGGTCGACGTCATCCACGGCGACGTCTACAAGTGGGGCGGCATCGCCGCGACCAAGGCGCTCGCCGCGCACTGCGAGACCTTCGGCCTGGGCATGAACCTGCACAGCGGCGGCGAACTAGGCATCGCCACCGCGGCGCACCTGGCCGTCGTGTCGAGCACCCCCGTCCTCTCGCGGGCCATCGACAGCATGTACTACCTGCACGCGGACGACATCATCGAGCCGCTGCACCTGGAGAACGGCCGGCTGCGCGTGCCGCCGGGACCCGGGCTGGGGGTGAGCGTGGACGAGGACAAGCTCCGCCACTACGCGGGCGTCAACGAGCGGGACGGTGATCTGACCGGATGAGCGAGCCGACCGGCAAGCGAGCCGTGCACACGCCCGATGCTCCCCGTCCCGCGGGCGCCTACTCCCAGGGGGTGGTGGCGGGCGGGTTCCTGTTCACGGCCGGATTCGGCCCCCAGGACCCCGCCACCGGCGCCGTACCGGAGGGCGTCGCGGCACAGACCGCGCAGGTGCTGCGCAACGTGGCGGCGGTCCTCGCCGCGCGGGGCCTGTCCTCGCGGGACGTCGTGAAGGTCACGGCGCACCTGCAACACCTCCGGCGGGACTTCGCCGCGTACGACGCGGCCTACCGCGCGTTCTTCGAGGAACCCTGCCCGGTGCGCACCACGGTCGGGTCCGACCTGATGGACATCCTCGTCGAGATCGACGTGGTCGCCCTCCTGCCCGGCCCGGACCTGCCCGGGTGAACCGTTCGTGCTCGCCGGCCCGGCCTGGGCCGGCGAGCCCGGCAGTCGTACGCTGATCAGCACCGATCGAGACCGTGTGGGAGTCGAACGTCATGCCCCTGCTGGAGCCCAAGCCGGAAAGCCTCCGCCCCGGCACGGCCCGCGTCGCGTCCGCCGACCGGGTGCCCGACGGCGGTGCCACGGGCACCCCCGAACCCCTGCGCGCCGGACTGACCGCGCTGCTGGGCCCGGACAAGGTCCTCTGGAAGATCTCCGACCTCGTGAAGTACGCCTCGGACGCCAGCCCCTACCGGTTCGTCCCGCAGGTCGTCGTCCTTCCCGAGACCGTCGACGACGTGGCCGCGGTGCTGGCGTACGCCCGCGACCACGGCCGCCAGGTCGTCTTCCGCGCCGCCGGCACCAGCCTGAACGGCCAGGCCCAGGGCGAGGACATCCTCGTCGACGTCCGCCGCCACTTCACCGGCGTCGAGGTCCTGGACGACGGCGCGCGGGCCCGCATCCGCCCCGGCACCACGGTGATGCGGGCCAACGCGACCCTCGCCCGGTACGGCAGGATCCTGGGGCCCGACCCGGCCAGCGCCATCGCCTGCACCGTCGGCGGGGTCGTCGCCAACAACGCCTCCGGCATGACCGCGGGCACCACCCGCAACTCGTACCGCACGCTGGCCTCACTGACCTTCGCGCTGCCGAGCGGCACCGTCGTCGACACGGCCGACCCGCACGCGGACGAGGCGCTGGCGCGGACCGAGCCGGAGCTGTGCGCCGGGCTGCTCGCGCTCAAGGCGGAGATCGAGGCGGACCAGGCACTCACCGCCCGCATCCGGGCCAAGTACGAGATCAAGAACACCAACGGCTACCGGCTGGACGCCTTCCTCGACGGCACCACACCCGTCCAGATCCTGCGCGGGCTCATGGTCGGCTCCGAGGGCACCTTCGGGTTCATCTCCGACGTCGTCTTCGACACCCTGCCGCTGGACCGCAAGGTCTCCAGCGGACTGCTCTTCTTCCCCTCGCTGACCGCCGCCGCGGCGGCCGTACCCCTCTTCAACGAGGCCGGGGCGATCGCCGTCGAGCTGATGGACGGCAACACGCTGCGCGCCTCGGTGAGCGTGCGGGGCGTACCGGCCGACTGGGCCGGTCTGCCGCGGGAGACGGCGGCGCTGCTGGTGGAGTTCCGGGCACCCGACGAGGCGGGGCAGGAGGCTTTCGAGCGGGCGGCGGCCGCAGTCGTGGAACGGCTGGAACTGGTCGCGCCGGTCGCCTCGGTGACCAACGAGTTCACCCGCGACGCCAAGGCGATCTCCGGCTACTGGAAGGCCCGCAAAGCCTTCGTCACCGCGGTCGGCGGCTCCCGCCCGGCGGGCACCACCCTGATCACGGAGGACTTCGCGGTCCCGCCGTCCCGGCTGGCCGACGCCTGCGAGGAACTGCTCGGACTCCAGGCGGAGCACGGCTTCGACGCCGCGGTCGCCGGTCACGCCGCCCACGGCAACCTGCACTTCCTGCTCGCCTTCGACGCGTCGAAGCCCTCCGACGTCGACCGGTACGCCGCGTTCATGGACGACTTCTGCCGGATGACCGTGGAGCGTTTCGACGGGTCGCTGAAGGCGGAGCACGCCACCGGACGCAACATCGCCCCGTTCCTGGAGCTGGAGTGGGGGCCCCGGGCCACCGAGTTGATGTGGCGCCTCAAGCGGCTGATCGACCCCGAGGGCGTACTGGCGCCCCGGGTCGTCCTCGACCGCGACCCGAAGGCCCATCTGCGCGGGCTGAAGACGATCCCCGGGATCGAGCCGCTCGCCGACCCCTGCATCGAGTGCGGCTTCTGCGAACCCACCTGCCCCAGCCACGACCTGACGACCACCCCGCGCCAACGCATCGTGCTGCGCAGGGAGATGCTGCGGCAGCCGGACGGATCACCCGTGGAGGAACAACTCCTCGCCTCCTACGGCTACGACGCCGTCGACACCTGCGCGGGCGACTCCACCTGCGCGATCGCCTGTCCGGTCGGCATCGACACCGGCGCCATGATGAAGGACTTCCGGCACCGGAGGCACTCGCCGCGCGAGGAGCGGATCGCCGCCCTCACCGCGAAGCGCTTCAGGGCGGTGGAGGCGTCGGCACGCCTCGCGGTCGGCGCGGCGGACCGGATCAGCGACCGGCTGCTGGAGGCCGCGACCGGCCTCGCCCGCAAGGCCGTACGCCCCGATCTGCTGCCCGAGTGGCTGCCGGAGATCCCGGGCGCCGCCGCCCGCACCGCGCCGCCCACCTCCCGCACGGGAGCGAGCGCCGTCTACTACCCGGCCTGCGTCAACCGGATCTTCGCCGGGCCCGAGGGCGACGGCACCCCCTCGCTCCAGCAGGCCGTGGTCGACGTCTCGGCCCGGGCCGGCCGCCCGGTGTGGATCCCCGACGACGTCGCGGGGACCTGCTGCTCCACGATCTGGCACTCCAAGGGCTACGCGGACGGCAACACCGTGATGGCCAACCGCGTCGTCGAGGCCGCCTGGGCCTGGACCGACGGTGGCAGGATCCCCCTCGTCGTCGACGCCTCGTCCTGCACCCTCGGCCTCCGGCACGAGGTCGTCCCCTACCTCACCCACGCCAACCGGGAACTGCACGGACGCCTTGAGGTGATCGACTCCGTCGTCTGGGCCGCCGAGGAGCTCCTGCCGCGGCTGACGGTCCGCCGGACGGCCGGTTCGGCGGTGCTGCACCCGACCTGCTCGATGCAGCACCTGGGCGACGTGGACCACCTGCGCGCGGTCGCCGACGCGGTCGCCGACGAGGTCGTCGTCCCGGACGACGCCGGATGCTGTGCCTTCGCCGGCGACCGCGGCATGCTGCACAAGGAACTGACGGCCTCGGCGACGGCCAAGGAGGCCGCCGAGGTGACCTCGCGCCCCTACGACGCCCACCTGTCCGCCAACCGCATGTGCGAGATCGGCATGGACCGCGCGACCGGCCGTGCGTACTACTCGGTCCTGATCGAACTGGACCGGGCCACCCGTCCCTGAGTCGGGTCACCCCCGTTGGGTGAGGGTCTGGGGGTAGTCGGTGATGATGCCGTCGACGCCGAGGCCGGCCATCTTCCGGATGGCGCCGGGTTCGTCGACGGTCCAGACGTTGATGTCCATGCCGAGTTGGTGGACGCGGTCGACGAGGGTCTGGTCGGTGACGGTGTGCTGGGGGTTGATCTGGTCGGCCCACTGGCTGAGTTCGGTCAGTTCGGTGTCGGTGGGGCGGTCGGCGTCGAGGATGCCGATGGGGATGTCGGGCTGGGCGGTGTGGAAGGTGCGGGCGTCGTCGGTCTGGAAGGACTGCACGGCGAGCCGGTGGCGGGCGAGGGCTTCGCGGACGTAGCGGGGTTTGCCGTGCAGGGTGTCGGCGAGGTCGGTGGCGACGGTGGTGCCGTACTGGCTGCAGGGGCTGATTTCGGCGAGGAGTCCGGTGCGGGTGTGCTGGATGTGGTGGATGACGTCGTCGAGGGTGATGATCGGTTCGCCTGTGTAGTCGTCGTGGAACCAGGAGCCGGCGTCGAGGTGGCGGAGTTCGTTCCAGGTGAAGTCGGAGACGCGGTAGCGGGGGCGTCCGGGGTAGAGGTCTTCGATGTCGGTGGTGCGTTCCATGGTGCAGTCGTGGAAGTTGACGAGTTTGCCGTCCTTGGTGCGCTGGACGTCGATTTCGACGTAGTCGGCGCGTTGGCGGACGGCGAGGTCGATGGCGGCGGCGGTGTTCTCGGGTGCCATGCCCGAGGAGCCGCGGTGGGCGATGACGTCGGGACCGGTCGCGGCCTGCGCGGTCGTCGACGTCATCGCCAGTGCCAGACCACTCAGCACGGCCACGACCAGCCCGGCGGCTCTGCCGCTCACGCGCCTCATCGCACCCTCCCGGACCCGGCCGGCACCGACGGCACCGCGGCGGGCAGGGCGTCGAGCACCTCGGCGGCCGTCGCCACGGGGTCGCCCGAGGGCTCGACGGGATAGCGGTCGTGCCGCTGGTTCCAGGCGTTCTCCAGCGCGAACCAGTCGATGGCGGCCGGTGGCCGTCCGGTGGCCAGCGCGGTGTCGAGGGAGTCGAGGTACGTCGTCCAGCGCATCGCGTAGAAGTCGGAGACCAGCCCGGACCACTCCCGGTTGGCGTAGTCCCGCAGGCCGCCCGAGTCGCTGCCGGAGCGGTGGCCCCAGGTGGTGAGGATCGAGCGGGCGTCGAACTCCGCGGCGTCGCGCTCCGCACCGGTACGGCCCCATGACCTGGCGTCCGCCAGCCACGGGCCCAGCAGGAAGCGGGTGTCGGTGGCCAGCAGCCGGTCCAGCAGGACCAGGTCGCCCTTCCACTCGGCCGCCCCCGCACGGAAGCGGGACAGGTCACGGGCGTCATGGGCGGCCTTGATCTCCGGGAGCAGGGAGCGGCTGCGGTTGGCCAGTGCCTGACGGGCGACGTCGACCAGGTCGAAGCGGTAGGCGTCGGTCGTCCGCAGGGCCGGTGCGACCTTCAGCAGCTCCGCCAGCGCCTCGCGCACCGTGTCCGGGTCGTAGCGCATCGCGCCGGGGCTCCAGCTGGCCGCCGAGGTGGCCGTCAGCCGGGGACGGGCGGTGAAGAGGCTGTCCTGGGCCTCGCTCCAGGTGCCGGACGGCATGCTGTACGGGCCCGTGCGCAGCAGCTCCCAGGCCCGGGCCGCGTGCGGATCGGGCCCGCCGTAGCGGCGTTCCGCGTATCCGGCGAACCAGGCCGCGTGGTCCACCGGGCCCGTGCGCCAGGCCAGTTCGGTGAACAGCTCGTAGGCGACCGGATTGCCCCCCGTTCCTTCCGGCAGGTAGGCGATACCCGCGAGGGCGCTGCCGGGTTCGGTGCGCCACCGGTCGAAAAGCTCCGCCCACACGGCGGTGTTGGCACCGACGGTGGTGTGACCGCCGAAGTTGGGGATGGTGCCGAACGCGTAGGGCGCACCGTGCCAGGTGGTCTCGCGGTCGAGGCCGTCGTAGCGGTCGGACAGGCCGTCGACGATGAGCAGCCTGCTCTTGTCGACGGCGTCGATGATCTGCGTCGACGGGTTCTTCTGCCAGCCGATCAGGGTCCACACGGCACCGGGACGCGCCGTCTGGAGTGCCTTCATCACGGCCCGGGCGGCATCCGGGACGGGCACGTTCCCCGGTCGGCCGCCCTCGTGCAGCAGGTCCATCTTGTACATCGCGGAGTCGCCGAACAGCGCACGCTGATGGCGGTAGAACGAGGCGGCGACCCTCGGGAAGACGTCGGTGCGCGGGTCCAGCCAGTCGGGCCGCTCGAAGCCGACCCACTCGCCCTGCGGGACGACGGTGCCGCCGGGGTTCCGTTCCGTGAAGCCCGGCGGCACGGTGCCGTAGTAGCCGGGGAGCACGGGGGTCATGCCCAGCTCGCGCAAGCGGTGCGCGATCCTGCGGCCGAGTGCGGCGCGGTCCTCGATCAGCCGCTCGGAGACGGGACCGGCGAAGCCGGACATGTTCTGCATCAGCCACCACGGCTGGTGCGCTGGACCCGGGATCCAGGATCTGAGCTCCTGCTTCGAGTACCCGAACTCCTGGAGGGTCTGGTAGTAGACGGCGTCCGCGCCCATCTGCACGAAGACCTCGTTCGCGCCGTGCAGGGCGAGGAGATCGATCTGCTTCTCGTAGGAGGCCCAGTCCCGGTAGGCGCCGGAGTAGCCGTCGTCGGTGTCGTTGAGCGCGAAGCGGTGCGGCACCGAGGCCTGCCGGCGCACGGTGCCCTCGGGCGCGGGCAGCGTGCGCGGCAGCTTGGCCGTGCTGCGCCCGGGCCACCCGATGTCCACCTTGGCCGTGTACTTCAGGTACCAGTTGACGCCGCTGAGGATCACCGCGGGACTGGTTCCCCGGACCCGGAGGTGGCCGGCGCGGCCGGAGACGCTGAACCAGTCGCCGGACGCGGATCGGCGCGCCGGAACCAGGGTGAACTGCGAGACGTGCCGCGGCAGCAGCCGGGCGAGTGCCGCCCGGGCGGAGTGCGTGGCGAAGGCCGGTCCGCCCGGCGGGGACGCCGCAGCGGGGGCGGGGGAGGGAGTGAGCGTGGTGGTGAGAAGGGCGAGGGCGGCGGCTGCGCAGAGGGCAGCCCAGGGTCTGAGGCTTCTCACGGTCACCTCTGGGGAGTTGTTGACGGGGTGCTGGTGAATATGGGGGTGGGCGAGCAGCCAGTCAAGGGCGCCTCGCCGCGCGCCAGTGGGTCTTCGGACACCACGGGCCGTCCTGCGCGGGTGGCCGAAACGCCCCTCGTGGCTAGGAGGTTCGCCGCGCCTGGTACACGGAGTCGTAGATGGGGAAGACGTGCCGCAGGCCGGTCAGGGCGAAGAGCTGCTTGGTGTTGGCGTCCGTGATGACCAGCTTCAGTTCCCCGTGCACCGCCTGGACCCGTTTGAGGGCGCCGACCAGCACGCCCAGGCCCATGGAGTCGATGAACGCCACTCCGCGCAGGTCGACGACGAACCGGCGGAGACCGTCCGCGAGCCGCTCGATCACGTACTGCTTGATCGTCGGCACGGTGTACACGTCCACCTCTCCGCGGATCTCCACGATGGTCCAGTCCCCGACGACGCTGTGGTTGATCTCGATGGGAGGTTCCATACGTACCCAACGGCATGCCCTGGGCAGAGGTGGCGCCGCACATTCGTTCTGCATATGCGTGAACGACTGGCCAAAGGATCACCAGAGGTAGTACGGCCCGTGCCTGGGCGCATGGACGTCGTCCCGGGCGTTCGGCTCCGTCGGCTCCCGCCGTGCGGGTTCCGCCATTCGGGTCCATCCTTGAAGCCGGGCCACGAAGCCCACAGACCGACCCACCGGGAGGTCCTGTGATTCTGCTCGCGCTGCTCCTGCCAGTCGTGATGATGGCCTTCCTCTTCGCCGCGGACGCGCTCGAAGACCTGATCTTCCCGCCCCCGGCGGCCCCGGACGAGGACGCTCCGGCCGGGGACATCGCCCGGACCACGTCTCCCTGAGCCCCGCGAGGTCACTCGCGGCCGAACGGGAGACCGGGAAGCGGGCCGCCACCTCGGGGAGGCGGCGGCCCGCTCCGGTTCCGGATACGGCCCGGGGCCGTCAGCCGCCGCTCGTGGTCACCTTCACCTCGTCGACCACCAGCTGCTGCGGGAAGGTGGTCGAACCGTCGGGGTCGCCCGGCCAGTAGCCGCCGACCGCGAGGTTCAGGATGAGGAAGAACGGCTTGTCGAAGACCCAGTCCTTGCCGCCCAGGTCGGCCGGCGTACGGGTCTGGTAGACGTTGCCGTCGACCGACCAGGTGATCTTGTCCGGGGCCCAGTCCACCGCGAAGGTGTGGAAGGCGTCCGCGAACGCCTCGCCGTTCGGCAGCGTGTAGGCCGCGCCGATGCCGCCCGAGCCGGAGTAGCCGGGGCCGTGGAGGGTGCCGTGCACGGTGGACGGTTCGAAGCCGACGTTCTCCATGACGTCGATCTCGCCCGAGTTGGGCCAGCCGACCTCGCCGATGTCCTGGCCGAGCATCCAGAACGCGGGCCAGATGCCCTGCCCGCGCGGGATCTTCATCCGGGCCTCGACGTGACCGTAGGTCGCCGTGAACTTGCCGGAGGTGTTCAGCCGGGCGGAGGTGTACTCGCACGTGCCGTACCAGCACTGGTAGTTGCCCGGGTTCTCGCGGCGGGCCTCGATCACCAGGTTGCCCTGGCCGTCGAGCTTCGCGTTGTCGGTGCCGGGCGTGTAGTACTGCCGCTCGTGGTTGTTGACGTTGTCACCGGTCTCGAGCTGCCACTTGGCGGTGTCGACGCCGGATCCGGCGGGTCCGTCGAAGGTGTCGGAGAACGTCACCGCCGCGGCGGACTCCGGCCGGTACTCGGCCTGGGCGGGGGTCACCGCGGCGGCCGCGACGAGGGTGGCGGACAGGGCGGCGAGGAGACAACCGCGGAGCAGTCGTGGGGAGGCCATGTCTCTCCCTTTCGTGGGCCCGCTCCCACGGGAGGGGAGCGGGCAGGGGGGTGGGGGGAAGGTGGTGCGTCGGTTCGGGCGCGGGTGGGGCCGGCCCGGTCAGTCGAAGGACTCCAGCGTGATCGCCGCGTCCTTGGGGTCGCCGTCGTGCACCAGCGACTCGTGGTTGCCGACGTCGTCGAAGGCGAAGGCGTACGCCTGGCCGTCCCGCATCTGCGCGTGGACGAGGCGGGCGTAGTGGTTGGTGACGTCGTCCTGGTAGAAGCCGGAGGCGTCGGCGTCGGGCTGCTCGGCATTGGTGAGCAGCGTGGAGCGGTTGTACGCGGCGCACAGGGTCCGCGAGACGGGGCCGCGCACCTGGTCGTTGGGGGCGTCGAGCTTGTTGTAGCAGCCGAAGACCGAGTCGGAGTCCGGCTTCTCGAAGGAGGTCACCACCGCGCCGCTGCCGTCGGTGAAGTCCATCCTGTCGCCGTTGACCTTGCCGTAGAACTTCGTGTCCGGCTGCTCCTTGAACGGCGTCACCGTCAGCGTGTCGGTGGCGTACTTGCTCCAGACACGGTTGATGTAGTCGTCCATCACGTCGGCGGGCAGGTCGCCGGAACCGATGCCGTGCCCCGGGGCCAGGACGCGCAGTGGCGAGCCGTCGCTCCGCGTCTGGACCAGTCCCTCCCAGCCGCCGCCCTGTCGGGTCAGGCCGTCGGCAACCGCCTTGTACCCGCCGGGCTTCAGCGAACCCGTCTGCTTCGTGGAGCCGTCGCCCGCCGTCAGACCGACGGAGTAGGGCGCCGAGAACATGTCCACCTGGGTGGAGTTGAGCCACAGCCCGGAGTCGTTGAGCGTGTACTCGGTCCAGTTGAACAGCGTGTCGTGGTTGGGGTCGTCGGCGTTCTGGACGGCGGGCTGCACGAGGCCGCCCTCGGCGAGCCGGAAGTCGAGCTTCTTGCCGTACGAGAAGTAGACCCGGCCCGAGAACTTCGGAAGCCGAACGGTCTTTGACCCGCCGTTTGCGGGCCCCTCGAACGAGGCGTCGGGGGCGGGCACCGGCGGGGCGCCACCGGCCGGCCAGGCGTGGAAGGCGCCGCTCTCGTCGGCGTACCCCTGCTTCCCGGAAGCGAGTTCGGTGCCGATGACGTAGACGTAGACCTGCTCGGCGTTGCCCGAGTCGTTCTTCAGGGTGAGCGGGATGGTGTCCGGTACCGCCGAAGCCGGTTGGGCCGGCCCGACGACGACGGCGACGGCGCCGATCGACGCCGCTACGGCCAGGGACGCCGTCAGCTTGCGTGGGGAAAGCACACGGTCCTCCTTGGTGTGGGGGGACTTGCAGGGTTGTAGTCCTTCCCTGTGCATGTCAACTAGTTGAACGAGATCAATCGGAAGAAGGCCCTCCAGGTTCGGAAGGTGAAGCGGAGGAAGGGCCGGCCCTCCGGATGCCGTGCGCGCAGGAGGTGTTGCGGTGCGGTCATTGACATGTTCGCCGTCCCTTACGATCCTGGATCCGCTGTCTACTTCCATCGATGTACATCACGGCCCGTGGAAGCGGAGGGACATGCCGACCCTGACCGGAAGCCCGCCGAGCGGAACCGGAAAGCCCTCCCGCCGCCTCCGCGGTGCCGTCGCCGCCCTGCTGTCCGGCGTCCTCGTCGCCTTCCTGCTGCTGGTGTCCTCCGCCGGGCCCGCGCGGGCGGACCGGACCGGTCTGCGGGCCGCCGACCCCAGCGTGATCCGGGTCGGCGGGACCTACGTCTCGGTGCAGTCCACCGGGGGCGGCATCGCCGTACGCCAGGCCGCGTCCACGGCCGCGCTGGCGGCGGCGCCCGCCCGTCAGGTCTGGTCGGACACCCGCGACCGGGGCGAGGTGTGGGCCCCCGAGATCGTGCGGGACGGCGGCCGGTACTACATCTACTTCTCGGCCGGCCGCGGAGCGGCCCACCGGATGTACGTGATCAGCTCCGCCGTCGCCGACAGCGGATACACGGCCGAGACGAAGCTGGCCCTGCCGGACGACAAGTGGGCCATCGACGGCACCCTGTTCACCTTCGAGGGGCAGCGGTGGTTCGTCTGGTCGGGCTGGGCCGGTGACACCAACGTCGAACAGAACCTCTACATCGCGCGCATGAGCAGCCCGACCGCACCGGCCGGCGCGCGGTACGTCATCTCGCAGCCGCGCGAGAGCTGGGAGCGCGTGGTGGGCAACCCGTACATCAACGAGGGCCCCGAGCCGATCAAGGACCCCAACGGGCAGCTGCACATCGCCTACTCCGCCAACGGCAGCTGGAGCGACCAGTACTGCCTGGCCGACCTGAGGCTGCGCTCCGGCGGCGACCCCACGTACGTGTGGGACTGGTACAAGTCCAACGGCTGCCTCTTCGGGTCCCGCCGCGCGACGATGATGACCGGCTGGGACCCCACCCTGTACGTCGACGGGCCGGGCCACCACAGCTTCGTCCTGCTCGACGGCGACATCGCCACCAGCCCGCCCGCCGGCCCCCGGTTCCCGCTGATGTTCCACGCGGTCGCCAAGGGGACGCCGTACGCGTGGGAGAACCGCTACTGGTACACCGGCACCTTCTGCTGGTGGGGCGGGACCACCTACAGCCGGGCCAACGTGCCCGGTCCCACCAGCGACACCGGCTGGAGCCTCAAGTTCTTCGAGTAGCGCCGTCGCGCCGGCCGGCGGTGCGGTCCGTTCAGGGCGCCAGGGACCAGCGCGGCGGCACACCGGCGAGCCGGCAGACGAGGAAGTACAAGGGGATGGGCGCGGTGTAGGGCGAGTCGCCGTCGGGGCCGTGGATCAGGCGCGGACCGGCCGCCCGTGCGCCCGGCCGAGCCCGGGTCCAGGACGGGTCGCCGACGATGTAGTGGGCGCCGGCGGGCCACGCGACGCCGATGTCGGACCCGGACGGGACGATCCACCACCATCGCCCCTCGTCGGCGAACACGCAGCCCGCACGGGGGAGGCGGGCCAGAATGCGTTCGCCGTGGGACGCGGAGGTGCCCACGGCGTCGTGCCCCAGGCCGGCGCGGAGCCCGACGGGAAGGCTGAGCGGGGCCGGTCCCGGGCGGCGCCGCCGGGGCGGGCGGGCGGTACCGGACGAGCACGGGCGGTCACGGACGGTGGCTGCGGACGGACGTGGATCACGGGTGTGCTGCAGGTCCATGGGGGGTGGGTCCTTTGGCCGCGACGGACGTCAGGAGAACGTTGTCATGCGAGACCGGCCCGTGGGGGTGGGGGACGGGTCGCCAAGGACGGTCCTGGTCGTCGGTCGAGAAACGCGGGTCGGGAGGGCAGGGGGCGGTGGAGCCACTGTGTCATCCGTCAACAACGGTGCGCAACCGGCAAGTTGAAAATTGCAGCTGACTGGAGGCATGCTCCTGCGGCGGGACGACGCCCGTGACAGACTGGCGTGTCCGGGCCCGGGCGCGGGACGGCGAAGGGGAGATGGTGTGACCGCGGAGACCGACTGGGGCGGTGCCCCCTCCGTGCTGCGGATGATCCTCGGCAGACAGCTGGAGGAGCTGCGCACCCGCGCCGGTCTCACGTTCGAGCAGGCCGGTGAGGCGATCGGGGTGAGCCACTCCACGATCCGCCGCCTCGAGGCGGCGAAGGTGGCCCGGCTGCGCCTCCCGGACGTGGAGAAGCTGCTCCAGGTCTACGGTGTCCGCGACCAGCAGGAGATCGACACCTTCCTGAAGTCGGCGCGCGAGGCGAACAAACG
Source organism: Streptomyces sp. MH60 (assembly GCF_002939385.1). Taxonomy (GTDB): domain Bacteria; phylum Actinomycetota; class Actinomycetes; order Streptomycetales; family Streptomycetaceae; genus Streptomyces. The sequence goes on along the minus strand of NZ_MULI01000021.1, from coordinate 2,477 downwards.
CGGCTGGTGGCACACCTACCGCGACGTCATGCCGGACTGGTTCGCGGCGTACCTGAGCCTGGAACAGGCGGCCCTGCACATCCGCGCCTACGAGGCCGGGTTCGTGCACGGACTGCTGCAGACCCCCGACTACGCGCGGGCCCTGCTGAGCGCGGGCAACCCGCACGCCCCCTCCGTGGACACCGAACGGCGGGTGGCGCTGCGCATGCGGCGCCAGGAGATCCTCACCCGCCCCTCCCCGCCCCGCCTGTGGGTCGTGATGGACGAAACGGTCCTGCGCTGGCCCGTCGGCGGCACCGAGGTGATGCGGCGGCAGGTGGACCATCTGATCGAGGTGGGCCGGCTGCCCCACGTGACCCTGCAGATCATGCCGTTCGCCGGGGGTCCGCACCCCGCCATGCGCGCCGGCGCCTTCGACCTCTTCCGGTTCCGGGCCCCCGAGCTCCCCGACATCGTCTACCTCGGCGGGCTCGTGGGCGCCGTCTACCTGGACAAGGGCGACGACGTCGTGGTCTACCGCGAGGCCCTGGACCGCCTGGGCGCCCAGGCGGTGCCCGCCCGGGGCACCGAGGAACTCCTCGGCGCGCTGCGCAAGGAGCTGTGAGGACTTCCACTCGTACCGCACCACCCCATGGAGAAAGGCGAACGATGTCCGACAGCGGATGGCCGGCCGACCGAATCGACACCGAGCACGCGCACTCGGCCCGGATCTACGACTACATCCTGGGCGGGAAGGACTACTACCCCGCCGACCGGGAGGCGGGTGACGCGATGGCCCGGGAATGGCCCGCGCTGCCCGTCCACATGCGCGCCAACCGGGACTGGATGAACCGCGCGGTGCGATGGCTGGCCGAGGAGGCGGGCATCCGCCAGTTCCTCGACATCGGCACCGGCATCCCCACCTCGCCCAACCTGCACGAGATAGCCCAGTCGGTGGCCCCCGCGTCACGGGTCGTCTACGTGGACAACGACCCGATCGTCCTCACCCTGTCCCAGGGGCTGCTGTCCAGCACGCCCGAGGGCCGCACGACGTACCTCGAGGCGGACTTCCAGCGCCCGGAAGCCGTCCTCGAATCCGACGAGTTCCGCAAGACACTGGACCTGGCCGAGCCCGTCGCGCTCACCGTGATCGCGATCGTCCACTTCGTCCTGGACGAGGACGACGCGGTCGGCATCGTCCGCCGCCTCCTGGAACCGCTGCCCGCGGGCAGCTACCTGGCCATGACCATCGGCACCGCCGAGTTCGCCCCCGAGGAGGTGGGGCGGGTCGCACGCGAGTACGCGGCCCGCGACATGCCGATGCGGCTGCGGACCCTCGACGAGGCCCACGAGTTCTTCGAGGGGCTGGAGCTGACCGGGCCGGGCATCGTCCAGGTCCACAAGTGGCGCCCGGACGGCACCGGGGAACAGGGCATCCGGGACGAGGACATCGCGATGTACGGGGCGGTCGCCCGCAAGCCGTGACCGCCCGGCGTGCGGCGTGGGGCGGCCGGGTCAGATCACGCGGAACAGGTCCGCGGCGGCGTGGACGTCGGTGAAGTCCTCGACGGAACGGAGGTTGTCGCACAGCGCCGCGAGGACCGAGCCGGCCGCCGCGACGCGCGGGGCACCGATGCCCACGCCGAAGACCCGGAAGCCCAGCCGGCGCTTGGCCGCGTTCCAGCCCCGCATCCACGCCTCGGTGACGCCGCAGTCGTCGTCGGTGAGCATGACGATGTCGCCCCGGGTGCGGGCGGCGTCGTTGAACTCCTCCTCGAGCAGTTCGCCCGCCGCCGACAAGGGCCGCTGGTAGCTGGTGCCGCCGCCGAGGAAGGTCTCCGCGAAGTCGAGGGTGCGGGCGAGGTCCGCGGGCCGGCCGGCCGGGAAGCGGAAGACGCGGAGCCGGTCGGCGGCGGAGAACACGATGCCGACGAAGTCACGCCCCGCGTGGCGGGCCTGGTCCAGCAGCGCCAGAGCGCACGCCTTCGCCCACGCCTCCCGGGTGATGCCGCCGGGCCCCGCCTCGTACATGGAGTGCGAGGTGTCCACGCACGCGATGACGGCACCCCGGCCGGTGGCCTGCTCGCCCTGACCGTCGTAGAGCATCAGCTCCCCGGCGGCGTAGCGCGCGGCGAACACCGCGCGCAGTCCGGGCAGTCCGAGATGCGCCAGTTCGGACGGGACGACCCGGGAGAGGTCGTCGCCGAGCGTGACCCCGATCAGCTCACCGGTGGCGTTCTCCACCTTGCGAGCCCGTTCCCCGTCGGCCATCCGCCTGAAACGGCCGATCAGTTCGGCCCACTCGGCGAGCCGGCCGGTGCGCAGCCGCTCGGCCAGCCGGGCCCGCTCGTCGAAGGACATCCGCTCCAGCTCGCTGGAACCGACACCCCAGGCCCGCATCAGCGCGGCCTCCTGCCGTGCCGCCGACGCCGACCGCGCCACCGCACCGCCGGCCGCGGCACGGACGCCGCCGGGCACGGCCACCGCGAGCGACCGGG